>NZ_LMHA01000001.1:0-600000 GCF_001427635.1 Pseudoxanthomonas sp. Root65
GCATTGATGATGGTGTTGTTGGCCACCACCGCGTCCTTGGACGCATACATGCCGATGCCCGAATACCCCGTGTTGCGCACCACGTTGTTGCGCACGATCCCGCGGATCGATTCGTAGTACTGCGGATTCACGCTCAGGTCGAAGAACTCCACGCTGGTGTCGAATCCCACCAGGATGCCCGCATCGCCCGTGTTCTCCACCCGGTTGCGCTGCACCACCACGTCCCGCGCGCCACCCTTGAAGTACATGCCTGTGGTCGCCGTGTCGTGGATGTAGCTGTCCTCCACCACCATCCCGTCGGCATTGACGTTGTCGATACCGTCGGCATTGCTGCTGTCGCGCGCGCCGGTGGTGTGGATCTCCACCCGACGGATCGTCGCCCGGTTCGACTTGGGCGTGATCTTGATCCCGTCACGGCCTGTGCTGTGGATCAGCAGGTCCTCCAGCACCACGTCGCTGGCGCCGGTATCGCTGGCCGGACCGCCCTGGTACCAGTTGGTCTGCAGCATGATCCCGTAGTAGTAGCCCCCGCTGATCTCCAGGTTCGACAGCCGGCTGCCCGAGGCCGCCGGGTCGATCTGGATGGTCACCGTGTCGGCCGTGGTGATCGCGCAATGGATGCGCGCCTTGCCTTCGCCGGCGTAGGTCTGCAGCGTCATCCTCTGCCGCAGGCGCACGTCGCATTCGTTGTAGGTGCGGTTGTTGGCCGGGGCCCGCAGGGTGATGGTGTCCCCTGCACGTCCGGCGCTGATCGCACGCTTGACCGTGCGGTACGGATTTTGCAGCGTACCGGTGCCGCTGCTGTCGTTGCCGGACGTCGAGACGTACAGCTCGGCCGCGAGGGCCGGGGNCGTCCGGCGCTGATCGCACGCTTGACCGTGCGGTACGGATTTTGCAGCGTACCGGTGCCGCTGCTGTCGTTGCCGGACGTCGAGACGTACAGCTCGGCCGCGAGGGCCGGGGCGCTGAAGGCGAGACCGGCGGCAAGCAGCAGCAACGGGGACAAAGATCGGTGACACAGGGGGGCGATGGCCATGAAAGCTCCGTTAAACCGTGACAGCGCCCCCTGTTGCGCCGTGATCGTTTTTGAAAAACCATTCAAAATCAATCATTTATGATCGATTTCAAACGGGATTCTAGCACGCGGAGCTGACATTGCGAGCGACAGACGGTGGCCGGAGTGTGGTGCGTTCATCGTTTTGCCATTCGCGTGGCGTTGCTGCCGACGAACGGGCAAGGGCCTCAGGGGCACAGGTGCAGCGGGTCACGGCCGACGGCGCCGGCAATCCGATAGCTGCACAACGTGTGCCTACCCGCACGGATGCGGCCAGAGAGGTGGCTGCAACGCGGTCAATGACCCAGGTGGCTCCGCATCGTGTTGATCGACGTGCTGGAGCAGTAGACGACCGGCAGTGGAGAGCGTACCCGGCCGGATCCATTGCCAGGCCGGGGCAAGCCATCCCTGCTGAAACAGGGGCAGCCTGCGGGCTTCGGCACGGTCGGCAACGCCATCAGGATGCACGACACCTGCAAGGCGGGCACCGCCCCGGGAAAGACCGGGCGCATCTCGCACAGGAACACCCGGGCGCCGCGCGATGTGCTCGGCGCACGCCTTTCCTCTTCGACGTGGCACGCCCGTATGGGCAGGGTGTGGAGGCTGACGGCCGGCAGGAACGCCGGATGACGACGAGGTACCCGATCAGCCCGTGTACCGCGCCTTCATCCATCCGACCACGGCCGTCATCAGCCGCTGGCGATGGTGGCGCGCATAGAACGTGTGGTCGCAATCGACCCAGTAGTCGGTGATCATGCGCGGCGAGCGCATGACGTCGCCAAAGCACTCCCTCGCTTGCCGCTTGTGGTTGTAGTAGCGCTCGATGCCGCCGGTGTAAAGCATGAACACGCTGGCACCCCGCGCATCCAGCGCCTGCAGTCGCTGCACCGCTTCCGGCTGGGTCGGAAAATCGCGGAAGCTGTTCGCGTCGATGCCATCGCTCCCGGCCGAGGTGCGCCGCCGCAGCAACCTGCCGATCGCACGCAGGACCTTGCCGGGATGCAACAGGCGCGGCAGGTAATAGCGCACGCGATACCCGAACGTGGTGTAGGCCACGCCATCCAGCAGCAATAGTCCGGTAACGCGCTTCTCATCGGGTGCGATGTTGAAGGCGTCGTCCGCCGCCGAACACAGTCCACCCAGCACGTACTGGCGCACACCGGTCTCACGCGCCACCAGGTCCATCGCGGCGGCGGCTTCCCTGCGCTTGCGGCCTTCACCCGCGTGCGAAGACACCGGGCTGTCGCCCAGCCCCGACTGATCGAAGCGGAACACGACGAAACCCTCGGCCGCCAATGCACGCGCCAGTTGCACATACATGCGGAACGGTCCGACCCGCTGCACCAGCCCGGCATTCAACAGCACCACGGCCGTGGCGTTCGGCTGACCCGCAGGACGCGTCAGCACACCAACGAGCCCTTCGCCGAAGGTATGGGCCGTTTCCAGGATGCCCGGCGCGCGCTCCGCGTCCCGTGCCTGTCCCATGTCCAGTGCCATGGTGGTCATTCCCGTGCCTCCATCAACAGGGTGGCGAGCTGGATCACGCTGCGACGTGGCAGCGCCTGGTTCTCGAACTGCATGGGGTCGTCCCACGGCGGCCTGTCGTCCGTCGCCAGGTGCGTGACCTGCACCGCCACGCCGGCATGCTGTTGTGCATCGATGAAGGCCTGCACGTCGGCGTCGACATTCCACGCGACGACGTGCACGCGGCTGCCCGCAGGCAACGGGCGTGCGCGGAAATCGAGCTCGGACAGGCCCTTGAGGAACGTGGGTGCCACGTCGAAGCCCAGCAGTTCGTCCTCCGCCGTCACCCGGCGGCGACGCGTGATGTAACGCCCCACGTCCTTGAGCTGCTCCTGGTGCTGGCGGCGCCAGCGATCGACCAGCGGACCGCCGCGCACGACCGGATCCCACAGCACCAGATCGACCGGAGCCGCACCGGCGCTCGCGGCCAGCAGCACCGGCAGGCAGGCACTGCGCAAGGCCAGCGTGCGCGGCGCGAGCGCACCCGTTGTCACCTGCTCGAACGCGATCTGCAGATCCCGCTGCATGCCCTCGAGGCCCAGCTGCGACGTATCGCCTGCGGAGTCGCCCGTGCCGAACCAGTCGAAGCGCAACGCCATGCCCTGCTGGCTGGCCAAGGCCTCGCACAGCGTCCACAGGGCGCGCTGGCTCATGATGCCTTCCTGCAACAACGGAGCGACGCACAGCAGGCCAGGCACCGAGACCTCCGAAAGCCTGCCGCGCTGGTGGCGCATGCCGAACAGGCGGCGCTGTTCCGGACCGAAGAAGAATGCCGCACCCACATCCGCGCCGGCCTCGGTTCCCGTGCTTTCCTCGCCCGACGAGGGGACGTCTTGCTCGTCCGACGCGAACATCGAAGAAGGCAGCTCCATGGCCAGCTGCGCCAGGGTCTGGGTCGCCAGCGGCATCAGCTTCAACTTGGCGCCGGTGTCCTTGGCGACACGGCTCGCCATCTGCACGGCCACCATCGAATGGCCGCCCAGATCGAAGAAGTTGTCGCCGGGCGAGACGGAGGTCTCCAGCATCTCGGACCACACGCCGGCGAGATAGGTGATGCGCGGATCCTGTCCCGGTACACGCACCCTGGCCGGCGGGCTGTCGCCGCCCTGCACAGCTTCGGGTGCATCCGCGGTCTCGTGGAGCACGACGGGAGGCAGGGTGAAGTCGCCAAACCCATCGATGCGTCCGTGCGGTGCCGTGGCGATACCCTCCAACAGGGCGACATAGTGACCCCGCAGCGCGGCGACATCGTCTTCGAGAAGCACATCGGCGTTGTAGACCATGCTCGCGATGATCCCGTCCTCGCGCTCCAGGATCCACAGGCCCAGATCTTCCGTCGCCCCGGGCTGGAAGACCTCCAGCCGCTGGTGTTCCAGATTGCCCCAGCGCGTCACGCGCTGGCGGATGTCCTGCATCGAGAACAGTGTCTGGTACAGCGCGGACATGCGCTGCCCGCCACGTGAACTGAGCTCCTGCGCGACTTCCTCCAGACGGATATCGGGGTTCGCGAAACTGTCCAGCACCACGTCCTTGACGCGCTTGACGGCATCGGAGAACGGCAGCGCGGGATCTATCCTCACGCGCAGCGGCAGCAGGTTGGTGAAGTAGCCCATCAGCTCTTCGACCTCGGCGCTGTTGCGACCCCGCACGGGTGTGGCGATCACCATGTCCTTGCGGCCGGTGACCCGGTTGAGCAGCACGAAGTAGGCCGCCAGCAACACGACGAACAGCGTGGCATCCATGGCCAGCCCCACCTTGCGGAGCCGGTCGCCAAGCGCCTTGTCGATGTGGAAGCCCTGCGACAGGCCGCGCCCGGAGGCCGTGCCGCGCTTGCTGCGCCCGCGCGACAGATCGAGGACACCGCCCTCCCCCGACTCGTAGGGTTCGCCCAGCTTGTTGCGCCAGAACTCGCGCTGCCGCGCATACCCCTCGCTGGCCACCCACTCGCGATGCCACACCGAGAAGTCGCCGTAGGTGACCGGCAGGGCCGGCAAGGCGGGCGCACGGTCTTCGAGCAGTGCAGCGTAGGACTCCGCGAGGTCGCGGTAGAGCAGGTCGAACGACCAGCCGTCCCAGATGATGTGGTGGGTCATGAACATCAGCGCATGACGCCCCTCGTCGACCTTGAACAGGCGCGCGCGGAACAGCGGCGCACCGACCAGGTCGAAGGGCGTTTCGATCATGTTCTTCAGGCGCTGCGCGAGGACACGCTCGCGCTCCGCAAGCGGTATCGCGCGCAGGTCCTCGACATCCAGCAGGCCGCTGTCCATCCTGTCGTGGACGACCTGCACGCTGTCGCCGCCACGCTCTTCGATGGTGGTGCGCAGCACCGCCTGCCGCTGCATGACGACCTGGAACGCCTGCTCGAACTTCAGCAGGTCCAGCGCGCCGATCAACCAGTGCGCGGACGGCGTGTTGTAGGTCAGCTGGCCGGGGTTGAAGTCCTCCAGCAGCTTGAGACGCTCCTGGATCAAGGACAAAGGTGCCTCACGCTGGTCCGTGCGGTGCAGGATCGGCGGACGCGGCGGCAACGCATCCGGCGAAGCGCTGTCGATGGTCGCGGCCAGCTTCTCCACGGTCGGCGCGTCGAACAGCGTCCGCAGCGACAGGCCCAACGACAGTTCGCGGTTGAGGCGCGAGGTTAGTTGCGCCGCCAACAGCGAATGTCCGCCATTGGCGAAGAAGTTGTCGTGTACGCCCACCTCCGGCAGGCCCAGCACGCTGGCCATGATCACGGCCACCTTGCGCTCGAGCTCGGTACGCGGCGGAGTGAAGTCGCCGGCGTGCGCGACAGCCAGGTCCGGGACCGGCAGCGCGCCGCGGTTGACCTTGCCGTTGGGCAGCAACGGGATCGCCGTCAGGCGGACGAAGTGCTGCGGCACCATGTAGTCGGGCAGATGGCGCTTGAGGTGGGCGACCAGGGCAGCGTCGTCCAGGTCGATGCCCTCGGCCAACACCACGTAGGCGACCAGCCGTACGTCACCGGGACGGTCTTCACGCGCCATCGCCACGGCGCGGGTGACGCCGCGGTGCGCCAGCAGTTGGCTCTCGATTTCCCCCAGTTCGATGCGGAAGCCACGCACCTTCACCTGGAAATCCAGCCGCCCCATATGCTCGAGGTGGCCATCGGCGCGCCAGCGGCCGCGATCACCCGTGCGATAGAGCATGGGAGACGGAATACCGGTACCGAAGCCGTGGGCGGTGTCGGCGAACACGTCGGGCAGGAAACGGTCGGCGGTCAGTTCGGGACGCCCCAGATAGCCGAGGGTCACGCCTTCGCCGCCGATGCTGATCTCGCCCGGCACGCCCAACGGCAATGGTTGTCCCGCGGCATCCAGGATCCAGACCTGAGTGTTGGCGATCGGGTGGCCAATATGGATGTCGGGCGCACCGGCAACAGGAGCCTGCACGCGCATCACGGTCGACCACACCGTGGTCTCCGTCGGTCCGTAGAGATTCCAGAGCTCACCACAGCGCGCCAGCAAGGCCTGCGCCAGGTCCGGCGGGAGGGGTTCGCCTCCGCACATGGCCTTGAAGCCCGCATGCCCTTCCCATCCGGCCTCCAGCAGCAGGCGCCAGCTGGCCGGCGTCGCCTGCATGGCGGTGGCCTGCGTGGTCTGCAGCAGCGTCGACAATGCGGCGCCGTCGATCACCGTATGCTTGCCCGCCACGATGACCTGGGCACCCACGCTGAGCGGCAACAGCAATTCAAGCACGGCGATGTCGAAGGACAGCGTGGTGACGGCCACCAGGCGGTCGTCGATCGCCAGTCCCGGCTCTGCCTGCATGCCGGCGATGAAATTGGACACCGCGCGGTGCGGTACCTGCACGCCCTTCGGGCGACCGGTGGACCCGGAGGTGTAGATCACGTAGGCCGGCGATTCCGGATCGGCAGCACCCGCGTCATGCGGCAGGCGCGCATCCCCAATGGCTTCCAGTTCGGTCGCCAGCGCATCCAGCGCCAGCACCGGACGCCCGCGCAGATCGAAATTCGCCGCGTGCTGCTGCTGGGTGACCAGCGCCGCCAGCCCCGCGTCGCCGGCCATGTAAGCCAGTCGCTCGGCGGGAAACTGCGGATCGAGTGGCACATACCCGGCACCGGCTTTCAGGATGCCCAGGAGGGCCGCCAGCATTTCCGTGCCGCGATCCAGCGCCAGACCGACAAGCGCTCCCTTGTGCACGCCCTGCGCACGCAGCAGGCGCGCGATGCGGTTGGCGCGGGACTCGAGCTGCCGATACGTCAGTTCGCCGTCATCCGCACGCACGGCGATGCGGTCCGGTGCTCGATCGCACTGGCGCTCGACATGCTGGTGCATCAGGCATTGCCGGTCGAACACGACCGGGGCCGGTCGCCGTTCAAACAGCTCGGCCAGCGCACCCGGGCCTACCAGCGGCAATCGGGAAATCCGCTCGTCCGGCGCGTCGCAGGCGCCTCGCAACAGGGTTTCGTACGCGGCAAGCCAGCGCCGCACCGTCTGCGCGTCGAACAGGTCGGTGTTGTACTGCGTCTCCAGCCGCAGCATGCCGTCGACCTGCACGGCATTGATGGACAACTCGAAGTTCTCGCAGCTCCGGGCATTGGTGGTGAAGTCGAGCGCCAGCCCCGGGAAACCGGACTTCTCCTGGTCCAACGCCTGGTCGATGTTGAACATCACGCTGACCAGCGGCAGGCGGGCGGGATCGCGCGTGATACGCAGCTTCTTCAGCAGCGTGCCGAAGGTGTAGCGCTGGTGCTCGATCGCATCCAGCAAGGTCGCCTGCGCGCCCGCCAGCACCTGGGTGAAACCCTGTTCGGGCTGCAGGTCGAACCTGAGCGGCAAAAGGTCGACGCAGTGGCCCACCAGATGGTCATGCCCATCGACGGACTGCCCGGCCGCAGGAATGCCGACCACCACATCATCCTGCCCTGCGATGCGCGACATCAGCGTGGCGAATCCACCCAGCAGCGTCGCGAACAGGCTGGCGCCGCGGCGCGCGCCCAGGCGACGCAGCGCCGTCACCAGTTCCGCATCCAGCAAATGATCCTCGCGTCGTGACGCGAACGTGCGGCGGGCCGGGCGCGGACGATCGGTCGGAAGCTCCAGTACCGGCGGCTCGCCGGCGAACTGCAACATCCAGTAGCTCTCGTCCTCGCGGAACTGCGGTCCAACCGGATGCAGGGCCTCCGCCAACGCATAGTCGGCGTAGCTGTCGTTCGGCACCGCCGGCATGCCCTCGTCGCCTCCGGCGTAGGCCGCACCCAGTTCGCGGACGATGACCCACCATGACCAGCCGTCGCAGACGATGTGGTGCGCATGCATCAGCAGCACGTGGTCCTGGGCGTCCAGTTGCAGCAGTTCCGCACGGAACAGTCGCCCCTGTTCCAACACGAACGGCGTCTCCACCCCAAGACGGCGACGATCGGACAAGATGGCTTCGCGTTGCGAAGCATCCAGACGCGACAGATCAGTGAAGGACAGCAGCAACGGGGCGTGCTCAAGCACGCAGAACGTCTCGCCGTCCGGACCGATGCTGGCACGCAGCGCGTCGTGACGCGCCACCACGGTCTGCAGCGCATGCTGGAGGCGCTCTGCATCCAGCGTGCCTCGCAGGCGCAGGGACACCGACTCGTTGTAGGCCAGCGACGCTTCCTGGCCCAATTGCGATGCCAGCCATACTTCGCGCTGCGGCTCCGTGGTCGGCACCACGCGCGCAAGGGCGCCGCCAGCGAAGGGATCGTAGTCGACGACGACGGACCCGAACGGCGCCACCGGCATCACGCTGCTCACGCGCTCACCCTCATGTACTGACCGGGCACCTCCGGATTCTCCACATACCAGGCGGGACGGCCCTCGTGGTCGCGCCCCAAGCGCGCGCCGGGCACAATGGGCTTGTCGGCATCCATGACGGTGAGCGGCATCAGTACGCTGCGCGGCAACAGCTGCGCCTCCTGCAACTCCAGCACCGCCTCCTTCCACGCCTTCGCGATGGCCTGGAAATCCGCCTCGCTGTGCGCGGTGGTGAAGAAGCACGGGAAGTTGTCGAGGATGTGGATGCCACGGCTGCGCATCATCGCGAACAGCAGGTCCTGCAGCGGATGCTCTTCGTCGAAGTGGGTGCGCCACAACGAGGCGAAGTGCTTGATCCTCACCGGTGCCCCGACGCTGGCCGAGAAGGCATTCAATTCGGCGGCCATCGCGGCGGTCCGCTCGTTGAGGCGCTGCTGCAGCGCTGCGCCGTGCTCCTTCATGTGCAGCAGCGAGGCTTTCGCCGCCGCCAGCGTCAGCGGATGGCGCACGAACGTGCCGGCGAAGTAGGTCACGCCCGCTGGCGGTGTGGAATCGTCTCCGTACTGCCAGTAACCGCCGTCCAGCGCATCCATGTATTCACGCTTGCCGGCCATCACGCCGATCGGATACCCGCCGCCGACCACCTTGCCGTAGGTGCAGAGATCCGCCCTGATATCGAACAGCGCCTGCGCGCCACCCGGATGCGAGCGGAAGCCGGTGATCACCTCATCGAAGATCAGCACAGCGCCGGCGTCGGCGGTGATCTTGCGGACCTCCTTCAGGAATTCGACCGGCTGGAAGTCGGGACGACGGCTCTGCACCGGCTCCACCAGCACGGCCGCCAGCTCGTGCGCACGCTCGCGGATGATCTGCAATGTTTCGGGCGTGCCGTAATCCAGCACCAGTACCTTCTCGGCCGTATTGCGCAGGATGCCCGGCGCCGCCGGCACAGCCCGCAGCTTTTTCGTCCCGCGCACGATCACTTCGTCGTTGATGCCGTGGTACGAGCCCGAGAACACCACGATGGTCTCGCGGCCGGTCGCGGTGCGCGCGATGCGCATCGCGCCGAGCACGGCTTCGGAGCCGGTGTTGCACAGCGCGGCACGGTCGTGCCCGGTCAGTTCGCAGACCAGCTGCGACACTTCGCCGGCCAGCGGATGCATGGGGCCGATCTCGTAGCCGTCATCGATCTGCTGCTTGACCGCCTGCACCACGAAGTCAGGTTGCCAGCCGAACAGGCTGGTGCCGAATCCGTTGAGCGCGTCGACGTACTCATGCCCGTCGATGTCCCACACGTGCGAACCCTTCGAGCGCTCCACCACGATCTGGTAGACGATCTCCTTGGTCAGCGGGCGGAAGCCGGTCACCACGCGTGGATCGGCCATGTGGGCGCGATGCTGCTGCGTGTACGCCTTCGACTTGGGCGTGCGCGCGGTGTAACGACGGATGAAGCCATCCAGCCGCTCGCGCTGATGGGGATTCAGTTCGGTGCCGTTGTGGGCGTCGATGCGGGCGATGGCGCCGAAGGCCTTCTTGACGTCGTAGCGCGTGTGCGCGAGCGCCGCTTCCTCATCGGCAACCGCGGCGACGTCCGAACGCACCGGGGCGAGGGCCGGCGTGGGGACAGGCGCTGCAACGGCCGCGGCCACCGCCGGAGGCGTGGCAATGGGCGCGACGGCAAGCGGCGCCGGGGAAGTACCGGCGAGCAAGGCCAGCTGCTGCGACATCAGCTGCATTTGCTGGGCGATCAGCTGGCTCAGGGCATCGCCGTTCGCCAGCGCCTGGATCGGCGCCGGCGCCAGCGGAGCCGCCGGCAGCGATGCGGGCATCGCCGGCATCGCCGTGGTGGTCTGCTCAACCGCCTGGACGACCGTCGTGACCGCGACCGGCGCAGGCGCCGCTTCCGCCGGCAACTGCGCATCCAGGCCCTGGGTCAGGCGATCGAGGCTGGCGTATTCCCCCATCAACTGGCGGAAGGTGATGCGCACCGGGAAGGTCTTCTGCAATTGCAGCGCTACCTGGGTCAGCATCAGGCTGTCCAGGCCCAGTTCGATGAAGTTCGCATCGCCATCCGCATCGGACAGCTCGAAGCCGGCCACGTCCTCGAAGACCTCGCGCAGCTGTGCGGCGATGCGGGGACGACGGTCGGGGGCGGGCGGTGCGAGTTCGGTGACAACGGACATCAGCGGCTCCGGGACCGCGGGTGCGGCCATGCTGGGATGGGGAACGACAGTGCGGGGCACCACCTCGTGTGCCTCCACCCAATAACGCTTTTTCTCGAACGGATAGGTCGGCAGCCGCAGGCGCAAGCGCCGGTCCCGGCGATCCAGGGCCGCTGCGCTCACCGCGATACCGTGCGACCACAGCTGGCCGAAGGCGCCGAGCAGCGCGGCCTGCTCACCTTCCACGTTGTCGGCCAGCGAGGCCACCGCCGCGATCCGCTGCTTCTGCAGCTGCGGCTGCTGGCGCGAGAGCGTGGCCAGCGTGTTGCGGGGACCGATCTCGAGCAGCACACGGCCGGGGCGGTCCAGCAGCTGGGCAATGGCGGAGGAGAAGCGGACGGGCTCGCGCAGGTGGCGCGACCAGTAGTCGGAAGACACCGCCTGATGGTCGTCCAGCCAGGCACCGGTCGCGGTGGACAGGATGGGCAGTGACGGCGCGTTGCGCGCCAGTGCTTCCACCTCGGCGCGGAACACGGGTACCACGGCATCCATCATCGAAGAGTGGAACGCGTGCGAGGTCTTCAATGCGCGGCAGGCCACGCCCTCGCCCTCCAGTTGCTGCTGGAAAGCGGCGATGGCCTCGTGCGGACCGGCCACGACGCAGGCACCCGGCGCATTCTCGGCCGCCAACGACAAGGCGTCGGGCAGGCGCGGCAGCAGTGCATCCAGCGACAGGCGCACCGAGAGCATCGCGCCGGCCGGCTGCGCCTGCATCAGGCGACCGCGACGTGCGACCAGGCGCAGCGCGTCCGGCAGCGCGAACACGCCCGCCAGGGTGGCGGCCACGAACTCACCGACGCTGTGGCCGACCATGACCGCCGGCACCACGCCATGCGACATCCACCAGCGGGCCAGCGAGTATTCGATGCTGAAGATCGCCGGCTGCATGATGGCAGTCGGAAGCAATGCGTCGCCGTCGTCGCCGAACACCAGCGCACGCAGGTCTTGGCCGAGCTCGGCATCGAGCACGCGTGCGCAGTCGTCGAACGCGGCACGGAACGCCGGCTCGCGCGCATACAGCGTGCGGCCCATGCCGGCGTACTGGCAGCCCTGACCGGGGAACATGAACACCACGTCCCCCGCCTGTGCCGGTCGCGACTTCGCAGCCGCCGCCGACAGGTCCGCGCTGCGCAGCTGCGTGACCGCGCCGGCGGCACTGTCAGCCGCCACGGCGATGCGGTGCGGAAACACCTTGCGCCCCACGGCCAGCGTCCATGCCACGTCGGCAAGGTTGGCATCGGGCGCGTTCTCCAGATGCTCGGCCAACCGTGCGGCGGCTTCCACCAGTGCATCGGGCGTTCGCGCCGAGAGGGTCAGCAGTTGGGCGCCCTCCGCCGGTTCCGAGGGTGCGACGGCAGGCGCTTCCTCCATGACCACGTGCGCATTGGTGCCTCCCACGCCGAAGGAACTGACGCCCGCGCGGCGCGGCTGGCCATCGACCGCTTCCCACGGCTGCAGTTCGCCACTCACGCGGAACGGCGTGCGCGCGAAGTCGATCACCGGATTCGCCTGGCGAAAATGCGCGGTCGGCGGCAGGCAGTGGTGGCGCAACGCATAGGCGGTCTTGATCACGCCAGCCGCACCGGCCGCCATCAGCAGGTGGCCGACATTGCTCTTCACCGAACCGACCACGCAGAAGCCGGTATCGTCGGTGGCTTGTCGGAAGGCACGCGTCAGGCCCTCGATCTCGATGGGATCCCCCATCGGCGTCGCCGTGCCGTGCGCCTCCACGTAGCCGATGCTGCGCGCATCCACGCCCGCGTCGGCGTGCGCCATCGCGATCACGGCCGCCTGCCCTTCGCTGCTCGGCGCGGTGAAGCTGGCCTTCTGGCCGCCGTCGTTGTTGATCGCCGCGCCACGCACCACGGCATGGATGGGATTGCCGTCGGCGATGGCGTCGGACAGGCGCTTCAGCAACACCACGGCCGCGCCATTGCTGAACACCGTGCCGCTGGCCTCGGCATCGAAACTGCGCGTATGGCCGTCGGCGGACAGCATGCCGCCTTCCTGGTACACGTGTCCGCTACGCACCGGGCAGGTCACGGCGATGCCACCGGCCAGCGCCATGCCGCAGCGGCCGGCACGCAGGCTGTCGACTGCCTGGCTGATCGCGACCAGCGACGTGGAGCACGCGGTGTGCACGCTGACGGCCGGGCCGGTCAGGTTCAACTTGTGCGCCACGCGCGTGGCGATGTAGTCCTTCTCGTTGCCCAGCATCACCTGAAAAGCGCCGAGCTTGTCGATCAGGTCCGGGTGCGCCAGCACGTTGCGCTGGTAGTAGCTGGCGTTGTACATGCCGGCGAACACACCGACCGGGACCTCGCTGGCGTCCGGCACGTGGCCGGAGCGCTCCATGCATTCCCAGCATAGCTCCAGGAAGATGCGCTGCTGCGGGTCCATGAGCTCGGCTTCCTTCGGCGAGATGCCGAAGAACGCGGCGTCGAACCTGTCCACGTCATCGAAGACACCGCGCGCGGGCACGTAAGCCGGATGCGCACGCTGTTCCTCCGGGATGTCCAGGTCCAGTTCGTCGGCGGCGAACCGACTGACGCTGTCGCGACCGGCGCACAGGTTGTCCCAGAATGCCTCCACCGTGGCTGCGCCGGGGAAGCGTCCGGCCATGCCGATGATGGCGATGGGCTCGTGCGCCGACGTTTCGCCACGCAGCGACAGACGCGAACGGTCCAGCGGCTCGCGCTGTCCGTCCGCCAGCGTGGCGGCAAGCTGTGCCGGCGTTGGTGCGCGGAACAGGGCCATCGCCGACACGTCACCCAGGCGCTCGCGGCGCGCAGCCTCCAGCACGCGGATCGCCAGCAGCGACGTCCCGCCGAGATCGAAGAAGTTGTCGTCGCGCCCCAGGTCTTCCAGGTCCAGGACCTCGGCAAAAATGCGGCAGAGTGCGGCCTCCTTCGCATCGCGTGGCGCGTCGTACGCGCCTGCCCACGCGGGCCGCTGCCGGCCAGGACGCGGCAGTTTGTGGCGATCCAGTTTGCCGTTGGGCGACAGCGGCAACGCATCCAGCTGCACGTAGGCCACCGGCACCATGTAGTCGGGCAGCGCATCGACCAGGTGCTGGCGCAGGCGTTCGACATCCACGGGCGCGGCGCGTTCCTGCGGCGATACATAGGCGACAAGACGCTTCAAGCCCGGGGTGTCCTCGCGGGCGAGCACGCCGGCCTCGCGCACGCCGGGGAACGCCATCATCTGCGCCTCGATCTCGCCCAGTTCCACGCGGAAGCCACGGATCTTCACCTGGAAGTCCTGGCGCCCCAGGTATTCGATGGTCCCGTCCGGTAGCCAGCGTCCCAGGTCGCCGGTCCGGTACATGCGCGCACCGTCGGCCGCCACGAACGGATCCGGCAGGAACCGCTCGGCCGTCAGATCGTCGCGCTGCAGATAGCCTCGCGCGACCACCGGGCCCGCGAGGTAGAGCTCGCCCACCACCCCGCACGGCAGCGGCTGTCCGTGCGCATCGAGCACGTAGACGCGCGCGTTGGCGATCGGCTTTCCGATGGTCGGCAGGCGCGGCCATGCACGCGGATCTTCCGGCAACGTCAGCGCCGTAACCACGTGCGTCTCCGTCGGCCCGTAGTGATTGTGCAGGCGGCAACCGGGCAGCTGCTCGAAGAAGCGCACGATCTTCGGTTCGATGCGCAGTTGCTCGCCCGCGGTGATGATCTCGCGCAGCACGCAGTCCGGACGCTCGCCGGGCGGCAGCGCGGCAAGATGCCCTTCCAGCCCTTCGGCCAGCATCTGCAGCGCGAAATACGGCAGGAACATGCGCTCCACGCGCTGTTCGACGATGTAGTCGAACAGCTTGCCCGTGCTCATGCGGGTGTCCTGGTCGATGGCGATCAGCGTGCCGCCCGTGGACAGCGTGGCGAACACTTCCTGGAAGGCGACATCGAAGCCGAGCGCGGCGAACTGCAATGTGCGCAGCGGCATGCTATTGCCCGACTCACGCGCCTGCCACTGGATCAGATTGACCAGCGGCCCGTGCGGCATCGCCACGCCCTTGGGCTTGCCTGTCGAACCGGAGGTGTAGAGCACGTAGGCCAGGTTGGCCGACGACGCCGCGTTAGTCCCGTCCAGATCATGCGATGGCTGCTGGCGCCACGCGGCCTCGTCCGTTCCCAGTTCCACGACCGCCAGCGAGGCCGGCAACTGACCGAAGACCGCCTCGACCGGCTGCTCCATGCCCGTCATCGTCAACAGCACGCGCGGGGTGCTGTCGGACAGCGTAAAGGCAAGACGCTCGGACGGATACGTCGGATCCAGGGGCACATAGGCTGCGCCCGCCTTCAGCACGGCGAGCAAGCCGACCACCATCTCCATCCCGCGATCCAGGTAGATCGCCACACGGTCGTCGAGCCCGACGCCCAGGTGCTGCAGGTGTCGCGCGAGTTGGTTGGCACGCGCGTTCAACTCGGCATAGCCAAGACGGTGGGCGCCATGGACAAGCGCAATGGCCTCCGGGGTCCGTGCCACCTGCGCCTCGAATAGACGATGCACGGCCGCCACCGGATCGCGGGGCATGGCGGTCGCGTTCCCTTGCTCGATCGTTGCCCGCGCCTGCACAGACGACAGCAACGGTAGCCGACACAGCGGCTGACTCGCATCGGAAGAGAGCCCGTCCAGCAGGTTCGACCAGGCCTCCAGCATCTGTTGCAGCGCCTGCGAAGAGAACGCGCCGGTCGAGCTGCGCATGACCACCGTGTCGGCAGTGATCGCCAGGTCGAGTTCCACTGTCTCCGGCGCGTGGCTGTTGACGCCGGCAAGGAAGGGGCGTTGCCGCTCCTCATCTGCCAACCCGCTCAGATCGGCCAGTCGTTCGGACGTCAGGCCGACAAGCGCCTCTTCGGCGGCACGCTGCGTCCGCAGCTGCGTCAGCGCGGAGGTGATCGTCGTACCGTCATCGACATCGAAGCGCAATGCGAGCAGACCCACGTCGCCGTCGCCTTCGATAGAGGTGACCAGTACGACAGCACTCTGGTTCGTCAGGCGTGCCAACAGCAGTGCCCACAGCACGCTGGCGACATCGCCAGCGTCGGCCGGGATCCGACCTGATACGGTCGCAAGAGACGGCGGCAGCGCCGCCTCGATCCGTATGCCCTCACCGGTCGATGGCTGGCGCCAAGGCATGTCCGGATAAGCGACCGTACCCGACAGGACCTCCTGCCAGTAGCTGGCGCTGTCAGCGTAAGTACCCACCGATCCCCACCCTGCCATTGCTGGCATTCCCTGTTCACACCCATCAACGTACGCCGCGACGGGATGAGGCCAATGGCCGCGATGGAATCAAGGGACGAATCCGTCAAGCGATCGTTCGTCTTCACGCTTGAGTGCGGAGTGCCGCAGGTAAATCCGAGCCGGCGGTTCGCCCCGCCGAGGCGTGTTCCCATCAGGTCCGCTGCGCGCCGCAGCGGAGGGACCGGCTCAGCGCGCGCCGCGACCGAACAGCACCACTTCCACCGTCTGCAACAGGATCATCATGTCGAAGACGAGACCGTGGTTCTTGACGTAGAAGAGGTCAAACTTCAGCTTCTCCTCGGCATCCTTCACCGAGGCGCCGTACGGATATCGCAGCTGCGCCCAACCAGTCAGGCCCGGTTTCACGCAATGACGGACGCGGTAGTAGCGGACCTCATCGTTCAGCATGTCGACGAACTGCGGCCGCTCGGGCCGCGGCCCCACGAAGCTCATGTCGCCGCGCAGTACCGCGAACAGCTGCGGCAACTCGTCGAGCCGCGTCTTGCGGATGAAACGGCCGACGCGCGTCGTCCGGTCGTCGTCCTTGCTCGCCCAGACCGCGACACCGCCCTTCTCCGCGTCCGTTCGCATGCTGCGGAACTTGGTCAGCTTGAAGTGGTTGCCGCGCTCGCCCACGCGGATCTGGCTGTACAGCACCGGCCCCCCCGATTCCAGCCATACGGCCAGCGCGGTCAGCAGCATCAGTGGCCAGGCAAGCAGCAGCAGCGCGCCAGCCGCCAGCAGGTCGAAGAACCGCTTGCTGAGCCGCCGCGGCGTGGAGTAGTCGAAACCACCGGAGAACACCAGCCATGACGGGTCGACGATGTTCAGCTGCACCATGCCGGCTTCGCGCTCGAAGAACGTCGACAGGTCGATCACGTTCACACCTTGCTGCACGCACTGCAGCATGTCTTCCATCGGCAAACCGCCGCGACGTTCGTCCGGTGCGATCACCAACTCGTCGATCTGCAGTTCTTCCACCAGATCGGCCAGCGTGCTCTCGGGCTTGAGCAACAACTCCTCCCGCACGACCACCGGCTGTCCGTCAACCGGCACGAAGCCGACGATCATGAAGCTGCGGCGATCCGCCTTGCGCCGCATCCGACTGTTGATCAGGTCCGCGTTGTTGCCCGCGCCCAGCACCAGCAGGCGCTGCTTCAGCACGTCGGTGCGGAACAGGCTGACCGACAGCATCCGCACCGCCACGATGGCGACCGCCGAGATCGCCAGCGACAGCGCCAGCACGCCGCGACCGATGTAGGCCTGCGGCACGACGTAGTACAGCACCACCAGCGCAACGCCGCCGAGGACGAACGACAACAGGAACCGCAGGAAGAAGTCCATGCGGCTGTGCCGCATGTGCACCTGGTACAGGCCGAACGCGGCCATGGCACCCGTGAGGCATAGTGCCACCAGCAGCGCACGCGCCGGCGCGTGCTCGACGAACTCCAGGTGGGTCTCATGATCATTGAGGAAGCGCAACCAGGCCGAGCCCAGCACGGCAAGCACGATGATCACTACTTCCAGCAGCCACAGGAACCGGATGGCCCTGGACTTCTGACTGGCATGGGTCGATTTCATTGCTTCCCCTGTGTGTGCGCCTGGCTGCGCTGTTCGTCGCTGACTCAGCCTGCCGCCCGACCGAACAGCCCTGCCTCTGACGCCCTTCTCCACCACAAGAACGCAAAACGCCACGCATCCGGACACGATGCTTCGGCGTTATGGCTGCGCGCTCTCGCCCATCGGCCACGGCCGGCCAGCGACGCATACGATGTCGGGCCTGCACGACACGGCGCACACGACATCGGGTCCCAGATCCAGCAGATCGGTGCGCACCCGCATGAATCGGCCGGGATGCAAGGCTGTCGGCTCCCCCTCAGGCAAGGCGAACGTATCCATTTCCCGCGCCAGCCCGACTCCTGCGGCCTTGAGGAACGCCTCCTTGCGCACCCACAGGTCGAGCAGCGCGGCGCCGCGCCCAGCATCACGGCGCCCGGCGATACGCGTTCGCTCATCGCCATGGCAAATCCGTTCGGCGATGTCGGCCATGGCATCGACGCGCTGGACCGGCTCGATGTCCACCCCGATGGGGCCGTGCAGGCTCACTGCCACCGCGACATGGCCGTCCGAATGACTCAGGCTGGTGTCCACCTGCAGGCCCTCGAGTAGCGGGCGTCCGTGCGCGTCGCGCGCGAGGGGCACACGCGCCGGCACCAGGCCCAGGGCCTGTGCGAGCAACAGGCGATGCAGCGCATACGCGAGCGCCAAGCGGTCGCGGTCCCTCTCGCGCCGCTGACGTCGCACGCGTTCGTGCTCGTGCGCATCGAGGATGCCCAACGAATCGACCGTCCAAGCGCGCCAGTCATTCAACGCGAACACCGCCACCAAGGCGTTCTGCCGAAGCAACTCCGAAAAACACCCGCTGCCGAACCCTTGCGGAAACGCGGACGCCAAGGGCATCTTCAACGGGGGCTGGACGCGATGGGGAAGTTGCGCAGCGACGAACGACATGCCGGGTCACGAGCGCCGACGGGGCGCGATACCTGCATCACGCACGCAGCGACAGGAACAGGCCACCCGCGGAATTCGGGTTCGCGATGCAGACGCGGAAACGCAAAGAGCCAGCGGATGGCCGCTGGCTCTTTGCGTTGTAATGGCGCGCCCGGAGAGATTCGAACTCCCGACCGCCTGGTTCGTAGCCAGGTACTCTATCCAGCTGAGCTACGGGCGCGTGAGGAGCGGAATTATGCGTGAAGCTTTTTCCACTCGTCAATCTTTTTTCTACTTCTTTCTGCATCCTACGGCGTCTTGGCAGAGCGCTTTCGGAGAACACGGCATGAGCAGAACTTTCCTGCAACGCCGATACCGCTACCCGAATGCAGGCCTCTTCAAGGAGGCTCCGGGACAGGCTTCAAACTGGCGGAGTGAGAGGGATTCGAACCCTCGATAAGGCTTTTGACCCTATACTCCCTTAGCAGGGGAGCCCCTTCAGCCGCTCGGGCATCACTCCGGTTTGACGCACGTTGCAGGCAAGCTGCAGCGGCCGCATAGGATAGCGGCTCACCGCGCAGGCGGCAAACAAAATCACTCGGACGTGACGTTCTCCGACGAGGACGGCGAGGAAATCTCTTCGCCGCGCTGGATGCGCTGATAGATTTCTTCGCGATGCACCGCCACGTCCTTGGGCGCGGTGATGCCGATGCGAACCTGGTTGCCTTTGACGCCGAGCACGGTCACCGTGACCGAATCGCCGATCATCAGGGTTTCGCCGACACGGCGGGTCAAGATCAACATGTTTCTTCTCCGTAATCCGGCAAAGGATAGTGCCGGGGGCGCGCTGGCTCCGTGAAAATGGGCCGTCGGCTTCCTGGTACATTCATGAACTTAAAGCATGTTAGCGGCCGGGGGCATGCGGCCGCAAGCACCGATTGGGCCAAGACGGGGGTCAGGCAAGACGCTGCTGGACCCACCCCGGAACGCCCTGCAGGGCAGTCGCAAGGGCGGGCCCGTCCTCACCACCACCCTGGGCGAGGTCCGGGCGGCCACCGCCCTTGCCACCGATCTGACCCGCGATATGTGAGAGGAGTTCCCCCGCCTTAACCCGGCCGGTTGCTGCGCCGTTCACACCGGCGACGAGCGCGGCCTTGCCGTCTGCGGTCCCGGCCAGGACGATTACTGCGTCGCCGAGCTGCTGCTTCAGGCGGTCCACTGCATCGCGCAGGGCCTTGGCGTCGAAGCCTTCCAGCCGCGTGGCAAGGACGCGAATCCCCCCCACATCGACGGCCGCACCGCCCAGATCGGAGGTGGCCGTGGAAGCCGCCTTCGCCTTCAGCGATTCCAGTTCGCGCTCAAGCTTCTTCTGCCGATCGGCGAGTGCACGGATCTTGTCGACCACCTCGCCGGCATTGCCACCAAGCAGACTGGCCGCCTCGGCCAGGCGGCGCTCTTCGTCCGCCACGTAGTCCAGAGCGCCCTGCCCGGTCACCGCCTCGATGCGCCGGACGCCGGCGGAGACGCCACTTTCTCCCACCAGCTTGAACAGGCCGATGTCGCCGGTGCGGCCGACATGGGTACCGCCACAGAGCTCGGTGGAGTAGTCGCCCATCTTCAGCACGCGCACGTGCTCGCCGTACTTCTCGCCGAACAGCGCCATGGCGCCGAAATCCAGCGCTTCCTGCATGCCCATGTGGTGCACTTCGGCGGCGCTGTTGGCGCGGATCTGCGCGTTGACGCGGCGCTCGATCTCCGCCAGTTCCGCAGCCGTCATCGGCTGGAAATGGGAAAAATCGAAGCGCAGGCGATCCGGCGCGACCAGCGAACCCTTCTGCTGGACATGTGTGCCCAGCACTTCGCGCAAGGCCGCGTGCAGCAGATGGGTGGCGGAGTGGTTGAGGATGGTGCTGGCGCGACGCGCGGCGTCCACCGAGGCCACCACGTGATCGCCTAGCTTCAACGTGCCCTTGGCGACGCGGCCCGCATGTCCATGGAACTGGCCGGCGAACTTGAGCGTATCCGCGATATCGAACTGGACGCCCTGTTCCGCCAGCACGCCGGTATCGCCGACCTGGCCACCGGATTCGGCGTAGAAGGGGGTACGGTCCAAGATGACCACTGCCTCGTCGCCGGCCTCCACCGACGGCACCGGCCGGCCCTCCTTCAACAGCGCCACGACCTGCAGGCCGCCGGCATCCAACTGGTCGTACCCCAGGAACACGGTCGGCGAAAGCTGGGCCACGAGGTCGGCAGGCAAGCCCGTGGTGGAGGTGAACTTGCCGGCATCGCGGGCGCGACGCTTCTGCTCCTCCATGGCGGCATCGAAGCCGGCCATGTCCACCGTCAACCCTCGCTCGCGCGCGATGTCGGCGGTCAGGTCGACCGGGAAGCCGTAGGTGTCGTAGAGCCGGAACGCATCGCCACCCGGGATCACGCCATCGGCCACGCGCGAGGCAACGTCGTCGAAGATGCGCATGCCCGAATCCAGCGTCTCGGCGAAGCGCTCTTCCTCGGCCTTGAGCGCACGCTCCACCAGTTCGCGGGCAGCCGGCAGTTCCGGATAGGCATCGCCCATCAGCTCGGACAGCGTACCCACCATCTTGTGGAAGAAGGGCTGGCGCACCCCCAGCATCCAGCCATGGCGCAGCGCGCGGCGAATGATACGGCGCAGCACATAGCCCCTGCCCTCGTTCGACGGCAAGACGCCATCGACGATCAGGAAGCTACAGGCGCGGATGTGGTCCGCGATCACGCGCAGCGACTTGTTCTCGAGGTCGGGCGTACCGGTCAACTCCGCAGCCTTGCGGATCAGGCCCTGGAACAGGTCGATCTCGTAATTGGTGTGGACATGCTGCAGGACCGCGGCCAGACGCTCCAGCCCCATGCCAGTGTCGACGCACGGCGCCGGCAGCGGCACCAGCGTGCCGTCGGGCTGGCGATCGAACTGCATGAAGACGTTGTTCCAGATCTCGATGTAGCGATCGCCGTCCTCATCGGGGGAACCGGGCGGGCCGCCGGCGATATGGTCGCCATGGTCGTAGAAGATCTCCGTGCACGGGCCGCAGGGACCGGTGTCGGCCATCTGCCAGAAATTGTCCGAGGCGTAAGGGGCGCCCTTGTTGTCGCCGATGCGGACGATCCGCTCGGGCGGCAGGCCGATCATCTTGTTCCACAAGTCGTAGGACTCGTCGTCGGTGTGATAGACGGTAACCAAGAGCCGTTCCGGTGCCAGTCCCCACACGTCCGTCAGCAACTCCCACGACCAAGCGATGGCCTCCTTCTTGAAATAGTCGCCGAAGGACCAGTTGCCCAGCATTTCGAAGAAGGTATGGTGGCGCGCGGTATAACCGACCGAATCGAGGTCGTTGTGCTTGCCGCCCGCACGCAGGCAGCGCTGCACGTCGGCCGCACGCACGTAGCTGCGCTTTTCCGCACCCAGGAACACATCCTTGAACTGCACCATGCCGGAGTTGGTGAACAGCAACGTGGGATCTTTGCCGGGCACCAGTGAGGCGGACGGCACGATGGTATGGCCCTTGCCGGCAAAGAAATCGAGGAAATCCTGGCGGATCTGGCGGGTGCTGGGGATCTTGGGAGTGGTCATCTGGCAGGCATTGGCGGGAAGGCGCCCCGTCGCCCCGCGCCATGCGCCAAAGGCGGACGCGCCCGGGGGAGGCAACCCAATACGCTAGATTATCAGGCCGTCCCTTCCCAGTCCTCCGGCTCCGAGTGGCTGGCGGCGCGGACCGCCGCCGCATCGAAGCCGCGCCGGATCAGGAAATCCGCGATCTTGCGGGCCTGCGCCGGCTCGATCCGGCGGACTGGACCGAAACGGCGGCGGACGAGGTCGCACGCCGCTTCGGTCCAGTCGCCATCGAAGGTGGCCATGGCCGCCGCGACCGCCTCGCGGTCCAGCCCATGGGTGGACAGCTCGACCTTGATGCGCAGCGGTCCATAACCACCCGACACCCGGCTACGGACCAGGGCTTCGGCAAAGCGCGTGTCGCTCTGCCAGCCTTCATCCGCCAACCGGTCCACGGCCGATCGCACATCGGCCGCATCCACACCCCGGGACGTCAGCTTCCGGGACAGTTCCCGGCGGGAATGTTCGCGCCGGGTCAGCAGGCCCAGCGCGCGTTGCAGCGCGGTCTGCTCAACGGGCTTACGACGGCGTCCCGCCCGTGCCCCCGCCTGCCCGTCCTCGGCCGACATCCCGCACCGCCCCACTCTTACTCGCCGTCGTCGTCGGCTTTTTCATCGCGCGACGCTTCGGCCGGCTGGAACTTCTCGCGCAGTTCGGCCTCCAGTTGCGCGGCGATCGCCGGGTTCTCGCGCAGGAAGGTGCGGGAATTGTCCTTGCCCTGGCCGATACGCTCGCTGCCGTAGCTGTACCAAGCACCCGCCTTCTCGACCAGCTTGGCTTCCACGCCCATGTCGATCAGTTCACCCTCGCGACTGATGCCTTCGCCGTACAGGATCTCGGTGACCACCTGCTTGAACGGGGGCGCCAGCTTGTTCTTGACGACCTTGATCTTGGTCTGGTTGCCGATGATCTCGTCGCCCTTCTTGATGGCGCCGATGCGACGGATGTCCAGGCGAACCGAGGCATAGAACTTGAGCGCATTGCCGCCGGTCGTCACTTCAGGGCTCTGGCCGGGCATCATCACGCCGATCTTCATCCGCAACTGGTTGATGAAGATGACGGTGGTATTGGAGCGCTTGATGTTGCCGGTGAGCTTGCGCAGCGCCTGGCTCATCAGCCGGGCCTGCAGGCCCGGCAGCTGGTCACCCATCTCGCCTTCGATTTCGGCCTTCGGCGTGAGCGCGGCCACCGAGTCGATAACCACGATGTCGATCGAGCCCGAGCGGACCAGCATGTCGGCGATCTCCAGTGCCTGCTCGCCGGTATCCGGCTGCGACAGCAGAAGGTCGTCCACGTTCACGCCCAGCTTGGCGGCGTAGATCGGGTCCAGAGCATGTTCGGCGTCGATGAACGCGGCGGTGCCGCCCTGCTTCTGGCACTGGGCGATGGCCTGCAGGGTCAGCGTGGTCTTGCCCGAAGACTCCGGACCATAGATTTCCACGACGCGGCCACGCGGCAGGCCACCGATGCCGAGGGCGATGTCCAGCATCAGCGAGCCGGTGGGAATGATCTCGACCGGTTCGATGACCCGGTCGCCCATGCGCATCACTGAGCCTTTGCCGAACTGGCGTTCGATCTGGGTCAGTGCGGCGGAAAGGGCGCGCTTCTTGTTCTCGTCCATCGTCGTGGTCCTCATCAAGGTGGTCAGGTGCGATCAGTGTGGTGGGCGCCCATCGCACAGGCTGCGACGGAGGGCGTGGGCGTGAAATTAGTCGTCGATGCGATCCGCAGGAATCGGCCGGTGCCGCGCGCGGGCATCGGAAAACACCGCCCGGGAAGGTCGGATACGCTCGCGGGCGTCACCGGTTCGGCCTCACCAGGCCGCAGTACAGCCCCTCGATGGCGAAATCCTGGTCGGGCAGCACGTCGATGGGGGCGTAGTCGGGGTTGCGCGGCAGCAGGCGGATGCGGTCCTTGCCAATCTTCAGCAGCTTGACAGTGATGGCGTCGTCGACACGGGCCACCACGATCTGCCCGGAACGGGCGTCGCGCGTGCGGTGCACGCCGATCAGGTCGCCATCGAAGATGCCCTCGTCGCGCATCGAGTCGCCTTTCACCTTGAGCAGGTAATCCGGCGCGGGGGCGAAGAAGGCGCGGTCCAGCAACACATAGTCGTGGTGGCCTGCGTCCGCACCGATCGGCGCACCCGCCGCCACCTGTCCGAGCACGGGCACGCGCAGCCCATCGTCGTTGGCCGGCGGGAACGCCAGATCGGGCTGCGCAGAGGGCGGTACCTTCAACAGGCGGATACCGCGGGCACGCCCGGGGACGCGTTCGATGACGCCCGCCTGCTCCAGGGCTTCCAGATGGTACTGGGCGGCGCGGACGCCCTTGAAGCCGAAGGCCTTGGCGATTTCCGCCTGCGACGGCGGCATGCCCTCGGCTTCGAGCCGTTCGGCGATCAGGGCGAGGATGGCGTGCTGGGTATCGGTCAGGTCCATGGTTAGTAGTAATACTACTAACTCGAGCGTCTGGCAACCGGTTGTCGACTACCGCCTCGATCGGCCGGCCCGTCGTGGATATCCAGGGCAGCGGATTCCGCTTGCGTTGACCTGGCAAACAAATCCGGCAGGTCGCCGAATGCCACCTCACGACAGGGACAACATCACCTCAGAGCTGCTCCAGCCCCTTCAATGCCGTCTCGACCGTCTGCCTGCGCACGGCATCGCGGTCGCCATCGAACAGGAAGACCTCGGCCCGCGCGTAGCCGCCGCGCCGCTTCCAGCCGATCCACACCGTTCCCACCGGCTTGTCGGGACTGCCGCCACCCGGGCCGGCGATGCCGGTGACCGCCACCGCGACGCTGGCGCCGGAACTCACCAGCGCGCCCGAGACCATTTCGATGACGGTTTCGCGGCTGACCGCGCCATGCGTCTCCAGCGTCTGCGGCCGCACGCCCAGCAGGGCCTGCTTGGCTTCGTAGCTGTAGGCCGCCAGGCCGCAGTCGAACCAGTCCGACGAGCCCGCGATGTCGGTCACGCACTTGGCGATCCAGCCGCCGGTACAGCTCTCGGCCGTGACCAGGTGCTCGCGCCCCTGCCGCAGGCGTTCGCCGACATGGTGGGCCAGGACGCGCAGCGCTTCATCGGTGGGCACGGACATCATCGGTTCCGACAGGGATTCGCCGCTGTTGTAGCCGATTTGCCGCGTGCTGTCGCCCTGCCGGAAGCCGGAAAGAAAACGGCCCGCCTGGAGGGCGGGCCGTTCGCGACATCGTCCGAAGGGGATCAGTAACGGACGCGCAGGGTCATGCCGTACATGCGCGGCGCGCCGAGGAACGCGTTGAAGGTGTTGAACGGGTTGTTCGGCGCCGGCGACACGTTCTGCAGCGGGCCATCGAAGCCGACCTGCACGTACTCCTCGTCGGTGATGTTGCTGCCCCAGAACTCCAGCATCCAGCGCTGGTCCTGCGCGCCGATGCCGAAGCGGGCGTTGGCCACCGTGTAGGCGCCCTGCATCTTCTCCGGATCGAGGTCGGAGCCGGTGTTGTACTCGGACACGTACTTGGCGCCGATGTTGAAGCGCGCCAGCAGGCTGCCCACGTCCCATTCGTAGGTGATCGAGGCGGAGCCGGACCATTTCGGCGCGAAGCTCATCTGCCCACCGGGCAGCTTGTACAGCGCGCCGGTCGGCGAGACGAAATCGCCGCCCGGGATGGTGTCGCCATAGGTGGTATCGGCATACATCAGACCGCTTTGCAGCATCAGGCCGCGGATCGACTTGGGCTGCCACATCAGTTCGGCGTCCAGGCCCTGCGAGGTGACTTCGGGAATCGAGCGCACCACGAAGCTGGTGCCCAGGAAGCTGTTGAGCTGGAAGTTCTCGTACTCCTGGTGGAAAAGGGTGGCGTTAAGCAGCAGGTTGCCGTCCAGCCAGGTGGTCTTGGCACCCAGCTCGTAGCTGTCCACGAACTCGCCCGCGAACGAGGTGTCGAGGACCGGCAGGATGCCGTTCGCACTGCCGCTGCTTAGGCCGTTGGAGGACTGCACGCGGTCGAGATTGAAGCCGCCGCCCTTGTAGCCGCGCGCGAACGACCCGTAGGTCATCACGTTGTCGTTCCAGCGGTACGCCGCCTTGACCGTGCCGGACCATTCCTTCTCTTCACGCGACTGCACGGTGTCGCGCGTGGGCGCGTTGTGCAGCGGGTTGGCCCACGGCAGGCAGCCGTAGCCGACCACGGTCGGCGCTGCGGCGCTGGCCTGCGCCACCGACAGGCCACGTGCGACCAGTGCGGCGACGACCTGCGCCGGATTGGCGAGCATCGCGCCACAGCCGGCGCCACCGTTGGGGTTGCTGTAGTTCGACACCAGCGTCTTCTTCTCGCGGGTGTAGCGCAGGCCCAAGGTCAGGTCCAGGGCGTCGGTGGCGTGCCAGGTATTGTTGGTGAACAACGCCGTGCTCTTGGCGCTCTGCTCGTACGTGTCCAGCGCGCCCAGGCCGGCGAACACCGTACCGAACGGCCGGCCGGACGCCTGCGACAGGAACAGCGGGGCGGTCGGCGAGGTGCCCAGGGCCGGATTGATGATCGACAGCAGGGCCACCGACAGGTAGGGCTCGTAGTGCGACCCGATGCGATAGGTTTCGGTGCGGTCCAGGTCTTCGTCGGTGTAGAACGCGCCGACCATCCAGTCGACGCGGTCGGTCGCGCCGGTCAGCCGGAATTCCTGGCTGAAGGTCTTGAAGCCGGTGAACGACTCGTCCTCGTCCGCCACGCGGTACAGGATGTCGGCCGTGCTGAAATCGTAGTCCAGGCCGTTGATGGCCTCCCACTCGCGCTGCGCGGTGATGGAGGTCAGGGTGGCGCCGCCGAACCAGGACGAATCCCAGTTCACCTCCAGCGCCACACCGTTCTCCTTGATGTCCTGGGTGGTCGGGCGGTTGCTGTAGGCGACGCGGTCGAACGGATTGTCGCCCGGCGCCGCGACCGCTTGGCCACCCGTCAGCGCGTTGAGGATCGCTGCGGTGGCACCGACGGTGGTCTGCACCGCCGCGCAGCAGTTCTCCTCGCGGCTGGTGAAATCGCCCGATACCATGATTTCGAGGTTCTCGGTCGGCTCCAGCAGCACCCTGCCGCGCACGGTGTGGAAGTTCTGGTCGTTGTCGTCGGTCTCGCGGCGCGGGCCGCTGCCCCTGCGCACGTCCATCCATCCGTCGCGCTTGCGCTTGGCGGCGTAGATGTTGAACGCGCCCACTTCACCCAGCGCATCGTTGTAGGCACCCGACACCCCCAGGGCGTTGTAGTTGCCCACCGTGACCTCGCCTTCCGCGCTCTGCGTGTAGCTGGGGCGGCGCGTGACCACGTTGATCACGCCGGCGGAGGTGTTCTTGCCGAACACCGTGCCCTGCGGCCCCTTCAGCACTTCGATGCGCTCCAGCTGGCCCAGGTCGCCGAAGCCGACGCTGTTGCGCGGACGGTAGACGCCGTCGATCACCACGCCGACCGAGGACTCCAGGCCGACGTTGTCGCCGACCGTGCCGATGCCGCGGATGCGCGCGGTGGTGATGGCCTCGCTCTGCGTGCTGGTCACGGTCAGGCCGGGCACCAGGACCTGCAGGTCCTTGATGTCGCGCACGCCGGTGTCCTGCAGCAGCTGTTCGGAAATGGCCGTGACCGCGATCGGCACGTCCTGCAGCGCTTCCTCGCGCTTCTGCGCGGTGACCGTCATGGTGGCGAGCGTGGTGGGCTCCTCCTCACCGGCGGGTGCGGCGGCCTGCTGCGCGTACGCATGCGAGCTGGCGCAGAGCGCGGTGAAGACGGCGAGCGAAAGCGCTTTGTGCCTCGGCGATGCGTTGACCATGTTCTCCCCTCCCAAGGGTCATGTGCTGGCGATGAGTGCCTGTGATGTTTCTTGTGTGACAAGCGGTCGTGCCGCCGATGACGAACGCAACTCCCCTTGCGTCAACGCGAAATTAACACCCGCTTCACAGCTCGGCATTCTGCACTGCGTCGATACGCAGGCCAGCACTTTGGCACGGATAAGCCCCTGATTTTCCGAACGATCGTGCGGAACTCCGATTACGCCCACGACCCGATGGCATGGCGGCATGCACGCCGGAAGAGAGGGCTGCGGCCACGCGACCGCCTCCCTGCGCGCGGCGGACGCCTGCGCCCAGCCGCTACAATCAACGCCCTTTTGCCTCCCCCTCCCCGCTGGCCTCGTGAGCAAAGACAAGTCGGAACACACGCCCCTGATGAAGCAGTTCTTCGCCGCCAAGGCGGAGTATCCGGACTTGCTGGTGTTCTTCCGGATGGGGGACTTCTACGAGCTGTTCTACGACGATGCGCGCAAGGCCGCGCGGCTGCTCGACATCACGCTGACCCAGCGCGGCAGTTCCGGTGGCGCACCGATCCCGATGGCAGGCGTGCCGGTGCATGCCTGCGAAGGTTATCTGGCGCGGCTGGTGGCGCTGGGCGAATCGGTGGCGATCTGCGAGCAGATCGGCGACCCGGCGTTGGCGAAGGGCCTGGTGGAACGCAAGGTGGTGCGCGTGGTCACCCCCGGCACGGTGACCGACGAGGCCCTGCTCAACGAGCGCCGCGATACGTTGCTGATGACGGTCAGCCGGGGCCGCTCGGGCTACGGATTGGCCTGGGCCGACCTGGCCGGTGGCCGCTTCATGGTCAACGAGGTCGACAGCGACGATGCACTCGAAGCCGAGCTGGCCCGGCTGGAACCGGCCGAACTGCTGGTGCCCGACGAAGAAGGCCTGCCCGCCTTCCTGCAGCAGCGCACCGGCATCCGTCGGCGCGCGCCGTGGCTGTTCGATCCCGACAGCGGGCGCCGCCAGTTGCTGGCCTTCTTCGGCCTGCATGATCTGACCGGCTTCGGCATCGACGACAAGGCGCTGGCCACCGGTGCCGCCGGCGCGCTGCTCGGCTATGTCGAGGAAACCCAGAAGCAGCGCCTGCCCCACCTGACCGCGATCGCGCTCGAGTCCGCCAGCGACGCCATCGCCATGAACGCGGCCACGCGCCGGCACCTGGAACTGGACACCCGCGTCGACGGCGATACCCGGCACACCTTGCTCGGCGTGCTGGACACCACCGTCACCCCGATGGGTGGCCGCCTGTTGCGCCGCTGGCTGCACCGCCCGCTGCGCGACCGCACGCTGCTCGGCCAACGCCACCACGCCGTGGCCACGCTGATCGGCCAGGGGACGGACCGCGACCTGCGGACCGGCTTCCGCGCGCTCGGCGACCTGGAGCGCATCCTCACCCGCGTGGCGCTGCGCTCGGCGCGCCCGCGCGACCTGTCCACGCTGCGCGACGGCCTGGCGCTGCTGCCTGACGTGCGCCAGCACCTGCAGCCACTCGATTCGCCGCGCCTGCAGGCGCTCGCCGCCGAACTGGGAGAGCACGACGACACCGCCGCGCTGCTGCTGGCGGCCATTGCGCCGCAACCGCCGCTCAAGCTCACCGACGGCGGCGTGCTGGCCGACGGTTACGACGCCGAACTAGACGAACTGCGCCGGCTCAGCACCAACGCCGACCAGTTCCTGGTCGATCTGGAGGCACGCGAGCGCGCGAGCAGCGGCATCGCCACCCTCAAGGTCGGCTACAACCGCGTGCACGGCTACTACATCGAAATCAGCAAGGGCCAGGCCGACAAGGCGCCGGTGCACTACACCCGACGGCAGACGCTGACCGGCGCCGAGCGCTACATCACCGAGGAACTCAAGCAGTTCGAGGACAAGGTGCTGTCGGCGCGCGAGCGCTCGCTGTCTCGCGAGAAGCTCCTGTACGACGCGCTGCTGGACACGCTCAACGCGCGTCTGGAACCCCTGAAGCGCTGCGCGGGCGCGCTGAGCGAACTCGATGTGCTGGCCGCCTTCGCCGAACGCGCGCAGGAACTGGAGTGGGCGCAGCCGGAACTCGTCGAAGCGCCCGGCCTGCGCATTGATCGCGGTCGCCATCCGGTGGTCGAGGCGGTGCGCAAGGAGCCGTTCGAACCGAACGACCTGCGCCTTGGCAATGCCGCGCAGGGTGAGCCTGTCGAACCCCGCATGCTGGTGATCACCGGTCCGAACATGGGCGGCAAGAGCACCTACATGCGTCAGAACGCGCTGATCGTGCTGCTCGCGCACATCGGCAGCTTCGTGCCTGCCTCGCGTGCGGTGATCGGCCCGATCGACCGCATCCTCACCCGCATCGGCGCCGGCGACGACCTGGCGCGCGGGCAGTCCACCTTCATGGTGGAAATGGCCGAGACCAGCTACATCCTGCACCACGCCAGCGCGCAGTCGCTGGTGCTGATGGACGAGATCGGTCGCGGCACCTCCACCTACGACGGCCTGGCGCTGGCCGATGCCGTGGCGCGCCACCTGGCGTCGGTCAACCGCTGCTACACGCTGTTCGCCACCCACTACTTCGAGCTGACTGCGCTGGCCAGCGAACCCGGCAGCGGCATCGCCAATGTCCATCTCGACGCGGTGGAGCACGGCGACACGCTGGTCTTCATGCACGCCGTGAAGGACGGTGCCGCCGACCGCAGTTTCGGCCTGCAGGTCGCGGCGCTGGCCGGACTGCCCAAGACCACGCTGCAACAGGCGCGTCGTCGGCTGGCGGAACTGGAGCAGCGCGGCCGCGAAACGCACGCCTCCGACATGGCCCCGCAGGCACTCGATGCGCCACAGCAGTTCGGCCTGTTCGCTGCGCCTTCGGCGGCGCAGGAAGCACTGGCCGCGATCGACCCGGACGAACTGACCCCGAAGCAGGCGCTGGAATCCCTCTACCGCCTCAAGGCACTGCTCTGACGTCTGCGTCGCTGTGCGGCAGGGTCGCGTCCTGCGCACGCATCTACAACATCGGCGTAACGTGCCCGGGGTATTGTGGCGCGCACGAAAGGAGTTTCCGGATGGCGCAACGCACCATTGAAAGCCGCTATCGAACTCTTCGTCACAAACGATTTTCATTGATCGTTCGCACTGCCTAGTCTGGTCGCCATCCGCCAACGCCCTGCAAGGACGTGAGCCATGTCAGTGCTTCCGCTGTGCCGTTGCCGGCATCTCCCATCCTTCCCTACACCCGCGCGCGCCTGACGTCGCGTCGCGCCGTATCGCATTGCAGTCCCTCCGTTCGACCCGCCCTGCCCTCCACATCCGACCGCCCAAGGAAACCTGTCCATGACCACCGAATCGAAGTGCCCGTTCCACCAGACCGCCGGCGGCGGCACCGGCAACCGCGACTGGTGGCCCAACCAGTTGCGCGTGGACCTGTTGAACCAACATTCGTCGCGCTCCAACCCGCTGGCGCCCGACTTCAACTATGCCGAGGCCTTCAACAAGCTGGACTACCACGCACTGAAGAAGGACCTGCGCGACCTGATGACCGATTCGCAGGACTGGTGGCCGGCCGACTTCGGTCATTACGGCGGTCTCTTCATCCGCATGGCCTGGCATAGCGCGGGCACCTACCGCATCCAGGACGGACGTGGCGGCGGCGGCCGCGGGCAGCAGCGCTTCGCGCCGCTCAACAGCTGGCCGGACAACGTCAGCCTGGACAAGGCGCGCCGGCTGCTGTGGCCGATCAAGCAGAAGTACGGCCAGGGCATTTCCTGGGCCGACCTGATGATCCTCACCGGCAACGTGGCGCTGGAGACGATGGGCTTCCGCACGTTCGGCTTCGGCGGCGGCCGCGAGGACGTGTGGGAACCGGACCAGGACGTGTACTGGGGCCGAGAGACCACGTGGCTCGGCGGCGACATCCGCTATGCGCACGGTTCGGAGGGCGTCGAGAAGCCGGGCGACAAGGGCGTACTGGTTTCCGACGACAACGCCGACGGCGATGTGCATTCGCGGCGCCTGGAGAATCCGCTGGCCGCGGTGCAGATGGGTCTGATCTACGTGAATCCGGAGGGTCCGGACGGCAATCCCGATCCGCTGCTGGCGGCCAAGGACATCCGCGACACCTTCGCGCGCATGGCGATGGACGACGAGGAAACCGTCGCCCTGATCGCCGGCGGCCACACCTTCGGCAAGACCCACGGTGCCGGCCCGGCCGACAACGTCGGCGCCGAGCCCGAGGCCGACGAACTGGAGGCGCAGGGCTTCGGCTGGCACAACAAGTTCGGCAGCGGTCGCGGCGGCGACACCATTACCTCGGGCATCGAGGTGACCTGGACGCAGACGCCGACGCTGTGGAGCAACAAGTTCTTCGAGAACCTGTTCGGCTTCGAGTGGGAACTGGAGAAGTCGCCGGCCGGCGCGCACCAGTGGGTCGCCAAGGACGCGCCCGAGGACGTGCCGCACGCGCACGACAAGACCAAAAAGCAGCGTCCCAAGATGCTGACCACCGACCTTTCGCTGCGCTTCGATCCGATCTACGGGCCGATCTCCAAGCGCTTCCTCGAAAATCCGCAGGCCTTCGCCGAAGCCTTCGCCCGCGCCTGGTTCAAGCTGACCCATCGCGACATGGGTCCGCGCGCGCGCTACCTGGGCCCGGAAGTGCCCAAGGAAGAACTGGTCTGGCAGGACCCGCTGCCGAAGGCGGATTACGCGACCATCGACGCCGGCGATATCGAGGCGCTGAAGCGGAAGATTGCGGACTCGGGCCTGTCCGTGGCCGAACTGGTCTCCACCGCATGGGCATCGGCCTCCACGTTCCGTGGCGGCGACAAGCGCGGTGGCGCGAACGGCGCGCGCATCCGACTGGCGCCGCAGAAGGACTGGGACGTCAACCAGCCCGCGCAGCTTGCGAAGGTGCTGAAGGCACTGGAACGCATCCAGATGGAATTCAACCTGGACGCGTCCGGCGGCAAGAAGGTTTCGCTGGCCGACCTGATCGTGCTGGCCGGCGGCGTCGGCATCGAGCAGGCGGCGAAGGCCGGCGGCCACGACATCAGCGTGCCGTTCCGCCCCGGCCGCACCGATGCGCGCGCCGACCAGACCGACGTGGAATCGTTCGCGGTGCTGGAGCCGTTCGCCGACGGCTTCCGCAACTACCTCAAGGGACGCTCCGCCGTGCCCGCCGAACACCTGCTGGTGGATCGCGCGCAGTTGCTGACGCTCACTGCGCCGGAAATGACCGTGCTGGTCGGCGGCCTGCGCGTGCTTGGCGCGAATGCGGATGGCAGCGCGCATGGCGTGCTGACCGACAAGCCGGGCACGCTGAGCACCGACTTCTTCGTCAACCTGCTCGACATGGGCACGGAATGGAAGGCCACCGGCGCCAACGGCTATGAAGGCCGCGACCGCAAGACCGGTGCGGTGAAGTGGACCGGCACGCGCGCGGATCTGGTGTTCGGCTCCAACTCGGTGCTGCGTGCGCTGTCGGAGGTCTATGCCAGCCAGGATGGCCAGGCGAAGTTCGTCGGCGATTTCGTCGCCGCCTGGACCAAGGTGATGGAACTGGATCGCTTCGACCTGGCGTGATGTCCCGCGGGATGGCGGAGGTCCGCTGGCCGGCCTGGCTGGCGGACCACGTGCCAGGCCCGCCGGTCGGCGGCCGTTATTGTGAGGCGGCGATCACATAATTTGGCGCTAGGATGGCCTACGCCACTATCACACTCGTCCAGGAGGACGGCCGCACGATGAGCAACCAGTCACTCGCAGAAGAACTCTTCGCCCAACTGCAGGGCGCACCGTTGCAGCAGGTGTCGCAACAGCTCGGCGTGGGGCAGATGCAGGCCTCCGGTGCGGTCGCTGCGGCCCTGCCGTTGCTGCTGGGTGCGCTGGGCAAGAACGCCGCGCAGCCGCAGGGCGCCGAAGCCCTGTTCGGCGCGCTGCAGAAGGACCACGCCGGCCTGGACCTGGGCAGCGTGCTCGGTGCGGTGCTGGGCGGCGGCTCGGCGCCCAGCCGGCAGACGGATGGTGGCGCCATCCTCGGTCACATCTTCGGCGGCGCGCAGCCCCGCGCCGAAGCCAGCCTGGGCCAGGCCACCGGCTTGGGCGGCGACAAGTCGGCGATGCTGATGAAGATCCTCGCGCCGATCGTGCTGTCGTTCCTGGCCCAGCGTTTCCTGGGTCAGGGCAATGCGAATCCGAGCGCGCTCGGCCAGGTGCTCGGACAGGAGCGGCAGGTCGCGCAGCAACAGGGCGGACTGGGCGGCGGCCTGCTGGGCGCCGTGCTGGATCAGGACGGCGACGGCCAACTGGGCTTGGGCGACATCCTCAAGATCGGCAGCGGCATGCTGGGCGGCGGACGCTGATCCACGTACGCACGCCGGGACGGTAACGAAGAAGGGCTCCACTGGCGCCCTTCTTCATGTGGGCGCGCTACAGCGCGTCGATGTCGCCCAACGCACGGATCAGCCGGCGTGCCCGCTTGTCCGGACGCGACTGCGGTGCCTGGTAGCCGGCGCGCTCGGCCTGCCGTGCCGCCAGCGCCGCCAACCGCCGCGCACGCGCATCTTCCGACTCGAGATACAGCTGCTGCGCCAGCGCCGCCGGACCCCGCTTGTCGCTGAGCGCTCGCACTTCGATCTCGAACACGTCGTCGCCCCGCGTCACCACCAGCGTGTCACCCACGCGCACGGCGCGCGACGACTTCGCGCGTTGCCCGGCGGCATCGACCTTGCCGGTTTCGATGGCCTGCTTGGCCAGGCTGCGGGTCTTGAAGAAGCGCGCCGCCCACAGCCACAGATCCAGGCGGACGGACGCATCGGCGGATTCGGTCATCGGAAGACGGAAACAGTGGCCTCAGGGCAGGCGTGACGGGACGACGGGAAACGGAAGCTCGGCCTTGTGCTCGTAGGCGCGCTGGCAGGCCTTGGACATGTGGAAGTCGCGGGCCGCCTGTCGTTGGGTGGGGCTGGCGTCCTTCGGCATCGGCTGCGACGCGGCGGCGCGGGCTTCATCGGCACACCAGGCGAAAGGCGCGGCGGTGTACGGGTCGTTGGCCGCCATCGGATCGCTTGCGCATGCCGGCAGCAGCAGGGCCGACAACAGGGGCAACAGGATTCGCGTCACACGCATGGCCTTCTCCTCTCCATCGCGGTTGGCGCAAGTCTGCACCGAAACGCGCCGGGCGGAAACGCGAACGGCCACCCGAGGGTGGCCGTCCGTGCGACGCGCGTGGGCCGGAATTACTCGGCGGCAGCGGCGGCAGCGGCCTGACGGGCCACCTTGGCGGCGGCGTTCGCGGCCAGGTCTTCCTTGATGCGGGCAGCCTTGCCTTCCAGTTCGCGCAGGTAGTACAGCTTGCCGGCGCGGACCTTGCCGCGACGCTTCACTTCGACCGAGTCGATGGAGGCGCTGTGGGTCTGGAAGACGCGCTCGACGCCATAGCCGTGCGAGATCTTGCGGACGGTGAAGGCGGAGTTCAGGCCGGCGTTCTTCTTGGCGATGACGACGCCTTCGTACGCCTGCACGCGCTCGCGGTTGCCTTCCTTGACCTTCACGTTGACCACCACGGTGTCACCGGGGCCGAACGCGGGCAGCTCGCGCGTGATCTGGGAGGCTTCGAATTCCTGGAGGAGCTTGCTCATGTTGGCACCAATGCTTGTATGCGTGATCGTGTCTTGCGACAGCGGAAACTGATGCAGTCGCCGGATTGCGCTGCACGATATTGTTATGGGATCCGGGGGCGAGAACCGCCCAAGGGTCGCGCATTCTACCGGATTCCCGGACGGGCTGGCTACCCTGCCCCGTCCGTGCCCGCCAGGCCGGCACGGAAGGCCGCCAGCAGGGCCTGGTCGGCCTTGGACAGGGCGGTTTCGTCCAGCAGGTCCGGCCGCCGCAGCCAGGTCCGGCCCAGGGCCTGCTGGCGCCGCCAGCGGGCGATCGCGGCATGGTCGCCGGAGCGCAGCACCGCCGGGACGTCACCCCACGGGTGACTGGATGGGTGGGTGAAATGGGGGCAATCGAGCAGGCCATCGCCCTCGAAGCTGTCCTGCACGGCCGAATCGGCGTCGTTCAGCGCGCCCTCCTGCAGGCGGCCGACCGCATCGATGACCACCGCCGCCGCCAGTTCGCCACCGGACAGCACGTAGTCGCCGATGGAGATCTCCTCGTCCACCTCGGCGTCGAGGAAACGCTCATCCACGCCCTCGTAGCGCCCGCACAGCAGGATCATCCGCGGCAGCGCGGCCAGTTCGCGCGCCTTCTTCTGCGTCAGCGGCGCGCCCTGCGGGCTCAGGTAGATCAGCGGGGCCGGCGCGGGATCGGCAGCGCGGACCGCGGCCAGGCAGGCCTGCAGCGGCTCGATCATCATCACCATGCCGGGACCGCCACCGAACGGACGGTCGTCCACGCGGCGGTAGCCGCCGCTGGCATAGTCGCGCGGATTCCAGCCGTGCAGCGACAGCAATCCCCGCTCCTGCGCCCGCCCGACCACGCCCACGGCCGCCGCCTGGGCGATGAATTCGGGGAACAGGGTCATGACGTCGATGCGCATGGGGCTAGGAGTGAGTGGAGAGGAGTGAGGAGTGAGGAGTGAGGAGTGAGGAGTGAGGAGTGAGGAGTGAGCGAAAGCGGATACAGCGCACGGGGGAAGGCGACGCGGAAAGATGACGGCGAGGCACTGCAAGGACGGCAGCGCCCCCACTCACTCCTCACTCCTCTCCACTCACTCCTAAAACGCCGGATCCCAGTCCACGGTGACCACGCCCGCCTCGAAATCCACCGAGCGGACATAGTCGGGTTCGACGAACGGGATCAGGCGCTCGCGGTCGCCGCGCGCCACCAGCACGTCGTTGGCGCCGGTGGAGAACAGGTGCGAGACGGTACCGAAATCGGTGCCGTCGGCATTGACCACGCGCAGGCCTTCCAGATCGACCCAATAGAACTCGCCGGCGCTCGGCGGCGGCAGTGCGGAACGGGGGACGAAGATCTCCAGCCCGCGCATCGCCTCCACTTCATCGCGGTCTTCAACGCCCGGCAGCGTCGCCACCAGATGCTTGCCCGAGGCCTTGCCACGCGCACCGCTGAACGCGCGCTCGCCGCCGCTGGCGTCGCGCAGCGTCCACGGCTGGTAGCGGAAGATGGCGTCGCGCGGCTCGGTCCAGGATTCGATCTTGATCTGGCCGCGCACACCAAAAGCGCCCATTAGCCTTCCCAGCAGAATCATCTTCTGCGGGGTCGGTGGGCGCTCGGTGTCCATGCGTGAGGAAGGCCGCGCGGTCTGCGCGGCCGAAGCCATCAGGCCGCCGGAGCGGTCTTGACTTCCTTGTACAGGTTGCGGACCTTTTCGGTCAGCTGCGCACCGTTGCCGACCCAATGGTCCACACGGGCGATGTCGAGTTCGACGCGCTTCTCGGCGCCAGCGGCGACCGGGTTGTAGAAGCCCACGCGCTCGATGTTGCGGCCGTCGCGCGCGCTGCGCGAGTCGGTGACGATGATGTGGTAGAAGGGGCGCTTCTTCGCGCCGCCGCGGGTGAGACGGATCTTGACCATGGTGTTTTCCAGTGTTGCCCAGTCGCCAGAATGGCGAGGTAAGCCGGCTATTCTAAGCCATTGAATCCGTCAGGAAAACCCCGCCCCTGCCAGTGACCGCACAGGTCAGGCCAGCGGCTCCCACGGCACGGATGCCAGGGCGTCCGCCAGTGTCGCCATCAAGGCGGTATCAGCACCCCATGCGACAGCATCCACCGCGACCACCGGCTGCACGCCACTGGCATTGCAGGCGAAGCCCGCCCGGTAGCGATCCAGTTCCCCCCGCACGACCGGCCCGTGCCGCTGCGGGATACCCGCCCGGTCCAGCGCCTGCTGCAACAGCCGCTCCGCGGTGCCACGCAGGGCCGGCCCCTCGGGCCAGACAATCGACTCGCCATCCCACAGGCCCAGGTTCCAGATCGAGCCCTCGACCACCTGCCCTGCCGGATCGACGAACAGCGCGTCGTCGAAGCCCTCGGCCAACGCCTGCCGACGGTAGTGGAACAGGGGGAACGTCCCTACATGCTTGTACTGCGGCAGCGGGCGCACGAACGGGTAGGTCTTCACGCGCAGCGCCGGCTTCTCTGGTGAGGAGGCAGGTGACAGGGTCACCAGCACGTCGGGCGAGATGACGCGCGCGGCATCGCGGTAGTCGAAACGGGAGGAGAACACGGTGATGCGCACGGAGGCATCGCGAAGACCGGCCTCGGGCAGCGCGCGTGCGGCCTGCTTCAGCGCATCGTCGCCGTCGAGCCGCGTGCCGAACAGCCCCTGCGTCGCCTCTTCCAGCCGCTGCCGATGCAACGCCCGCCCCTGCACGGCGCCATCGCGCACCTGCATCGAGGTGAAGTGGCCGTAGTTGACCAGCGCGAGGGCGCGCAGTTCGTCGGCGGTGGCGGGACGTCCGTTGAGGAAGGCGGAGGTCATGCGGCGCCTGAGTCTTTCAATGTAGGAGCGACGTGAGTCGCGACCGAGCGAAAGAAAGCGCCACGGAGGCCGGCGGTATCCGGTCGCGACTGACGTCGCTCCTACAGTGCTTCACCGACTCACCGGAACGGCATCCCGCCACGCCCGCCCATCATGCCCTTCATGTTGCGCATCAGGCCCTTCATGCCACCGCCGGCCAGCTTGCCCATCATTTTTTCCATCTGCTGGTACTGCTTCATCAGCTTGTTGACGTCGGCCGGCGTCAGTCCCGCGCCCTTGGCGATACGTGAACGGCGCGAGCCGTTGAGCAGCGCGGGGTTGCGGCGCTCCTTCTTGGTCATCGAGTTGATGATGGCGATCATGCGCGGCACTTCCTTGCCCTGCTGCACCTGCTGCTTCACGTGCTCGGGGATCTGGCCCATGCCCGGCAGCTTGTCCATCAGGCCGCCGATGCCGCCCATGTTCTGCATCTGCTCCAACTGGTCGCGCATGTCGTTCAAGTCGAACTTCTTGCCCTTGATGACCTTGGCGGCCAGCTTTTCGGCCTTTTCTCGGTCGACGTTCTGCTCGACCTGCTCGACCAGCGACAGCACGTCGCCCATGTCGAGGATGCGCGCAGCCACGCGCTCGGGGTGGAACACGTCCAGGCCGTCGGGCTTCTCGCCCACGCCGATGAACTTGACCGGCTTGCCGGTGATGTAGCGCACCGACAGCGCCGCACCGCCGCGCGCGTCGCCGTCGGTCTTGGTCAGCACCACGCCGGTCAGCGGCAGCGCCTCGCTGAAGGCCTTGGCGGTGTTGGCCGCGTCCTGGCCGGTCATGGCGTCGACCACGAACAGCGTCTCCACCGGCTTGACCGCCGCGTGCAGCGCCTTGATCTCGGCCATCATCGCTTCGTCGATCGCCAGTCGGCCGGCGGTATCGACGATCAGCACGTCGACGAAGGACTTGCGCGCGTCGTCGATGGCGGCACGGACGATGGCTTCCGGCTTCTGCTCGGCATCGGATGGGAAGAACAGCACGTCCACCTGCTGCGCCAGCGTCTTCAGCTGCTCGATGGCGGCGGGGCGATAGACGTCCGCGCTGACCACCATCACCTTCTTCTTGCGCTTCTCGCGCAGGTGCTTGGCCAGCTTGCCGACGGTCGTGGTCTTGCCCGCGCCCTGCAAGCCAGCCATCAGGATGACCGCCGGCGCCGGCACGTTGAGGTTCAGGTCGCTGGCCTGCGAGCCCATCACCGCGGTCAGTTCATCCCGGACGACCTTGATCAGCGCTTGGCCGGGCGTCAGCGACTTCAGCACTTCCTGGCCGACCGCGCGCACCTTGATGCGCTCGATCAGCGCCTGCACCACCGGCAGGGCCACGTCGGCTTCCAGCAGGGCGATGCGGACCTCGCGGGTGGCCTCGCGGATATTCTCCTCGCTCAGGCGGCCGCGGCCGCGCAGGCGCTCGATGGTGCCGGAGAGTCGCTGGGTCAGGGATTCGAACATGAGGCAGGCAGGACCAGGGAAAACGGACAGGAATTATAAGCGGTCGCGCCCCGGGCGCCCGTGCTGCCGACCGGCCCGCTGTGCGACACTCCTCCGATGACAGTCATTCTCATCGCCGTCGCGCTTTACCTGCTGGCTGCCGGCCTGCTGGTCCGCTCCGTGGGCCGCGAGCCGGGAGAAGGCATCCGCGCCTGGCTGTGGCCTGCGCTGGGCGCCGTGCTGCTGCACGGCGCTTACCACTTGCTGGTGGCGTGGCGGACGCCTGGTGGGCCAGACATGCACTTCTTCGCGGCGCTGTCGCTGGTGTCGCTGGGCATGGCGGTGATGACGCTGCTGGTGGCGATCCAGGGCCGCATGGCCGCGCTCGGGGTGATCGCGTTCCCACTGGCCGCCGTGTTGCTGACCACGTACCACGTCTACGGCCACCAGGCTACGAACGGACTGGACTGGCGCCTGCAGCTGCATGCCTGGCTGGCACTGCTGGCCTACGCCGCGCTGGCGATCGCTGCGCTGCTGGCGGTGATGCTGTGGGCGCAGGAGCGCGCCCTGCGCCGGCGCGAATTCCATCTCTGGCTGCGCGCGCTACCGCCGCTGACCGAACTGGAAGACCTGCTGTTCCGCACCATCACGGTCGGCTTCATCCTGCTGACCGCCACGCTGCTGACCGGCGTGCTGTTCGTCGAAAACTTCCTGGCCCAGAAGCTCAGCCACAAGACCGTGCTGAGCGTGATGTCGTGGCTGGTCTTCGGCGGCCTGCTGGTCGGCCGCTGGCGCTACGGCTGGCGCGGCGCCAAGGCCGTGCACTGGACGCTCACCGCCATGGCACTGTTGCTGCTGGCGTTCTTCGGCAGCAAGTTCGTGTATGAAATGGTGTTGAGGCGGGCCTAACCGCCTGCTTTCAATGTGGGAGCGACGTCAGTCGCGATCGCACGACTGGCACGCGCGACACTGTTCCCGGCGGACTCGATCCTACAGTCGCGACTCACGTCGCTCCCACAACGTTGTCTGGCGCCCTACTCCGCCGCTGCTTCCAGCGCCTGCGACAGCCGTTCCACGGCGACCACCTCCAGCCCCTTGAACGTCCCGGACTTCGGTGCGTTGCCCTTGGGCACGATGGCGCGCTTGAAGCCGTGGGTGGCGGCTTCGCGCAGGCGCTCCTCGCCGTTGGGCACGGGGCGGATCTCGCCGGACAGGCCCACTTCGCCGAACGCCACCGTCTTCTCGGCCAGCGGACGGTCGCGCAGCGAAGAAAGCACCGCCAGCAGCACGGGCAGGTCGGCCGCGGTTTCCTGCACGCGGATGCCGCCGACCACGTTGACGAACACGTCCTGGTCGCCCACCACCACGCCGCCGTGCCGGTGCAGCACGGCCAGCAGCATGGCCAGGCGGTTCTGCTCCAGGCCCACGGCCACGCGGCGCGGGTTGGACAAGGGTGAGCTGTCGACCAGCGCCTGTACTTCCACCAGCAGCGGACGCGTACCCTCGCGGGTGACCATGACGCAGCTGCCCGGCTGTTGGGCGCTGCCGGACAGGAAGATCGCCGACGGATTGGGCACTTCCTTCAGACCCTTTTCGCCCATCGCGAACACACCGAGCTCGTTGACCGCGCCGAAGCGGTTCTTGAAAGCCCGCAGCACACGGAAGCGGCTGCCGCTCTCGCCTTCGAAATACAGCACCGCGTCGACCATGTGCTCGAGCACGCGCGGGCCGGCGATGCCGCCCTCCTTGGTGACGTGGCCGACCAGGAACACGGCGGTGCCGGTCTCCTTGGCGTAGCGCACCAGCCGGGCGGCGCTCTCGCGCACCTGGCTGACCGAGCCGGGCGCGGCGGTCAGCGATTCGGTCCATAGGGTCTGCACGGAGTCGGCGACGATCAGCTTGGGACGTGCGACCGAGGCATGCTGCAGGATGGTTTCGATGCCGGTTTCGGCCAGTGCCTGCAGGTTGTCCAGCGGCAGGTCCAGGCGCACGGCGCGGCCGGCGACTTGGGCCAGCGATTCCTCACCGGTGACGTACAGCGCCGGCAGATGGGCCGACATGCGGGCCACGGCCTGCAGCAGCAGGGTCGATTTGCCGATGCCGGGATCGCCGCCGACCAGCACCACGGCGCCTTCCACCAGGCCGCCGCCCAGCACGCGGTCGAACTCGCCGATGCCGGTGCTCACGCGTGCTTCTTCGCTGTGGCGCACGTCCTTCAGCGCGGTGATCTTCGGCGCCTCGGCCTTGCCGGCCCAGCCACTGCGGCGGGCGGCGGCGGGCGCGCCGACGGCGGTTTCCAGCACGATCTCGCTGAGCGAATTCCACGCGCCGCAGTCGGCGCACTGGCCCTGCCATTTGCTGTGGTCGGCGCCGCATTCGGTGCAGACGTAGGCGGTACGCGACTTGGCGGAGGTCTTGGCCACGGGCATCTCGACGATCAGGGACGCCCACTGTATCCGGCCGGTGTCGCGCATGGCGAGACGCCCTGCCATCGCGCGCACGTCATGGGTACTGTCCGGCATGCGTTGCGCGATCGATGTACTGCCGTCGCGATTGGATTGCGCGCTCCGATTGAAAGACGCCATGCATCACAGGCATTGACCGCGCACATCGCTGACGCGCTCTTGCCCACCGCATGAAGAAAAACCGCAGGAAAGCAGGCTTCCCGTGCGACGTACGGTTGTCCGTCGCAACGGCAGGCGCGCGTTGCCTCTTACGCGACACCTTGCAACCACTGCGTTGCATGCAGACACGGGTCGCACGCGACGCCGGGGATTGCAGCCCCTGCCTGTCCCCCGGCGTTCCACTCAAGGAATCAGGAGATTCACCATGGCCGTGAAGAAGACCCCCGCAAAGCATGCGTCCGCCCCTGCCACGAAGGCTGCCCCCGGAAATCCCGGCAAGAAGCCAGGCCCCGATTCGGGACATGCCTACGGCAAGTGCAGCTACAGCTACGGCGCCTCCCCCGCCAGTTGGCCGCAGCATGGCTACGACCCCCGCAACGAAACACCCCCGCCCAAGGGCCCGGTGTTCGATCCAGGCCGGTTCGGTCGCATGTTCCCCAACCTGCCCGGCCTGGTAGTCGACGATGCCGCGCTGACCGCACTGGGCAATGCCATGCGCGACCCTTCGGGCGCCGATCCCATCCGCGACAACCCCGGCATTCCCTCGGGCTTCACCTACCTGGGCCAGTTCATCGACCACGACATCACCTTCGATCCTACGTCGATGCCGGAAGTGCTGGTGGATCCGCAGGCGGTCTTCAATTTCCGCACGCCCAAGCTCGACCTCGACTCGGTCTACGGCACCGGCCCCTCCACCCAGCCCTATCTGTACGAACCCGGCCGCCGCAAGCTGCGCGTGGGTGCCACCCAGACCGGCGGGGGCGACGCGACCATCCCGGCCGGCCTGCCCCACGATCTGCTGCGGCTCAATGGCACCGCCGTGATCGGCGATCCGCGCAACGACGAAAACCTGGTGGTCGCGCAGACCCATCTCGCCTTCATCAAGCTGCACAACAAATGCGTCGACAAGCTGGAAGCCGAAGGCTTTCCGCAGACCGGCCTGTTCACGGAGGCGCGCAAGCTGGTGACCTGGCATTACCAGCGCATGGTGATCGACGACTTCCTGGCCCGGCTGTGCGATCCCGCCGTGCTGGCCGACGTCGTGCAGAACGGACGCTCGTTCTTCGACTTTTCCGGCGAGGCGTTCATGCCGGTGGAGTTTTCGGTGGCGGCGTACCGCTTCGGACATTCGCAGGTGCGCAATGCCTACAACTACAACCGGGTGTTCCGTTTCGGCGGCGTCACTCCGGCGACGCTCGCGCTGCTGTTCCGCTTCAGCGGGGTTTCCGGCGGTGGCGCGGCCACCGACATTCCGGTGCCGAGCGACTGGATCATCGACTGGCGTCGCTTCTACGACCTGCCCGGCGGTGGCGTCACTCCCGACGCCACGCGGAAGATCGATCCGCTGCTGGCCGAGGAACTGCATGGCCTGCCCAACGGCGCCGGCTCCCTGCCCGTCCGCAACCTGATGCGCGGCGTGCGGATGGGCCTGCCCTCGGGCCAGGCGGTGGCGGCGACCATGCAGCTGACCCCGCTGACCCCGCAGGAGCTGGGCAGCGGGCCGGACGGCCAGGTGCTCATCGCGCAGGGGCTGGGGAGCAACACTCCGCTCTGGTATTACCTGCTGAAGGAAGCCCAGGTACAGCAGAACGGCGACCGCCTGGGTCAGGTGGGCAGCCGGATCGTGGCGGAGACGTTCATCGGCCTGCTGGACAGCGATGCGCTGTCGTTCCGCCGGCAGAACCCGCTGTTCGAGCCCAGCCTCTTCAAGCCCGGCACAACGCCCACGGCCGCAGGCAAGTACACCATGGCCGACCTGCTGACCTTCGTGGACGAGATCAACCCGATCAGGGACTGAGCCGGCGGGCCGTGGCGTGAGCTGAAAGCAGAAGGGCCGCCCCTGCGGGCGGCCCTTCTGGTACGTCTGGTGCCGGAAATAGGAATCGAACCTACGACCTACGCATTACGAATGCGCCGCTCTACCAACTGAGCTATTCCGGCGGAGCCGCGAATTTTAGGGGCTGGGGCGGGGGCGGGTCAATGTGGGGGTGTTGGGGGCGGGTGGTAAGCCGTTGGGAAGCCGGGGGACGCTAGGCAAAGGGGGACCTCCAGCTCGCCAGCTTCACGCATGCTGGGGTTCGCAAGCTCACACCAACCTAAGACCCCAATTAGCGGTCAAAGATCTGATTCCAGCCTCGTCAAACTAACGCCCAATATCTCGCAAGTTGCGAAAACTGAAAGGCCGTCAAGTAACTCAAGTGTTCGAGTAGACGACAGATCATCCACCAACTTCTGCGTACCCACCGCTCTAATAGTCAACTTGACCCCATTCCGACCTTCTTTCACGAAAGATTGGCCAGCAATAATTCCGCACACATAAAGATTGCTCTGCAGCCTAACTACCGGCTTGGCGCGAGCCATAGGAATCTCATACTCGAAATCCTGCAGGCCGTCCGCAGCGAAACATTCAATTTCCGCAACTGTATTCCAGCCGCTCATGCTAAGGCTCCAAAGTTTCAACGGTTCTTATGCCCCCCGACCTCGCGGCATCGGCATTCACTGCTCCAAGCGAAACTGCATCAAAAGATTTTGCTCCCATACTGTCCAGCATCATTGGCGGACTTAATCGAGAAGTTTCATTAGAAATCCAACTCGTAACGATGTATCTGGTCACATCAGTTCCGGGAAGTCCTGCAGCGGCCTCTATTCGTCCGAAACGCTGTGCATCCCCCAAACTTAGCCAGAACTGCTTCACCGTGAAACCATTCGGAGCAAGTGAATAGCCTCCCGACGCAGCTATGCTTGCACGCTCTTCGGGTCCAACGACTCTAAAAATATTCTGCCCATCTTGCCGTCTTGAATCGCCAGGCATCACCAGAGGCGTCGCGATAATACTGCGAAGTAGGAAACCTCTGATCGCTGCCAACCAGTTTACCGAGGTCCCGCCGCCGGTTGTTGTGCCGCCCACCGGCAATGGAAGAGCCGGATTGGAAGCAGCGGCGTCACGAGCTTGCTTGTTTTCACCAGTTCCAATTCCACTCGCGGTAGTGGTAATACGAGCCTGCGCGACAGAGTTTCCTGGAATGTTGGACCCGGTAACCCTTTCTTTATCCTTCCTGCCATCCGGATCAACAAACCGATACGGATTGTTCGCCGCGTACTTGTAGCGATTGAACATGCCAACTGGACTACTCAACGCCGTCACCGGATCCACCGACAAGAACCGCCCCACCGTCGGATCGTAGTATCGCTGCTGCATGTACGTCAGCCCGGTAGCTGCATCCTGCACATGCCCCGTGTAGCCAATACCCTGGTAATTGGGCTTGCCGATGATGGCGCCATAGGGTTCGTAGTCGTTACGCTCGATGACAACACCAGCCTGGTTAGTGACCGCAATGGGACTACCCAAAGCGTCGGTATGCTGGAATTTGACCGAGAGGACGTTAGAGTGAGCCCACTCTCGGATAGCAATGAGGCTACCCGCAAGATAGATGTTCTCCTGGTTCTTAGCGTTCTTGTAGTCCTCCTGGTACATAACCTGCCCACCATTGGAGTACATGGACAAGATGCTGTGCGTGGATGCCACATCCCAGGCAAGTACGCGACGACCATGACCGTCGTAGCGATAGTTCTCCTTTCCTATGACTGACCGCAATCGATTTCCATAGTCGAACTGATACGCTTGGCCGCTCTTGTTCGCGAGGTTACCCTGTGGGTCATACTCGAAACCGACGACGGTTGCGCCACCGCTATTCTTGATGTTCCCGAGCCGGTTGTGGACGTCATACACATACTCTGCATAGTCTTTGACGCCAGGTAGCTTCCACGACTTCATGTTGTCCAAAGCATCGTAGGTGAAGCGATGCCAGCAGTCGCCACCAAACATGCAAGAACCGGCTGCGGTAAGGCGATCCAACCCATCGTAGGTCATCCAACGACTGTAGACGCCATTGTTCCTGCCCGGTGTTTCGTCACCGATTACCGTGACGTTGCCATTCTGGTCGTAGTCGTATCGAAGGTCTGCAATGCCAGAACTCAGCACTCTCTGTGGCAACTGACGCGCATTCTGCGCCATCGAATGCACGATCCCGTTTCCATAGGTGAATTGCTTGATAGCACCGTTCGGGTAGTAGTTAACCCCTGTCGCATATGCGTAGGTAGACTGATCACGAACCTCTGTCGGCTGACCCAACGCATTCGGCGCGTAGCTGATTGCAAGACCGGCCGGATAAGTCTGCGTGGACAGACTGCCGTTGGCATCGTAAGCGTAGCCAAGACCCCACGTGTACCAACCCAGCTGAGTCGAGCTCTCACCGGTAAGCATCCTGCGCTTGTTGTAAGCGTATGTGTTCTCCACAATGCCAGCGTTTAACCCATCATTGTGCGTTGTGATCTTGTAAGGCAGGCCATCCGGCCAGTACTCCCATGACTGATTTCCGCTACCACCCGGAAATGCAAGCGCCGTAAGTCGATTCATGTTGTTGTACGTCCGAACGACGGCGCGCCCGCTTGCCCATGCCTCTGACTGATTGCAGGCCCCGGTATCTCCATAACCGTACAGACCCGCGGCACTGTGCGTCATGTTGCCAGCCCAGTCATAACCGAACACAGTTGCACCCGTCTCAGGTTCGATAACCTTGCAAAGTTGCTGATCGGCCTGATAGACGTAATGCCTATCAACAAAGAGGCTCCCACTGGCATTCCGCTTACGAATGCGCTGCGGCTTGCCGAAGATGTCCCGATAGATTTCTGTCGCTGAAGTTTCCGCCCCAGCCAGCTGTGTGATCCCATTGGGATAGTCCGTCGTAGGAACGTCGAAGACCTGATACTGCGTCACCGTCGAGAAGCCACGCGGGTTCGTCACTTGCTGCTGGAAGCCAGTCAGATACTGGATCGTGGTCGTCAGCAGACTTGGTGACAACTCGCTGTCTTGGCTGGTTGAAGTAGGACGTCCCAGTGCGTCGTATGCGGTCCAGTTGCCTGTCGTCAGGGCATCCGTAATGCCGGGATAAGAAGCAAAGGTCGTCCGGCCCGCGTGATCGTAGGTGAAGCGCTGGAACCGCTTAGTCGCCGTTTCGTTGGCGGCGTCGTACTCACGCGTCACCAGCGGGCGCCACATCGCGTCGTAGTAGGTGATCTTGCGGGCATTGCCCGTAGTGACCGTTTGGCGCCAATGGCCCGTGGGGATGCCGTACTCAGTCCCCGCGACTTGCTCAAAGACTTGGGTCGTGGTGTTCCAGACGGTGGTGTCGCCGGTCGGATACACCACACTCGCCAGGCGACCCATGGCGTCGTAGCCGTAGCCAGTCACATACCCGTTCTGGTCGGTTACCGACGTGATCCAACCAACATCATTGACCGTCGCAGACTGCGCGGTGCTATCGGGGTAAGAAATGGACCTTGGTATGCCTCGGTACCAGCTGGACAACGTTATGACGTTGTTGTTGCCATCCTTCACCGTCGCAACGGTGCCATCCGTGTAGTAGCCAAGCGTCTGCTTCAGCATCCCGAAGGAAGACTGGCTTATTGGTCGCGCAAGGGCATCGTAAGTGGTCTGGGATACCGTGGTACCCGTCGGGCCGCACCCCGTCGGCAGCGGCGAAGACGGCGCAGTACACCTGACGCGCGCCCCCTGCCCCAGCACCCAGTAGTAGGTGTTGTCGTGATATTCGCTCGTTTCGGTGCGCGTGTAACCCAGCGAACTGAACTTCGTGGTTGCCGTCGGACGCGCCAGTGCATCGAAACAATAGGTCCCTGCTCCTTGGCATCCGGCGACGACATTGCGCGAGAACGTAGTGCCATCCTGCGTGATCACCGTACTACGCACAGGTATGACTTTGTCAGCCAGTGGATCGAAGCTGGCCGAGCTCAGCTGCGACGCCATTGAAGCAGGCACCAGGTCTGCCGCGACAGGCGTGTGGTACACGTTCTCCGTTGCCCGCATTACGGCGCCCCCGGACAGCGTCTCGGCCTTGAACAGGCGACCTTCATTGATGCCGTACTGCACGCCGAACGAGTGTCGGCTCAAGCTGCCATCCGGGTTACTCACCGTAACGAACTTTTGTCCGGCGGGCGCGCACGTCGGACACGGCGGGAAATCCATGCAGAAGCCGTTGGTCCGGCAGAAACCCAAAGTCCAGACCTGATCGTAGTTGTAAGACCAGGTCATGCTGGGCAGCCCCGGACCCGTGATCTGCTTCGACTGAAGGCTGTAGATATCGAAGAAATTCGGGATCTTGAGCTGGTAGTACCCCGTTGTGGGCCCTGTCGCCCATGCCGAACACTGCTTGGGAACCCGCGTCCGATAATGACGTTGGTAGCCGAAGGAAAACGTCCCTGTTGCCCCCGAGGGATGTTTGACGACCAAGCCGAAGGTTCCATGAGGCTCGCCCGGCTCAGGGCAATCCATCTGGTCCGCGGGCTCACTGAAGTCCGGAACCGGCGACAACGTCGGGTTGTACTTCTGGTAGAGCCAGCCACTGATGGCGAACGTCCAGGTCGAACCATCAGGCCGGGTAACGCCACTCAGGTAGGAACTACTGGTGCCGCCGCTCCGGTAGTTCGCGGACTGATACTGATAGCTGTAGGTACCGGCCGATGACGTGACTGACGAGACAAGCGCTCCATTGTAGGAAAGGTTGATCCAGCGCCCATCGTTGGATTCAATGCGTGTCAGCTTGTCGCCGGTGTACTGATAAGTGACCCAATTGCCGAAGCGATCTTCTACCCTCGTAGCCAGCAGGTAGTAGGTCTTCCTCGACGCGCTTGTCTGTTGTCCGGTCCCTGGAAGCGGCTTGGTCATGCTGGAGGCATCGCGTTGCACCATCCAGTTCATGAAGTACTTCAACCCATTGGGGGCGAGCACAAGGAAGCCTTCACCCGCGTAACCATTGGCTGTCGAGGCTAGACAACCGATTCGATAGTTGCCTTGTGTGATCCACGGCCAAGTGCCAGGCGCAGTTGGCGCCGGAAGCTTTGCGCTGGGAGCGACCATCATGATCTTGCTGCCTTCTCCGGGCAGGGAAAGCCGATTGCCCGACCACAGTTCGTCGGTATTGAAGTATCCCGAGCCAGGCGGAGCGGTCGTCTTGCTGCAACGCAAATTGGTCCCGTCGCCTGCAACCCAGCCCGCAGGTCCGAATTCGCCATGTATATGAGGCACGGCGACGTCCCAGTTCGCCATTGCGCCTATGTTCTCTGGCAGTAGACCTTGCGGCGAAATCGAGAAGGTGCGGCGAAGTTCAACAGGCAACGCGCTGTTGCCGGGCAGCGACATGTCCACTTGCGTAAATGTGGTACTGCCGTTGTAGAGACTTACTTCGTCCCCGAACAGATCATCGCCCAACGGTGCCACACGCTCCGCAGTCTTGAGCTTGCGGTCGTAGTTCTGGTACGGCTCGATCGCTAACGCTGGCAAGGAAGCCAGCAGCAGCATGAAGGAAGCCGTTCGGACCAAGCCGAGCGATGGTTTCCAACCGCTGTCCTTGACCGTGGTGAACACTGCACAAAGCGCTGTCGCAAACGATTGCATCCTTCGCTCCCTTCCGGCCCATTGCAGGCCAGAGTCCATGCGTCCGCCACCCCGGCGGGACACCCCTTGCGGTGGAAGCTACATCGGGGGCAAGAGGCTTGGGAAGTCGGGGCAACAGGTAAGCGTATGTACTTGGCTGATCGGGTCTGGTCAGCTGCCGCACCTATATGGAGTGCATCCGGGCGAGCCCCCACTTCGGCGCGCTAGGAGCAAGGCGTCGAGCGCCGTTCTAGGACTTCCACTCCTTGCGACCAGTGTCGTGTCGCTGCCGACATCCACGCACTTCATGCTCGGCATTGACAGCGTGCCCATGCTGTTCGGCATGCGGTGACGCTACGCGACGGACGGACGCGACATGGATGTCGGGACGTACACGACGTTGCATGGTGACGCGCGGACCCGAATCCCATTCTCCCTACTCGGCGTCTTTGGTCCGCTGGTGCTGCGGGAGCCGAAGTCGAGGTCGCCGGACGGGATACGCTCTGACGACCACGGCCGTGCCCACGTCTGCCCTTGCCGTGAACAATCGGGCTCATTCCGCAGGCGGCGGTGCGCAGCAGAAGACGGAGACATCGCTTCCGCCTCCCTGCCTCAGGGCAGTCCGGTCGCCGTGACCGTGCACTGCAATGTCAATGCCACTTGGCCACCGGCCGGCAGCGTCGCAATCGTCATGCCGCTTCCCGTCAAGGTCGACACCGGAACCGTAGCAGGGCATGCCGCACCGCCGGTCGCTGTGCACGCCGCAGTGGTGCTGGGCGTACTGCAGTTCAGTCCAGCGCCGGGGCTATCGGTGAGCACCGTCCCATTCGCCGCCGCGGGTCCCGCATTCGTCACCGTGATCGTGTACGTCACCACGCCCCCGCTCAGCGCCGGGTTTGGCGTGGCCGTCTTCTGCACGCGCACGTCGGCCTGCTGCAGGGTATTGGTGTAGGTGCAGGTAATGTTTTCGCCCGCATCCAGATCGATGTTGGCGGCACGGCCCGCCACGTTCACCGTGCTGCCACCGTCCGGGTCCGTGCAGGTCAGCCCGGTCAGGGTCCAGCCCGGCAGCGCCGTCTCCGTCACGCTGTAGCTGCCCGGTGCCAGGTTCGAGAACGTGCGTGTGCTGGACAGCGTGGCGTCCGCGTCATCATCCAAGCTGAAGCTGCTCAGGCCGGTGCCGGTGGTGGTGAAGGCGAAGTCCTGCGCGTTGTTGGGCACTGCGTCCTTGACGATGGTGATGCTGCCCCTGAGTGCGTTCTCGATGGTGCAGGTCAGGTTATCGCCGGCAACAGGCGTGATGTCGAAGAAGGTGATGCCGCTGCCGCTGGGCGTCTGCCCGCCCGCCCGGGTATTGGTGCAGGTGTAGCTGACCACATAGTCCGCCAGCACCGCCGGCGGGCTGCCCGCCGCCACTTCGCGCAGGTTGTAGGTGGTCCCCGCCACCGCAGAGGTCAGCGTTGCCACTTCCGTAGGCGTGGTGCCGGTGCCAGTGGTGGTGGCGGTGGCCAGCACGGTGCTGCCCTCGCGAATTTCCAGCTGGAACTGGTTTCCGGCCACCGCCCGGCCGCCGGGCAGCGTCTTGCGCAGCCGCAGCGTGGCCCTGGGCTGGTTGGTGAACGTACAGGTCAGGTCATCGCCGGCAACAGGCGTGATGTCGAAGAAGGTGATGCCGCTGCCGCTGGGCGTCTGCCCGCCCACCCGGGTATTGGTGCAGGCATAGCTGACCACGTAGTCGGCCAGCACCGTCTGCGGGCTGCCCGCTGCCACTTCGCGCAGGTTGTAGGGGGTCCCCGCCACCGCCGAGGTCAGCGTTGCCACTTCGGCGGGCGTGGTACTGGCGCCCGTCGTCGTGGCAGTCGCCAGCACGGTGGAGCCTTCGCGGATTTCAAGCCCGAACTGGTTTCCGGTGATCACCCGACCGCCCGGCAATGCCTTCCGCAGGCGGATGGCGGCGTTGCGTGTGTTGGTAAAGGTGCACTGGATGTTACTGCCCAGCGCCGTGGCCGCAGCATCGAGTACCACGCTGCCAGCCACGGTGGCGTTGTTGGTATACGTGGGCGTGGCCGTGCCTCCCGCTCCCAAGCCTGTACAGCTGATATTGGTCAGCCGGTAGCCGGCGATCGCCGCCTCGGTGATCGTGGTGGCGACGCCAGCCGTGGTCAGTGTCCGCGTGGTGCCCGCCACTGGCGTGCCGGCCACGGTGGTGGTCACCGCCGTGGCGGTGTAGCCGTTGGTGCCGGTGAAGTCGAAGGTGCCGGTGCCGCCCTCGCTGGTCTTGCGGACGGTGAGCATCGGCGTGGGCTCGGCCACGGAGACGCCCACCAGACTCACGTCCGAAGGGAAGTTGGTTGAAGATAACCCCCAGTTCGTCGCCCCGCCGTCGCCGCGCAGGAAGACGCGCAAGATTAGGCTGCCGAAGCCCGTGCCGTTCACCCTCACCGAGCCACAGGCGCCGCCGCCCCCGGTAACGCAGCTGGCGTTGAGGGAGGAGGAACCGTTGCTGATCTGGTTGCCGGAAACTACGAAACTGTTTCCGCCCGACAGGCGGGTCAGGGTCAGTCCCGGGGTGACCAAGTCGAACTCCGTGCTGAAACCCAAAGCCTCGTCGTCCGAGGAGGAGAAAGCGCCCAGTCCTGCGAGATGCAGGATGGGATCGGTCACCGGCGCGCTGAAGCTCACTACCAGGTCGGCCATGCGTACGCGCGCCGTGGTAGGTGTGGCTGGGGTCTGGAGGGCAATCGCTTTGGCGGATACCGACATGCGCATCCCCGCGTTTATGGCGGTCGAGATGCCCTGCCCCGCCGTCGGATTTACCGAAGTGAACTGCGACGCCACGCCTTCTCCGATGCTCCCCAGGTTCACATAGAGCGGCCCCGCAACGACCGTGCTGCCACTGGACGAGGCGTTGCCGCCGAAGAACACGGCATTGCCGCCGGTCCCGCCCGGGTAGCCCTGGCCAGAGGTCAAGCCGGTGAACTGCTGGTTAGTCAGGGAGAAGGTGACGGTCACGACCGGCGTGCGCACGAGCATGGTGTCGCCGGCGGGATTGTTGCTGTTGTGGCGCGGGGTCATCGTCTGGGGCTCGGGAGACGGCCCGTCGCCGGTGGGTCCGCTGTTGGCAACGGTCGTGTTGGTTACCGATTCCAGCACGACCTGAGCCAAGGCCGGAGCGGCCCACAGTGACGCCAGCAACCAGACCGCCTGTAGTGCACTAGGTGGCGGACAGAAACGCCTGCGCGTCGTGGGCACCTTCCTTGCACCTTCCTCTGTAGCACGCGCGGGTTCTGCCGACGCATCGGAGGTGGGCGACGCTACATCACGAAGCGCTTCAGCGTCAGCGCGCACAGAAAGGAATCCGCGTGACAGGCATTCCTCCGCCGACGTGAAGGACCTTCTTGCGCGCAGATGCGAAGCCTCATCGGATCGCCACATATCGTTCCCCGGTCGCTTCTTCGCCCTCCGACTTCACGAAGCGGAGGGCTCCTTCGCCGACATGTATCGCTAGCCCTCAGGGAATCGGCATGCACGCGAAGATCGCGACAAGTGCGTGCAGCGTGTGCGGCAAGCCTGAGCGGCGCGTCGTGCCGCGACTTGCACATGCACGCATGTCCCCTCTCGAACCGCTACCTCCGGTTACCTACACGAGCTGTACGCATTGCCATCCATCGCTCGCCAAGGACTTGCCCGTCGGTGCGCGCACCTGCGTCGGAAGATGCGCATTCCATCTTGATACTCGCGGGCGAGATGGCATCCCGGACATACCGCACGCCGGACAGCAATGACGAAATCAGTCGTCGGCACCATGGCCAACTCCATGCTCCCTGTGTGCAGGCATGCCCACGCGAAGTCCTGTGATGCCCGCCCTTGCGGCATCGTGTCGGCCGTCACAGGTATCCGCAGTCGTCGGCATTATTCAGTGCCGCCATGCCCCTCTATCCCGACGGGCGCCGGAACGAGGGCGGGCACATGGTCCACTCACGGTGTTATTCAGCGGCAGCGCAACGGTCTCCCCGCTTCCTGCACCAGAGCCGCGCGCGGACAGGTCGTGGCCAGCTGCGTGGGAGAAGCGAGGTGGAGGAACTCAACCCAACAGTTGCAGCCGCAATTCCTTCGGCAGGACCATAGGTTAGGGTGAGCGCAGCGAAACCCAACAGCCTCAGCCATCCCCAGCACAGACATCACCCTCGGGCGCCGCTGCCCAATCTGACGGCACCACGCCCAATCCGATGTCGCGATGTATCGAACTGTACGGCCAATGCACCGCACGCGCGACGCAGCCATGTTTCACCCGGTTGATATGCACATAATCCACATGCCGCCGAAGGTCGACCTCGTCGGTAATCAGGTGCTCCCAGAAGCGACGCTGCCAGATTCAGCGCTCGCCTTTGGGCACCGCCCGCGAGAGAGCCGCCTTGATCAGCATCCAGCGCGTAGCGCAGTCGCCGTCGTGTGTGGGGAGCGTCCAGACCACGTGCATATGATCGGGTAGAACCACCCAGGCAACGATATCGAACGGATGCCGCTGCTTGACGACCCGCACAGCGCTTCGGAGATCGTCGATACGATCCACCAGCAAGGTGCCGGAGCGATCCGCAAGATTGACCGTGAAGAAGTAGGTGCCGCCTTCCTGGCGGATACGCCGATAGTCCATGGCCCATCATCTTTCCGCAGGTTGGGGCTCGCAAGCTCACCCCAACCTATGGTCTGGTCTGCCTATCGGTCCACCACATGATGGCGGCCGCACGCGACGCAGGTTCGATACCTGCCGAAGCGTCCGTCCCGCTCGCTGCCCAGTAGTCCGCCGCAGGCGCAGATCAAGGCATCGCCCGCTTCCCAGCGGCGCAACCGCAGGCTGGCCACGGTACCCAGCACGAGGGCGACGCCCGTCAGCGCATGCGGCAGCCACCGTAGCGCATTGAAGAACTCGCCGCCCTGGGGTTGCGGCGCAGCACCGGACAACACCCAAGTGGACGCAAACGCCAGCAACAGGCAGGCCAGCGTGGGCAAGTAGATACGCAACGCAATCCGGTGCATGCGGGTCATCGGCCATCCCCCTCGATTCGACGGCGGACACGATGGCAGGCGGTGGTCGCACGGCGTGATACGGCATGACACACGCGGCATGTCGAACGCGCCATGGAGGCCGGGCGACGACGGGTTGCTCCTGTCGTTAGGCTGAGCTTCGATGCCGTGGATGCCGCGCGGCTCGTGGACGGAGAAGGCCATCGGGTGGAAAGCGCTCTCTGACACCTTGCGCTGACATCGCCAACCCTGCCCCGCAGGCCATTACTGTGAGAAATCGCCCCGGAACGGTGCGAGCGCAAGGCTTTGAGGTGAGACGACGAGGCTTTTTTCCTCGACGCCAAGGCATTCCCGGGACGGCGCCAAGGCATTTCGGGACGGCGCCAAGGCAAATTGCCTTGGCCGCGAACCTCAAAGGTGAGACGGCAAGGCAATTTGCCTCGGCATCGGGATGCTTTGAGCCATGACGGCGAGGCAATTTGCCTTGTCGCCGACACTTTCCGCTTCGACCGCAAGGCTTTTTCCCTTGGCGTCGCGCCACGTTGGTGCGGCGTCGAGGCTCGGAGGCTCGACGTCGAGGAAATTTGCCTTGGCAGACCCGTCGCGTGACACGACTGGATGCCTGTCCGCATCGGCGCCATGGCGTTCACGTCTGGATCCGACACAAAAAACCCCGGCCAGGGCCGGGGTTCTTGGCGGGAACAGCGGGCAGCGTGGGGTGCCCACTTTGCAGGCTGTCCCGACTCAGCTGACCAGCTGCAGCCGCAATTCCTTCGGCAGCGCGAACACCATGTTTTCCGGTTCGCCATCGAGTTCGCTGACGCCGCCGGCGCCCAGATCTCGCAGGCGCTGGATGACGCCGTCGATCAGCACGTCGGGGGCGGAGGCGCCGGCGGTGACGCCGACGCGCTGCTTGCCTTCGATCCAGCGCGGGTCGATCTCGTGCGCGCCGTCGATCAGATACGACTCCACGCCGTCGCGCTCGGCCAGCTCGCGCAGGCGGTTGGAGTTGGAGCTGTTGGGCGAGCCGACCACCAGCACCAGGTCGCACTGCTTGGCCAGGTCGCGCACGGCGTCCTGGCGGTTCTGGGTGGCGTAGCAGATGTCGTCGTTCTTCGGCCCGTGGATGCCCGGGAAGCGCTGCTGCAGCGCGTGGATGATGCCCACCGTATCGTCGACCGACAGCGTGGTCTGGGTGGTGTAGAAAAGATTGTCGGGCTGGCTGACGTCGAGCGTGGCGACGCCATCGATGTCTTCCACCAGGTAGATGTTGCCCACCCCGCCCTCGCGGCTCCACTGACCCATCGTGCCTTCTACCTCGGGGTGGCCGGCATGGCCGATCAGCACCACGTCGCGGCCGGCGCGGCAGTGTCGGGCCACTTCGAAGTGCACCTTGGTGACCAGCGGACAGGTCGCGTCGAATACCTTCAGGCCGCGGCGCTCGGCTTCGTGGCGCACCGCCTTGGAGACGCCGTGCGCGCTGAAGATGACGGTGGCGTCATCGGGCACTTCGTCCAGTTCTTCCACGAACACCGCGCCGCGCTGTTTCAGGTCGTCCACCACGAAGCGGTTGTGCACCACCTCGTGGCGCACGTAGATCGGCGCGCCCAGTGTTTCGATGGCGCGCTTGACGATCTCGATGGCGCGGTCGACGCCGGCACAGAAACCACGGGGATTGGCGAGCAGGACGTCCATGGGCCCGATTTTACCGGAGGTCGAACGGTGAAAGGAGGAATCCGTCGGATGGCGTTTCCGCCGTCCTCCCGGCGAAAGCCGGGACCCAGCGACGGGGCACGGGAGACCGGCTGGAGGAGCACAAGACACGGGGTCCCGGCTTTCGCCGGGATGACCGCATGCGAGGTGCAGTGCGCTTCGCAGGGTGGGCCCTGGCCCACCGCCTTCACGCGTCACCGAGCGGTGGGCCAAGGCCCACCCTACGATCGCGCGGAGACGCAGTCGGGTCAGGCGGCCTTCTTCTTGCCCTCGAACAGGCCGAACAGCGCAATCCCGATGGCGCCGCCCACCACCGCGCAGTCGGCGATGTTGAACGCCGGCCAGTAATGGTCGCGCCAGTGCCACTGGATGAAGTCGATCACGTGGCCGTGGATCTGCCGGTCGATGACGTTGCCCAGCGCGCCGCCGATCACCAGCGCGTACGGCAGCGCCTGGCGCCAGTCGCCGCGCGCCGTGCGCGACAGCCAGAAGCCCAGCAGGCCGCTGATGCCCACGGCCAGTACGGTGAAGAACCACAACTGCCAGCCACCGGCATCGGCCAGGAAGCTGAAGGCCGCGCCGGTGTTGTAGGTGCGGTACCAGTTCCAGAAGCCCTCGATCACCGGGATGGCGGTGTATTCCGGCAGCGAGGCCAGCACCCACGCCTTCGACCACTGGTCCAGCACGATGACGACGACCGACAGCAGCAGCCAGACCAGGGCGTTGGGTTTCGGCTTGATGGCCATCAGAACCACACCCGGTTTTCGCCGGCTCCGTCGATGTTATCGACGCAGCGGCCGCACAGCTCCGGATGCGCGGCGTGCTGGCCGACATCGGCGCGATGGTGCCAGCAGCGCACGCACTTGGTCTTGGTGGTCGGCGTGGCCAGCACGAACACTTCGTCGGCGCTGACTTCGGACACGGTGACGTCGCCGCTGATGAAGAAGAAGCGCAGTTCCTCGGCCAGCGGCTGCCACTTGGCGGCGGTCAGCGCGTTCACCGACACGGCGATCTCCGCTTCCAGCGCGGCACCGATCAGGCCATTGGCGCGCATCGGCTCCAGCACCTTGGCGACCTGCTCGCGCAGGGCCAGCAGCTGGTCGAAGTCGGCGGCGTTCAGCGCCGCGCCTTCCGGCAGCGGCGCCAGGCCGTCGTACCAGGTGGCGAACAGCACGTTGCCGGTACGCTCGCCCGGCAGATAGCCCCACATTTCGTCCGCGGTGAAGCTGAGCACCGGCGCGATCCAGCGCACGAAGGCTTCGGCGATATGGAACATCGCGCTCTGCGCGCTGCGACGACCGCGCGAATCCTCGCGCATGGTGTACAGGCGGTCCTTGGTGACGTCCAGGTACAGCGAGCCCAGGTCGACGCTGCAGAAGTTCAGCAGCGCCTGCACGATCTCAGCGAAGTCGTAGCGGTCGTAGGCCGCCTTGATCTTCTCCTGCACTTCATAGGCACGGTGCACGATCCAGCGGTCCAGCGCCACCATGTCGGACGGCGCCAGCAGGTCGTGCGCGGGGTCGAAGCCGTTGAGGTTGCTGAGCAGGAAGCGCGCGGTGTTGCGCAGCCGACGGTAGGCGTCAGCGTTGCGCTTGAGGATTTCCTGCGACAGCGACATCTCGTTGCTGTAGTCGGCGCTGGCGATCCACAGGCGCAGGATGTCCGCGCCGAGGGTCTTCATGATGTCCTGCGGCTCGATGCCGTTGCCCAGCGACTTGGACATCTTGCGGCCGTGCTCGTCCACGGTGAAGCCGTGGGTGAGGCACTGCCTGTAGGGCGCGGCCTTGTCGATCGCCACGCCGGTCAGCAGCGAGGACTGGAACCAGCCGCGGTGCTGGTCCGAGCCTTCCAGATAGAGGTCGGCCGGCTTGCCGAGACCACGCTCCAGCAGCACGCCTTCGTGGGTCACGCCGGAGTCGAACCAGACATCGAGGATGTCGGTGATCTTGTCGTAGTCCTTCGCCTCGTCGCCCAGCAGTTCGGCCGCGTCCAAGGTGTACCAGACGTCGACCCCGCCCTGCTCCACCCGGTCGGCGACCGCGCGCATCAGCTCGACGCTGCGCGGATGCGGCTCGCCGGTTTCGCGGTGCACGAACAGCGCGATCGGCACTCCCCAGGTGCGCTGGCGCGAGATGGTCCAGTCCGGACGGCCATCGACCATGCCGGCGATGCGGGCTTCGCCCCACTGCGGGAACCAGCCCACCTGCTTGATCGCGGCGAGCGCATCGGCGCGCAGGTGGGCCTGTTCCATCGAGATGAACCACTGCGGGGTGGCGCGGAACGCGATGGGCGTCTTGTGCCGCCAGCAATGCGGGTAACTGTGTTCGAGCTTGCTGAAGGCGAGCAGTGCGCCGCTCTGCTTCAGCACCTCGATGATCGTGTCGTTGGCCTTCCAGATATGCAGGCCGGCCAGTTCGACGCCATGCGCGGCCGGCGTGGACGGCAGGTACACGCCGCGACCATCGACCGGATTGAGCTGCGCGGCGGTGTACTTGTCCAGCAGGCCGTACTGCTTGCTGACGACATAGTCTTCCTGGCCATGGCCGGGCGCGGTGTGCACCGCGCCGGTACCGTCTTCGGCCGACACGTGGTCGCCCAGCAGCACGGGGATGTCGCGCTCGTCGTAGAACGGATGCGCGAACAGCGCGCCTTCCAGCGCACTGCCCTTCGCTCGGCCATGCACGGCGAGATCGGTGACGCCGTAGCGTTGCAGCGCGCGCGGAGCGAGCGCGTCGGCCAGCACCAGCCAGCGACGCTTGCCGTCATGCGCCGGGCCTTCGACCAGCGCGTACTCGAGATCCGCGCCGACCGAGATGGCCAGCGAGGCCGGCAGCGTCCACGGCGTGGTGGTCCAGATCGGCAGCGCGACCTCGACATCGGCCGGCACGTCGACGCCGAACGCCTTCGCCACCGTCTGCGTGTCGCGCGCGGCGTAGGCGACGTCGACGGCTGGCGACACCTTGTCGGCGTATTCGATCTCGGCCTCGGCCAGCGCCGAGCCGCAGTCGAAGCACCAGTGCACCGGCTTCACGCCGCGCGTCAGATGGCCGTTGGCGACGATCTTGGCCAGCGCACGGATCTCGTTGGCCTCGAAGCGGAAGTCGAGCGTCTTGTACGGATTGTCCCAGTCGCCGATCACGCCCAGGCGCTTGAAGTCCTTGCGCTGGATGTCGATCTGCGACTCGGCGTATTCGCGGCACTTCTGCCGGAACTCGACCGCATCCAGCTTCACGCCGACCTTGCCGAACTTCTTCTCGATGGCGATCTCGATCGGCAATCCGTGGCAGTCCCAGCCCGGGATGTAGGGCGCATCGAAGCCGGCCAGGTACTTCGACTTGACGATGATGTCCTTGAGGATCTTGTTGACCGCATGACCCAGGTGGATGGCGCCGTTGGCGTACGGCGGGCCGTCGTGCAGCACGAACAGCGGGCGGCCCCTGGCGTTGTCGCGCAGCTGCGCGTACAGGCCCTGGCTTTCCCAGCGGGCCAGCGTGTCGGGCTCGCGCTTGGGCAGGTCGCCGCGCATCGGGAAATCCGTGGCGGGCAGGTGGAGGGTGGCTTTGTAGTCCTGGCTCACGCCGTCGCTCGTCGTTGATGTTCGGAAAGGATCCCGCGCGCGTCGTCCGCATCGCGGTGCATCTGCTCGGTGAGGCTGGGCAGATCGGGGAATTTCAGTTCGTCGCGCAGCTTGGCGACGAATTCGACTTCGAGGTGGCGCCCGTAAAGGTCGCCGGCGAAATCGAACAGGTGGGCTTCGAGCAGCGGCTCCACGCCCTCGACCGTGGGACGCGTGCCGAAGCTGGACACCGACGGCCACGGCCGGTCGCCGACGCCGTGCACCCAGGTGGCATAGATGCCGGACAGCGCGGGCGTCTTGGGGAAGCGCAGGTTGGCGGTGGGAAACCCGAGCGTGCGGCCGAGCTGTTTGCCGCGCACGACGCGGCCACCGATGGCGTACGGCCGACCGAGCAGACGCGTGGCGGTGGCGAAGTCCCCGGCCTTCAGCGCTTCGCGGATGCGGGTGCTGGAGACGCGGTCGCCCTGGGCATGGACGGGCTCGATCTCGCCGGCGCTGAAGCCCAGTTCGCCCCCCATCGCCTGCAACAGGGCGAGGTCGCCACCACGACGGTGGCCGAAGCGGAACTCCGGGCCGATCCAGACCTCGCGGGCCGAGAGGCGACCGACCAGCAGCGTGCGGACGAAGTCCTCGGCGGAGCGGGCCGACAGCGTGGCGTCGAAGCGCAGCAGGCCGACATGGTCGGCGCCCAGGTCCAGCAGGCCTTCCACCTTGGCCCGCGCCAGGGTCAGCCGCGGCGGCGGATTGTCGCGGGCGAAGAACTCCCGCGGCAGCGGCTCGAAGGTCACCACCACGGCCGGCACGCCCAGCGCGCGGGCACGGGCGGCGGCATGCCGCACCAGCGCACGGTGGCCCGAATGCAGGCCATCGAAGGCGCCGATGCAGACCACGCTACCGTGCGGGCACAGAGACCCGCCATCGACGTCACGGAACAGCCTGCTCATGGATTCCTGTCAGAACGGATGCGCCGACGGCGGATCCGGGATGGTGCAAGACCTTGAAGTATAGCCGCCCGCGTCAACCTCAATGCCCACGCAGGTCACGCGGGCGGATGCCCTGCAGGTACAGCAGGCCGCCATACAGCGCACCGCCGGCGCCGACCATCGCGGCCAGGCGCAGGCCGCGTTCCCACCACGCCCAGGCGGACCAGTCCACCCACAGCAACCGGAACGCCAGCACCGCCAGCGTCATGGCCAGCGTGGCGACCCCGATCTGGCGCAGGAAGCGACCCCATCCCGGCTGACGGCGGTACACGCCCGCCTTGCGCAGCAGCCAGGCCAGTTGCAGCGCATTGACCCAGCCGGCGATGGCGATGGCGAGCGCAAGCAGCGCGTGCGCGCCGGGGATGGTGGCCAGTGCCTGCGTCCAGCTTCCCCCTGCCGCCTGCAGCGCGGCCTGCCCGGTCGGCGTGGCGTACAGCAGCGCCGCGAACAGGCCGATCGTACAGAGGGCATTCGTCAGCACCGCCACGACCGCCGCCTTCACCGGCGTGCGGGTGTCCTGCCGCGAATAGAACGCCGGCGCCAGCACTTTCACCAGCAGGAAGGCGGGCACGGCCGTGGACTGCGCGATCAGGCTCCAGCTGCTCATCTGCGCGTCCTGCACGGTAAAGCTGCGGTACTGGAACAAGGTCGACATCAGCGGCCCCGCGCACAGGATCAGGCCCGCGCAGGCCGGCAGGCCGATCATCAGGCAGAGCCGGAAGCCCCAGTCGAGCCCCTTCGAGTAGCCATCAGGATCGGTGGCGGCGTGCCGGCTGGACAGGTGCGGCAGGATCACCGTGCCGATCGCCACGCCGAACATGCCCAGCGGGAATTCCAGCAGGCGGTCGCTGTAATACAGCCAGGTGATGCTGCTGTCGATCAGGTACGACGCCGCCATGGTGTTGAACAGCAGGTTGAACTGCACCACCGACGAGCCGAACAGCGTGGGCACCATCAGAGTCAGGATCTTGCGGACGCCGGTGTGGGCGAAATCGAGTTTGGGACGCGGCAGCAATCCCAACTTGGCCAGCGCAGGCAGCTGGAAGCACAACTGCAGGATGCCGGCGGCGAACACGCCCCACGCCAGCGCCTTGACCGAGTTCCCCATCAGCGGCGCCAGTCCCAGCGCCGCGGCGATCATCGCCAGGTTCAGCAGCACCGGCGACAGTGCCGGAATGGCGAACCGCTGGTAGCTGTTGAGGATGCTGCCCGCCAGCGAGGCCAGCGAGATGAAGAGCGCATACGGGAAGGTGATGCGCAGCATCTCGATGAACAGCGCGTGCTTGTCGCTTCCCACCTCGAAGCCGGGTGCGATGACCCGGGTCAACCAGGGCGCGGCAAGCAGGACCACCGCCGTGACGACCAGCAAGGCCGCCAGCAGGGTGCCCGCCACCCGGTCGACCAGCTCCCGGACGGCGTCCTGACCGTGCTTCTCCTTGTATTCGGCCAGCACCGGCACGAAGGCCATCGAGAACGAGCCCTCGGCCGACAGCCGCCGCATGAAGTTCGGAATGCGGAAAGCGGCGATGAACACGTCCATGGCCGGGTTGGCGCCGAACACGATGGCGTAGACCTGGTCCCGGACCAGCCCGGACACCCGCGACAGGAAGGTCATGGAGCTAAAGATGGCGGTGGAACGCAGGAGCCGGTTGCCGCTCATCGCCCCTCCCCTGCCCGGGGACGACCCAGGTTGACGCAACCTATTGAATGCCCCATAATTTCCGGCTCTATTACCCGTCTTCCGTTCACCCCCTGAATTCTCTCAGGTATTCACCAGGAATCCCACTGTGGCCAATATCAAGTCCGCCAAGAAGCGCGCCAAGCAGACCGTCGTGCGCAATGCGCGCAATGCCGGTCAGCGTTCGATGCTGCGCACCGCCGTCAAGAAAGTGCTGAAGGCACTGGACGCCAACGACGCCGCCGGCGCCCAGGCCGCGTTCGTCTCGGCCCAGCCGATCCTCGACCGCCTGAGCTCGCGCGGCCTGATCCACCGCAACAAGGCTGCCCGCCACAAGAGCCGCCTGAACGCCCGTATCAAGGCCCTGCAAGCGGCCTGATTCACGGCGGTACGCAACGCGAAGACACGGAAGCCCGCCGCAAGGCGGGTTTCTTTTTGCCTGTGCGCCGGCGATGGCGGAACGGGCCACGTGAAAAACCCGCCATCCGGCGGGTTTTTCGTGTCTCAGCCCTCGCGGGCGGCTTCGTCGGCCTCTTCCTTCTGGCGGTCGAAGAAGGCCATGACGTCCTTCATGATCGGCCAGGTGCCTTCGCGAGAGATGGCCGAGACCTGGTACCACGGGTGCGTCCAGCCAAGGTCGGCGATGATCTGCTCCGCGCGCTCCTTCGCCTCGTCCTCGAACATCAGGTCGGCCTTGTTGAGCACCAGCCAGCGTGGCTTCTGCAGCAGTTCGGGGTCGTGCTTCTCCAGCTCACGCTCGATGGCACGGACCTGCTCGACCGGATCGACGTCCTCCACGCCGCCTTCCATCGGCGCCATGTCCACCAGGTGCAGCAGGATGCGGGTGCGTTGCAGGTGGCGCAGGAAGGTCGCGCCCAGGCCGGCGCCGTCGGCGGCGCCTTCGATCAGGCCCGGGATGTCGGCGATCACGAAGCTGCGGTGCGCTTCCACGCTGACCACGCCCAGGTTGGGATACAGCGTGGTGAACGGATAGTCGGCCACCTTCGGCGTGGCCGCCGACACGGCGCGGATGAAGGTGCTCTTGCCGGCGTTGGGGAAGCCGAGCAGGCCGACGTCGGCCAGCAGCTTCAGCTCCAGCTTCAGCAGGCGCTCCTCGCCCTCTTCGCCCGGCGTGGCCTTGCGCGGCGCGCGGGTGATCGAGCTCTTGAAATGCATGTTGCCCAGGCCGCCCTTGCCGCCCTTGGCCACCAGCAGGCGGTCGCCGTGCTGGGTCAGGTCGCCGATCACCTCATCGGTGCTGACGTTGGTCACCACCGTGCCCACCGGCACCGTGATGGTCAGGTCTTCGCCGGCCTTGCCGTACATCTGCCGGCCCATGCCGTTCTCGCCACGCTGGGCGCGGAACTGGGTCTGGTGGCGGAAGTCGACCAGGGTGTTGAGGTTCTCGTCGGCCTGCAGCCAGACGCTGCCGCCATTGCCGCCGTCACCGCCGTCCGGGCCGCCCAGCGGAATGAACTTCTCGCGGCGGAATCCCACGCAACCGTTGCCGCCATTGCCGGCGCCAACCTGGATTTCTGCTTCGTCTACGAGTTTCATAAGAGCCGGGAGTGGGGATTCGGGAGTGGGGAATCGAAGAAGCAGGCGCGCTGCACGGTTATTACAGGCTTCGAAACGAAAAGCCCCGCTCGCGGCGGGGCCCTTCGCTCAGCCTGTGCGGAAAGCCTCAGGCTTCCGTCACCACGCTCACGGTACGGCGCTTCTTGGCGCCCTTGACCGAGAACTCGACCTTGCCGTCGACCAGCGCGAACAGCGTGTGGTCGCGGCCCAGGCCGACGCCCGGACCCGGATGGAACTGGGTGCCGCGCTGGCGGATGATGATGTTGCCGGCATCGATCGCCTGACCACCAAAGACCTTGACGCCCAGCATCTTCGGGTTGGAGTCGCGGCCGTTGCGCGATGAGCCTACGCCCTTTTTATGTGCCATGACTGCTTCTCCTTACTTGTTGATGCCGGTGATTTCGATTTCGGTGTAATGCTGCCGGTGACCCTGGCGCTTCATGTGGTGCTTGCGGCGGCGGAACTTGATGATGCGCACCTTGTCGGCGCGGCCATGGCCGACGACCTTCGCGGTGACGGTGGCGCCCTTCAGGGCGTCGCCCAGGCTGATGGTCTCGCCATCGCCCAGCATCAGGATGTTGTCGAAGGTGAGCTCGTTGCCGGCTTCGGCTTCGAGCTTCTCGACGCGGAGCGTCTCGCCCTTCATCACGCGGTACTGCTTACCGCCCGTGACTACGACTGCGTACATGTGGATTCCTTGGTTTCTGTAGTTATTTTCTGGAGCCTGCCTGCCATCGAGGGCGGACAGAAGCGGAATTTTAGTGGATTCAGCGAGTTACGGTCAACCCGCCCCCTGCGCGGAATCGTCACCGACTCCCCGGGGCCCACCTTCACGGACAGAAATTGTCCGCATCTGCACGCAGACTGCCGCTTGGAGGCGGTCGCAAGTCCCGCCCGCAACGGGACGGACCATTGTAGATCAATGACTTGGATGGATCGCTTGCCGGGTGCCGGCTTGCCGACCGCGGCCGCGGGCCCGGCGGCGGCCAGGCCCAGGACGCCATCCGGGCCGTCGCGCCCGCTGACTGACGACCCACCCGAACCCGCCACTTCGCTGGCATTGGCGCTATTTGCCCCCACCTAGGCAGATCGCTACGCTTCCTTGTTCGCTTTCCGGATCCCCCACCCGATGGCCATGGACTTCATCCGCATCCGCGGAGCCCGTACCCACAACCTCAAGAACATCGATCTCGACCTGCCGCGCGACAAGCTGATCGTGATCACCGGCCTGTCCGGTTCCGGCAAGTCGTCGCTGGCGTTCGACACCATCTACGCCGAGGGCCAGCGCCGCTACGTGGAGTCGCTGTCGGCGTACGCGCGGCAGTTCCTGAGCGTGATGGAGAAGCCCGATGTCGACCACATCGAGGGCCTGTCGCCGGCGATCTCGATCGAACAGAAGTCGACCAGCCACAACCCGCGCTCGACCGTCGGCACCATCACCGAGATCTACGACTACCTGCGCCTGCTGTACGCGCGGGTGGGCCTGCCGCGCTGCCCCGACCACGGTTATCCGCTGGAAGCGCAGACGGTCAGCCAGATGGTCGACCAGGTGCTGGCACTCGATGGCGAGCAGCGCTACATGCTGCTGGCGCCGGTGATCCGCGAGCGCAAGGGCGAGCACGCGCAGGTGTTCGACCAATTGCGCGCGCAGGGTTTCGTGCGCGTGCGCGTCGACGGCGAACTGCACGAGATCGACGCGGTGCCGCCGCTGGCGCTGCGCCAGAAGCACACCATCGAGGCGGTCATCGACCGCTTCCGTCCGCGCGAAGACCTCAAGCAGCGCCTGGCCGAAAGCTTCGAGACCGCGCTCAAGCTCGGCGACGGCATGGCGCAGGTGATGTCGCTGGACCAGCCCGAGACGGCGCCGCTGCTGTTTTCGTCGAAGTACTCCTGCCCGGTCTGCGACTACTCGCTGCCGGAGCTGGAGCCGCGCCTGTTCTCGTTCAACTCGCCGGTCGGCGCCTGCCCCACCTGCGACGGCCTGGGCGTCGCGCAGTTCTTCGATCCGGCACGTGTGGTCGTGCATCCGGAACTGTCGCTGGCCGCCGGCGCGGTGCGCGGTTGGGACCGCCGCAATGCGTACTACTTCCAGTTGATCGCCTCGCTGGCCAAGCACTACCAGTTCGACACCGACGCACCCTGGCAATCGTTGCCGGAAAAGGTGCGCCAGGCCGTGCTCTACGGCAGCGGCGAAGAGGTCATCACCTTCACCTACCTCACCGAATCCGGCGGCCGCACCCAGCGCAAGCATCGCTTCGAGGGCATCGTGCCCAACCTGGAGCGCCGCTACCGCGAGACCGAATCGCCGGCCGTGCGCGAGGAACTGGCGAAGTACATCAGCGACCGGCCCTGCCCCGAATGCCAGGGTGCGCGACTCAACAAGTCCGCGCGCAATGTCTTCGTCGCCGACCGTGCGCTGCCGTCGCTGGTGGTGCTGCCCGTGGACGAAGCACTGGCATTCTTCCGCGGCCTGGACCTGCCCGGCTGGCGCGGTGAGATCGCGACGAAGATCGTCAAGGAAATCGCCGAACGCCTTGGCTTCCTGGTCGATGTCGGCCTGGATTACCTGACGCTGGAGCGCAAGGCCGACACGCTGTCCGGCGGCGAAGCGCAGCGCATCCGACTGGCCTCGCAGATCGGCGCCGGCCTGGTGGGCGTGATGTACGTGCTCGACGAGCCCAGCATCGGCCTGCACCAGCGCGACAACGAGCGCCTGCTCGGCACGCTGACGCGCCTGCGCGACCTGGGCAACACGGTGATCGTGGTCGAGCATGACGAGGACGCGATCCGCCTGGCGGATTACGTACTCGACATCGGACCCGGCGCCGGCGTGCATGGCGGCGAGATCGTCGGCCAGGGCACGTTGCAGGACCTGCTGGACGCGCCGCGCTCGCTGACCGGCCAATACCTCTCCGGCAAGCGCCGTATCGAGGTGCCGAAGGCGCGCCACAAGGCCAACCCGAAGATGACGCTGCACCTGCGCGGCGCCACCGGCAACAACCTGAAAGACGTCGACCTGGATATTCCCTCCGGCCTGTTCACCTGCATCACCGGTGTATCCGGTTCGGGCAAGTCGACGCTGATCAACGACACGCTGTACTCGTTGGCCGCCAACGAGATCAACGGCGCGTTGCACAAACCGGCGCCGTACCGCGAAGTGACCGGCCTGGACCTGTTCGACAAGGTCGTCGATATCGACCAGTCGCCGATCGGTCGCACGCCACGCTCCAATCCGGCGACCTACACCGGCCTGTTCACGCCGCTGCGCGAACTGTATGCGCAGGTGCCGGAGTCGCGCGCGCGCGGCTACTCGCCGGGACGTTTCAGCTTCAACGTCCGTGGCGGCCGCTGCGAGGCCTGCCAGGGCGACGGCATGATCAAGGTGGAGATGCACTTCCTGCCCGATGTGTACGTGCCCTGCGACGTCTGCCACGGCAAGCGCTACAACCGCGAGACGCTGGAGATCCTCTACAAGGGCTACAACATCAACGACGTGCTGGAGATGACGGTCGAGGATGCGCTGACCCTGTTCGAGCCGGTGCCGTCGATCTCGCGCAAGCTGGAAACGCTGATGGACGTGGGCCTGAGCTACATCAAGCTGGGCCAAAGCGCGACCACGCTGTCCGGCGGCGAAGCGCAACGCGTGAAGCTGTCGAAGGAACTGTCGCGCCGCGACACCGGCCGCACGCTGTACATCCTGGACGAGCCCACCACCGGCCTGCACTTCCACGACATCGAGCACCTGCTGGCCGTGCTGCACAAGCTGCGCGACGACGGCAACACCATCGTGGTGATCGAGCACAACCTGGACGTCATCAAGACCGCGGACTGGGTGGTGGACCTGGGACCGGAAGGCGGCCACCGCGGCGGCCGGATCCTGGCCACCGGCACGCCGGAGGACATCGCCGCGCATCCGGATTCGCATACCGGCCGCTTCCTGGCCAAGCTGCTGCCGGAATCGAAGACGCCCAAGGCCAGCAAGCCTGCGGCGGTCGCCAAGCCCGACGTGCTGCCTCCGCGCAAGTCCGCCACCAAGAAAACCACCAAGACCACGACGAAGAAGGCCGCACGATGAGTTCCACGCACGACGCCCACGCCGCCGGCCGCAAGCTGCTGGCGAAGATCCCGATCAGCGTGCGCTGGCGCGACATGGACAGCATGGGCCACGTCAATAACGCCAAGTACATTTCGTACCTGGAAGAGGCGCGCGTGCGTTGGATGCTGACGGTGCCGGAGGTGTCGATGACCGACCGCATCGCACCCGTCGTCGCCGCCAACAACATCAACTACAAGCGCCCGCTGACCTGGCCCAACGATGTGGTGGTGGAACTCTACGTCGACCGGCTGGGCACCAGCAGCGTCACCATCGGCCACCGCATCGTGTCGGCCAAGGACGATGGCGTGCTGTATTCGGACGGCAACGTGGTGGTGGTGTGGATGGACACACAGACCGGCCACAGCGCGCCGCTGCCGGCGGCGATCAGGGCGGTCTCGGAGTAGCCACCGAGAGCGTCGTGGGAGCGACGTAAGTCGCGAGTTCTTCTTTCAGCCTCGGAAAAAAGCTCGCGACTTACGTCGCTCCCACATCACAGTCCGCGGACATCAGGGTGCGCTCTTGCGCACCTCGAACACGACCGGCAACGAGCGGCCATCGGCCAGCTTCAGCGTGATCACGACTTTTTCGCCGATGGCTAACGGCTGGTAAGGGCCGTGCAGCATCAGGTGCAGGCCACCCGGCTTCAGATCGGCCGCCTTGCCGGACGCGATGGGCAGCGCCGCCACTTCGCGCATGCGGCTGACGCCGTTCGCTTCGCGCGTTTCGTGCAGGGAAACGTCCTCGAAGGCGAGACTCTCCGCGCTGACGATGCTGACCGGCGCCTTGCACGGATTCTCGATGCGGGCGAAGCCGGCCATCATCGGCATCGCGACCGGCGGCAGGCGCACCCATGCGGCCTTGGCGACAGGCAGACACTCGGCGGCCTGCGCGGCGCCCACGGACGACCACAACAGGGCAGACAGGCAGAGCATTTCGATGCGGCGGTTCATGCGCCTATGATACCGGCCTGACTTCAGGGAGCGGATGTATGACCGGACTCATCGACACCATCGACCATGGCGACATCCGCGAGATCCGGTTGGCGCGCCCGCCGGTCAATGCCCTCAATACCGAACTGTGCCGGGCGCTGATCGACGCGCTCAACACGGCGCTGGACCAGGGCGTGCGCGGCATCGTGCTGGCCGGCAACCCGAAGATCTTCTCCGCCGGCATGGACGTGCCGTACCTGCTGTCGCTCGGCGACGACCGCCATGCACTGCTGGATGCGTGGCAGGCCTTCTTTGGCGCTGCGCGCACCTTGGCTGAGTCGCGCGTGCCGGTGGTGGCCGCGATCACCGGCCACGCGCCCGCCGGTGGCTGCGTGCTGGCGCTGTGCTGCGACTACCGGGTGATGGCACGCAGCCCGGATCCGGCGCGGCCGTTCGCGCTGGGCCTCAACGAGACGCAGGTGGGGCTGGTGGTGCCGGAGGGCATTCAGCGCTTGATGCGCCGCGTGGTGGGCGCCTACCGGGCCGAGCGCCTGCTGGTGGCCGGTGAGATGGTGCCCGCCGAGCACGCGCTGGAGATCGGGCTGGTGGACGAACTGGTCGACCAGGAGGCCGTGAGCGCCCGCAGCATTGCGTGGCTGCAACAGTTGCTGCGCCTGCCGCACCAGCCGATGCTGCAGACACGCACCCTCGCCCGTCGCGATCTGGTCGAAGCGCTCGACCCGGCGTTGATCCAGTTGGAACGCTTCGTCGATGCCTGGCATGCGCCGGATACGCAGGTCGCGTTGCGGGCCCTGGTGGACAAGCTGAAGAAGTAGAGCCGGGTCGGGTCAGTCGCCGCGCGCGACCGGACGCGACGGATCGCTGATCCAGCCGCTCCAGGAACCGGGATACACGCGTGCGCCATGCAGGCCGGCGTGTTCGAAGGCCAGCAACAGATGGCAGGCGGTCACGCCGGAGCCGCACATCAACACCACATCCGTCGGCGCATGCGTGCCCAGCAACGGCGACAGCGCTGCATGCAGTTCATCGGCCGGCTTGAAGCGGCCATCGCGCAGGTTATGCGCGAACGGACGATTGAGCGCGCCCGGCACGTGGCCGGCAATCGGATCGATCGGCTCGACATCGCCACGGAAGCGCTCGGCAGCGCGCGCATCGAACAGCCAGCCGCTGTCTTCGTGCCACCGACGGAGGATGTCCTCGGCGCTGACGAGTTGCGCGGCATCGAAATGCGACGGATACGCCGCCACGGGCAACGGCACGGAAACCTCCGCGGTCTCCGCCCCGCCTGCGGCACGCCACGCCGCCAGGCCGCCATCGAGCACGGCCACGCGCGCATGTCCTAGCAGTTTCAACAACCACCACAGGCGCGCCGCCGCCATGCTGCCGTCGACGGCGTCGTACGCCACCACCTGATGCGAGGGTCCGATGCCCCACTCGCCCAGTTTGCGAACGAACGCGTCGCTGTCCGGCATGGGATGCCGACCCTCGCCGACCTTCGACAGGTCCGACAGATCCAGATTCAGGTCTGCGTACACAGCACCTGGCAGGTGGCCTTCCGAGTAGGCTTGGCGACCCGCGTCCGGTGCTGCGTTGAGCATCACGAAACGCGCATCGACCAGCCGCAACCCCGGATCGCCCAGGGCAGCAGACAGTGCGGAGGCATCGACGAGGGTGGTCCAGTTCATCCGAGTTGCTCCAGGCGTTGCCGCAGGTTGAACAGGATGGCGGCGGTCGCGCCCCAGATGCGCTGCCCCGGCCACGCGTACTCGAGTACCACGCGTCGACGCCCGCGGTAATCGACTTCGACGCGACGCAGGTTGTCCGGCGACAACAGATAGTCCAGCGGAACCTCGAACACGTCCGCCACTTCGTTCGGCTCGGGCACGGGCACGAAGCTCGGGTCGATCAGCGCCACCACCGGCACCACGCGGAAGCCGCTGATGGTGGTGAACGGGTCGAGAAAGCCCAGGGGCGTGACCTGCGACGCCGGCAATGCGATTTCCTCGTGGCTTTCGCGCAGGGCCGCCGCGACGGCATCGGCATCGGACGGTTCGATGCGACCGCCGGGAAAACTCACCTGCCCCCCATGGTGCCTCAGGCCGTCGGTGCGGCGGGTCAGCAGTACTTGCGTGCCCTGCTCCCGCGGAACAAGGCCGGCCAGTACCGCCGCCTCGGCCAGCGGCCCCGGCGGCAGCAGGTCGATCAGGTCGTCGTGGTTCCATCCGGCCGCGCCCGGTGCGGTATCCAGGGGATGCAGGGCGCGACGCAGCGCGCCGCCTTCGCGCAACCGCTGCTCCAGCGGCGAGCGCGTGCGTTCGCGCGCAGGCAGCACGTGTTCCATCAGACGCAGGCGTTCGTCATCGTTCATCTGCGACCAGCGCGCGATCTCGGACGTGGTGCGGAGGCAGCCCTCGCACAGCCCGTCGTCGTCCAGCGTACAGACGCCGACGCACGGGCTGAGTACGGCGCGGAATGCGGTGTTCATGTCTTCTGGCACCTGCGGAGGGTAGCGCGGAAGCGCCGCCCTGCGCGGAAAAGCACTGCGCCGGCACGAGGCCGGCGCAGAGGGAACGTTGTTGAGCATCGCTGGATCCCCGTTTTCGCGGGGATGAAGCAAGAGCCAAGGCGCTGGATCCCCGCTTGACCAGCCATTCGGCTGTTGAAAACCGCGGGGATGACGCAATGACAAAGCCGTCCGCGCGGTGCGCGGACGGGTCATTGCGTCACTTGACGCTGACGAGCTTGATTTCGAACACGACGGCCACGTTGGGCGGGAAGCCGGTGCGCGGATCGGCGCCGTAGGCCTTGTCCGGCGGCAGGGCGACTTCCCACTTGGCGCCGGCCGGCATCTGCAGCAGCGCTTCGCGCATCGCCGGCATTTCGACGGCGCTGACCTTCAGGTCCTTCATCGGCTGCGGCGGACGGGCTTCGGCCGGACGCTGGCCGAACGGATACGGGCCGGAGACCAGCAGTTCCACCGTGCTCGCCTGGGTCGGCTTGGCGCCGGTACCGTTCTCGAGCACCTTGTAGGCGACGCCGCTGGCCAGCGTCTTCGCGCCCGGCTGGCCCTTGAAGGTGGCGATGAACTGGTCGCTCTTGGTCTTGTTCTCGCCGGCGACCTTGTCGTACTCGGCCTTCGCCTGCTGGGCGCGGGTCTGCTCGCGCTTCTGGAAGGCTTCCAGGGCGGGCTTCAGCTGGTCGGCCGTCAGGGCGGGCTGCTTCTTGGCGTAGGCGTCCTGCAGACCCTTCACCACCGCGTTGATGTCGAGCTGCTCGCCACGGCCGGTCAACTCGGCAAGGTTGTTGCCATAGTCGTAACCGAAGTAGTAGCTCAGCTTGCCTTTCTCGGACGAGACGTCCTGGGCCAGGGCGCTACCGGCCATGGCGAATGCCGCAACAGCGACCGCAATCGAACGCAACTTCATCAACACACTCTCCGAGATATGGCGGCGGAAGCATACCGCCTGGAATGGACGCGCTAGGATAGCCGCCGGGGCGCTTAACCGCCACTGACGACAGGCTGGTCTGACCGGGCCTCGCGGGCGGAGTTCCACTTTCACTCAAATTTTACAAATTCCTGCGGAAAACCCATGTCCGAACCCCTCGTCCTGATCGCCGATGACGCCGGCATCCGTCGCCTCACGGTCAATCGTCCCGACAAACTGAATGCCCTCAATGCAGCGACGCTGGACGCCCTGCAGGTCGCCTTCGACGACGCGGCACGCGATGCGACCGTGCGGGTCGTGGTGCTGACCGGTGCGGGGCCGAAGGCCTTCGTCGCGGGCGCGGACATCGCCGAGATGGCCGATCTGCGCGCCACCGAGGGCCGCGACTTTTCGCTGCGTGGGCAGAAGCTGATGCGCACCATCGAGACGCTGCCCAAGCCGGTGATCGCGATGGTCAACGGCTTCGCGCTCGGCGGCGGCCTGGAACTGGCGATGGGCTGCCACCTGCGCATCGCCGCGGACACCGCCAAGGTCGGCCAGCCCGAGATCAACCTGGGGCTGATCCCCGGCTTCGGCGGCAGCCAGCGCCTGCTGCGGCTGGCGGGGCGGTCGGCCACGCTGGAGCTGTGCCTGCTCGGTGCGCCGGTCACGGCCGAGCGCGCCCTGCAGCTCGGCATCGTCACCCGCGTGGTGCCAGCGGCGGACCTCGAAACGGAGACGCTGAAGATCGCGGCCCAACTGGCCGCCTCGGCCCCGCTCGCCCTGCGTGCCACGCTCGACGTGGTCAACATCGGCGGCGAGTGCGGCATCGAGGAAGGCCTGCAGTACGAAAGCGCACAGTTCGGCCTGATGTTCGCGACCGACGACATGCGCGAAGGCACGCGCGCCTTCGTCGAACGCCGCAAGCCGGCGTTCACCGGCCGCTGACCGCCAGCCGTCGGCATGCATGCCTCTCCCTGCCCCTGCTGCGACCACGCGCGTTCGCTGCGCGCGCACCTCGCGGCCGACGACATCGACGCTGCGATCGCGGCGGGCCTGATGGCATTCCAGCCGTGCGTGTGTGCGGGAGACGATGCCGTCCCGGTGATGCAGGCCCAGCAGCGCCTGCGCATGGCCTGGGATGCACGCGCGCGCTACCGGCAGCGCCAGATCCGACTGGCACGCCGCGCCGCGGAGCGCGACGCGCGCAGGCTGAAAGTCGCCGAGGTGACCGGCGCCACGGAAGTACCGCGCCCTGCGCTACCCACGGGCGCCGCGGCCATCCTGGCGCGTGCGAAGGCCAAGGCGGCCGAGAGGATGAAGCGATGACGCCTGCGCCACGACGCGGCGCCACGCTGACGCGTGCCGAGGTCGTCGAACTGTTCTCCCGGCTGCGCGAACTCAACCCGAAACCGACCACCGAACTGGAGTACCGCACGCCGTTCGAACTGCTGGTCGCGGTGACGCTGTCGGCGCAGGCCACCGACGTCGGCGTCAACAAGGCGACGCGCCGCCTGTTCCCGGTGGCCAACACGCCGGCCGCCGTGCTCGCGCTGGGCGAGGACGGGCTGAAGAACTACATCTCGACCATCGGCCTGTTCAACGCGAAGGCGAAGAACGTCATCGCTACCTGCCGCATCCTCATCGATGAGCATGACGGAGACGTGCCGCGTTCGCGCGACGCGCTCGAAGCCCTGCCGGGTGTGGGCCGCAAGACGGCGAACGTGGTGATGAATACCGCCTTCGGCGAACCGACCATCGCGGTGGATACGCATATCTTCCGCGTCTCCAACCGTACCGGGCTGGCACCGGGCAAGGATGTGCGCGCGGTGGAGGAGCGGCTGCTGAAGGTGGTGCCGGCGGAGTTTCTGCTGGATGCGCATCATTGGTTGATCCTGCATGGCCGCTACGTATGCAAGGCGCGCAAACCGGACTGCCCGCAGTGCGTGATCCGCGACCTGTGCCGGTTCAAGGACAAGACCACCGCCTGACGCGGCAGCATCACCCGCCGCCGGCGCGGCCTCGTTTCATCGGACGCACAGTGGCGGTTGCGGGCGGGTTGATCCTGCATGGCCGCCACTCCGTTCCCGCACGAACCGGAAAGCCCGCGACGTAGAACGGACACCGCATCGGCCAAGGGGGTACGACGAGCGAGGGACGCGCTTCGATCCCCGCACGCGGACCCTCACTGGGCGCGCATCGCTGTCCGGAATGTGAGCCGACATCCGTTGAAACCCCTGAAAGCAGACGTGGCACGGGGCGCACGCACTGCTTGGACTCTTTCCCCTTTCATCTTGGGACGTCGCCGATGGCGCGCCCGGAGAGCGCACGACGCCATGCCATTGCCTCGACCGTACGCGCACCCGTGCCTGCCCCGGATGGCCCCTGCCGTCTCGGCCAACGACCGGACCTGAGCGATGTGCGGAATCGCAGGCTTTGCGGGTGCAGGACAGGGCGCGCTTGAGGACCGCGCGGCGCTGCAGCGCATGATCGGCACGCTGCATCACCGCGGGCCGGATGGCCACGGCTTCCATGTGGCGCCCGGCGTGGGACTGGCGCATGCGCGCCTCGCTATCATCGACCTGGCTACCGGCCAGCAGCCGCTGCACGATGGCCATGAAACCGTCTGGACTGTGTTCAACGGCGAGATCTTCAACTACGTCGAACTGCGCGACGAGTTGGAGAGGCAGGGTTACCACTTCCGCACCCGGTCCGACACCGAGGTCATCGTCCACCTGTACCACCGCGACGGCGATCGCTTCGTCGACAGGCTCAACGGCCAGTTCGCGATCGCGCTGTGGGACGCGCAGCGGCGCCGGCTGCTGCTGGCACGCGACCGCGCCGGCATCCGTCCGCTGTACCACGCGACGGCGCGCGGTCGCGTCTGGTTCGGCTCCGAAGTGAAGGCGCTGCTGGCGGTACTGCCGGAATGCGCCACGATCAATCCGGACGGCTTGGCGCAGGCCTTCACCTTCTGGGGGCCGTGCGATCCCGATACCCTGTTCGCCGGTGTCGACAGCCTGCCTCCCGGCCACCTGATGACGGTGGAAGCCGACGGCACGCAAACCCTCAGCCAGTACTGGGACTGGACGTTCCCCCGCACCGGCGACGCGCCGCCGTTCGCCTCCTTCGACGACGCCGTGCACGAGCTGCGCGACCTGCTCGGCGATGCGGTGCGCCTGCAACTGCGCGCGGACGTGCCGGTCGGCGCCTACTTGAGCGGCGGCCTGGATTCGTCCGGCATCGTTGCGCTGGTCAAGCAGGCCGGCATTGCCGCCGTGCGCACATTCTCGGTGACGTTCGAGGACGTCGAATTCGACGAACGCGAGCAGCAGCAGGCGATGGTGCGCCACCTCGGCACCGACCATACCACCCTGCACTGCACGCGCCGCGACATCGCCGACGCCTTTCCCACCTTGATCCGGCATACCGAAGCACCCGTTCTGCGCACCGCGCCGGTACCGCTGATGCTGCTGTCCGCGCAGGTGCGCCGGTCCGGCTACAAGGTGGTGCTGACCGGCGAGGGCGCCGACGAAGTGTTCGGCGGCTACGACCTGTTCAAGGAAGCCAAGGTGCGCCGCTTCTGCGCACGCAATCCCGATTCGCAATGGCGCCACCTGCTGCTCGGTCGACTGTACGGCTACCTGAAACATTCGCCGGTGGGCGCGCCGGGATTCGCGCGTACGTTCTTCGGCCAGGGCATGGAGCATCTGGCCCGACCGGTGTTCGCACACGCGCCGCGCTGGACGACATCGCGGCGCGCGCTCGCCTTCCTCGCGCCGGAACTGCAGGCGCTTGGCGCCGGATTCGATCCGTTCGCCTTCTACGAACAGCGACTGCCCGCCGCCATCAACACCTGGTCGCCGCTGGCGCGCGACCAGTACGTGGAAGCGAAATCGCTGATGGCCGCCTACCTGCTTTCCTCGCAGGGAGACCGCGTGGCGATGGCCAACTCCATCGAAGGCCGCTTCCCGTTCCTCGACCATCGCCTGATCGAATTCGCCAGCCGCCTGCCGGCGCAGTGGAAGCTGCGCGGCCTGACCGAGAAGCACATCCTGCGCAAGGCGCTGGCGCCGCTGCTGCCGGTGGAGATCGCGACGCGTCCCAAGCAGCCTTACCGCGCGCCGGACGCCAGCAGCTTCTTCAGCGACGGCCGACCGGCGGACTACGTGGAAGAACTGCTGTCGAGCGAGCGTATCCGCGACGCCGGCTGCTTCGACGCCGGCAAGGTCCGCCTGCTGTTCGACAAGTGCCGTCACGGACGCGCCGTCGGATTCGCCGACAACCAGGCCTTCGTCGGCATCCTGTCGACGATGCTGCTGCACGATGGCTTCATCCGCCATCGCGTCCCCCAGACCATTCCCCTGCCTGCCACCGAAACGGTATGACCATGACCGACGTCGCCATCCGCGAGAAGATCCGCGGCCACATCCTCAACAACCTCATGTTCACCAACGACCAAACCAGGTTGGCGGACGACGCCTCGCTGCTGGACCTGGGCGTGATCGATTCGACCGGCGTATTGGAGCTGGTGCTGGTCATCGAGGAGAACTTCGCCATGCAGGTGAAGGACTCGGCGATGGTGCCGGAGAACTTCGACTCGGTGGACAGGATCGTGTCGTTCGTCATGCGCTCGAAGGCGGCATGACCACAACGGTCGAGCAACGACTGCGGACGCTCCAGGCGCATTGGAAGGCCGCCCACGACAAGCCGGAAGAAACGCCGGAGAACACCTTGCGCGCCCTGTGGGCGACGGCAGCGGGCACCCCGTTATCGGCCGTCGCGGCGGACGGCATCGCACTGCCCGCGCTGGACGCCGATGCGATGCGACGGCTGGATGACCTGCTGTCGCAGCGGCTGGCCGGCGTGCCGCTGGCGCACCTCACCGGGCGCCAGCATTTCCTCGGCATCGATCTGCTGGCCGGTCCGGAAGCCCTCATTCCGCGCCGCGAAACCGAACTGCTGGGGCACGCGGCGATCGAACTCGCGCGCATCGCCGGTGCGGAGGGACGGGACGTCATCGCGGTCGACGTATGTACCGGCTCCGGCAACCTGGCCGTCGCGCTGGCCAACCATGTGCCGGGACTGCGCGTGTTCGCTGCCGATCTCAGCGAGGATGCCGTGGCGCTGGCCCGCCGCAACGCCGAACGGCTGGCGCTGGCGGATCGGGTGACGTTCCGCGCCGGCGACCTGCTCGCCCCGTACGACGAGGCCGCCTTCCATGGCACCGTTGACCTGTTGCTCTGCAATCCTCCGTACATCAGCAGCAGCAAGGTGGAAGCGATGCCGGACGCGATCTCCGCGCACGAGCCCAGGCTGGCGTTCGACGGCGGACCGCTGGGTGTGTCGCTGCTGGCGCGGCTGATGCAGGACAGCCGGCGCTTCGTGCGCACCGGCGGCTGGCTCGCGTTCGAGGTCGGGCTGGGCCAGGGACCGGCGATGGCCCGCCGCCTGCGCAACGACGACGCCTGGGACGAGGTGCGCGAACTTGCGGATGACGAGGGCGCCGTGCGCGCCGTGCTTGCGCGACGCTCGAACCATGTAACCGGAGACAACGGATGAGCGGATTCGGCTGGGAAGCGCTGGACATCGATTACGAACAGGAAGCCGAACGCATCTGCGCGCGCCTGCGCGAGACCGTCGCGCAATCGCTGCGCAGGCGGGGGCTGGTGGTGGCCATTTCGGGCGGCATCGACAGTTCGGTCTGTGCCGCGCTGGCGGTGCGCGCCCTCGGCAGCGAGCGCGTGCATTGCCTCATCCTGCCCGAGCGCGACTCCGACCCGGATAGCGCCGCGCGCGCTGGCCTGCTGGCCGAAACCCTGCGCGTGGGCGTGGACACGTTCGACATCGCGCCGGCGCTGGAGGCGATCGGTGCCTACGCCGCGCGCGACAACGCCGTGCGCACCGTGCTGCCCGACTACCGCGACGACTGGAAGATGAAGCTGGCCATCGCCGGCGGCAGCGAGGGCGCGATCAACCGCTTCCGGCTGATCGCGCAGTCGCCCGATGGCGTGATGCACGAGCGCGAACTGCGCCTGCACGAGTATCTGACCATCGTGGCGGCCACCAGCTACAAGCAACGGCTGCGCAAGACCATCGAGTATTTCCATGCCGACCGCCTGCACTACGCGGTGCTGGGTACGCCGAACCGGCTGGAGTACGACCAGGGTTTCTTCGTCAAGAACGGCGACGGCTCGGCCGACATCAAGCCGATCGCGCATCTCTACAAGTCGCAGGTCTACGGCATGGCCCGCCACCTCGGCCTGCCGGAGCGGTTGTGCAACGCGCAGCCGACCACCGACACCTACAGCCTGGAACAGGGCCAGGACGAGTTCTATTTCGCCCTGCCCTACCGCGCGATGGACCTGGCGCTGTGGGCGCTGGAACACGATGTACCGGCGGTGCACCTTGCGCACGTGCTGGAAACAACGGTGGAACAGGCCGAGGCGGTCTATGCCGACATCCTGAGGAAGCGCCGCAGCACCGCACCCCTGCACCTGCGTCCCGTCCTGCTGGGCACGGTTTCGGTCGGCGACACGGCGGGTGAACGCGCCGCATGACGGCCCTGCTCGCCGACGACAACCCGTATGCCGTCGCGCCCGCCGATTTCGTGCGTGATCGTGATGCCGTGGTCGACGTCTGGCGCGCCAGCCTGCATGCAGGCCAGGCGCGCGCGCTGAAGCTGGACTGGTTCTACCGGGAGGCGCCGCATGCGGCGCTGCTGCAAGTGCTGGTGCACCAGCCCAGCCAGAGCATCGTCGGCACCGCCGGGGTCGGCTGGCGACGGATGCGGTTGGATGGCAAAGAACTTCAGGGTGGACTGCTTGCCGACATGGCGGTCATGGCCGGTCATCGCATGCTGGGACCGGCGCTGCTGCTGCAGCGCACCGCCTGCGAGGTCGCCCTGCAGCAGGGCGATCTGGTCTACGGGTTTCCCAACGCCAATGCGGTACCGGTGGTGAAGCGGCTGGGCTATGTCCACGTCGGCGACATGACCACCTACGTGCGCGCGGTGCGGCACGCGCCTTATGTCGCGCGCCGGTTGCCTGCCAGCCTCGCCCGCCTGCTGGGCGGGTGCATCGACCACGTGGTGCGGCTGCGCGACCGACTGCATCGGCTGACCGGCCGCCGTCTGCGCGCCGACTGGCGTGATGCGCCACACGAGACCGTGCACGCACAGGCCTGGACCCGTCCCGGCACGCTGGAAGGCGTGCACGATCGCGACGCGCTGGCATGGCGCTTCGCCCGCTGTCCGCTGGCGAGCTTCCGCTTCCTCTACGTGCAGCGCGACGGCGACGCGCTGCCCTGCGCGTGGTTCGTCTGCCAGCACGAGGGCGAGACACTGCGCATCGTGGACTTCAGGATCGATCCGGCAGGCGATCCATCGCGCAGCCTGGCCGTACTGGCGGACAGCGCCTATCGGCTGGGCTGCCGCGCGATGTCGCTGGAAGGCTGCCTGCTCGATGACGAGAAGGCCTTGCTGCGCCGGCACTGGTTTTTCGCCCGTCAGGGGCGCCCGGTGTACGCCCGGTGGAAGCAGCCCGAAGCCGCCCCGCGCGCAGCGTTCCGGCTGATGCCGTTCGACGAGGACGAGTAGGCCCCCGAAACGCAGAAGGACATGCCGTGGCATGTCCCCCTGCGATCCGTGCCCGTTACCTCCGGGCCGCGGCGTGGCTTACCAGGCGAACTGCGTGCGCAGCGCGTACTGGGCGGTTTCGTCGCCGGTGACTTCGTTGTCGCCCTGCGTGTAGTTGAACATGAAGCGCAGGTTGGCGTTGACGTAGTAGTTCATGCCGAGGATCCAGCTGGTGACTTCGCGGTTCAGCGTTTCGTTTTCGGCGTAGTCGTAGCGCGCGGTCAGTTCCCACAGGCCCTTGTCCACGTACTTCGGCGAGGCGAACACGCCGGTCGCGGCCTTGTAGCCCTTGTGGCCGCCGTTGAGCATGAAGCTGCCCTGCACGTAGTAGCTGGTCACATCCTGATCGCGGCCGAGCGGCTGGCCGAAGGTGGCGTCGGCGTACTCGGCCTGGAAGAAGGCCGGGCCGAACGAACCGGCGGCTTCCAGCGCGTACACGCTGACTTCGTTGCGGCTGGCACCGGTGGTGGTGGCGATGGTCTGCGACGGACCGCGACGGCCGGCGTAGTTGGACGTGGCGACCAGGTCGGCCGACCCGTTGTTGGCGTTCTCGTAGCTGTACCAGCCGCCCAGGTGCAGCGTGCTGTTGTCAGTGTTGATCGGCGCCCAGGTGACGCGACCGGCGTAGCCCATGCCTTCGTTGCGGGCCGCAGCGGCGCCGCGCAGGTTGAACACGCTCAGGCCGGCGGTGTAGTTCTCGCCCGCACGCTGGTAGCCCACGCCCTGCTGGAACTGGCGGTTGGAGAACAGGCCGGTCGCCGAGGCGAACGGACGCTCCATCATCAGCAGTTCGTTGGAACTGGTCAGTTCTTCCATCGCGCGGTAGGGCTTGAAGTGACCGATGGTGAACTTGCCGCCCAGCGCCGACTTGGCGATGTAGGCATCACGCAGGCCGTCGAGGTTGGTGCCGGCGCCGAAGTCCTGCTCCAGCTTGTATTCCCAGCCGTAGGCCTTGCCGCCCAGGGTCAGGCGGGCGCGGCGGAATTCGGTGGTGCCGGTGGTGCTGGCGATGTCGCGGTCGAAGGCGTAGGTGTCGAAGTGGATGCGACCACCGACGGTCGCCTCGAACTTGCCGTCGGCCGACGTCACCTTGATGCCACCCTTGGTGTCGATCTTCGGCGAGCCGGTGTTGAGCTTGTCCAGCTGCGCGGCCGTGTCCAGGTTGACGTCGGACTGCGCGTCGGTGCGCTCTTCCAGTTCCATCAGTTTGGTCTGCATGGCTTCCAGCTGCGCCCTCAGTTCGGCGATCTGCTGGTCACGGTTGTCGGCGGCGGCGGCCGAAAAGCTGGTGCTGCCCATGGCGACGGCAAGCGCGGCAGCCAGGAGGGAATAACGCATGGTGACTCTCCGAGTGGAATTGGAAGTAAGAGCGCGAGCTTCGTGGGCGCCTTGCTTCGATCCCGAAAACCCTTCGGAAATCATTAAGCGCCCGTCAAAGATGCGCTAAAGGATGGGAGTGAAATCTTGCAGTCACATGTGAGTTTCATGACCAATGTGTGACAAGGGCGGACGGCACGCCTTTGCTCCCGGTACTTACGCGGGACGACACCATATATATGTGCGGAGCGCGATCCTCGCTTGCCCGCGCGATGAGGACACGGCGCGGCGGCCAGCGCCGGAGACACGGTGTGCCGGTCGCGCTCGCGCCCGTCGACGTCACCGGACTGTCGCAATGCCGACACGGGGCTGTCACACAAACGTCGTGGAATGGCCACCCAACGGGCACGCCCGTGCCTTCCACCCTGCCTTCTCCCAGGAGATTTCCGTGTTGAACTCGATCAAATCCCGCGTGGCGCTGCTGGCGCTCGCCTCGGCCTTCTCGGCGCAGGCATTCGCCGCCGACGTGACCGGCGCCGGTGCGTCGTTCGTGTATCCGGTGATGACCAAGTGGTCCGCCGACTACGCCAAGGCCACCAACAACCGCGTCAACTACCAGTCGATCGGTTCGGGCGGCGGTATCGCGCAGATCAAGGCCGGCACGGTCGATTTCGGTTCGTCCGACGCCCCCCTGAAGCCGGAAGAACTGGCCAAGTACGGCCTGGCGCAGTTCCCGTCGGTGATCGGCGGCGTGGTGCCGGTGCTGAACGTGGCCGGCCTGAAGCCGGGCCAGCTGAAGCTGGACGGCCCGACCCTGGCCAACATCTTCCTGGGCACCATCAAGACCTGGAACGACCCGGCCATCGCCGCGCTCAACCCGGGCGTGACCCTGCCGTCGCAGCGCATTACCGTGGTCCGTCGTTCGGACGGCTCGGGCACCACCTTCAACTTCGTCAACTACCTGTCCAAGGTCAGCCCGGAGTGGAAGGCCAAGGTCGGTGAAGGCACCACCGTGCAGTGGCCGACCGGCGTGGGCGGCAAGGGCAACGAGGGCGTGGCCGCCTACGTGAAGCAGATCAAGGGCGGCATCGGCTATGTCGAACTGTCCTATGCGCTGCAGAACAAGATGTCCTATGCCAGCCTGAAGAACGCCGCCGGCGCCTACGTGCAGCCCAGCGACGAGACCTTCGCCGCCGCGGCCGCCAGCGCCGAGTGGGGCAAGTCCAAGGACTTCTACCTGGTCATGACCAACGCGCCGGGCGCCAACTCCTGGCCGATCACCGCCACCAACTTCATCCTGATGTACAAGGCGCCGAAGAAGGGCAACAAGGACGCGCGCGACTTCTTCCGCTGGGTCTACGCCAACGGCGACGCCCAGGCCAAGTCGCTCGACTATGTGCCGCTACCGCCGGCGCTGGTGCAGCAGATCGAGACCTACTGGAAGGCCAACCTGAAGTACTGATCGCACCCGCCGGCACGGTCTCTCCCCTTGCCGGCACCGATGCGGCGTTCCTCCCGCGCCGACATCACCGGGCGGGCCTTCGGGCCCGCCCTTTTTGTTTGGTGAGGGCAACGACAGCCGTCGCATGACAGCGCGAGACGACGATGTCATCACGTTGTAACAAAAACATCATTTCATAGCGCGGATCACACACGACCCGTCTGGAGACTCCATGCGCATCCGCACCGCCCGCCTGGCCACACTGGCCGTGGCCGCCGCTTTCTTCGCCGCTGCCTGCGGCGGCAAGACCGACGCCCCCGCCGCCGCGACTGCCGGCGACGCCGCCGCTCCCGCCGCGGCCGGCGCCCAGCAGATCTCCGCCGAACTGACCGGCGCCGGCGCCTCGTTCATCTATCCGCTGATGGCGCGCTGGTCGACCGACTACAACAAGTCCACCGGCGCCAAGATCAACTACCAGTCCATCGGTTCGGGCGGCGGCATCGCGCAGATCAAGGCCGCCACGGTCGATTTCGGCTCCTCCGACAAGCCCCTGTCGTCGGAAGAACTGGCCCAGGCCGGTCTGGCCCAGTTCCCGTCGGTGATCGGTGGCGTGGTGCCGGTCATCAACGTCGAAGGCCTGCAGCCGGGCCAGCTGAAGCTCAGCGGCACCGTGCTGGCCGACATCTTCCTGCACAAGATCACCACCTGGAACGATCCGGCCATCGCCGCGCTGAACCCGGGCGTGACCCTGCCCACCGGCAAGATCAACACCGTGCACCGCTCCGACGGCTCGGGCACCACCTTCAACTTCGTCAACTACCTGTCCAAGGTCAGCCCGGAGTGGAAGTCCAAGGTCGGCGAAGGCACCTCGGTCAACTGGCCGGGCGGCGTGGGTGGCAAGGGCAACGAAGGCGTCGCCGCCTACGTGCGCCAGCTGAAGGGCTCGATCGGCTATGTCGAACTGGCCTATGCCGAGCAGAACAACATGTCGTACGCATCGCTGCAGAACGCGGCCGGCCAGTTCGTGCAGCCCACCCCCGAAAGCTTCGCCGCCGCGGCGGCCAGCGCCGACTGGGCGAACACGAAGGACTTCAACCTGGTCATCACCAACGCCCCGGGCGAAACGGCGTGGCCGATCACCGCGACCAACTTCATCCTGGTCTACAAGCAGCCCAAGGACGCGGCCAAGGCCAAGCACACGCTGGACTTCTTCAAGTGGGCCTACGAGCAGGGTCAGGCGCAGGCCAACGAACTGGACTACGTGCCGCTGCCGCCGGAACTGGTCGGCCAGATCGAGCAGTACTGGAGCACCGAGATCAAGCTCTGATCCCGGCGCCATCCGCGGGCCGTCCACAGGGGCGGCCCGCTGTCATCACGCGGTAACCGCACCACCGTGCACTAGCGCCTCCCGCGTCACCCGCCCCTTCCCCACTTCCCGGGTTGCATGAACGCCACCGCCCTCCCCGCTTCACTGACGGACGTGCGCACTGCCAAAGACGCGCGCGCCGACCGGTTGTTCCGGCTGACGCTGACCGGCGCCGGCATGTTCGTCCTGATTTCGCTGATCGCCGCCGCCGTGTCGATGCTGTGGGGCGGTCGCGAGGCCCTGCAGACCTTCGGCCTGGGCTTTTTCACCAGCACCGAGTGGAATGTCGGCACGCGCGAGTTCGGCGCCCTGGTACCGGTGTTCGGCACCCTGGTCAGCGCCGGCCTTGCCATGCTGATCGCGGTGCCGGTGAGCTTCGGGATCGCGGTGTTCCTGACCGAAGTGGCGCCCGCCTGGATGCGCGGTCCGGTCGGCATGGCGATCGAACTGCTGGCCGGCATTCCCTCGATCATCTACGGCATGTGGGGCCTGTTCGTGCTGGCGCCGCAGCTGAGCGAACACGTCTACCCGTGGATCAACGACAACCTGGGCCAGCTGCCGCTGATCGGCGCCGTGCTGTCCGGGCCGCCGCTGGGCATCGGCATGCTGACGGCCGGCCTGGTGCTGGCGATCATGGTGATCCCGTTCGTATCGTCGGTGATGCGCGAGGTCTTCCTGACCGTGCCGGGCCGACTGAAGGAGTCGGCCTACGCGCTGGGTTCCACCAAGTGGGAAGTGGTGTGGGACGTGGTGCTGCCGTACACGCGCTCGGCGGTGATCGGCGGCGTGTTCCTCGGCCTGGGTCGCGCGCTCGGCGAAACCATGGCGGTGACCTTCGTGATCGGCAACGCCTACACGATCAGCGCGGCCCTGCTGGAGCCGGGCACGTCCATCGCCTCCACCATCGCCAACGAGTTCGCCGAAGCCACCGATCCGCTGCACAAGGGTTCGCTGCTGCTGCTCGGCTTCACCCTGTTCCTGCTGACCTTCATCGTGCTGGCCATCGCCCGCCTGATGCTGCGCCAACTGGCCAAGCGGGAGGGCAACTGATGTCCTCGTCCCTGTACACCTACCGCAAGGTCAAGAACGCCGTCGCGCTGACGCTGTCCATCGCGGCCGCGATCTTCGGCCTGATGTGGCTGGTCTGGATCCTCTGGACCACGATCACCAAGGGCATGAGCAGCCTCAACCTGGACCTGTTCACCCAGATGACGCCGCCGCCGAACGAACCCGGCGGCCTGGCCAACGCGCTGTTCGGCAGCGTGGTGATGAGCCTGCTGGCGATCCTGCTGGGCACGCCGGTCGGCGTGGCCGCCGGCACCTACCTGGCCGAATACGCCAACAAGCACTGGCTGGGCGAAACCGTCCGCTTCGTCAACGACATCCTGCTGTCGGCGCCGTCCATCGTGCTGGGCCTCTTCATCTACACCGTGATGGTGGCGCAGATGGGCCACTACTCGGCATGGGCCGGTGCGGTGGCGCTGGCGTTCATCGCCCTGCCGGTGATCGTGCGCACCACCGATGAAATGCTGCGGCTGGTGCCGCAGCAGATGCGCGAAGCCGCGCTGTCGCTCGGCGTGCCGCAGTGGAAGGTGACCACCCAGGTGCTGATGCGCTCGGCGCTGCCGGGCATCGTCACCGGCGTGCTGCTGGCGCTGGCGCGCATCAGCGGCGAGACCGCACCGCTGCTGTTCACCGCCTTCAACAACCAGTTCTGGAGCACCGACCTCAACCAGTCGATGGCCAACCTGCCGATGGTGATCTTCCAGTACGCCATGAGCCCCTACGACTCGTGGAATTCGCTGGCCTGGGCCGGCGCCTTCCTCGTCACCGGCATGGTGCTGGTGCTCAGCCTGATCGCCCGAACCATCCTTCTTCGAAACAAGGTGACCCATGAATGACGCCGCCCGCATTGCCGTGGTGACGCCGCAGCGCCAGGATGACCTCGCCGCGAACGCCAGCGTGAAACTGGCCGCCAAGGGCCTGGACTTCTACTACGGCGACTACCACGCGCTGAAGAACATCAACCTGGAGATCCCGGAAAAGCGCGTCACCGCGCTGATCGGTCCCTCCGGCTGCGGCAAGTCCACCCTGCTGCGCGTGTTCAACCGCATCTACTCGCTCTACCCGAAGCTGCGCGCCACCGGCGACGTCCTGCTGGACGGCGAGAACATCCTCGACGCCAAGTACCCGATGAACCGCCTGCGCAGCAAGGTGGGCATGGTGTTCCAGAAGCCGGTGCCGTTCCCGATGACCATCTTCGAGAACGTCGCCTACGGCATCCGCCACCACGAGCGACTCAACAAGGCCGACATGGACGTGCGCGTGGAACAGGCGCTGCGCCAGGCCGCGTTGTGGGACGAGGCCAAGGACAAGTTGAAGCAGAGCGCGCTGGGCCTGTCGGGCGGCCAGCAGCAGCGCCTGTGCATCGCGCGTGCGGTGGCGCTGCGCCCGGACGTGATCCTGCTGGACGAACCGACCTCGGCGCTGGACCCCATCTCGACCAGCAAGATCGAACAGCTGATCGAGGAACTGAAGCACCAGTACACCATCGCCATCGTCACCCACAACATGCAGCAGGCCGCGCGCGTGTCCGACTACACCGCCTTCATGTACCTGGGCGAGCTGGTTGAGCACGACGTCACCTCGACGATCTTCTCCAACCCCGGCAAGCAGCAGACGGAAGACTACATTACGGGCAGGTTCGGCTGATGCAGGAACCCGTGATTCGTGATTGGGGATTGGTGATTCGCAAACGCGAGCACCCCAGCATGAAACGGCACCGGTTCATCCCATCACGAATCACCAATCCCTAATCACTAATCACGGCCTCCCCATGAACACCCAACCGAACGACCATATCGTGAAGAGCTACGACGAAGAACAGCGCCGCATCGTGGCGGAGATCGTGCGCATGGGCGAGACCGCCGTGGCGCAGTTGGAAGCCGCGCTGGACGTGGTGGAGCGCCGCGACGACAAGGCCGCCCAGCGCATCATCGCCAACGACGAAGCGATCGACGCCATCGAGCACCAGGTCAGCCATGACGTGATGCACCTGGCGCTGCGCGGTCCGTTGGCGCGCGACCTGCGCGAGATCCTCGCCGGGCTGCGCATTCCGGCCGACATCGAGCGCATCGGCGACTACGCGGCCAACGTCGCCAAGCGTTCGATCGCCCTCAACGTCTCGCCGCCGATGCCGCAGATCACCGGTCTGCGGGCGCTGGGCAAGCTGGCGGCGCGCCAGGTGCGCGACGTGCTGGTCGCCTACCAGAACGGCGATGCCGAACAGGCCGTGCAGGTGCGCGAGCGCGATGCCGAACTGGACGCGCACTACACCGCGCTGTTCCGTGAGCTGCTGACCTACATGATGGAAGACCCGCGCAACATCACGCCCTGCACGCACCTGCTGTTCATGGCCAAGAACCTGGAGCGTATCGGCGACCACGCCACCAACATCGCCGAGAACATCTGGTTCCTGGTGCATGGCGAACAGCCGTTGCCGCCGCGCGACAAGCGAGACGAGACCAGCACTACCGGCGTGGTCTGACGCGGGGCTTCTTCCGCACTGCAACACTCCCCGCGCCCCGCTTCCACGCGGGGCGCGGGCGTTTGGGGGCCTGCATACGGCCGGCTAACGGACTGCGTCTACACTGTCGCCACTTCCCGTGCGGCCCCCGCCGCACCTCACTGGAGAGCATGACGATGTCCAAGACCAACAAGCCCACCGCGGTCGCCATCGCCCTGGCCGGCGGCCTCGCCCTGACCGGTTCCGCGTTCGCGATGGAGCCGCTGGCGCAGGGCTACCTGCTGGCCGCCGGCGAAACCGCCAAGGCCGGTGAGGGCAAGTGCGGCGAAGGCAAGTGCGGCATGGCCAAGGCCGACACCGACAAGGACGGCAAGGTCTCGCAGGCCGAGTTCACCGCCGCCCATCCCGACAAGGCGGCGAAATTCGCCGAGATCGACACCAACAAGGACGGCTTCATCGACGCCGCCGAGCACAAGGCCCACGCCGGCACCAAGGGCGCCGAGGGCAAGTGCGGTGAAGGCAAGTGTGGCGAGGGCAAGTGCGGCGGCGCCAAGAAGGCTGGCGAAACCAAGTGAGTCCTTGCGCGGGTCCCGGCACCGCGCCGGGACCCGCGCCCGCCTCCGCATGAAGACTGCCCTTCTGCCCTCCACCGCCGGCCTGGGCCTGCGCCGCGCCCTGCTGGAGGAGCTGCTGGACGCGCCCGCGGGCGCCTTCGACTTCCTCGAATGCGCACCGGACAACTGGATCGGCGTGGGCGGCCGCTATGGCGAGGCCCTGCAGACGCTGTCTTCGCGTCATCCGCTCACCTGCCATGGGCTGTCGCTGTCGCTGGGCGGCGTGGCGCCGCTGGACGACACCTTCCTCGCCCGCACCCGACGCTTCCTCGACCAGTACGATGTGTCGCTCTACAGCGAACACCTGAGCTACTGCGCCGACGATGGCCATCTGTACGACCTGATGCCCATCCCGTTCACCGAGGACGCCGTGCACCATGTCGCCGCACGCATCCGCCATGCACAGGACGCCCTGGGCCGGCGGATCGCCGTGGAGAACGTCTCCTACTACGCCGCCCCGTACCAGGCCATGGACGAAGCCGACTTCGTCACCGCCGTGCTGGAGGAAGCGGACTGCGACCTGCTGCTGGACGTCAACAACATCTTCGTCAACGCGATCAACCATGGCTACGATGCACGCGCCTTCCTGGCCCGCATGCCGTCGGCACGGATCGCGTCGTACCATGTCGCCGGCCATTACGACGAAGCCGACGACCTGAAGGTCGATACGCATGGCGCGCCGGTGAAGGATGATGTGTGGTCGCTGCTGTCGCAGGCTTATGCCACGCATGGCGTGCGCCCCACGCTGCTGGAGCGCGACTTCAACTTCCCGCCCCTGGCCGACCTGTGCGCCGAACTGCAGCGCATCCGCCAGCTGCAGGCGGTGCACCACGCAGATGCCGCAGCGCAGGCCGCGCGTGGCTGACACGCTGCGCGACCAGCAGTTCGCCCTGGCGCGCCACCTGCGCGATCCGTCGTCGCACCCGCCGCCGACCGGTGTCGAGGAACGGCGGCTGGCGATCTACCGCGACCTGTTCTTCAACAACATCGAAGGCCTGCTCGCGGGCAACTTTCCGGTGATCCGCAAGACATTGGGAGACGACGCGTGGCGCGCCCTTGTGCGGGAGTTCTATGCCGGGCACCGCAGCCAGACGCCGCTTTTCCCGGAAATCGCACGCGAGTTCATCCGCTATCTTGAATCCCGCCGGGACGACGACCTTCCGCCCTGGCTGCGCGAACTGGCGCATTACGAATGGGTGGAACTGGCGCTGCAGATCGCCGACGACACCGTGCCACCGCATGACCCGGACGGCGACCTGCTCACGGGCGAACCGGTGGTATCGCCCTTCGCCTGGGCGCTGGCCTACCAGTGGCCGGTGCACCGCATCGGTCCGGGTTTCCGTCCCGACGTCCCGCCCGACGAGTCCACCCTGCTGCTGGTGCGTCGCGACGCAGCGCATCAGGTGCGCTTCGCGTCCATCTCGCCGCTCGTTTACCGCCTGATCGAAGTGCTGGGCGAAGGCGGCCGCAGCGGTGACGTTGCACTACGGCTGCTGGCGGCGGAAGCCGGCGTGGAGACTCTGTCCGCCTTCGTGGATCAGGGCGCCGCCATGCTGACGCGCATGCGCGAGGAAGGCACCCTGCTCGGTACCCGCCGAGTGTCCTTTACCCCTGGGGGAGCGACGTAAGTCGCGACCGCCTTACCGCGTCTGCCCATCGCGACTTACGTCGCTCCCACAAACATGATTCCACCTCCAGTCGGGGTCGGGTCGCGGGGACCTGCTACCCTTTCCCGCATGGAAAGCACCGCCGAACCCGTCCGCATCACCCCGATGGCCCAACGCTTCCGCGGCTATCTGCCCGTGGTGGTGGACGTGGAAACGGGCGGCTTCGACTGGAACCGGCACGCACTGCTGGAACTGGCCGCGGTGCCGCTGGACTTGGACGAGAACGGCCTGCTGGTCTGCGGCACCACCTCCAGCGTGCACCTGCACCCGGCGCCGGGCACCGAGATCGACCCGAAATCGCTGGAAGTCACCGGCATCGACCTGGACCACCCGTTCCGCTTCGCCAAGCATGAGAAGGACGCGCTGGACCATGTGTTCGCCGCGGTGCGCGCGGCCGTGAAGAAGCACGGTTGCCAGCGCGCCATCCTGGTCGGGCACAACGCGCACTTCGATCTCAACTTCCTCAACGCGGCGGTCAACCGCGTGGCGCACAAGCGCAATCCGTTCCATCCCTTCAGCGTGTTCGACACGGTGACGCTGGCCGGCGTGGCCTACGGCCAGACCGTGCTCGCGCGTGCGGTACAGGCGGCCGGCTTCGACTGGAACGCCGACGACGCGCATTCGGCCGTCTACGACGCCGAACAGACCGCGCGCCTGTTCTGCAACATCGTGAACATGTGGCCGAAGCCGCTGGGCTGACATCCTGCATCAGGACGGCGTCATGCGATTGACTGCTATACGGGCCGACATCACCACGCTCGACGTCGACGCCATCGTCAACGCGGCGAACAGTTCGCTGCTGGGTGGCGGTGGCGTGGACGGCGCGATCCATCGCGCGGCCGGCCCGGACCTGGTGCACGAATGCCGACTGCTCGGCGGCTGCAAGACCGGCGAAGCGAAGATCACGAAAGGGTATCGCCTGCTGGCACGCCATGTGATCCACACCGTCGGCCCGGTCTGGCGTGGCGGTGACCAGGGCGAGCCGGAACTGCTCGCCGCGTGCTATCGCAACAGCCTGGCGCTGGCGGAGAAGCACGGCCTGCGCAGCATTGCGTTTCCGTGCATCAGCACCGGCATCTTCGGTTATCCCCCGGACGCTGCCTCGCGTCTCGCGATCGACACGGTGCGCGCGACCTTGTCTGCAGCGCCCGGACCGCCGGACGTGATTTTCTGCTGTTTCTCCGGCGACGACCTGGCGACCTACCAGGCCTTGCTCGCCTGACTACGCTTCACCGTTGGCCGCCGTCTGCACGGGCGGGCGCGAGGTCATCGCCGCACCGGCGGATGCAATGATGATGGCGGCGATGGCCAGCCACTGCAGCGGCGAGAGGCGTTCGTGCAGGAACAGCAGGCCGCACACGGCGGCGATGGCCGGCTCCAGGCTCATCAGCATGCCGAAGGTGCGGGTGGGCATCTTCGTCAGCGCCACCATTTCCAGGCTGTAGGGAATCGCGGTGGACAGCAGCGCCACCGCCAGCGCGACCGGCAGCAGCGCGGGCGCCAGCAACGCAGCGCCGGCGTGCGCCACACCGAACGGCACCGCCACCGCCGCGGCGATGCAGCTGCCGATCGCGACCGTCTGCGGTCCATGCGCGTTGCCGGCCCTCTGGCCGAACACGATGTACATCGCCCAGCACGCACCCGCGCCGAGCGCATAGGCCGCACCCACGAGATCCACGTTTCGGGCTCCCTGCTCCGGCACCAGCAGCACCAGCCCCATGACCGCCAGCGCCACCCAGACCACGTCACGCAGGTGGCGCGAACCGAACAACGCCACCGCCAGCGGACCGGTGAACTCCAGCGCCACGGCGATGCCCAGCGGCACGGTTTCCAGCGCCTTGTAGAACAGCAGGTTCATCAGTCCCAGCGAGGCGCCGTAAAGCAGCAACAGCGGCCATTGCGCGCGGCTGACGCGCGTGCGCCATGGCCGGAACACCGCCACCAGGATCAGCGTGGCCAGTGCCAGTCGCAGCGCGGTGGCGCCGGTCGCGCCGACCGCCGGGAACAGGCTCTTCGCCATCGAGGCGCCGGCCTGGATCGACAGCATGGCGACGAGCAGCAGTGCAATGGGCTGCCAGCGGACGGCGGCGTGGACGTGGGAAGACGGCATGGCGACGGTACCAGCAGACGCTGCGGGGCCTGCGCTTGAGGATGTGGGAGCCTGCGCACTATATTGCGCAGACCGAAGCCTACCGGATGTGCAATATGTTGCGCAACCCCTGCCGATGAGCGTGCTGGAACACGTCGCCGACAACGTCCGCCGCCTGCGCACCGACGCCGGCCTCAGCCAGCAGGCGTTGGCGGAAGCCTCGGCGGTCAGCCGCCGCATGCTGGTCGGCATCGAATCCGGCGATGCCAACGTCAGCCTCAACACGCTGGACCGCATCGCCGAAGCGCTCAAGGTGACGTTCGCGGACCTGGTGAAACCGCCCAGCGCGCCGGGCCTGGACCGCATCCAGGCGCTGGCCTGGAGCGGACGCACGCCGGGCTCGCAGGGCGTGCTGCTGGCCACCGCGCCGGCCACCCACGACGTGGAATTGTGGGCGTGGACGCTGATGCCGGGCGACCGCTACACGTCGGCGGCGGACCCGGCCGGGTGGCACGAGATGTTCTTCGTCATCGAAGGCGATCTGGTGGTCGAACTGCCGGGCGGCGACCACGTCGTCGCCGCAGGCGATTTCTTCGTGTTCCCGAGTGACCGCGACTACGCCTACCGCAACGACGGCGCCACGCCGTTGCGCTTCATCCGCAACGTCGTGCACTGACTCCGGAGGATCACTTCGTCGGCGGTGCGATGCCGTGCCGTTGCAGGATGTCGCGCACGCGATCCAGCGGAATGGCCTCGACGGTCTCGCCATTGCCACTGACCGTGGTGGCCATGAAGATCGAGTTGTAGATCGCCTCTTCCACCGCCTCGACGCTGGCCTGGAACACCGCGCTCATCTGCTCGTTGGCGAGTTCGGCGGTCTGCACCCGTGGCGCATCGAAGGCACGCCGCACCGATTCCGCGGTGGAGAACGCGAGCACGTAGTCGCCGCTGCCGTTGGAGGCGGAACTGCCGGTGCGCCCCAGGCCCATCATGGCGCGGGAGGCCACGCGACGCAGGTTGCGGTCGCCCAACGGCGCATCGGTGGCGATGACGATGATGATCGAGCCATCGCCACGATCGTCCGCTGCGCCACGGCGACCCTCGGCCTGCGCGGCGACGGCGTTCTGGAACGCATACCGGTCCAGCTCGCGTCCGACCGGCGCGCCCGAGACCTGCAGCACGCCGCCGAAGTTGCTCTGCACCAGCACGCCCACCGTCCAGCCACCCAGCGATGCAGGCAGCGTGCGCGACGAGGTGCCGATGCCGCCCTTCCAGCCAAACGCCACCGTGCCGGTGCCCGCGCCTATGCTGCCCTCCTGCACGGCGCCGCCCGTCGCGGATGCCAGCGCGCGGCGCACGGCCTCGGCGGTGATGGGGCGTGCGCGGATGTCGTTGAGTCCACCGTCGTTGGTTTCGCCCACCACCACATTGAGCGAGCGCACCTGCTGCATGTCCGGCTGCGCCAGCAGCCAGTCCGCCATCGCATCGGCGGCCTTCCACACGCACAGCGTGCAGGTCAGCAGGATGGGCGTTTCCAGCTCGCCCAGTTCGTTGACCTGGGTACTGCCAATGAACTTGCCGAAACCGTTGCCCACATGCACCGCGGCCGGCACACGCGAGCGATAGACGTTGCCCGCGTGCGGCAGGATGGCGGTGACGCCGGTGCGCACGGTATCGCCTTCCTTCAGGGTCACCTGGCCGACGCGTACACCGGCGACATCGGTGATGGCGTTGTGCGCGCCGGGCGTGAAGATGCCGGGCGCGACACCGAGGTCGCGCGCACGGACACGCGCCTCGCCCTGCGCCATGGCGGAGAACGACCACGCCACCAGTGACAGGGCGACCAGGCGGCGGAAGATCGTGCAGCGTTCCTTGCTCATGCGGAGTTCCCTGCTTACTGACGCTGACGGACGGCCTCGAACAGCGTGATGCCGGCCGCGACCGACACGTTGAGGCTTTCGATGTCGCCGGGCATGGGAATCTTCACCAGCCCGTCGCAGTGTTCGCGGGTCAGGCGGCGCAGGCCGTCGGCTTCGCCGCCCAGCGCCAGCGCCACGTTGCCGCGCAGGTCGGTGGCGTACAGCGACGCCGTGGCCTCACCGGCCAGGCCATAGATCCACACGCCGAGCTGCTGCAGGTCGCGCAGGCAGCGCGACAGGTTGGTGACCTGCACCACCGGGATGCGGTCGGCGGCACCGGCCGAGGTCTTGCGCACGGTGGCGTTGACGCCGACCGACTTGTCCTTGGGAATGATCACCGCGGTGACGCCGGCGGCGGCCGCGCTGCGCAGGCAGGCGCCAAGGTTGTGCGGGTCCTGCACGCCATCGAGCACCAGAAGCAGCGCCTTGCCTTCGGCGGCTTCCACCAGGCCCTGCAGTTCGTTCTCGTCCCAGGTCGGCGCAGCGGCATAGCGCGCGGCCACGCCCTGGTGGCGAAGCGAACCGGCCACGCCATCCAGCGCCTGCCCGGTGACGCGACGCACGTCGATGCCCTTGCGGCGTGCGTTCTCCTCGATCTCGGTCAGGCGCGCGTTCTTGCTGCCGCCTTCGACCAAGATCTCGCGCACGTTGTCGGCGTCGTTCTCGACGGCCGAGGCGACCGCGTTGACGCCGACGATCCACTGGTTCTGCTTGCTCATGCGCTGTACGGCCGCGTTGGAAAGGCCGGCATTATCGCACCGACCGGTTGCTCAGCGTGGCGGCCAGACCGCGGTGTCGTGGTCTGGATGCTGGCAGGAGACGACATCAGCGAGAAAGGCCGCCGCGGCTTCGTCCTGCTCGGTGCGCCGCTGCGGCAAGGCCGGCAGCGTGTCCACGTACGGCAGCTTGCCTTCCACGCCGTACTGGACCCATGGCGCAAGCCCGGACGGGTCGTCGAAGGCACCGGCCGCCACCGCCACGCCGTCGGGCGCCTCGTAGGTCAGCGGCGTGCCGCAGTCGCCGCAGAAGCCGCGCCGCACCACGTTGGACGACCGGAACCGCTTCGGCTCACCGCGCGTCCATTCCAGCAGCGCGCCACGCGTGGAGACCAGCGGCGCGTAGTACGCCCCGAACGCCTTCTGGCACATCCGGCAATGGCAGATCGACGCGTCCCTCAGCTCGCCGGTGATGCGGAAGCGGACCGCGCCGCATTGGCAGCCGCCGGTGTGGATGTCGGGGGGCATAGGCACTCCGGGTCAATCAAGGGGAAACACCACGATCCTGTTCGTCATCCCGGTGAAAGCCGGGATCCACGTTGATCTTGATCGTGCTCTTCTCTTCCCCGCTGGGGCGATGTGCTCAAGAAAATCAAGATGGGTCCCAGCTTGCGCTGGGACGACGGCATCGCTCTTGTCCGTCATCCCGGCGCAGGCCGGGACCCAGTGCCTTCAGCTCCAAACACCCAGCCGCCCGCATGCGGATATCAGTGCAACCGCACGCAAGTCGCTGGGTCCCGGCTTTCGCCGGGATGACGGCATTAAATCAGTACTTCCGCTTCGGCCGCTTGGCCGGCTGGCCGCGCGGCGAGGAAGGCGGCGGCCCGCTGTCCCTGCCCTTGTCGTCGACCAAGCGGAAGTCGATCTTGCGATCTTCCAGGCTGGCCTTCAGCACGATGATGCGCACGCGGTCGCCCAGCCGGAACGTCAGGCCACGGCGTTCGCCGGACAGCATCTTGCGCAGCGGATCGAAGTGGTAGTAGTCCTGCGGCAACTGGGTCACGTGCACCAGTCCGTTGACCTTGGACTGGTCCAGCTCCACGAACAGGCCGAAGCTGGTGACGCCGCTGATGACGCCATCGAACTGCCCGCCGACATGCTGCTCCATCCATGCCGCACGGTAGCGTTCGTCGACCTCGCGCTCGGCCTCGTCGGCACGACGCGCGCGCTCGGAACACTGCAGCGACAGCGCCGCCATCTCATGCCCGGAGTACAGGAATTTCTCCGGCTTGCCCTTGGTCAGCGCGTACTTGATGGCGCGGTGCACCAGCAGGTCCGGATAGCGGCGGATCGGCGAAGTGAAGTGCGCGTAAGCGTCCAGCGCCAGGCCGAAGTGGCCCGCATTGTCCGGCGAATACACCGCCAGGCTCTGGCTGCGCAGCACCACGGACTCCAGCAGCGCGACATCGGGACGCTCGCGGATCTTCTTCAGCAACTGGGTGAAATCGCGCGGCTGCACCTTCGACCAGGCCGGCAGGCTCAGCTTGAACTCCTTCAGGAACTCCAGCAGGTCGGCATACTTCGACTCCGGCGGACGGTCGTGCACGCGATACGGCGCCGGCACATGCGCGCCCAGCAGGTAGCGCGCCGCCTCGACGTTGGCCGCGATCATGCATTCCTCGATCAGCTTGTGCGCGTCGTTACGCTGCAGCATGCCGGCCTGGGTGACTTCGCCCCGGTTGTCGAGCTCGAAGCGGACTTCGGAGGTCTCGAACTCGATCGCACCCCGCTTCTCGCGCGCCTTGGCCAGCAGGCCGTACAGCTCGTGCAGGCGCTCGACGTGCGGCAGCAGCGCACCGATCGATGCGCGCGACTCGGCGTCGTTCTCGCCCACGGCCTTCCACACCTGGTCGTAGGTCAGGCGGGCGTGCGAGCGCATCACCGCCTCGTAGAACTTCGACTGGGTGACTTCGCCCTCGCTGTTGACCTGCATGTCGCAGACGAAACACATGCGGTCGACGTTCGGATTCAACGAACAGATGCCGTTGGACAGCGTCTCCGGCAGCATGGGCACCACGAACCCGGGGAAATACACCGACGTCGCGCGCTTCTGCGCTTCGTCGTCCAGCGGCGTGCCGGGGCGGACGTAGTGCGACACGTCGGCGATGGCCACCACCAGGCGGTAGCCACTGCGGTTCTTCATGCGCAGGCCCTGGCGATTGCTCTCGCAATACACCGCATCGTCGAAGTCCTTCGCGTCGGCGCCGTCGATGGTCACCAGCGGCATCGCGCGCAGGTCGACGCGGTTGCCGACCATCGCCGGCTCGACCACCAGCGGCACCGCCGTGGCTTCGTCCAGCACCTCCTGCGGGAACTCGTGCGGCAGGTTGTGGCCGTGGATCGCGGCCTCGACCACCAGCGACGGGGTCAGTCTGTCGCCCAGCACCGCGATGACCTTGCCGATCGGCGGACGGCGGGCATCCGGGGCCTGGGTCAGTTCGACCACCACGAGCTGGCCATCGCGTGCGCCGCCGGTGGCGTCCTGCGGTATCTGCACGTTGCGCTGGATGCGCTTGTCGTCCGGTGCCACGTAGGCGATGCCGACTTCGAAGCCGAACCGGCCGATCAGGCGGGTGACGCCGCGCTCCAGCACGCGCGCGATGCTGCCCTCGCGGCGGCCGCGACGATCGATGCCGGTGACATTGGCCAGTGCGCGGTCGCCATGCATGACCTTGCGCATCTCGTAGGGCGGCAGGAACAGGTCGTCGCCACCGCCCGTGTCCGGGCGCAGGAAGCCGAAGCCGTCGGGATTGGCGATCACCGTGCCGGCGATCAGGTCGGTCTGCTGCACCGGTGCGAAGCCGCCGCGGCGGTTCTGCACCAGTTGGCCGTCGCGGACCATCGCGCCCAAGCGCTTGGTCAGCGCGTCGAAGCGGTCGGGCGCGTCCAGCCCCAGCGGACCGGCGATCTCCTCCGCCGTCTGCGGGCCCTCGGCGGCTTCGAGGAAGCCGAGGATGGCTTCGCGGCTGGCGATCGGCTGCTCGTAGCGCTGCGCTTCGCGCTGCGCATGCGGATCGACGAAGCGACCGCCCGTGCGTGGCGGTGACGTGCGGCCGCCGCCGCGCTGGGGCGGGCCGCCGGGCCGCCGGCCCGGCGAGGCGGGCTGCTCCGGCATCCAGGGCGGCAGGGCCTTCTTGGGCTTGGCCGGCTTGCCTGGCGTGCGGGTGGAGGCCTTGCCGGCCGATGCGCTTTCTTTTCCTGCGGGCGTCTTGCCGCCGCTGCGTGGGGTCTTCTTGGTCATGCGCCGATGGTACACCCCGTCTGAACCGCGCCCGGCGAAGGAACCGTTGACAATCCCCGGCGCTCCCCACAAAATGCGCGCCTCGCTTACCTGCCCAGGTGGCGGAATTGGTAGACGCACTAGTTTCAGGTACTAGCGGGTAAAACCGTGGAGGTTCGAGTCCTCTCCTGGGCACCACGCACAACGAAGACCCTCGCGAAAGCGGGGGTTTTTCGTTTTCCGGCACCAGCACGCCGTGTCGGGGCGCCTCACACATCACTGCACACGGCCGCAGTAGGCTGTTGCGCACGGGCAACACGGTACTTCTCGACACGGGGCGCGCATGGAGTTCCAACAGATCCTCTTCCTGATCATCCTGGCGATCACGCTGGGGCTGTTCATCAGCGAGAAGCTCCGTGTCGACCTGGTGGCCCTGCTCTGCCTGCTGGCGCTGTCGCTGACCGGCATCTTGGGGCCGAAGGAGGCGTTGTCCGGCTTCGCCAGCGAGCCGGCGATCATTGTCGCCGCCGTGTTCGTGCTGTCGGCCGGCTTGTCCGCCACCGGTATCACCGAGCGGATCGGCGCCGGCATCGGACGCGCGGCGGGCGGTAGCGAATGGCGCACCATCGCCGTGGTCATGCCGGCGACGGCGGCATTGGCTGCGTTCTCGCACCACGTCATGGTCACCGCGATGATGCTGCCCATCCTGATGCGCATCGCGCGCGAGCAGAAGCTGGCCGCGTCGCGCCTGCTGATGCCGATGTCGCTGGCCGCCTCGCTGGGCACCACGCTGACCCTCTTCAGTGCGCCCGCCTTCCTGTTGTCGAACGACCTGATCAAGCGCGCCGGCCTGCCCGCACTCGATATCTTCGCCGTGACGCCCATCGGCATCGCACTGGTGGTGCTGGGCACCGTGTACATGCTGCTGGGGCGCTGGCTGGTGCCCAAGCGCGAAGGCGAAACGCCGCAGGGCGATTACCTGAAGCTGGACCGTTACTACACTGAGCTGCTGGTGGAAGAGGCTTCGCCGTGGATCGGCAAGTCGCGCGGCGACTTCGAGAAGACGTTCGACGACCGGCTGCAGGTGGTGGACTGGCTTCGCCACGGCATGCGCCGCCGCAACCAGCGCCTCGACAGCACGCTGGCCGCCAGCGATGTGCTGCTGGTGCGCGCGTCGCCGGACGAGATCGCCTCCATCCGCAACGAGCCCGGCCTGGCCCTGCACGCGGTGGCCAAGTACGGCGAGAAGCGGGAGGACGGCAAGAGCGAGACGCTCGGCGAGGAACAACTGGTGCAGGCGGTGGTCGCGCCACACTCCGAGTTCATCGGCCGCAGCGTGTCCGACATCGACTTCCTGCGGAACCTCGGCGTGGTGGTGGTCGGCCTGTGGCGCCGCGAAGGCTGGCTGCACGGTGAGCTGTCGGAAACAGCGCTGCAGGAAGGGGATCTGCTGGTGCTTTGGGGCCAACAGCAGAATCTGGAACCGCTGGCGACCCATCACGGTTTCCTCATGCTGATGCCGTTCGGCGGCCAGGAAAAGCCACGGCGGCGCGCACCGCTCGCGCTGGCGATCATGGCCGCGGCAGTGGCGGCGGCCGCGACCGAGACGCTGGCGCCGCACATCGCCTTCCTCGCCGGCGCGGTGGCCATGGTGCTGACGCGCTGCGTGGACATCGAACGCGCCTACCAGGAGATCGACGTGCGCATCTTCGTGATGATCGGCGGCGTGATCCCGCTGGGCATCGCCATGGAGAAGACCGGTACCGCGGCCCTGGTGGCCGACCTGCTGTTGAACCATGCATCGCACTGGTCGCCGCTGGTGTTGCTGCTGGTGATGTTCGCCACCGCCGCGCTGCTCACCCAGATCCTGTCCGACGCCGCCACCACGGTGTTGCTCGCCCCCATCGCCCTGGCGCTGGCCACCGGGCTGGACCTGAACCCGGTGCCCTTCGTCGTCTGCACGGCGATGGGCGCGGTGGCCTCGTTCCTGACCCCCATCGGCCATCACGGCAACCTGTTGATCCTCAACCCCGGGCGCTACACCTTCGGCGATTTCCTCCGGGTCGGCGTGCCGCTGACTGTCGCCATCGCACTCACCACCGCCTGGCTGGCGCGCTGGCTGTGGCTGGACGGGCCGCTGCTGCCGAGTATCGGCGGCTGAGACGGGCCGACGGGTAGAATGGGCGGGTTTTCCGACCCGTAGACCGTGCGCCCGCAATGACCGAAACGATCCGCCCCACCTTCCACGGTTTCGAACAGATCCCGCTGCGCGAGTACGCCGAGCGCGCCTACCTCGACTATTCGATGTATGTGGTGCTGGACCGCGCACTGCCCTTCATCGGCGACGGACTGAAGCCGGTGCAGCGGCGCATCGTGTATTCGATGAGCGAGCTCGGCCTGAACGCCAGCGCCAAGCCGAAGAAGTCCGCGCGCACCGTCGGCGACGTCATCGGCAAATACCACCCGCACGGCGACAGCGCCTGCTACGAAGCGCTGGTGTTGATGGCGCAGCCGTTCTCGTACCGCTATCCGCTGATCGAAGGCCAGGGCAACTTCGGTTCGCCGGACGACCCCAAGTCGTTCGCGGCCATGCGCTACACCGAATCCAAGCTCACGCCCATCGCCGAAGTGCTGCTGGGCGAACTGGGCCAGGGCACGGTGGACTGGACGCCCAACTTCGACGGCACGCTTGAGGAGCCGACCTGGCTGCCGGCGCGCCTGCCGCACCTGCTGCTCAACGGCACCACGGGCATCGCCGTGGGCATGGCGACCGACGTCCCGCCGCACAACCTCAACGAGATCGTCAGCGCCTGCATCCGCCTGATCGACGATCCGGACGCCACCGTCGCCGACCTGTGCGAACACGTGCGCGGCCCCGACTATCCGACCACCGCCGAGATCATCACCGCGGCGTCCGACCTGCGCACGATGTACGAAACGGGGCATGGCAGCGTCCGTGCGCGCGCCACCTGGCGTAAGGACAACGCCAACATCGTCATCGACGCCCTGCCCTACCAGGTGTCGCCGTCGAAGGTGATCGAGCAGATCGCCGCGCAGATGCGCGCCAAGAAGCTGCCGTGGCTGGAGGACATCCGCGACGAATCCGACCACGCCAATCCGGTGCGCGTGGTGCTGATCCCGCGCTCCAACCGCGTGGATGCCGAACAGCTGATGGGCCACCTGTTCGCCACCACCGACCTGGAGAAGAGTTACCGGGTCAACCTCAACATCATCGGGCTGGATGGCCGTCCTCAGGTCAAGAACCTGAAGATGCTGCTGACCGAGTGGCTGGCGTTCCGCAGCGATACCGTCACCCGCCGCCTGAAACATCGGCTGGACAAGGTCGATCGCCGGCTGCACCTGTTGGAAGGCCTGCTGGTCGCGTTCCTCAACCTGGATGAAGTCATCCGCATCATCCGCACCGAGGACGAACCGAAGGCCGCACTGATCGCCCGCTTCCAGCTGAGCGAGGAACAGGCCGACTACATCCTCGACACCAAGCTGAAACAGCTCGCCCGCCTGGAGGAAATGAAGATCCGCGGCGAGCAGGACGAACTGCTGGCCGAGCGCGAGAAGATCGCCGGCATCCTGGACTCGAAGGCCAAGCTGAAGAAACTGATCAAGGACGAACTGGCGGCCGACGCGAAGAAGTTCGGCGACGCCCGCCTGTCGCCGCTGGTGCAGCGCGACGCCGCGCAGGCGCTGGACGAAACCGAACTGGTCGCCAGCGAACCGATGACCGTGGTGCTGTCGGCGAAAGGCTGGATCCGCGCGGCCAAGGGCCATGACGTGGATGCCTCCACCCTGTCGTATCGCGATGGCGACGGGCTGCTGGGGGCGGTGCGCTCGCGCAGCACGCAGCAGGTGGCCTTCCTCGATTCGGAAGGCCGCAGCTATTCCACCGCCGTGCACACGCTGCCCTCGGCGCGCGGCAATGGCGAACCGCTGACCGGCCGCTTCTCGCCGGCGGCAGGCGCGTCGTTCCAGGCGTTGGCCAGTGGCGACAACGACAGCCGCTTCGTGCTGGCGTCCTCGCACGGGTACGGCTTCGTGACCCGTTTCGAGAACCTCACCGGCCGCCAGAAAGCGGGCAAGGCCATGCTCAACCTGACCGCGGGCGCGAACGTGCTGCAGCCGGCGGCGGTACCGAATACGGACACTGACCGCATCGTCGCGGTCACCAGTGCCGGTCATCTGCTGGCCTTCCCGGTCAGCGAACTGCCGGAACTGGACAAGGGCAAAGGCAACAAGATCATCGAGATCCCCAAGGCCAAGCTCGGCACCGAGCATGTCGTCGCCATCGCCGCCGTGTCGCCCGGCGCCACGCTGCTGGTCAAGAGCGGCCAGCGCACGATGAGCCTGTCGTTCAAGGACCTGGATGCGTATGTCGGTGCGCGGGCGACGCGGGGTGGACTGTTGCCGCGGGGGTGGCAGAAGGTGGATGGACTGGAGGTCCAGTAGTTCGCCGACCGGGCGCGCTGCGGCGCGTTCATCATCGCCACCGCCTGCTTCCCAGGGGGCGCGGCAGAAGGTGGATGGACTCGACATCCAATAGTTCACCGGTTGGGCGCGCTGCGGCGCGTTCGTCATCGCCACGACCTGCTTTCCAGGGGGCGCGGCAGAAGGTGGATGGACCGCAGGTGCAGTAACGGGACGTGCAAGGCGCACGTTCAGCGCAGCGTTTTCGCCACCGGCTTGCCACAAGAAGCCGTAGAGCGGAGGTTGCTCCGCCGCATCGCACGGCATCATGGACTGCCGGAGTCGAGCAAGCTCGACTCTACGCCTGGGTTTCACCCTTCTTTTTCTTGCGGAGTGAGCGCTGATGGACGCCGGTTTCTGGTTGCAGAAATGGCAGGAAGGCCAGATCGGCTTCCATCGCCATGACGTAATGCCGCTGCTGCAGAAGCACTGGCCATCGCTGCAGCTGCCGGAAGCCTCGCGCGTGCTGGTGCCGCTGTGCGGCAAGTCGCTCGACATGCACTGGCTGGCCGCGCAGGGGCATCGCGTGCTGGGCGTGGAGCTGTCGCCGCTGGCAGTGGCACAGTTCTTCGATGAGGCCGGCCTCGACCCCGTGCGGACGACCAGTCGCTACGGCGAACATTTCAGCGCCGGACCCATCGAGATCATCCTCGGCGACGCGTTCGGCCTGGACAAGACCCTGCTGGCGGACGTGGCCGGCGTCTACGACCGCGCCGCCCTGATCGCCTTGCCACCCGACCTACGGCTGCGCTATCGCGACACCGTCTATGCGGGCCTGCCGACCGGCTGCCAGGGAGTGCTGATCACGCTGGAGTATCCGCAGGCCGAGAAGGCCGGGCCGCCGTTCTCGGTGGAAGCACCGGACGTCGATGCGCTGTTCGCGGCGCCATGGCAGCACACGCTGCTGGAGCGTCGCGACATCCTCGACCAGGAGCCGCGCTTCCGCGAAGAAGGCCTGAGCGCGCTGGAGACCGCGGTGTATCGTCTCCACCGTTCGTAGAGCGGAGTTCGCTCCGCTGCTTTTCGGTCCTGTCCCCGCGTGAACAGATAGCGGAGCCGGACAAGCTCGTCTCTACGGGAAGCGGTTATTCGGCGGCAGGTTTGCCGTCGAGCTTCGAGGTCAGATAAAGCTCGATACCCAGGCGCTTGATCAGCCCCAGCTGCTGTTCCAGCCAGTGCGCATGGTCTTCCTCGGTGTCCTTCAGCTGCGCCAGCAGGATCTCGCGGCTGACATAGTCGCCATGCTGTTCGCAGATGCCGACGCCGTTGGCCAGGTTGGCCCGCACCGCGTACTCGACCTCGAGGTCCCGCTGCAGCATCTCCTCGACCGTCTTCCCCGCCACGAACGCCTCCGGGCGCATGTCCGGGTCGCCTTCCAGGAACAGGATGCGGCGCAGCAGCGCGTCGGCATGCTGGGTTTCTTCCTGCATCTCGTGGTCGATGCGGTGGAACAGGGCCATCAGTCCCTGGTCCTCGTAGCGGCGCGAATGGATGAAATACTGGTCGCGGGCGGCCAGTTCGCCGCGCAGCAGGAACTTGAGGTAGTCGACGACGTCGGGATGGCCTTTCATGGGGTGGGCTCCGGTGGCGAGGCGCACAGGATGCCCGAACGGATCGCGGCGTGACCGAATCGGAATCAGTCTCGTTCGTCGTTGCGGCGCGGCAGTGACGGTCATGGCTTCCGTGGAATAATCCGGCCACCCGCCACGCACCTCACCGCAAGGATCCCGCAATGCTGAAGTGGACCCGGCGCATCGCGCTGCTGCTGTTGGCCCTGGTTGTCGTGGCATTGCTGGTGGCATGGTGGTCGATGCGGGGCAGCCTGGCGGCCCTGGACGGCGAGCAGCCGCTGCCGGGCCTGTCCGCACCGGTCACCGTCCAGCGCGATGCGCTCGGCGTGGTGACCATCGATGCGGCCAGCGAAACCGATGCGGTGCGCGCGCTCGGCTTCGTGCACGCACAGGAACGCTATTTCGAGATGGACCTGATGCGGCGCAGCTCCGCCGGCGAGCTGTCCGAGCTGTTCGGCTCCGTGGCGGTGGGCATGGACAAGGCGCGCCGGATGCACCGCATGCGCGCACGCGCGATGGCGTCGCTCGACGGATTCGCCGGCGACCGCATGCCGCAGCTGCAGGCTTACGCCAACGGCGTCAACGACGGGCTGGGTGCGCTGAAGACCCGCCCCTGGCCGTACCTGCTGCTGCGGCAATCGCCGCGTCCGTGGGAGGTCGCCGACTCCGCACTGGCCGGCTACGCCATGTACTTCGACCTGCAGGACGCCGACAACGTACGCGAGCTCGGCCTGTGGAAGATCCGTCGCCAGGTGCCGCCAGCGCTGTACGCGCTGCTGGCCCACGACGGCACCGAATGGGATGCGCCCCTGCAGGGCGAGCCGCGCGGCAACGCCGCCTTGCCGACCGCCAACCAGGTCGACCTGCGCACGCTGCCCATGCCGAAGAGCGACACGCACCAGCGCCTGGCCGACAAGGGCACCCCGGGCAGCAACAACTGGGCGGTGGCCGGCGCACTGACGGCGGATGGCCGGGCCATCGTCGCCGACGACATGCACCTGGGCCTGCGCGCGCCCAACATCTGGTTCCGCGTGCGCCTGCGTTACCCGGACCCGCACGCGCCCGGCGGCAAGGTCGATGTCTCCGGCTTCAGCCTGCCCGGCCTGCCGGCGATTATCGTGGGCAGCAACGGCCACCTGGCGTGGGGCTTCACCAACAGCTATGCGGACACCGCGGACTGGTATCCGGTGAAGCCCTGCGGCAAGAACGACACGAGCGAAACCTGCGATGCCGTCGAACACCATACGGAAACGATCCGTGTCGCCGGCGCGGACCCGGTGACGCTGGATGTGCAGGACACCCGCTACGGACCCATCATCCACCCGGCGCGTGATAAACAGCCTGCACTGGCGCTGCGCTGGGTGGCGCACCAGCCGGGCGCGCTGAACTTCGGCCTGTCGGATTTCGCCTCCGCCGGCGATCTCTCTGCCGCGCTGTCGGTGGCCCAACGAACGGCCACGCCGGCGCAGAACCTGGTGATCGCCGACCACAACGGCCGCATCGCCTGGCGCATCCTCGGCCCGCTGCCATCGCGCGCCGCCTCGTGCCCCCATACGCTGGAACTGGCGCCGTCCGCACCTGCAGACGATGCGGCGCCGCAGCCGCCCGGCGGTTGCACACCCTGGGTGATTTCCAGCCAGCTCTCGCCGGTGCTCACCTCGCCGGCCAACCATCGCCTGTGGACGGCGAACGCCCGCGTGCTGGACGGTGCGGCGCTCGCACGCGTCGGCGATGGCGGCTATGCGCTGGGCGCGCGCGCGAAGCAGATCCGTGACGGCCTGCTGGCGAAGGAGCAGTTCACCGAGAAGGACCTGCTTGCCGTCCAGCTCGATGACCGTGCGCTGTTTCTCGAACGCTGGTGGCGTCTGCTGCAGGACGAAGCGAAACGGCAGCCCGCCAACGCATCGATCAAGGCGCTCGCCGAGGCCGGCAAGACCTGGGAAGGCGTCGCCAGTGTCGATTCGGTGAGCTATCGCCTGGTGCGTGCCTGGCGCCTGGCCGTGCACGCGCGCATCGCCGACGGCCTGACCGCGCCCGCACAGGCGGCGCAGGGCAAGGACTTCGTCATGCCCGACCTGCCGCAGCTGGAAGGCGTCGTGTGGCCGCTGCTGGAACAGCGTCCGCCGCATCTGCTGTCGCGCCGCTACGAGACCTGGGACGCATTGCTGGAAGATGCGGCAAAGGAAGTGCGCGACGACCTGGCCGGGCAAGGCCCGCTCAACGAGCGTCGCTGGGGTGAGCGCAATACCGCGAAGATCTGCCATCCGCTGGCCAACGCCCTGCCCGCCGTCCTCAAACCGAAGCTGTGCATGCCGGGCGAACCACTGGCGGGCGATGGCGCGATGCCGCGCGTGCAGGGTCCGGCGTTCGGCGCCTCGGAACGCATGGTGGTGTCGCCCGGGCACGAAGCCGACGGCATCATCCACATGCCGGGTGGCCAGAGCGGCCACCCGATGTCGCCGTTCTGGGGCGCCGGCCATGACGACTGGGTGCATGGAAGGCCGACGCCGTTCCTGCCAGGCGATGCACGGCACACGCTGACGCTGCGGCCCGCCACTACTCAGCCGAGATAATGGTCCGGCACCGCCAGCCCTTGCTGGCGGAAGAAGCTCAGCTGGTCGAAGTAGCCGCGCTGGAACACGATGCGTCCGTCGCGCACGTGGAAGAACCCACAGCCACGCAGGCCGAGCGGATCGCGCCACTCGAGGATGGCCCACTCGCCGTCCTCGAGGATCTGCTCCACCTCGCACACCATCGTCGCTCGTGCGAATTCGGTGCGGAACAGGCTCGCGATCGCCTCGCGCCCGCGTAGCGGATCGGCGACTACCTGATGGTTGACCGCATCCTCCGCATAGAGCGCCACCAGACCGTCGACATCGGCCGCGTTGAACAGGCGTACCCATTCACGCACCACATCGGACGGCATCATGTCACCGTCGCCTCCAGCGCAGATGCATGCACGCCCGCGACAGCACGCCCAGACGGATCCGCCATCTTCGCGAAGCTGGCGTCCCAGGCGATCGCCGCCGGCGACGAGCAGGCGATGGACTTGCCGCCCGGCACCGTCTCCGCGCAGGCCTGCCCCGGATAGTGCTGCTCGAACAGCGTGCGGTAGAAGTACGCCTCCTTGGTCTGCGGCGGGTTGACCGGGAAACGCTTGTCGGCCGCCGCCAGTTCGCGGTCGCTGACCTGCGCCTCGGCATGGGCCTTCAGCCCGTCGATCCAGCCATAACCGACGCCGTCGCTGAACTGCTCCTTCTGCCGCCACAGGATCGATTCCGGCAGGTAGCCGTCGAAGGCCGCGCGCAGCACGCCCTTCTCCATCCGCTGCGCACCGGCGGCGCCCTTGTCGATCATCTTGTGCAGGGCATCCATCTTCATCGCCACGTCGAGGAACTCGACGTCGAGGAACGGCACGCGCGGCTCCACGCCCCACGCCATCATCGACTTGTTGGCGCGCAGGCAGTCGTAGTTGTGGAGCGCATCCAGCTTGCGCACCAGTTCCTCGTGGAATTCGCGCGCGTTCGGTGCCTTGTGGAAGTACAGGTAGCCACCGAAGATCTCGTCGCTGCCCTCGCCCGACAGCACCATCTTCACACCCATCGCCTTGATGCGGCGCGCGAGCAAGTACATCGGCGTGGAGGCGCGGATGGTGGTGACGTCATAGGTCTCGATGTGCCGGATCACTTCGGGAATCGCGTCCAACCCTTCCTGGAAGGTATAGGTGAAGCCGTGATGCACCGTGCCCAACGCCTTCGCCGCAACCTCGGCCGCCGCCAGGTCGGGCGAACCCTCCAGGCCGATGGCGAACGAGTGCAGCCGCGGCCACCAGGCTTCGGTGGTGTCGTTGTCCTCGATGCGATGCCGCGCATAACGCGCGGCGACGGCCGCGACCAGCGAGGAGTCCAGGCCACCGGACAGCAGCACGCCGTAGGGCACGTCGGTCATCAGCTGGCGATGCACGGCGCGCTCGAAGGCCTCACGCAGGTCCTGCTTCGCCACTTCCACACCTTCCACCGCGGCGTAGTCGCGCCACGGTTTTTCGTAGTACTTCACCAGCGTCCTGGTGGTGGTGTCGTAATAGTGGCCCGGCGGAAACTGCGCCACGTCGGCGCAGATCGGCGCCAGCGCCTTCATCTCCGATGCCACGCACAGACGGCCTTCGCGATCATGTCCCCAGTACAGCGGGCAGACGCCGAGCGGATCGCGCGCGATCAGGGCCTGTCCCTTCGCCCGATCCCATAGCGCGAAGGCGAAGATGCCGTTGAGGCGGTTGAGGAAGGAGGCAGGTTCGTCCTCGCGATAGAGCGCATTGATGACCTCGCAGTCCGAGCCCGTCTGGAACGCGTAGTCCTGCGCCAGTTCCGCCTTCAGTTCGCGGTGGTTGTAGATCTCGCCATTGACCGCCAGCACCAGCTCGCCGTCCGCCGAGCGCAGCGGCTGCGAGCCGCCGGCCGGATCGACGATGGCCAGGCGTTCGTGCACCAGGATGGCGCCATCGTCGTGGTACACGCCGCTCCAGTCGGGGCCACGGTGGCGCTGCTTCTGCGAAAGTTCCAGCGACTGCCGTCGCAGGGCCTGGACGTCGTCGCCGGGCTGCAGCCCGAAGATGCCGAAGATGGAACACATGGGTGGAAGCTCCTGGTGGGGTCGATGGCGGAAGCCCGAAACGAAGAAACCCGCATCTCGCGATGCGGGTTTCTGGTATCCGGCAGGTCTTTCCTTGCCTAGTCGCAGAGCCGCATCGCCCGCGTCCCATTGTTCGGACGCAGGTTATTGCGGTTGTTGTTGATGGCGGTGCGGCAGGGCATGGGACGACCGTAACCGGTGGCGCCGGGGCTTGGCAACTGTTTCATCCGAAAGCGAACCGGCCTGCGCGGGCGCCTCAGGACCCGCGAACCGGCAGCATCAGCCGCTCGACCAACGCCTGGTACAGGCCCGGCAGCGCCTCCAGGTCCGTCACGCGCACGTGCTCGTCGACCTTGTGGATGCTGGCGTTGACCGGCCCGACTTCGATGCACTCCGCGCCCAGCGGTGCGATGAAGCGCGCATCGGAGGTGCCCCCCGCGGTGCTCTCCTCGGGCGGCGCACCGGCGAACTCGCCCAGCACCGCGCGCGCCGTCGCGCGCAGATGCCCTTCCGGGGTGTAGAACGGCTCACCACCGCGATGCCAGTGCACGCTGTAGTCCAGGCCGTGCCGCTGGAAGACCGCCTCGATCTCCCGCTCCAGCTTCTCCGCCGTCCACGACGGGTTGAAGCGCAGGTTGAACACCACCTGCAATTCGCTAGGGATGACGTTGCTGGCGCCGGTGCCGGAATGGATGTTGGAGATCTGCAGGCTGGTCGGCGGGAACGTCTCGTAGCCCTCGTCCCACTGCCGCGCCGCGAGTTCGTCCAGTGCCGGCAGCGCCTTGTGGATCGGATTGAGTGCCTTGTGCGGATAGGCCACGTGACCCTGCACGCCCCGCACGCTGAGCGTGGCGGTCAGCGTGCCGCGCCGGCCCACGCGCAGCAGATCGCCCAGTTGCTCTTTCGACGACGGCTCGCCGGTGATGCACCAGTCGATCGTCTGGCCACGTTCGCGGAACAGGGCCGCGACCTTCTTCACGCCATCGTGCGCGTCGCCCTCCTCGTCCGAGGTCACCAGCAGCGCGACGGTGCCGGGATGGTCAGGATGCGCGTCGACGAACCGTTCCAGCGCGATCGTGCACGCCGCCACGCTGCACTTCATGTCGGCGGTGCCGCGACCGTACAGCAAGCCGTCGCGTACCGTCGGCACGAAGGGATCACTGGTCCATTCCGACAATGGACCCGGCGGCACCACGTCCGTGTGGCCGAGCAGCACCAGCACCGGCGAGCCGCTGCCATGCGTGGCCCACAGGTTGTCGGTATCGCCGAAGCGCAGGTGCTCGCAGTGGAAGCCCCACTGCGTCAGCCGCGTCGCCAGCACCTGCTGGCAACCGGCGTCATCCGGCGTCACCGAATGGCGACGGACCAATTCGCAGGACAGTTCGACGACATCGCTCACGCGCCGGCTCCGAAGATCTTCTTGAAGCCATTGTCGCTGAAGCCCTGTGAAAACCCGCTTTCACCGGTGATCACCACCGGGCGGCGGATCAGTTGCGGATACTCCTTCAGCAGCAGTTTCCATTCCGCTTCCGACCCCGGCGTCTTGCGGTTCTCCGGCAGCTGCCGCCAGGTCGTCGACGACTTGTTGATCAGCGTATCCCAGCCACCGGCCTTCGCCGCCCAGTCCTTCAGCGTCTCGGGCGACTGCCGGTTGTCGCGGTAGTCGACGAAAGTGTAGGCAACACCGAAGCGGTCCAGCCACTTCGTCGCCTTCTTGCAGGTGTCGCAGTTCTTCAAACCGTAGAGAGTCGTGGTCATCGCAGCGCAGGAAAGAGTCCGGGCTTGGATGTTACAGCAGGCGCTCCGAGACGACTCGGAACGGCACCTTCGGGACCAGGAAACAGAACGCGTCCGCTGGCGCGGAGCCCATCTGCGACACCATGGGACACTTGATGTCGATCGCGTGAAGCGGGACGATGGCGTCGAGGTCTATCGGCAGCGAGATCGTGGTGTGCGCCACCCTTCCATCTGGCGCCACGGCGATGGCCGCGTCCTGGCAGGCAAGGAAACGCATGGCCTCGGCATGGGACGGGAAACAACCCGGCCAGGCAGGACTCGGCATCACCGCTGCTCCTAGCTCCAGCGTGGCAGACAAGGTTGGCACCGGGCCAGCGCCACCGTCGATTACCGTCCATACGTTGCGGTCCTCGACGCGATGACGCATCCGGTGAGCGAGCTGCGGTTGCATTGCGTCGCTCCACAACCGGGCTCCGATCACGTGGAGCAAGCTGTCCATAATATTGCGTGCGAATAGCACCGTGGGCATCGCATCGACGGCCTCATCGTTACGTATTACGTACCAGCGCCAGTTGCTCTGCAGTGGCGAAGGAAACAGGCCACGCAACGGTCCGAGGAATGCAGGGCCGAAATGACGATGACGATAGCTGAGAATGGTGAAAGGCGTCCGGCCATTCCGCGTCCAATAGCGATAACCGGCTGGTGGCAGAGGTAGTGCCTGGACGTCGACCCACCAGTTCAGATACGCAACACCTTCGACGTCGCTTGCCAGGACAGGCATAGGGACTGCAGCCATGAATCGGCGACGCCAGCACCGCCAAACAGAGCAACCGACAACGCCGGCCACCCAACGACCCACCGCGCCTTGGCGTGGGTGCTGATAGCGGGATGCCTGGTCTAGGGGCGTGCCGGCGTCCATGCGGCGATCGCCAGGTCAGTCGGCCAATCCACGCAGCAGTTCGTTGACGCTGGTCTTGCTGCGTGTCTTCTCGTCGACTTGCTTGACGATCACCGCGCAGTACAGCGAATGCGAACCATCGGCGGCGGGCAGCGAGCCGGACACCACCACGCTGCCCGGCGGTACGTAACCGTAGGTGATCTCTTTCGTGGCGCGGTTGTAGATGCGGGTCGACTGGCCGATGAATACGCCCATGCCGATCACGCTGTGATGCCCGACCACCACGCCTTCGACGACCTCCGAGCGGGCGCCGATGAAGCAATGGTCCTCGATGATGGTCGGGCTGGCCTGCAGCGGCTCCAGCACGCCGCCGATGCCGGCGCCGCCGGACAGGTGGCAGTGCTTGCCGATCTGCGCGCACGAGCCGACGGTTGCCCAGGTGTCCACCATCGTGCCCTCGCCGACATGGGCGCCGATGTTGACGAAGCTCGGCATCAGCACCACGTCCTTGCCGAAGTACGTGCCGCGGCGCGCGATGGCGCCCGGCACGACGCGCACGCCGAGCTTGCGGAAGTCGTTCTCGTCGAAGGCGCCGAAGCGGGCCTCGACCTTGTCCCAGAACGGCGCGGGATAGGCTTCGACCAGTTCCATCTCGTTGACGCGGAAGTACAGCAGCACCGCCTTCTTCAACCACTCGTTGACCTTCCAGCCGCCCTGGCCGTCGGGCTCGGCCACGCGCAGCTTGCCGCTCTCCAGACCTTCGATGGCCAGTTCGACGGCGGTGCGGGTGGATCCTTCGATTTCCGACGTTGTCAGTTCGGCACGGCGCTCGAACGCGCTCTCGATGGTGGACTTCAGTTCTTCGGTCTTGCTGGCTTTGCGGGTCATCAAACGTTCTGCCGGATCTGATCAGGGGGGAGTGTCGAGGCCGGCGCGCAGCGCATCGCGCAGCGCGTCCTGCAGGGAGGGGTCGGTCAGTGGCTGGTCGTGTTCGTCGGTGATCTGGAACACGTCCTCCGCGCGTTCGCCGAAGGTGGCGATGCGCGCATCGTGCACGCGCAGGCCCTGCCGGCGCAGCACCTGGGCCACGTCCGACAGCAGGCCGGGACGGTCGGGGGCGACCAGGCCGAGGATGGTGCGCCGCCCGTCGGGCGTGGTGCCGAACTCGATACGGGGCGCGAACCGGAAATGCCTGAGCTGGCGCGGCACGGCGCGGCGCGAGGTGCGCACGCTGTCGAGCGGTCGTGACAGCGCCGCGTCGAGCGTGCGTGCGATCTCGTCCGGGTCGCGCGGCGCATAGGTATCGGCCGGCAACAGTTCGAACGTATCGAAGATCGCGCCCTGCGGGCCGACCAGCACGCGCGCCTGATGGATGGCGAAGCCCATGCGGTCGAGGGTGGCGAGGATGGCGGCGAACAGGCCATCACGGTCGGGCGAATGCACGAACACCTCGATGGCATCGGCATCGTCGGCGATGCGCCGTGCACGCACCCGCGTTTCACCAGGGGCGGCACCGCGGATGGCCTGCGCTTGCCAAGCCAGTTGTTCCGGGCGGAAACGCAGGAAGCTTTCCTCCGGCATCGCCGTGAACAGCGCGTCGGCCTGCGCGGCCGTCATGCCTTGCAGTTCCAGCAGCGCGCGCACGCTGCCGCGCGCCTCGTCGAGTCGCTCCTCGACCGCCACCGGATTCTCCAGCCCCTCGCGCAACACGCGGCGCGCGGCGAAATAGAGGTCGGCCAGCAGGCGGTCCTTCCACGCGTTCCACAGTTTGGGGCTGGTGCCGGCGATATCCGCGCACGTCAGCAGGTACAGATAGTCGAGACGCTCGCGATCGCCCACCAGGGCGGCGAAGCGGTGGATGACCTCGGGGTCGGCGATGTCCTGCTTCTGCGCCGTCACCGACATGCGCAGGTGCTGTTCCACCAACCAGGCCACCAGCGCGGTGTCGCCCTCGCTGAGCGCATGCGCGGCGCAGAACTCGCGCGCATCCACCGCACCCAGTTCCGAATGGTCGCCGCCGCGGCCCTTGGCGATGTCGTGGAACAGACCGGCCAGCAGCAGCAGTTCCGGCTTGCGCAGGCGCGGCCACACCTCATGCGCGATGGAGAAGCGCTCATCGGCACGGCCGCCGGCGAACGCGGCGATGTTCCGCAGCACCATCAACGTGTGCTGGTCGACGGTGTAGACATGGAACAGGTCGAACTGCATGCGCCCGGATACCCGCGCGAATGCCGGGATCCACTGCCCCAGCACCCCCAGGCGTGCCATGCGGGTGAGGGTTTCCACCGCACGCGGACCGCGCAACAGGGCCATGAAGGCATCGCGCTGCGCATGCGTGGCATCGGGATACGGCGAGAGCTTGGGCAGCGATTCGGCCAGCGCGCGCGCGGTGCGCGAATGCAGGCCGCGCATCTGCGGATGGGCCGCCCAGACCGCGAACAGCGCGAACACCTGACCGACATCGTTCGCCGGCCAGTCGCCGTGGCGGGCGGCCAGATAGCCGCGGCGCGAGGCGAACTGGTCATCGAGCGGTTCGGCCAGCGCTTCGCCGTCGAACTGCTCCTCGAAGCGCTGCAGCAGGCGGTCGCTGATCCGCCGCACGATGGCCGCGCTGCGGTAGAAGCCCTGCATCATCTTCTCGACACCCAGGCTCTCGGCGTCGTCGGCGAAGCCCAGCCGTTGCGCCAGCGTCTTCTGGTAGTCGAACCGCAGGCGCTCTTCGGGCCGGTTCGCCACCCGGTGCAGGCCGTAGCGCAGACGCCCCAGTGCACGCCGTTCGCGCGCCAGCGCAGCGGCTTCGTCATGCCCCAGGTGGCCCAGGCCGACCAGCGCTTCCAGGTCGCGCACGCCGAACGTGCGCAGCGCCATCCAGCCCAGCGTGTGCAGATCGCGCAGGCCGCCGGGGCCTTCCTTGATGTTGGGTTCCAGGTTGTCCGAGGTGTCGCCGAACCGCGCATGGCGGATGCGCAGTTCCTCGCGCTTGGCGACGAAGAAATCCCGCGGCGGCCAGACCCGCGTCGCGCCGATGGCGTCGATCAGCAGGGCTTCGTCGACCGGCTCGCCGACGATCAGCCGTTCCTCGATCAGCGCGGTCAGCACGCTCTGGTCGGCCGCCGCGGCCGCCGTGCACTGGCCCGCCGAACGCACGCTGTGGCTGATCGGCAGCCCCGCATCCCACAGCAGGGCGAACAGCCGCGCCACCGCGCCGTGATGGGCCTGCTGCACGTCCGGCGCCGCCAGCACCAGCACATCGACGTCGGAATGCGGGAACAGTTCGCCGCGGCCGTAGCCGCCCACCGCGAACAGCGCCATCGGCGCGTCGGCCGGGATGCAGCGCAGCCACGCGTCCTTCAGCAGGTGGTCGACCGCCCGCGCGCGCAGCGCGAGGATGCGGTCCATGCCGTCGTCCTGGTCGAAGCGCTTGTCCAGCCGTGCGTCGGTGTTGGCCAGCGACGCGCGCGCCGCCGCCGCCCAGTCCGCATCATCGGCGACGTCCGGGCCGATATCCGGAAGCCGCGTCGCCTGTCCGTTCGCGGCTGTCGTGGCGCTCACAGGTCGTTGTCGTCGCCCGGCACGCGGGTCAGGATCTCGACGCCGTCCTCGGTCACCGCCACGGTGTGCTCCCACTGCGCGGACAGCTTGCGGTCCTTGGTCACCACGGTCCAGCCGTCGGGCAGCACCCGGGTGTGGCGCGCGCCTTCGTTGATCATCGGCTCGATGGTGAAGGTCATGCCCGGCTTCAGCACCACGCCGTCGCCGGGACGGCCGTAATGCAGCACCTGCGGCTCGTCGTGGTAGACCTTGCCGATACCGTGACCGCAGTACTCGCGCACCACGCTGAAGCGCTCGGCCTCGGCGTACTGCTGGATCGCATGGCCCACATCGCCCAGGGTGGCGCCCGGCTTCACCGCGCGGATGCCGCGGAACATCGCCTCGCGGGTCGTGTCCACCAGCCGCTTCGCCATCACCGACGGCGTACCGACCAGGTACATGCGGCTGGTGTCGCCGTGCCAGCCGTCCTTGATGACGGTGACGTCGATGTTGAGGATGTCGCCGTCCTTCAGCACCTTCGCCTCGCTGGGGATGCCGTGGCAGATGACGTTGTTGACCGAGGTGCAGACGGTGGCCGGGAAGCCCTTGTAGCCCACGTTGGCGGGGATCGCCTTCTGCACGTTGACGATGTGATCGTGGCAGATGCGGTCCAGTTCGGCGGTGGTCACACCCGGCTTCACGTGCGGGGCGACCACCTGCAGCACTTCGGCGGCCAGGCGGCCGGCGATGCGCATCTGGGCGAGGTCTTCGGGGGTCTTGAGCTGGATGGCCATTGGCCGATTATCCCCCATTTGGCGCCCGGGCTGAACGGCCCGGACCCGGCGCCCGGTCCGGCCGGGCAGGCCCGGTTTGCGGCAGGGTGGGCAGGACCGCTATACTCCCGCGGCTTCGTGCCCGGGTCCTCCCGGCCGGACCGCCCACGTCGGGCGACACCGACGAATCCACACCTGCTGCCCCAACCCGTGCCGGGGTGCCCTTCGCTGAAGGGTTCGGACACGGAAGCCGCAGGGAGGCCCAACCCCGGAACCCCGCCCTCACCGGCGCCGTCCTCCATTGACCCGGACGGTGGGTTCCCATTCGATGGAGTCACTGCAATGCCCCAAGTCACCATGCGCCAGATGCTGGAAGCCGGCGTCCATTTCGGCCACCAGACCCGCTACTGGAACCCCAAGATGGCGCCGTACATCTTCGGTGCCCGCGGCAAGATCCACATCATCAACCTCGAGAAGACCGTTCCGCTGTTCAACGACGCGATGAACTTCATCTCGGGCGTCGCGCAGAAGCGCGGCACCATCCTGTTCCTGGGCACCAAGCGCAGCGCGCGCGAGGCCGTGAAGGAAGAAGCCGAGCGTTGCGGCATGCCGTTCATGACCCAGCGCTGGCTGGGCGGCACGCTGACCAACTTCGCCACCGTGAAGAAGTCGGTTGCCCGCCTGAAGGAACTGGAAGCCGCCGAAACCGACGGCACGTTCGAGAAGCTGGTCAAGCACGAAGTGCTGGGCCTGCGCCGCGAGCGCGAGAAGCTGCTGGCCTCGCTGGGCGGCATCAAGGAAATGAACCGCCTGCCGGACGCCCTGTTCGTCATCGACATCGGCCATGAAGACATCGCCATCAAGGAAGCCAAGAAGCTCGGCATCCCGGTGATCGCGGTGGTCGACTCGAACTACGACCCGGCCCTGGTCGACTACGCCATCCCCGGCAACGACGACGCCATCCGTGCCGTGCAGCTGTACGCCCGTGCCGCCGCCGACGCCGTGCTGGAAGGCAAGGCCGCCCAGCCGAACGCCGCCACCGTGCGCGAGGACGAGTTCGCCGAAGGCGGCGACGACAAGGGTGCGCGTCGCGCCCCGGCCAAGAAGGCCGCCGGCAAGAAGTCCGACGAAGCCGCCGCCGAGTAATCCGGCTGCAATGCCGCCGCGCCATGCTGCGCGGCGGCCCATGTTCCGCCTTCTCCCATCGGGAGAAGGTGCCCGAAGGGCGGATGAGGGTACGGAGCACGTCGACGCTGCATGCATCGCGACTCCGCCGCACCCTCGCCCCAACTCCTCTCCCGATGGGAGAGGGGCTCTGCCAATCCAAATAGAGGTAATCCCGTGGAAATCACCGCTTCCCTGGTCAAGGAACTGCGCGAGCGCACCGGCGCCGGCATGATGGAGTGCAAGAAGGCGCTCACCGAGAACAACGCCGACATCGACGCCGCCGCCGAGTGGCTGCGCAAGTCGGGCCTGGCCAAGGCCGACAAGAAGGCCGACCGCGTCACCGCCGAAGGCCGCGTGGCCGTGGCCCAGGACGGCGGCAAGGCCGTGCTGGTCGAGATCAACTCCGAGACCGACTTTGTCGCCAAGGACGCCAACTTCATCGCCTTCACCGACGCCATCGCGCAGGCCGCGCTGACGTCCGGCGCCGCCGATGTGGAAGCGCTGAAGAGCGCCAAGCTGGCCTCGGGCGAGACCGTCGAGGAAGCCCGCGCCGCCGCCATCGCCAAGCTGGGCGAGAACATGCAGATCCGTCGCCTGGTCGCCATCGACAGCGCCCACAACGTGGCCGCGTACGTGCACGGTGGCAAGATCGGCGTGCTGGTCGAGGTCAAGGGCGGCGACGCCGAACTGGCCCGCGGCCTGGCGATGCACATCGCCGCGATGAACCCCCCGCACAACAAGGCTTCCGACGTGCCGGCCGAGTTCGTGGCGAAGGAGAAGGAAATCGAGCTGGCCAAGATGTCCGACAAGGACAAGGCCAAGCCGGCCGACATCCTGGAGAAGATCATCTCCGGCAAGATCAACAAGATCGTCAACGAAGTCACCCTGTACGGCCAGCCGTACGTGCTGGACAGCGACAAGTCGGTCGAGCAGGTGGTCAAGGCCGCCGGCGCCGACGTGGTCGGCTTCCAGCGCCTGGTGGTCGGCGAAGGCATCGAGAAGGTGGTCGAAGACTACGCCGCCGAAGTGATGAAACAGGCCGGCCTGGCGTAAGCCAACGCGCCCTGCGCTGCACCGGGAAAGCCGCGGGAAACCGCGGCTTTCCTGTTTCCGGCACCGCATGCGACGCAACAAGGCGATGCACCTGCCGCGACCGTTCGTCGCCGCTCATTAAAGTTCGCGCTCTCCGCGCCGAAACTTTCTACAAAGCTGACACTCCGTCACGCCTTGCTGGCATCCTGCCCGCCCACTTCCTGCGTACCGCCCTCGGATGCGTCCCGAACTCGAATCCCAGTTGTCGAATTGCCGCAACCTGCCAAGCCCGCCGGGCGTGGCATTGCGCATCATCGAACTGGCGCAGGATCCCGAGGTGGTGATGGCGACCGCCGCCGATACGATCGGCCTGGACGCCGCCCTGAGCGCGCGCATGCTGCGCATCGCCAATTCCCCGCTCTACGCCAGCCGTCGGCGGGTCGAGAACCTGTCGCAGGCGCTGACCGTGCTCGGCCTGAACGCCACGCTGACACTGGCGCTGGGATTTTCGCTGGCGCGCTGCGGCACCGGCACCCATCCGGCCGCGCAGGAGCGCGTCTGGCGCCGCAGCGTGATCGCCGCGCTGGCCTGCCGCCTGCTGGGCCAGCACGCCGGCATGCGCAAGGCCGAGGAACTGATGCTGGCCGGCCTGCTGCAGGACATCGGCATGCTGGCCCTGCTGGAAGTGCTGGGCGACGAGTATGCGCACCTGGTCGAGCGCACCCAGGACAATGCCGCCCTGCTCGCGGCCGAACGCGAGTGGCTGGGCTGCGACCACGCCGCGGTGGGCGGCTGGCTGGCGCGGCAGTGGAACCTGCCGGCCCTGCTGCGCGAAGCGATCCTGGAAAGCGAGGCGCCCGCGTCGGACACCACCTTCAATGCCTGCGTCGCGGTGTCCGGCCACGTCGCCGACATCTGGATCGCCGGCACCGACGAAGCGCGCACCGAAGAGGCCCATCGCAAGGCCGCCCTACAGGTCGCCACGCGGCTGGGCATGGACTACGCCGCTTTCCTGGCGCTGACCGAGGACATGATCGCCGCACTGCCCGAGGTATGCGCGATGTTCGACGTCCCGCCCGCGCCGCCCGCGCGCATCCAGGCGCTGCTGGACCAGGCGCGCGAGCTGCTGGTGGTGCGCAACCTGCGCGAGATCCAGGAGGCCGCACGCGCGCGCAAGGACGCCGACGAACACGAGGACCGCGCGCGCCGCCTGGCCGAAGAAGTCCGCCGCGATCCCCTGACCGGCGCCTACAACCGCAGCCAGCTGGAAGAAGTGCTGGAGAAGGAATTCGACGCCGCCACCCGCCACGGCTGGCCGCTGTCGATCGCCTTCATCGACCTGGACGATTTCAAGCAGGTCAACGACCGCTGGGGCCACCTGGTCGGCGACGAAGTGCTGCGCAATTTCGCCAAGTCGCTGATGCGGCATGTGCGCAGCAGCGACGTCGTGGCCCGCTATGGCGGCGAGGAATTCCTGGTCGTGCTGCCGGGCATCAACGAAGACGCCGCGGTCCACGTGGTGCGCCGCATCCTGTCCGAGGTCGCTGGCGCCGCCATGGCCCACGTCAACGGCCAGCCGCTGCACATCACGTTCTCCGCCGGCCTGGCCACGCAGGGCGCGCTGGAACAGTTCCGCCACGTCGACGACCTGCTGCGGGCCGCCGACGAAGCCCTGTATGGCGCCAAGCGGCAAGGCCGCAACCGCGTCTCGGCGGGTGCCGTCGGCACCTGACCTGCGCGGCGGTTACTGCCGCGGTTGCAGCGCGACTTCTTCGTACGGCTGCACGACCACCCAGCCGTCGCCCGCGAACCGCAGCTGGATGCTTTCGCCGGATCCACGGCCCAGCAGCGTGCCCAGCGAAATGTCGGTGATGATTTCCGGCGTCAGGCCGCCCGACCACGCCACGGTGGCGTTCGGATCGGTGAACACCGGCCCGGTCTGTGCATTCACCGGCAGCGTCAGCGGCTCGTAGTGCGAGGTGATGGCGACGATGCCATGCCCGCTCAGGCGCACGTTGAACAGGCCGCCCGACAGCATGCCGGCGACCTTGCGCATCATCGTGATGCGGCTTTCGATGCCCGACTCGGTCGCCAGCACGTCGTTGCCGTTGACGAAGATGGCCTCGCCGGCCAGCCGCAGCAGCGTGATCCGCTTACCGGCGTCGGCCAGGTAGACGCGGCCCTGGCCTTCGATCTTCATCAGCTGCATGCCCTCGCCGCTGACCGCCTTCTTCAGCAGGTTGCCCAGGCCCTGTTCCAGCACACCCTGGCGGGTGAACTTCACCGCCCCCTTGCGCGCCACCATCGCGCCGGCCTTGGCCCAGACCAGTCCGTTCAACCGGACTTCGAGCAAGTGCGGGCTTTCCAGCTCGAAGGCTTCCGGGCTGGCGTCCTTTTCGCGGGAGGAGGCGAGGAATTCCTGCAGGGTGCGCACGCTCATGACCGTTCCTTGATGGCTGCCGATGGGGACGGCCATGATAGCGGCCCCGACCCGAGGTCCCGCCCATGCCGCGCATCGTTCCCGTGCCACACACGCCCGACGCCGCCACGCGCGCGCCGGTCGCCGCCTATCGCCTGGTGGCCGGACAGCCGACGCAGGCGGTCGGCAACGCCTACTCGTCGCAGGACGCGCGGTTCCATTGCGGCGTCTGGGAGGGCGACGTGGGCGCCTGGCGCGTGCACTACACCGAGCACGAGTTCTGCCACCTGCTCAGCGGCCGTGTGCGCCTGCGCGATGACGCCGGCGATGAGGTGGTGGTGCTGGAGGCCGGCCAGAGCTTCGTAGTGCCGGCCGGTTTCAGCGGCACGTGGGACGTGCTGGAAGCCGCGCGCAAGCTCTACGCGATCTACGAACCCGGCGACTGAGGCGGCGCGCTCGGCTAGAATTGCCGCGTTTGCCCCCACGCCGAGACCCCCCATGCCCGCTCCCCTTGCCTATCGCCGCATCCTGCTCAAACTGTCCGGCGAGGCGCTGATGGGGGCCGAGGATTACGGCATCGACCCGGCCGTCATCACCCGCATCGCCCGCGAGATCATCGAGGCGCGCGACGCCGGGGCCGAGGTGGGCCTGGTGATCGGCGGCGGCAACATCTTCCGCGGCGCCGGCCTGGCGGCCGGCGGCATGGACCGCGTCACCGGCGACCAGATGGGCATGCTGGCCACGGTCATCAACGCACTGGCCATGCAGGACGCGCTGGAAAAGCTCGGCGCCAAGTGCCGCGTGATGAGCGCGATCAAGATCAACGACGTGTGCGAGGACTACATCCGCCGCCGCGCCATCCGCCATCTGGAAAAGGGCCGCATCGCGATCTTCGCGGCAGGCACCGGCAACCCGTTCTTCACCACCGACTCCGGCGCCGCCCTGCGCGCCATCGAGATCGGCGCGGACCTGCTGCTGAAGGCGACCAAGGTGGACGGCGTCTACGACAAGGATCCCAGCAAGCACGCCGACGCGGTCCGCTTCGACCAGCTGACCTACGACGAGGTGCTCGCCCGCGATCTGCAGGTGATGGACACGGCCGCGTTCGCGCTGTGCCGCGACAGCGACGTGCCGCTGCGCATCTACGACCTGTCGGTGCCCGGCAACCTGATGCGCATCCTGCGTGGCGAACACGTGGGCACGCTGGTGAAAGGCCGCGGCTGACGCAAGACGCGCCTTCTCCCGCCGAGGGGCCGTCCACGCCCTGACGGGATATCGCGGGGCGACGCTGTTCGATCAGGGTGCGGAAAAGCATCGCGGGCATGGCCCGCGTCTACAGACGGTCGTTAGGCGACAGGGGTTTCGTGTGCCCGCTTTCGCCCTGTAATAGTGTTCGCCTACTGCCACAGGCACCCTAGCCCGCGATGGGACACGGACACCACCACGGCCACGGCGCGCATGCGCATCCGCAGGCATCGGCGACGCGCACGTTCGCGTGGGTCACGCTGATCAACCTGGCCTATACCGTCGTCGAGGCGGGCTACGGCTTCCACACCAATTCGCTGGCGCTGCTGTCGGACGCGCTGCACAACCTGGGCGACGTGCTGGGCCTCGCGCTGGCCTGGGGCGCGGCCGCCCTCGCCGGCAGGCCACCGCGCGGCCGGCACACCTACGGCTGGCGTCGCGCCACCCTGCTGTCGCCACTGGCCAACGCCGTGCTGCTGATGGTCTTTTCCGGCGCGTTGGGTTGGGAGGCCTTCCGGCGCTTCAGCGCGCCGCCCGAGATCCCCGCCACGCCCGTCATCGTGATCGCCTCGCTGGGCATCCTGGTCAACCTGGGCGCCGCCTGGCTGGTGAAGGACGGCCATGCGCACGACCTCAACATGCGCGGAGCCTTCCTCCACCTGCTGGCCGACGCCGCCGTGTCGCTGGCTGCCGTGCTGGCCGGCATCGGCATGGCCACGCTGGGCTGGGCATGGCTGGACCCGGCCACGGCGCTGCTGATCGCGGTGGTGGTGGCCGTGGGCTCGTGGGGATTGCTGCGGGACAGTTTCGACGCCGCGATGGACGCCGTGCCCGGCAGCGTGGATCCGGAGGAAGTCCGCGCATTCCTGCAGGACCAGCCCGGCGTGTCCGCGGTGCATCACCTGCACATCTGGCCGCTGGGCGCCAACGAGATCGCCCTGACCGCGCACCTGGTGCGCGCGCGGGAGGACGACCACGACGCCTTCCTCGATGCCACCGTGCACGCGCTGGACGACCGCTTCGGCGTCAATCACGCCACCCTGCAGATCGAACGCGGGACCGGCTGCGGCCACGACCGGCACGATGCGGCGCCGCATCATTCGCACTGAACGGTCCGCCGAAGGTCGGCAACGGCCCCGAATCGCCCTATAATCGGTCGTTTACAGGCTTTGCAACGGAAAGGGCGATGCTCAACGACATCAAGAAAGACGCGCAGGCGCGCATGACCAAGAGCATCGAGGCGCTCCGCCACACGCTGGTGAAGGTCCGCACCGGCCGCGCGTCGACGGCCCTGGTCGAGCACCTGAAGGTCAACTACTACGGCTCCGACGTGCCGCTGAGCCAGGTGGCGACAGTGTCGGTGTCCGACTCCCGTTCGCTGACCATCACCCCGTGGGAAAAGCAGATCGTCGGCGCGGTCGAGAAGGCCATCCTGGCCTCCGACCTGGGCCTGACCCCGAACACCGCCGGCACCACCATCCGCCTGAACCTGCCCGCCCTCACCGAGGAGCGCCGCAAGGAACTGTCCAAGGTGGTCCATGGCGAAGGCGAGGATGCCAAGGTCGCCATCCGCAACATCCGTCGCGATGCCAACCAGCAGGTCAAAGACCTGCTGAAGGACAAGCAGATCACCGAAGACGAAGAGCGCCGGACCGAAGAAGAGATCCAGAAGCTCACCGACAAGTCCATCAAGGACGTCGATGACGTGGTCAAGGCCAAGGAGCAGGAACTGATGGCGGTCTGAGGACTGCCATGTCCCCTGCCGTTCCCGCGTCCGCGCCCCGCCACCTGGCCGTCATCATGGACGGCAACGGGCGCTGGGCCGAACGCCGTCGCCGCCCCCGCGTGATCGGCCACCGCGCCGGCGCGCGCGCGGTCAACACCTGCATCGACTTCTGCCTGGAGCGCGGCATCGGCGCGCTGACCCTGTTCGCGTTCTCCAGCGAGAACTGGGGCCGGCCCGAGGAGGAAGTCGGCGCGCTGATGAAGCTGTTCCTCAACGCGCTGGACCGCGAGGTCGACGAACTGCACCGGCGCCAGGTGCGGGTACGCTTCATCGGCGACCGCACGCGGTTCTCGCCCGACATCCGCGCACGCATGGACGCCGCCGAGGCGCTGACCCGAGACAACCTGCGCCTGCACCTGGTCATCGCCGCCAGTTACGGCGGACGCCAGGACATCGCGCAGGCAGCGCGCGCGCTGGCGGCAGAGGTCGCCGCCGGCCGACTGCGGCCGGAGGACATCGACGAAGCCGCGCTTGGCGCGCACGTCGCGCTGGCCGACCTGCCGCCGCCCGATCTGTTCATCCGTACCGGCGGCGACCACCGCATCAGCAATTTCCTGCTGTGGCAGCTGGCGTACACCGAACTCTGGTTCACCGACGTGCTGTGGCCCGACCTGGATGCCACGCTGCTGCAGCGCGCGCTGGACGACTTCGCGCAGCGCGAGCGCCGCTTCGGCCTGACCAGCGCCCAAGTCACCGGCAGCGCCACCGAGCACAGCCCCGCATGAAAGCGAGCCCCGCATGAGCGCGACCCGTACCCGTGTCATCGCCGCGCTCGTCATGGCGCCGTTCGCCATCGGCGCCATCCTGCTGCTGCCCACGAGCTGGTTGGCGATGCTGGCGGCGCTGGTGTTCCTGGTCGGGCTGTGGGAATGGTTCAAGCTCGCCGAAATCGACGATACCCTGCAGCGCACGGTGCTGCTGACCGCCAACCTGCTGGTGATGGTGGCCCTGGTGTGGGCATCGCGCGGCTCCGGCGATGCCACCGACCTGGTGCCGCTGCGCCTGATGGCGCTGGCCGGGGTGGTCTGGTGGCTGCTCGCGCTGCTGTGGCTGCGTTTCTTCAGCTTCGCGTCCGACCACGAGACCTGGGCCCGCGTGTTCAAGCTGGCGGCGGGAACGCTCGCGGTGGTGCCGGCCTGGTGCGCGCTGGGGCTGATCCATTACAACAACAACGAGCCCAACGGGCCCGCCTGGCTGTTCGTCGCGCTGGCCATCGTGTGGGCCGCCGACAGCGGTGCCTACTTCGCGGGGCGACACTTCGGCGGGCGCTGGTTCAAGGGCCGCAAGCTGGCCCCGCGGATCAGTCCCAACAAGACCCTGGAAGGCCTGCTGGGCGGCCTGGCTGCCGGCATGCTGGTGGCCGCCGTTGGCGGGTTGATCGCGGGTGCCGGCGCCGGCCAGCTCCCCGGTGTGCTGGTGGTGGCCGTGTTCACGGTGCTGTTCTCGGTGGTGGGCGATCTGTTCGAGAGCCTGTTGAAGCGGCATGTCGGCGCCAAGGACTCGGGCGACCTGATCCCGGGCCACGGCGGCGTGCTCGACCGCATCGACGGCGTGCTGGCCGCCCTGCCCATCTTCGTGTTGGGCAAGGAAGTCTTCGGATTCTGAGCATGACCGCGCCTGCTCTCCGCAACGTGGCGGTCCTGGGCGCGACGGGCTCGATTGGCGCGTCGGCGCTGGACGTCATCGCGCGCCATCCGGATCGCTATCGCGCCAGCGTGCTGGCGGCCGGGGGCAACGTGGAGGCACTGCTCGCCCTGTGCGTCGCGCATCGCCCCGCGGATGCCGTGATTGCCGACGAAGCCCTGTATGCGCGGCTGCGCGACGGCCTGTCCGAGGCCGGCCTGCCCACGCGTGCCCATGCCGGCATGGCCGCACTCGACACGCTGGTGGCGGCGCCGGAATGCGACATCGTGGTGGCCGCCATCGTCGGGGCCGCCGGGCTGTCGTCCACGCTGGCCGCCGCGCGCGCGGGCAAGCGCCTGCTGCTGGCCAACAAGGAGTCGCTGGTGCTCGCCGGCGAGCTGGTGACCGCCGCCGCCGACGCCGCAGGCGCCGAGATCATCCCGATCGACAGCGAACACAACGCCATCTTCCAGTGCCTGCGTTCACGACAGGCTCAGGCCGACGTCAGCCGCATCGTGCTGACCGCGTCGGGCGGTCCGTTCCGCGGTTGCAGCCGGGCCGACCTGGCGCAGGTCACGCGCGAGCAGGCCGTCGCCCACCCCAAATGGTCGATGGGTCCGAAGATCTCTGTGGATTCGGCCACGCTGATGAACAAGGGGCTGGAGCTGATCGAAGCCCACCATCTGTTCGGCGTCGGCCGCGAACGGCTGGACGTGCTGGTGCATCCGCAGAGCCTGGTGCATTCGCTGGTGGAATTCGTCGACGGCTCCACGCTGGCGCAGCTCGGCCTGCCCGACATGCGCACCTCGCTGGCGGTCGGCCTGGGGTGGCCGGAACGGATCGGCTCGGGCGTGGGCGGACTGGACCTGCTGAAGCACGCGCGACTGGATTTCGAGGCGCCGGACACCGACGCCTTCCCCTGCCTGCAGTTGGCCTGGGACGCCATGGCCGCGGGCGGAACCGCGCCGGCCGTGCTGAACGCTGCGAACGAAGTCGCAGTTTCAGCCTTTCTTCAGGGCCAGATCGGTTTCCTATCCATCCCCGCGCTGGTCGAGGATGCCCTCACCGCGCTGCCCGCGGCGCCGGCGGATTCGCTGGACGTGCTGCTGGCAGCCGACGCCGAGGCACGCCGGCTGACCACGCGCAATCTCGCAAGCCACCTCTCCGCATGAGCGCCGACATCCGATGAGTGAAGTGCTGGGCTCAATCTTGTGGATGATCGTGGCGCTGGGCGTGCTGGTCACGTTCCACGAATTCGGCCACTACTGGGTGGCGCGCCGCTGTGGCGTGAAGGTGCTGCGCTTTTCGGTGGGCTTCGGCAAGCCGCTGTGGTCGCGCCGCGACCGCCATGGCACCGAGTTTGCGGTCGCCGCCATCCCGTTGGGGGGCTACGTGAAGATGCTGGACGAGGCCGAGGGCGAGGTCCCGGCGGCGCAACTAGACGAGGCCTTCAACCGCAAGTCCGTCTGGCAGCGCATCGCCGTGGTCGCGGCCGGCCCGCTGGCGAACATCCTGCTGTGCGTAATCCTGCTGTGGGCGATGTTCGTGATCGGCAAGCAGGACTACTCGGCCACGCTGGGCAGCGTCTCGGGTATCGCCGCCGATGCCGGTTTCCAGCGCGGCGACCGCATCGTCCGGGTCGGCGACCGCGCGATCGACACCTGGACCGATGCCTCCATTGTGCTGACCAAGGCCGCGATCGATGGCGACGACCTGCCCGTGCAGGTCGAGACCGCGTCGGGCGCGATCGTGACCCGCACCCTGGCGCTGTCCCGGCTGCCGGCCGGCTTTGACCAGGAGAACGCCATCGGCCTCAGCGGGCTGGTCTGGCAGCACTGGGTCACGCCGGCGGTCATCGGCAAGGTCACGCCCGACTCGGTCGCCGATGGCGTGCTGAAGGTCGGCGACACGGTGACCGCCGTGGACGGCCAGCGGGTGCACGGGTTCGACGACATCGCCCGCCAGGTCGATGCGCTGGGCAAGCGCGGCGGCGCAGCCATGGTCGAGGTGGACCGTGCCGGCGAGCGGCTCGCCTTCGAACTGGCGCCGCGCTGGACCCAGCACCCCGAGGCCGGCAAGGGTCACTACTGGGCGCTGGGCCTGGCTCCCCCCGACAAGATCCAGATGCCGGCCTACGACGCCCAGCTCCACTTCGGCCCGCTGGCCGCAGTCCCGGCCGCCCTGCGCGAGACCGGCAAGCTGACCTCGGACTCGCTGGGCATGATCCGCCGCATGCTGACCGGCGATGCCTCGCTGAAGAACGTGTCCGGCCCGATCACCATCGCCCAGGTCGCCAATGTCTCGGCCCAGCGGGGGCCGGACTGGTTCCTCTGGTTCCTGGCGGCGATGTCCCTGAGCCTGGCCATCATCAACCTGCTGCCGATCCCCGTCTTGGACGGCGGCCACCTGCTGTATTACCTTATCGAATTGGTCAAGGGCAGCCCCTTGAGCGAGCGCCACATGGTGGCCGGACAATACGTGGGCCTGGCGGCACTGGCGGGCCTGATGGGACTGGCGTTCTACAACGACATCCTGCGTCTGATGACGCGTCTGGTGACCTGATGCCCCTGAACTTCCACGGGCCGGCCCGCTCCAAGGTGGCCGCCCCTCCCCTTGCGACACCCCGGACCGCTGCCCTGCGGTCCACTCCTGCGCTGCAGGAACCACCCCAACCGGATGTAATGATGACGCGACTGCCTTCCCGCCGCCTGCTTGCCCTCGCCCTGGCTTCGGCCATCGCCATGCCGGCACTGGCCCAGACGACGGAACCCGCTGCCGCGCCCGTGGCCGCCGCGCCGCTGAGCAACGCCTCGTTCACAGCGACCGACATCCGCATCGATGGCCTGCAGCGCATCTCGACGGGTACCGCCCTCACCTACCTGCCGATCGAGCGCGGTGACGTCGTCACGCCGGCCAGCGTGGGCGAATCCATCCGCGCGCTGTACAAGACCGGCTTCTTCGAGGACGTGAAGCTCGACCGCCAGGGCGACATCCTCGTGGTCACGGTCACCGAGCGCCCGGCGATCAACAAGCTGACCCTGACCGGCAACAAGGACATCAAGACCGAAGACCTGATGTCCGGCCTGAAGGACATCGGCCTGGCCGAGGGCGAGACCTTCGACCGCCTCAGCCTGGACCGGGTGACGCAGGAACTGGTGCGCCAGTACAACAACCGCGGCAAGTACAACGTCGAGATCACGCCCACCGTCAGCCCGCTGGACCGCAACCGCGTGGACGTCACCATCGCGGTCAAGGAAGGCAAGGCCGCCAAGATCAAGCACGTCAATGTCGTCGGTGCCGAGAAGTTCGAGACCGAAGACCTGCTGGAGAACTGGGAGTCCAAGGAATCCAGCTGGCTGTCGTGGTACCGCCGCGACGACCAGTACTCGAAGGAAAAGCTCTCCGGCGACATGGAGCGCCTGAATTCCTGGTACCTCGACCGCGGCTACGTGGACTTCAACATCGACTCCACCCAGGTGTCGATCAGTCCCGACAAGCGCGACATGTTCATCACCGCGGGCATCACCGAAGGCGAGCAGTACAAGATTTCCGACGTCAAGGTCACCGGCGACACGGTGCTGCCGAAGGAAGAGATCGAGAAGCTGGTGATCGTTAAGCCGGAGCAGACGTTCTCGCGCATCCTGCTGGAAATGACGGCCGACTCGATCACCGCCACGCTCGGCAACATCGGCCACGCCTTCGCGCAGGTCAACCCGATCCCCACGGTCGACCGCGAGAACCGCACCGTCGCGATCAACCTGCAGGTGGTGCCGGGTCCGCGCGTCAACGTGCGCCGCATCCTGTTCAAGGGCAACACGCGCACCTCCGACGAGGTCCTGCGCCGCGAGATGCGCCAGTTCGAGGGCAGCTGGTTCTCGCAGGTCGCCGTGGACCGCTCGCGGGTGCGTCTGCGCCGTCTGGGCTATTTCGAGACGGTCGACGTGGAAACCACGCCGGTCCCCGGCACCAACGACCAGGTCGACGTGGTCTTCAACGTCAAGGAAACCACCTCGGGCAGCTTCGTGTTCGGCCTGGGCTACTCGCAGCTGTCGGGCCTGACCACGTCGATCCAGCTGTCGCAGAACAACTTCCTGGGCGGCGGCAACCGCGTGTCGGTCGAAGCGCAGCGCAGCGATTACCTGCAGCGCTATTCGTTCTCGTACACCAATCCGTTCTTCACCGACGAAGGCATGTCGCTGGGCTACAACCTGTGGTGGCGCGAGTTCGACTACTCGGACTTCAACACCGCCCAGTACTCCACCACCAGCGCGGCCGCGCAGGGCATCCTGGGCCTGCCGATCACCGAGAACGATACCGTCTCGCTGCTGTTCGGCGTCGACAGCAACGAGATCCTGACCTTCGGCGGCTCCACGCCGCAGACGATCATCGATTACATCGATGCCGTCGGCCAGCGCACGTTCCACGCCTGGCGTGCCGAAGTGGGCTGGGCGCGCGACACCCGCAACGACTACTTCATGCCGACCGGCGGCACCTACCAGCGCGTCTCCGCCGAGGTCGCGCTGCCCGGCTCCACCGTGCAGTACTACAAGCTCAACTACGAGTTCTCCAAGTACTGGTCGCTCAGCCCGGCGTTCGTGCTGAACACCCGTGCCGAACTCGGCTACGGCGACAGCTACGGCTCGGACATCTACCGCTACATCTGCCGAGTGAACGGCTCCGATCCGCAGATCCCCGGCCAGCCGCCCACCACACCTTCGGCGGATGGCACCTGCGCCGACGGCGGCACGCTGGACCGGACGCTGGTGGCCACCGGCCTGCCGTTCTTCGAGAACTTCTATGCCGGTGGCACGCGCTCGGTGCGCGGCTTCCGCGACAACACGCTGGGTCCGCGCTCGGAAGTCATCTCCGGCTTCCGCGGCCAGCCGCTGGGCGGCTCGCTGAAGACCACCGGGTCGGTGGAGTTGATCTTCCCGAAGCTGTTCGATTCCAACGCGGCCCGCGTCTCTGCGTTCTTCGACTTCGGCAACGTGTTCGACGGCGTGGACAACTTCGACGCCGGCGAGCTGCGCGCGTCTGCGGGCGTGGCGTTGCTGTGGCGCGCGCCGGTCGGCCCGATCTCGATCAGCTACGCCTTCCCGCTCAAGAAGGAAGACGACGACGAGGTCGAACGCCTGCAGTTCACCTTCGGCGGCGGTTTCTGACCGCAGCGCTGCGCGACCCGGGTGGCAAGAAGGGGGGCGGAAGCCCCCCTTCTGCTGTCCACCATACGCCCCCGTGGAAGCGGTTCTGGAACGTCAGGGGCTAAACTACGCGGCCTATGACCCCTCCTTCCTTCACCTCCGGCGAACTCGCCGACCGCTTCGGCCTGGACCTGCGCGGCGATGCAGGCCTGCGCATCGACGGCGTGGCCACGCTGGCGCGTGCCGAACCGGGGCAGCTCGCCTTCCTCGCCAACAGCCGCTACCGCGCCCAGCTGGCGGACAGTCGCGCCAGCCTGGTGGTGCTGCGCGCCGAGGATGCCGCCGATGCGACCGGCGCCGTGCTGGTCGCGAAGGATCCCTACACCGCGTTCGCCAAGATGGCGGCGCTGTTCGAACGCAAGCCGCTCCGCGAAGCCGGCATCCACCCGAGCGCTGTCATCGATCCGAGCGCGCGCGTCGCGCCAGGCGCCCATGTGGGCCCGTTCGTCATGGTGGGGGCACGCAGCGTCATCGGCGAGGGCAGCGTGCTCGGGCCGGGCTGCGTGATCGGCGACGATTGCGTGGTCGGCGAGGGCTGCGAACTGGTCGCGCGCGTCACCCTGGTCACGCGCGTGCGGCTGGGCCAGCGCGTGCTGGTGCATCCGGGGGCCGTGATCGGCGCCGACGGCTTCGGCCTGGCGATGGACAGCGGCCACTGGATCAAGGTGCCGCAGCTGGGTGGCGTGGTGATCGGCGACGACTGCGAGATCGGCGCCAACACGACCATCGACCGCGGCGCGCTGGACGACACGGTGCTGGAAGAAGACGTCCGCCTCGACAACCAGATCCAGATCGGCCACAACGTGCGCATCGGCGCGCACACGGCGATGGCCGGCTGCAGCGCCGCCGCCGGCAGTGCGCGCATCGGCCGCTACTGCCTGATCGGTGGCGCCGCCGGGGTGCTGGGCCACCTGGAGATCTGCGACCGCGTGGTGATCACCGCCATGTCGCTGGTGACCAGCTCGATCACCGAGCCCGGCGAGTATTCCAGCGGCACACCGCTGACCGACAACCGTACCTGGCGCAAGAACGCCGCCCGCTTCAAGCAACTGGACGCCTTGGCACGACGCGTGCTGGCGGCCGACAAGGAAACCTGATGACCCTGGACCTGCAACTGCCCGTCGACGCGGCCACCATCCGCAAGCTGCTGCCGCACCGCTACCCGTTCCTGCTGGTGGACCGCGTGGTGGAGTTCGAGAAGGACAAGCGCGTGCTGGCCTACAAGAACATCACCCAGAACGAGCCGTTCTTCACCGGCCACTTCCCGGACCGTCCGATCATGCCGGGCGTGCTAATCATCGAGGCGCTGGCGCAGGCCGGCGGCCTGCTGACCCAGCTGTCGCACCAGGGCGATACCGCAGGCCGCATGTTCTACATGGTGAAGGTGGAGAACGCGCGCTTCACCCGCATGGTGGTGCCCGGCGACCGCCTGGACCTGGACGTCACGCTGAAGCGCCTGATCCGCAACATGGCCTTCTACACCGGCGTAGCCTCGGTCAATGGCGAGCAGGTCGCCTGCGCCGACGTGCTGTGCGCCGAGGACACCCGCTGAGATGAGCGCCCCCACCGCCATCCATCCCAGCGCGGTCGTCGACCCCGGTGCGGTGCTGGGCGAAGGCGTGCGCGTCGGGCCGTTCGCCTATGTCGGGCCGGAGGTCGAGATCGGTGACGGCACGGTGATCGGTCCGCACTGCACGGTCACCGGCCCCACGCGCATCGGACGCGACAACGTGTTCGTCGGCCATGCCGCCATCGGCGGCGATCCGCAGGACAAGAAGTTCAAGGGCGAGCGCGTCGAACTGGTCATCGGCGACCGCAACCAGGTGCGCGAGTTCGTCACTCTCAACCGCGGCACCGGCAGCGGTGGCGGCATCACCCGCGTGGGCAGCGACAACATGCTGCTCGCCTACACGCACGTGGCGCACGACTGCATCGTCGGCAACCACTGCGTGTTCTCCAACAACTCCACGCTGGCCGGCCACGTGACCGTGGAGGACTGGGTGATCATGAGCGGTTTCGCCGGCGTGCACCAGTTCTGCCGCGTGGGCGCGCATGCGTTCATCGGCATGGGTGTGCTGCTGAGCGGCGACGTGCCGCCGTTCACCATGGTCGCCGGCGACGCGGCCGGCCGGCCGCGCGGCATCAACAGCGAAGGCCTCAAGCGGCGCGGCTTCGACGCCGACCGCATCGCCGCCATCAAGCGCGCCTACCGCACGCTGTACGTCGCCGGCCTGCCGCTGGCGGAAGCCAAGCAGCAGTTGGCCGAACAGGCGCAGGCCAGCGATGACGTGAAGGCGCTGCTGCAGTTCATCGAAAGCGGCGACCGGCCGTTGCAGCGGTGAGTGCCGGGAATCGGGATTCGGGATTCGGGAACGGGCAGGCCGGCTCTCCGTCCGCGCCCCTCGCCTCCTCCCTCAGTCATTCCCCCTTCCCGATTCCCGCCAACCGTGGTGTACGCATCGCGCTGTGCGCCGGCGAGGCGTCCGGTGATGGCCTCGGCGCAGGATTGATTGCTGCGCTGCGTGCGCGGTTCCCCCACGCCGAATTCGCCGGCATCGGCGGCGATGCGATGCGTGCCGCGGGCTGCGACACGTGGTTCGAGGCGAACGAACTGGCCGTGATGGGCCTGGCCGAAGTGCTGCGCCACCTGCCGCGGCTGCTACGCCTGCGCAAGGCGTTCCGCCAGCGCGTGCTGGACTGGAAGCCCGACGTCTACGTCGGCATCGATGCGCCCGACTTCAACCTGGGGATCGAGCGCTGGCTGAAAGCGCGCGGCGTGCGCACCGTGCACTACGTCAGTCCGTCGGTCTGGGCATGGCGCGAGAAGCGCGCCGAAAAGATCGGCCACAGCGCCGACCGCGTGCTCTGCCTGTTCCCGATGGAACCGCCGATCTATGCCAAGCATGGCACCGATGCGCGCTTCGTCGGCCATCCGATGGCGGACGAGATTCCCTTGCAACCGGATCGTGCAGCGGCTCGCATGGCGCTTGGACTGGCAGCCGATGCACCGATACTCGCCGTACTGCCCGGCAGCCGGCTCGGCGAGATCGGCCGGCTGGCGCCGGCCTTTTTCGACGCGGCAAGCCGCGTGGCTGCACAGATGCCCGGACTGCAGATCGTGGTGCCCGCCGCCAATGCCGCCTGCCGCCAGGCGCTGGCATCGCAGTTCGCTGCCCACGGTGCCGATGCGGCCTGGCACCTGCTGGATGGCCGCGCGCGCGAGGCGATGATCGCCAGCGATGTGGTGCTGCTCGCCTCGGGCACGGCGACGCTGGAAGCCATGCTGTGCAAGCGGCCGATGGTGGTGGGCTACCGCATCGCGCCGCTGACCTACCGCATCGTCAAGGGCCTGGGGATGCTGAAGGTGGAGCGTTACGCGCTGCCGAACGTGCTGGCCGGCGAAGACATCGCGCCTGAGCTGATGCAGGACGACTGCACGCCGGAACTTCTGTCGGCGGCTGTCCTCCACTGGTTCCGCGAGCCGGAGGCCGCTGCGGCCCTGCAACCGACCTACCGGCGGCTGCATGAGCAGTTGCGCCAGGATGCCTCGGCGAGCGCCGCCGATGCGGTGGCGGAGCTGGTCTCGGCTTCTGTAGGAGCGACGTAAGTCGCGACGGCACGCCATGCACGTCAATCCTTCTTCGTCTGCTCCGGAACTTCGCGTTCGCGTCCCAACTCGTCGCCGCGTGCACATCCTTTGCGCGGTCGCGACTCACGTCGCTCCTACAGAAGGCGCGCCGCGATGACCTCGGCGTCGCTGTTCCCCGATCCTGTCGTCCGCCTCGTTGCCGGTGTGGACGAAGCAGGGCGCGGCCCTCTCGCCGGCCCGGTCGCCGTCGGAGCGGTGATCCTGGACGCATCGCGCCCCATCGACGGTTTGAACGACTCCAAGCAACTCAGCGAGGCGAAGCGTGAGGCGCTGTTTCCACTGATCCAGGAGCGCGCGCTCGCCTGGCACGTCGTGTTCGTCGAGCCCGACGAGATCGACCGCCTCAACATCCTGCAGGCCACGCTGGAAGGCATGCGTCGTGCCGTCATGGCGTTGCAGCCGTTTCCGGAGCTGGTGCGGATCGACGGCAACCGCGCGCCGAAGGGACTCGACTGCATGGCGGAGACGCTGGTCGGCGGCGATGCCATCGAGCCGGCGATCATGGCCGCCTCGATCCTGGCGAAAGTGTCGCGCGATCGCCTGATGGTGCGACTGCACGCGGCGTTTCCGCAGTACGGGTTCGACGTGCACAAGGGATATCCCACGCCCGCGCATCTGTCCGCACTGGCGGCGCATGGCCCCTGTGCGCATCACCGCCGCAGTTTTGCGCCCGTACGCAAGGTGCTCGACCGGCGCTGACGCGGCGGATGACCATCGGCACGGTGCCCATGGTCACGATGGCTTCCAGCAGGCGCGCCGCTTGTGCCGCACGGGCACCATGGCCCTGCATCCCGCGCCCGATCCCGCACGGGAGCCCTCTTCCCCCACGAGGTGCGCCATGCCACTGCTGAACACCGTCATCCCCTCCCCGTCCACCGTCCCACCTCCCTTCGACGACGCGCGCGTGCAGCTGCTGCGCAGCCTGCTGGCTGACCGCGACTGGTCGCAGGCCTCCGTCCTGCGCCAGCCCCTGCAGCAGGCGCTGGCGCTGCTGAGTGCGCCCGGCGGCGGCGCCCTCGACGAAGCCACCTGGCTGCTGGTCGCCGACGAAACAGCGCGCTACCTCGACTTCCGCCGCCTGCGGAACCTCGAAGCGCAGCTGCGCGGATGCCCGCCCGAAGCGCTGCAGTACACCCGCGCCGACTGGGAAGCCGCCCGCATGGCCGAAGCCGCGCTGGAATCGCACCTGCGGCAGGTCCGGCTGGGCAGTTACGCCCCCGAAGCGGTGCCGATGTTCCGTATCCACTGACTCATGGCGCGGCCCATGCCGTCGCGCCCACCCCACCCCGAGCCCTCGGGTTTCCCCAATGCCGCCTTTCCCCGGGCGGCTTTTTTTTCGTCCCGACAGGTCCGTTCCGCGACGCCGGAATGTCAAGCCTTGCCGCACCCCACCCCCGCCGGTACGCTGCCCCGACAGTACCCCGAGCCGGCATGTCTTCCCGTTTCGTCCACCTCCACCTGCACACCGAGTTTTCGCTCGCGGATTCGATCATCCGCGTGCCCGAGAAACCGGATCATGCCGACCCGAAGAAGGCCAAACAGGCCAACCTGCTGAGCCGGGCGGTGGAACTGGGCATGCCCGCGCTGGCGGTCACCGACCGCAACAACCTGTTCGCGCTGGTGAAGTTCTACAAGGCCGCCGAAGGGGTCGGCATCAAGCCCATCGCCGGCGCCGACGTGATGGTCGCCGAGGGCAACGAAGCCCCGTGGCCGGTGACGCTGCTGTGCCGTGACCGCGAAGGCTACCTGTCGCTGTCGCGCGTGCTGTCGCGCGCCTGGCTGGAGGGCCATCGCACCGACGGCGTCGCCATCGACCCGGAGTGGCTGCGCACCGACCACCAGGGCCTGTTCGCGATCATGGGCCGCCAGAGCCTGGCCGGACGCCTCGCGCTGACCGGTCGCCACGACCTGGCCGAACAGCATCTGGCCGACTGGCAACGCGCTTTCGGCGACGACCTGCACCTGGAACTGACCCGCACGCAGCGCGACGGCGAAGAAGCGTTCAACGCCTTCGCCCTGCATGCCGCCGGCGCGCGCGGGCTGCCGGTGATCGCCAGCAACGACGTGCGCTTCCTGTCGCCGGACGACTTCGACGCGCACGAGGCGCGCGTCTGCATCGCCTCCGGTCGTGTGCTGGACGATCCCAAGCGTCCGAAGGAGTACAGCGCCGAGCAGTACATGAAGTCGGGCGAACAGATGGCGGCGCTGTTCGCCGACGTGCCGGACGCGATCGACAACACGCTGGCGCTGGCGCAGCGCTGCAACATCGAGATGCGGCTGGGCACGTACTTCCTGCCCGCCTATCCGGTGCCCGACGACGAGACGCTGGACAGCTGGATCCGCCGCCAGTCGCACGACGGCCTGAAGGCGCGGCTTGAAAAGAATCCGCTGGCGCCGGGCCATACCCGCGAGGATTACGAGCAGCGGCTGGATTTCGAGCTGGACACCATCTGCAAGATGGGCTTCCCTGGCTACTTCCTGATCGTGGCCGACTTCATCCAGTGGGGCAAGAACCACGGCATCCCGATCGGTCCCGGCCGCGGTTCCGGTGCCGGCTCGCTGGTGGCGTGGGCGCTGCAGATCACCGACCTGGACCCGCTGCCGTACGGGCTGCTGTTCGAGCGCTTCCTCAACCCGGAACGCGTGTCGATGCCCGACTTCGACATCGATTTCTGCATGGACCGGCGCGACGAGGTGATCGACTACGTCGCGCGCAAGTACGGCCGCGACCGCGTCAGCCAGATCATCACCTACGGCACGATGGCGGCCAAGGCGGTGGTGCGCGATGCCGGCCGCGTGCTGGGCTTCCCGTACGGCCTGGTCGACGGCGTGGCCAAGCTGATCCCCAACATCCTGGGCGTCTCGCTGAAGGACGCGATGGGCGAAGGCAGCAGCGAGGCCGCCTCGCAGGAGCTGATCGACCGCTACCGCGACGAGGACGACGTCCGCGACCTGATCGACCTGGCGCGCCAGCTCGAAGACCTCACCCGCAACGCCGGCAAGCACGCCGGCGGCGTGGTCATCGCGCCCTCGCCGCTGTCGGACTTCTGCCCGCTGTTCGCCGAACACGACGAAGGCGGCCGCGGCAAGAATCCGGTCACCCAGTTCGACAAGGACGACGTGGAAGCCGTCGGCCTGGTGAAGTTCGACTTCCTCGGCCTGCGCACACTGACCATCATCGACTGGGCGGTGAAGGCGATCAACGAACGCCACGCGCGCGCCGGCGTACCGCCGGTGGACATCACCACCATCCCGCTGGACGATGCCAGCGTGTACCGCGACGTATTCGCCAACGGCAACACCGGCTCGGTGTTCCAGTTCGAATCCACCGGCATGCGGCGTGCGCTGAAGGAAGCCAAGCCCGACCGCTTCGAGGACCTGATCGCGCTGAACGCGCTTTACCGCCCCGGCCCGATGGACATGATTCCGTCGTTCGTCGAGCGCAAGCACGGCCGCGAGGAATTCGAGTATCCCGACCCGCGCACGCGGACCATGCTGGAAGAGACCTACGGCATCATGGTCTACCAGGAGCAGGTCATGCAGATGGCGCAGATCGTCGGCGGCTACTCGCTGGGCGGCGCCGACCTGCTGCGCCGCGCGATGGGCAAGAAGGTGCCGGCCGAAATGGCCAAGCACCGCGAGATCTTCCGCGAGGGCGCCGCCAAGGGTGGCGTGGACGAGCGCAAGGCCGACGAAATCTTCGACCTGATGGAGAAGTTTGCCGGCTACGGCTTCAACAAGTCGCACGCCGCCGCGTACTCGCTGGTCGCCTACCAGACGGCCTGGCTGAAGAAGCACTACCCGGCCGAGTTCATGGCCGCCACGCTGTCGTCCGACATGGACAAGACCGAGAAGGTGGTCGGCTTCCTCGACGAAGCGCGCGGCCTGGGCCTAAACGTGCGGCCGCCGGACGTGAACCATTCGGACTTCATGTTCGTGGCCACGGATGCCAATACCGTCCGCTACGGCCTGGGCGCAGTGAAGGGCGTCGGTCAGGGCGTGTGCGAGAGCATCGTCGAGGCGCGCAGGGAAGGCGGCGACTTCCGCGACCTGTTCGATTTCTGCAAGCGGGTCGACTCGTCCAAGCTCAACAAGCGCGCACTGGAAGCGCTGATCAACGCCGGCGCGCTCGACGCGCTTGGCCGCAACCGCGCCTCGCTGGCGCTGCAGCTGCCGGAGGTGCTGAAGGCCATCGACCAGATCAGCAAGAACCGCAATGCGGGCATCGTCGACATGTTCGGCTCCAGCAACGGCGGCGACGACATCCATGTGGAACTGCCGGATACGGACGAATGGCCGCTGATGCAGGTGCTGCATGGCGAGCGCGAGACGCTGGGTCACTACCTCAGTGGCCATCCGATGGACCCGTACCGCGACGACCTGCGCTCGCTGGTCGGCAACGACCTGAGCGAACTCGACCGTATCTGGTCCAGCTCCTCCGGCGGCGACAAGAAGGGTTGGCGACCGGAGGTCAACGCGATCGTCGCAGGCCAGGTGGTCGGCATCCGCCGTAAGGGCGACAGCCAGGTCTTCGTGCAACTGGAGGACGGCCGCGGCCGCATCGAATGCAGCGCGTTCTCCGATGCGCTGGCCGAGTTCGGGGCGCTGATGACGCGCGACCGCGTGCTGGTCATCAAGGGTGGCCTGCGCGAGGACGAATTCAGCGGCGGCTACAGCCTGCGCATCCGCCAGGTGTGGGATTACGCCCAGCTCTGCCAGCAGCACGCGCACCGCCTGCAGCTGCGGCTGGACCTGCGCGTGCCGGGCTTGTGGGAACGGGTCGATGCCCTGCTGTCGCGGCACCGTCCCGGCGGCACGCCGCTGCGCCTGGACCTGCTGATGGCCACCGGCACCTCGGCCATCGCCGGCATGCTGGACCTCAACGGCCAGAAGGCCGTGCGCGTGGACGCGGAACTGCTCGACGCGCTGCGTTCGATGCCCGGCGTGCGCGCGGCCAAGCCCGCGTTCCATCGCCCGTGGGCGAACTGACGCACCGCGTGCGCGGCGTCACGGCCCTACCCCCCCGTACGTGACCGCCGGAGCGCTTCGGCTACACTTTCCCCCTTTCCGGCCCATGGCCCGCAGATGAATCCGAACTACCTCGATTTCGAACAGCCCATCGCCGATCTGGAAGCCAGGATCCAGGATCTGCGCGCCGCCAGCACGGGCCCGGCGGTGAATGTCGATGCCGAGGTGCATGCCCTGCAGGACAAGCTGCGGGTGCGCACGGCGCAGATCTTCCGCGACCTGTCGCCGTGGCAGGTCTCGCAGCTGGCCCGCCACCCGGCGCGCCCGTACACGCTGGACTACATCAAGGTGTTCTGCGACGAGTTCCAGGAACTGGCCGGCGACCGCGCCTTCGCCGACGATGCCGCCATCGTCGGCGGCCTGGGCCGCATCGATGGCCGCAGCGTGATGATCATCGGCCACCAGAAGGGCCGCGACACCAAGAGCAAGATCGCGCGCAACTTCGGCATGCCGCGCCCCGAGGGCTACCGCAAGGCGCTGCGGCTGATGAAGATGGCCGAGCGTTTCAAGCTGCCGCTGCTGACCTTCATCGACACCCCGGGCGCCTATCCGGGCGTGGGTGCGGAAGAGCGTGGACAGTCCGAGGCCATCGCCCGCAATCTGATGGAAATGGCCGAACTGAAGATCCCGATCATCTGCACGGTGATCGGCGAAGGCGGCAGCGGCGGCGCGCTGGCCATCGGTGTCGGCGACCGCACGCTGATGCTGGAGTACGGCACCTATTCGGTGATCTCGCCGGAAGGCTGCGCCTCGATCCTGTGGAAGGACGCCGCCAAGGCCAAAGACGCCGCCGAGCAGCTCGGCCTGACCGCCAAGCGTCTGCATGGCCTGGGCCTGGTCGACAAGGTCGTGCGCGAACCCATCGGCGGCGCGCATCGCAACCCGCGCCAGATGGCGGTCCGCCTCAAGGCCGTGCTGCTCAACGAACTGGACGCGCTGGAACAACTGCCGGTCGAGGAGTTGCTGCAGAAGCGCTACGAGCGCCTGCGCGGTTACGGCGCGTACGAGGCGGCCTGAGCCGACGTACGGCGGGATCGGCTTGCGCCGGTCCACCGGCACCGCGATGTTCCATGGGGATGGAATGAGGCGGCACTGATGAGGCGCCACAGGGGGAAGGGGGAATGAGCGAGTCGATCGACCGCATCAACAGGAAGACCATGACCACCGCGTCGGTGGTCACCCACTACGCGCGTCCCTGGGACCTCAGCAAGGCCGAACAGGCCACGTTCGAGCGGGTGGCCGCGCAGGCGAAGGACCAGCCCATCCTGGACATCGGCGTCGGCGGCGGGCGCACGGTGGCCGCCCTGCGCCGCATCAGCCACGACTACCTGGGCATCGATTACAGCCAGGGCATGGTGGACGCCTGCCGGCAACGGTTCCCGGACGCACGTTTCGAGCTCGCCGATGCGCGCGCACTGTCGGACGTGGCCGATGCGTCGATCTTCCTCGCCGTCTTCAGCTGCAATGGCATCGGCATGGTGTCGCACGCCGACCGCCTGCTGATCCTGCGCGAAGTCCAGCGCGTGCTGCTCCCCGGTGGCTTCTTCGTGTTCTCCACCCACAATCGCAACTCGCCCGAGTGCCGGCGTGGATTCCTGTTCCCACCGTTCGACTGGTCATTCAACCCGCTGCGCCTGGCGGTACGGTCGCTGCGCTTCACCGGTGAAACCGTGCTGCGCATGCGCAATCGCAGGCGCCACCATCCGCACGAAGTGCACGCCGACGACTACTCGGTCATCAACGATGTCTGCCACCACTACAGCACCCTGCTGTACTACCTGACCTTGGCAAAGCAGCGCCAGCAACTGGTGGACGCGGGCTTCGAGGCCGATGCCGAGGCCTACGACCTCAGCGGGCGACGCATCGTGGACGATACCGTGGATGACTCGATCGCACTGATCGCACGCAAGCCGTCCGTGCCCCTGCCCCAAGGCCGCCCATGAGCCCACTCCTCCTGCTTTCCTTCGCCCTGCAGATCGCCTGCTGCGTGCACGTGGTGCGCACCGGGCGCCCGCTGTACTGGGTCTTCATCCTGCTGGTGTTCTCGTTCCTCGCGGTGATCATCTACTTCATCGCCGAAATCCTGCCCGACCTGCGCCATAGCCCCTCGGCGCGGCGCACGGTGCGCTCGGTGCGAGACCGCATCGATCCGGATCGCGACCGGCGCGATGCCGCGCGACTGCTCAAGGCCTCGGACACGCCCGAGAACCGGCGCCGGCTGGCCGAGGAAAGCCTGCGCAGCGGCGACTACGCGCAGGCCTGCGAACTCTACGAGCAGGCGCTGAAAGGCCTGTATGCGACCGACCCGGACCTGATGCTGGGACTGGCGAAGTCGCAGTTCGGCCTGGGCGACTCGGCTAAGGCACGCGCCACGCTGGACGCGCTGATCGCCGCCAATCCCGGGTTCCGCTCCGCCGACGGCCATCTGTTGTATGCGCGCGCCGTCGAGGACACCGCCGACGCGGCGGCCGCCATACACGAATACGAAGCCGTCGTGCAGGGCTACCCGGGCGAGGAAGCCCGCGCCCGCTTCGGCCTGCTGTTGAAGCGGCAGGGCGATCACGCCCGCGCGCGCAGCGTGTTCCAGGAAATCCTCGACCGCTCCGACGCCGCGCCCCGCTACTACCAGCGCGAGCAACGCGACTGGATCGAGGTTGCCAAGCGGGAGCTGGCCGCACTGGCGCGCAGTTAAGCAGCCGCGCGGTCGTTAGCTGCCGCATCCTTCTGCAGGCTGAGGTCTTCTTCAGCCCTCGCATAGACCCGATGCAGGGCCTCGCCCGAGGCGGCGGTCGCCGTACCTACGAGCAGCGACAGGCCTTCGCGCCTGCCGGCGTCACGCGCGACCGTACGCAGCGCCTGGATGCGCGACTCCACGCCGTCGCCGTGCAGGAGAGCGACGTATTCCGGACTGTCGGTGACGCGACTGACGTGGTCGCCCAGCTCCGCCGCCACACAGGCATCGAACTCCGGCGCCATGCCCTGCAGCTGCCGCTCCAGCGTGCGTTCGCCTATCCGGCGCGCGGCGTCGGCCATGCCCTGCAGCTCGATGATGGCCACCGCATACGCAGGGCATGGTGAAGGTGCCGGTGCACTGGGCGTCGCAACGACGGGGGAGATCTCCGGCTGCAGCGCAGCGATTGCCCGTGCATCGTGATGAGCGCGGTGCGCATCTAGTAGCGCCATCGTCACCCGCGCCAGCGCGCGCAACGAGGCTTTCTGCTGGCTGTTGAGGCGGCGTGGTTGCGTGTCGACCACGCACACGGTGCCGATGGCCTCACCCTTGTCCGTCACCAACGGCATGCCGGCGTAAAAGCGTGCCTTGACCTCGCCCGTGACGATGGGGAAATAGTTGAAGCGCGCATCCTCGTTGAGATCCTGCACTTCCAACAATTCGTCCGGCTGGCGGATCGCGTGGTCGCAGACGGCGGTGTCCCGCGTGGTCTGGTGTTCGTCCAGTCCGATGCGGGCCTTGAACCACTGCCGGTCGCGGTCGATCAGCGAGACCACGGCGATCGGCGTACCACACAGGGCGGCAGCCACGTTCACCAGGTCGTCATAGACGGTGGCCGGCAGGCTGTCGACCACGTGGTAGCGGTCGAGGGCGTGCTGGCGGCGGGTTTCCTGCGCAACCGGGGAGGCGGTCGAAGCCGTCATGCGTTCTCCTTCGTGTCGATGGCACCTGCCATGGTCGCCGCTGGTCGGTTCAGAACCTGTCAACGGCGCGCGCATTGCAGCGGCGACCGGCTGCGCAGCATGCGCATCGCCGCTAGCATGGCGGCATGTCCCGTCCCGACGCGCCCATTCCCATCCTGTCACCGCCCCTGGCGACGGGGCGCGTCCGGGTGGCCTTCAGCGGTGGACTCGATTCGACCGTGCTGTTGCACCGGCTGGCGCACGATCCGGTCGCGCGCCGGCACGGACTGGATGCCATCCACGTGCACCACGGACTGCATGCCGACGCCGATGCCTGGGCCGCGCATTGCAAGGCCCTGTGCGCGACGCTCGACGTACCGCTGCAGATCCGTCGCGTCCACGTGGACACGACGCGGGGCGAGGGCGTGGAAGCGGCGGCGCGACGTGCGCGCCACGCGGCCTTCTCCGACGTCATGCAGGCCGGCGACATCCTCGCTCTCGCCCATCATCGCGATGACCAGGCGGAAACCTTCCTGCTGCGCGCACTGCGCGCGTCCGGCCCGGATGGCCTGGCGGCGATGCGGCCGTGGCGCGCGTTCGGCGCGGGGTGGGCATGGCGTCCACTGCTGGACGTACCGCGCTCCGCGCTGGAGGCGTATGCGCGCGCGGCATCGCTGGCGTGGATCGAAGACCCCAGCAATGCCGGCACGACGTTCGACCGCAATTTCCTGCGCCACGAGGTGTTGCCGTTGCTGCGGCAGCGTTGGCCGCAGGCGGACGCCGCCTTCGCGCGCAGCGCCGCACTGAGTGCCGAAGCGGCCGACCTGCTGTCACGGCAGGACCGCGAACTGCTCGCCCTCGCCGCCACGCTGGACCCGGCCGCGCTGGCGGTGGCGCCCCTGCGCCATGCCTCCGCCGCGTCGCGCGCACGTGCGTTGCGATGCTGGATCGAAGGGCTTCGCCTGCCACCGCTGCCCGCCGAAGGCGTGGCCCGCATCGACGAGGACCTGCTGGACGCACGCGCCGACGCGCAGGCCGAGTTCGCCTGGCAGGGTGCGGTGGTGCGGCGCTGGCGCGGCCTGCTGCACGCCGAACGCCTGCGCCCCGCCTTGCCGGATGACTGGCAGGCCGACTGGGATGGCACCGCACCGTTCCAGCTGCCGGATGGCGGCGTGCTGGCGCTGCAGGACGAAGGCGAGCCGTTCGAGACGCCGCTACGACTGGCGGCCCGTCGTGGCGGCGAGCGCATCGCCCTGCCCGGCCGCCCGCACCGGCATGCCCTCAAGGACGTGCTGCAGTCGCTGGGCGTGCCGCCGTGGGAACGGCGCCAGTTGCCGCTGCTCTGGCGCGGCGATGCGCTCTGGGCCGCCGGCGACCTGGTGCTGTCGGCCGACTGCGACGCCTGGCTGCGCGCGCGCGTCACGCGCCTGACCTGGCGTCGCGGCTGACCTGGCGTCGCGGCTGACCTGACGCCGCCGGCGAATCCGCGCGGCGTTTGACCTGACTGCAGCCGATCCCCACACTTGCCGCATGGCAAAGAAACCCCCCGCAGACGCCTCGCCGGTCGCCCATTTCGAACAGTCGCTCGATGAACTGGAGCAACTGGTCGAGAAGATGGAACACGGCGACCTGAGCCTGGAAGCCTCGCTCGCCGCGTACGAACGCGGGGTGGGCCTGTACCGGCAATGCCAGACGGCGCTCGAACAGGCCGAACTGCGCGTGCGCCTGCTCAGCGACCCGGAACAGCCCGAGAACGGCGAGCCCTTCGCGCCTGCGCCCGATGGCCGCTGATCCCCGCTTCGCCAACTGGGCGGCGGGACTGGAAGACCATCTGGAGCGGGCACTGCCTCCGGCCGACCGGGCACCGCAGCGATTGCATGCCGCCATGCGCCACGCCGTCCTGGGAGGCGGCAAGCGCATGCGTGCCCTGCTCGTCTATGCCAGCGGCACGCTGCTGCAGACGGACGAGGCCACGCTGCACGCGCCCGCCATCGCGGTGGAACTGATCCACGCTTATTCGCTGGTGCACGACGACCTGCCGGCGATGGACGACGACGACCTGCGCCGCGGCAAGCCCACCGTGCACATCGCCTTCGACGAAGCCACCGCCATCCTCGCCGGCGATGCGCTGCAGACGCGTGCGTTCGAGCAACTGGCCGCGGCGGCTGTCGACGCCACGTTGCGCGTGGACTGGCTGGCAACGCTGGCGCAGGCGTCCGGTGCGGCCGGCATGTGCGGCGGGCAGGCACTGGACATCGACGCGACCGGCACGCGGCAGACGCTGGACCAACTGCAACGCATGCATGCGCTCAAGACCGGCGCGCTGATCCGCGCTGCGGTGCGCATGGGCGCGCTGGCCGGCGGCGCCGACACCGCGACGCTGGCGCGCCTGGATGATTTCGCCACGGCGCTGGGCCTGGCCTTCCAGGTGCGCGACGACATCCTCGACATCGAAGCCAGTTCCGAACAACTGGGCAAGACCGCCGGCAAGGACGTGGCCCAGGCCAAGTCGACGTATCCGGCGCTGCTGGGCATGGACGGCGCGAAGGTCAAGCTCGCCGAGCTCGATGGGCGGATGCGCGAAGCGCTGGCGCCGTACGACGGCGATGCCGATGCCCTGCGCGCGCTCGGCGACTTGGCCATCCATCGTGCGCATTGAGCGCAGACATGAAAAAAGCCCGGCCATGCCGGGCTTTTTTCGTTCCGCCGGGATCGATTACTTGATCAGGCGCAGGGCGAACGGATAGCGGTAGCTTTCGCCGTTGTTGGCCTTGATGCCGGCGATGATGCACAGCACCAGGTTGGCGATGCCGACCAGCGGCATCAGCAGCAGGCCGATCAGCACGAAGGCGAGGATCCACGAAATCACGATGGCGATGAACACCGTGATCTGGAAGTTCAGCGCTTCCTTGGACTGGTCGACGACGAAACCCTTGGACGCGTCGTCCTTGCTGACCAACCAGATGATCAGCGCACCGATCGGGCCGGTGATGATGCCCAGCAGGTGCGCCAGCAGCGACATGGTGCGCTGGTCCTGCGGCGCATCACCGGTGGCCGGCGGCGGCGGTGCGGTGACGTTGTCGAATTCGCTCATCGTGTGGATCCCCGAAAGTAATGTGGTGGGCGGTCGAGCGCTGCGTTCCCCCGCAGCCCTCCGCACGCCAAGCATAACGGGTAAACACGTCGCCGTCGGCCACGGGCGCGCGTCGACGCCGCGACTATTCGCCGGCGACGGTCATCCGGCCCACCAGGATGGAACCGACGCCGACGTGCGAGCGGCGGTCCACGTCGCTGCCCACCGCTTCGATGCCGGCGAAGATGCCCTTGAGGTTGCCCGCGATGGTGATGCCGTCCACCGGGTAGGCCAACGCGCCCTGCTCGACCCAGAAACCGGCTGCGCCCCGCGAGTAGTCGCCCGTCACGCCATTGACGCCCTGTCCCATCAGCTCGGTCACCAGCAGGCCGGTCCCCATGCCCGCGAGCAGTTCTTCGAAACCGCCCGCATTGGCCTTGACCTGCAGGTTGTGGACGCCGCCCGCGTTGCCCGTGGTCTGCAGGCCGAGCTTGCGCGCCGAATAGCTGCCCAGCACGTAACGCTCCAGCACGCCGTCGCAGATCAGGTGCGAACGCTTCGTCGCCACGCCTTCGGCGTCGAACGCCGACGAGCGCAGGCCATGCGGCAGCAGCGGCAGCTCCTCGATGGCGAACCAGTCCGGGAAAATGCGCTGGCCCACGTGGTCCAGCAGGAAGCTGGCCTTGCGGTACAGCGCGCCGCCGGAGACCGCGCCCAGCAGATGGCCGACCAGCGAGCGCGCGACCTCGGCCGAGAACAGCACGCGATGCTCGCCGGTGGCCAGCGAGCGCGGCTGCAGCCGCGACAGCGTGCGTTCGGCGGCCTTGCGACCGATGGCCGCCGGATCCTCCAGCTCCATGTGCGACAACGCCGTGCTGTACCAGCCATCGCGCTGCATGCCGTCACCCTGCCCGGCGATCAGTGCGCAGCCGATCGTGTGCTGGGTGTCGCGCTCGTGGCCGATGAAACCGTGCGAGTTGGCGTACACCGACAGACTCTCGCCACTGCCGACCGAAGCGCCATCGGAATTCTCGATGCGCGCATCGGCGTCGCGCCCGGCCACCTCGCAGGCGAGCGCCAGGTCCACCGCACGATCCATGTCGAGGGCCCATGGATGCCAGACATCGAGATCCGGGAAGTCGCGGGCCATCAGTGCCGCATCGGCAAGACCGGCGGCCTCGTCGTCCTCGGTGTAACGCGCGATGGCACAGGCCTGCGCCACCGTGGCTTCTAGGCTCTCCTCGCGCAGGTCGGCGGTGCTGGCACTGCCCTTGCGCTGGCCGAAGTACACGGTCACGCCGATGCCGCGGTCGCGGGTCGACTCCACGGTCTCCACGTCGCCAAGGCGCACGTTGACGTTCAGGCCGGTTTCCTCGCTGCAGCTCACTTCGGCCTGGGTGGCGCCATGCGCGCGCGCGCGCTCCAGCAGGCGCTGCGACAGCGACTGCAGGCGTTCCAGCCGGGCCAGGCTGTCGTCGGGGGAAGTCAGGGGGGTGGCGTTCAATGCTTTATCCTTGTGTCCTGTGATCCGCGCCCGGAGCGTCGGATCGAATGTATCCAGGCGCCCGCACGATGCGGCGGACGCGAGAGAGAGGCAGCAGCATGCGCGGACGCGACCCCGAGACCGGCGAATTCCTGAGCCCCAGCCGCACCCAGCAACGGGGCGAGGCGCTTGAGATCCGCAGCCTGGCCGAAAAACTGGTGGCCTTGCCCGCCGCGCAGCTGGCGCGCCTGCCGATTCCCGACGACCTGATGCCGCACATCGTCGAGACCCAGCGCATCACCTCGCACATCGCGCACAAGCGCCAGCTGCAGTTCCTGGCCAAGCAGATGCGGCGCGAGGACGACGAGGTGCTGGAAGCGATCCGCGATGCGATGGACGAAGGCGGCGACGCCGCGCGTCGCGAAACCGCCCTGCTGCACCGTGCCGAGCAGTGGCGCGACCGCCTGCTGGCCGGAGGCGACGACGCCCTGGCGGCATTGCTGGATGAGTTCCCCACCGCGGACCGGCAGAAGCTGCGCCAGCTGGTGCGCAACGCGGCCGAAGAAAAGGCGAAGAATAAACCCCCGCGTGCGTTCCGCGAACTGTTCCGCGAACTGCGCGATGTACTGGCGGATGCCGGCGGCGACGTCGCGGACGAAGATCAAGACTGAGATACCGCGCTCTAGCCCCTCTCCCCTCGGCGACCGAAGGAAGTCCCTGCGGGAGAGAGGGGTTGGGGAGAGGGTCCGGCGACGTCCATGCAGCGCAGGCGTCATGGATTCCGCCGCACCCTCATCCGCCCCTGCGGGGCACCTTCTCCCGATGGGAGAAGGGACAGACAAGGACGCATGGTGTTCCGCGAGCTGCGCGATGTGCTGACGGATGCCGGCGGCGACGCCATCCACCACGACAAAGACGCGATGTAGCCCCTCTCCCTCCGGGAGAGGGGTTGGGGAGAGGGTAAGGCGAAGTCCATGTGACACAGGCGTCATGGATTCCACCGCACCCTCATCCGTCCCTGCGGGGCACCTTCTCCCGATGGGAGAAGGGACAGGCAAGGACGCCTGGTTTTCCGCGAGCTGCGTGATCTGCTGGCGGATACCGGCGCAGCGCGGGGGATCCGTGAAGACGACGCGATGTAGCCCCTCTCCCCTCGGGAGAGGGGTTGGGGAGAGGGTCCGGCGAAGTCCATGCAGCGCAGGCGTCATGGATTCCGCCGCACCCTCATCCGCCCCTGCGGGGCACCTTCTCCCGATGGGAGAAGGGACAGGCCAGGACGCATCACGCCTTCGTCCCACCCACCGTCAGGCCTTCGATCAGCAGTGACGGCTGGCCCACGCCGACCGGTACGCTCTGGCCGTCCTTGCCGCAGACGCCGACGCCCTGGTCCAGCGCCAGGTCATGGCCGACCATCTTCACCTTCTGCATCGTTTCCGGGCCGTTGCCGATCAGCGTGGCGCCCTTCACCGGCGCGGTGATGCGGCCGTCCTCGATCAGGTAGGCCTCGGTGGCGGAGAACACGTACTTGCCGCTGGTGATGTCGACCTGGCCACCACCGAAATTGACCGCGTACAGGCCTTTCTTGACCGAGCGGATCATGTCCTCCGGATCGTCCTGCCCGGCCAACATGTAGGTGTTGGTCATGCGCGGCATGGGCAGGTGCGCGAACGATTCGCGGCGACCGTTGCCGGTGGGTGCCACGCCCATCAGGCGTGCGTTGTGGGTGTCCTGCATGTAGCCCACCAGCACGCCGTCCTCGATCAGTGTGGTGCAGTTCGTCGGCGTGCCTTCGTCGTCGATGTTGAGCGAGCCGCGGCGGCCGGGCAGCGTGCCGTCGTCGACGATGGTCACGCCCCTGGCGGCGACCTGCTGGCCGATGCGGCCGGCATACACGCTGGTGCCCTTGCGGTTGAAGTCGCCTTCCAGACCGTGGCCGACCGCTTCGTGCAGCAGCACGCCCGGCCAGCCGCTGCCCAGCACCACCGGCATCACGCCGGCCGGCGCATCGATGGCGTCCAGGTTCACCAGCGCCTGGCGCAGCGCCTCGCGCGCGAGATCCTCCGGCTTGCCATCGGCGAACAGTTCGGCATAACCGTAACGGCCACCCATGCCGGCATAGCCCGATTCGCGGCGGCCACTCTGTTCGACGATCACCTGCACGTTCAGGCGCACCAGCGGGCGCACGTCGGAGGCGAGCACGCCGTCGCTGCGCGCGACCAGCACCGTGTCGATGCCGCCGGACAGGCTGACGGTGACCTGCTGCACGCGCGGATCGGCGGCGCGAAGGAAACGGTCGACCGCACGCAGGGCCTCGACCTTGGCATCGTTGCCCATCGCGTCGATCGGATCGTCGCCGGCATACAGCGCGCGGCCGCCGCTGCGCACAAGCGTGCGCGGCGCGTGCGCGGCGCCGTCGCGGGCGATGGCACGCGCGGACTTCGATGCGTCGATCAGGGCCTGCGCGTTGATGTCGTCGGAGTAGGCGAAGCCGGTCTTCTCGCCGGAGATGGCGCGCACGCCGACGCCCTGTTCGATCGAATGCGCCCCGTCCTTGACGATGCCGTCTTCGACCGTCCAGCTTTCGCGCCGCGCGTGCTGGAAATAGAGGTCACCGAAATCGATGCCGGGCCCCAGCAACGTGCCGAAGGCGCGGTCGAGGCCGGACGGATCCAGGCCGGCAGGCAGGAGAAGGCGGGTTTCGGCGAGCGGGATGGGTAAAGTCATGTCGTTACCATGGGGGCGGAGGACAGCCGCGGCAAGCGGCCACGACCCGCCGGGACTCAGGGCGCGTCGGCACTGCCGGTGCGTTCGTTGGTGCGGGCACGTGATTGCTCGCGTCCCACCACCTCGACCTTGGGCGATTTCCACGGGCCGGTGACGCGGTAGGTCTTGGCGCCCATCTCGGCCAGTGGCTTCTTCAGCACCGCATTGGCCACCGCGCCCACGGCAGCGCCAATGGGACCACCGGCGACGGCACCGACGGCGGTCAGCACGTTGGCGGATTTCGGCTTCACGTCCACGGTCTGGTCGAACCGCTCGCTGCGCAGGTCGGTGTCGCCGCGGATCACGATTTCGGCCGCCGGGCCGTCGATCATCAGGTTGTCGCTGCGCGCCAGTCCGCCATCGAGACGGATGTTGCCGTCGATGCGGTTGAACGCGAAGCCCTTGGAGAAGAAATCGCTGAAATCGAGCATCAGGCGGCGGCGAACTTCGGCGACGCTCAGCAGGCCGAGTACGCGGCCCGCACCCGGTTCCACTTCGAGCAGATGGCCGTCGCGCACGGCGAGCGTCACGCTGCCTTCCAGCGCCGCCAGGCGGAACGCCGCCGGGCTGCCCGACCAGCCGGCGTCGGCGGTGATCTGGCCGTGGCCGCCTCCGACGCGGTCGCCGACGCCCACGTCATCGAACAGCACGCCGAAGTTCTCGCTCTTCACGTCGGCGGCGAACCGCGTGCGCGCCGCGTTGCCGGTGCCGGTCCATTGGCCGCGCACATCGATCTGCTGGCCGGGCGAGCGCAACTGCAGCTGGTCCACGTACATGCCGTCCGCCTGCTGGCGCGTGCGAAGCTTGGCCGTGCCCAGCCGCGCATCGCCGAACCGCAGGTCCTCGACCTCCAGCGACAGCGGCGGCACCGCGGCAGGATCGATGTCGTCGGTCGCGCCGCGCCCGCCCGCACCGGGGGCCGATGCGCCAAGCGCAGGCGCCTTGCGCCAGTGCACGCGCGCGAGCTTGCCAGCGATGGGAGCGCCCTTCGCGTCGGGCACCAGCAGCGCGCCGGACAGGGCTTCGCCATCCAGCGACACCGCCAACGCCTGCTGCGCCGGCGCGAGCTGCAGGCGCGTGTCGGGGAAGACCGATCCGAGCATCAGCAGCCGTTCGGCGGTGACATCGATATGGCGCAGGGGCAGGCCATCGCCTTCACCGCCACCGCCGCCGCCGCCGCGCGCGACGGCGATCCACTCCATCGCATCCAGCGCACCGGTGCGGCCGGTGGCTACCAAGCCCGACGACGGCGGCGCCTCGTTCACCCGGTCGCTGCCCAGGACGACACGCACACCCGTCTGGCCGTTGGCATTGCGGGCACGCAACGCCAGCACATCGCCGAAGGCGACATCGATCTCACCACTGCCGATCGGCAGCGGCGCGCGCACCGTCGTTGCCAGCGGCGTCGCCGGCGCCTTGCGCATCGGCGCCGGCAGGCTCATCGCGGTGCCCACCAGATCCGAAGTCAGGCTGAGCTGGGTGGGCGCGGCCACGGCGCCCGCCGCTGTGCGTGGAATCGCCACCCCGACGGTCCATGGCGAACGGCCGTCCATGTATGGCTTCAGCCATGCCATCTCGGGGGCGCGATCGAGCAGGCGGTCCGCGTCCACCACAGCGGACAGATCGGCCTCGAAGGCCTGCCTGCGATCGCGCGTGCCGCTGCCGGCGCGCAGGCCCAGTACGCCCGGCAGGCCGTCGTGCACGACCTGCAACGGCCCCGAGGCGAACCCGCCATCGTCGTACGTCGCCTTGCCGCGCATGTTGTCGAACACCAGGTCCCAGCGCGTCTCCGACAACTGCGCGCCTTTCAGCTCTACCGTGCCCGCCAGCTTCTTGCGCGCCTGCCGCTCGGCGCGCAGAGGCTGCAGCAGGTCGAAGGTCGCCGCCACCGGGCCCTTGGCCTGCAGATGGTCCAGGGTTTCGCCGTAGGTCTTGCGGAGCGGACTCTCCCGGAGCAGCGCAAGCAGGCGGGCCGAATCGGTGTCGGTGCGCGCGGTGATCTTCAGGTCGCCTTCGCGGAAATCGGCGATGCCGGCCTGGAAGGCGGGAATGTCCACCTCCGCCAGCGCGCCGCGCCCCTTCAGCTCGAAGCCGTTGCCGATGAAGGCGATGTCGGCGTCGACCTGTTCGAGTTGCGGCCACTCGGGCTGGAATTTGAACTGGCCATGCTGGATCTGCGCGACCGCTTCGAACCGACCGTTCTGGCGGGTGAACGGCCAGTCGTCCAGATCGCCGCTGACGAGGGCGCGACCATTGCGCACCGTGCCGCCGACCAGGGCCGCATCCAGCCAGTCGACTGCCGTCTTCGACATCTTGTGGTGGACCCAGAAGCGCTTCGCCACTGGCACCGGCGCGTCGGCCAGGTCCGCCGCCAGATCGATCCAGGGCCGCGTGCCGTCGCCCTGGAACCACAGGCCGCCACGCAGATCGGCCGCATAGTCCTTGCCCTGCACCTGCAGCGCCGTGGTGCCCACGCGCCAGCCGTTTCCTTCGCGCCAGCCCAGCATGTCGCCCCGCAGGCGCACGTCGTGCACCACGGCGAATCCGCTGGGCCAGTCGAAGCGCATCGTCGAGGACGGATCCAGCCGCAGCCGGAAGCCATCGGCATCGCCCTCGAAATCGCCCGCCAGGCCGCTGAGCCCGGGCGCATCGCCGACCGCCTTGAACGCGATGTCGCGCAGCTGCCCCTCCGCACGCAGTGCGCCATGCCTGCGGCCGGCCAGGTTCAGGCGCGCGAGGCGCGCACCGGGCTGCGCCTGCACCAGCCAGCGGCGGAGGCCGGCATCGACCCGGTCGCTGAGTCCCAGCACGGCGAACAAGGGCGCCGCATCCACCTGGTCGGCCAGCAGCGCGTAGCGGTCGCCACCGGCCACCACCAGGCCATCGAGTGTCTGCACGGCGGGTGCCGTACCCACCCGCAGGCGTGGCGCATCGAGGCGCCAGCCGCCGGACACCAGCCGCCAGCGCATGCGCGCTTCCATCTGCTCGAAGGCGATGCGTGTCGGCGCGGCAGACGCCGGCAGCGGCGCGCCCCGCAGCGCGATCTGACGCAGGCGTGCATCCGCCGTCACCAGCACCACGCGGTGCTTGCGCAGCTCCGTCCAGGCCTGCACGCGCCCGTTGCCGCGCTCGGCGACCACGCCGGCGTAGCGCAGCAGCGGCGACCAGGCACCGATGTCCTCCGCGGAGACGTCCAGGTAGGCGCGTCCATCGCCGGCCTTGCGGTCGAAATCCACCGTGACATGCAGCGGCGCGGCATCCCGGCGGATCCAGGCGCGCGTTCCCGCACGCACGCGGTCGCCCTGCACCCGCAGCCGCAGGTCGATCTCCGGCAGGCGGATATCCCAGCCCAGCGACGGCGCGATGATGGCCAGCTTGCCGTCGATCACCTGCAGTTCGCCCAGGCCTTCCAGGCTCCGCAGCGGATCTTCGGTGGACTGCGACTGCCCCGGCAGGCCGCGCACCGCCCACTTGCCGTCGTCGCCGCGCTGCAACGTCAGCGACAGGCCGCGCAGTCGCAGTTCGGTGAAGGAACGCCCCGGCAGCAGGCCGCCATACATCGACACCAGCACCTCGGCCTGGCCGATGCGCACGCCGCCGTCGCCCTCACCCAGGCGCAACCCGTCCAGCTGCAACAGCGGCCCGCGCCGCGTCCACTGCGTCTTCACCGTATCGAAGGCCACCGGCCGGCCGGCCCGCTCGCTAAGCCAGGCGGCGATGCGGTCGGGATGCCGCTCGGCCAACGGCAACACCTGGCTGGCGACACCAAGCACCACCGCCATGCACACCAGCACCACCGCGATGCCATATACGGCACCCCGGCGGGCCAGGCGCAGACGGCGGCGCATCGGCGTGGGCATCAGCTCGCTGCGCTCGCCGGGATTCGGCAATGGGGATTTGAGATTCGGAAAAGCGGGCCGCGGCGCAGGCTGCGAATCCCGAATCCCCACTCTCCAATCCCGGCCTCAAAGCAGCACGACATCGAACTGCTCCTGCAGGTACTGCTCGTCGGCCTGGAAGCGGATCGACTTGCCGAGGAATTCTTCCAGTTCGGCGACGGCGGTCGACTCCTCGTCGGTGATGCGGGCCACGACCTTGGGCGAGGCGATCACCAGCAGGCGCGCGGCCTCGAACTGGCGCACGGCGCGGGTGATCTCGCGGAAGATCTCGTAGGTCACCGTCTCCGTGGTCTTGATGCTGCCGCGGCCGCTGCACTCGGGGCAGGGTTCGGACAACTGGCGTGCCAGGCTTTCCACGGTGCGCTTGCGCGTCATCTCCACCAGGCCCAACGGCGAGAACTCGTACACCGTCGTCTTGGCGTGGTCCTTCGCGAGCGACTTCTCCAGGGTGCGCAGTACCTGGCGGCGGTGCTCCGGATCGTCCATGTCGATGAAGTCGATGATGATGATGCCGCCCAGGTTGCGCAGCCGCAGCTGGCGCGCGACCGCCTGCGCGGCCTCCAGGTTGGTGCGGTAGACGGTCTCTTCCAGGTTGCGCTGGCCGAGGAACGAACCTGTGTTCACGTCGACCGTCGTCATCGCCTCGGTCTGGTCGATCACCAGGTAGCCGCCCGACTTCAACGGGACCTGCTTGTCCAGCGCACGCGCGATCTCGTCCTCGACGCCGTACAGGTCGAAGATCGGACGCTCGCCCGAATACAGTTCGATGCGCTCGGCCAGCACCGGCATGTACTTGGCCACGAACGCCTGCAGGCGCTCGTGGGTTTCCTTGGAGTCGACCTTGACCTTTTCCACGTCCTTGCGGATCAGGTCGCGTACCGCGCGCAGCGGCAGGCTGAGGTCTTCGTACAGGATGCTGCACGAGGGCGACTCGCGACCGCGCCGCTCCACCACATTCCAGACGCGCGACAGGTAGGCGATGTCCTCGGCGAGCGCCTCGGCAGGCTGCCCTTCCGCGTTGGTGCGGATGATGTAGCCGTGACCGCCGTGCAGGCCGGCCAGTTCGGTGACGACCTGCTTGAGCCGATGGCGCTCGGCCTCGTCCTCGATGCGCGCCGACACGCCGATCACCTTCGACTGCGGCAGCAGCACCAGGTAGCGCGAGGGAATGCTGATCTGCGTGGTGAGGCGCGCGCCCTTGCTGCCGATGGGATCCTTCACCACCTGCACCACGATGTCCTGGCCGTCGCGCAGCAGGTCCATGATCGGCGCGGCCGGTGGCGTTGGCAGCGGCGCATCCTCACCCTCGACCACCGCGCCCGGCGACGAACGCACGATGTCGTTCGCGTGCAGGAAGGCGGCCCGATCCAGACCGACTTCGACGAAGGCGGCCTGCATGCCCGGCATCACCCGCTGCACCTTGCCCTTGTAGATGTTGCCGACCACACCGCGACGCCAGCCTCGCTCGATGTGCAGTTCCTGCAGCATGCCGTTTTCGATCACCGCGACGCGGGTCTCGCGCGGGGTGACGTTGACCAGGATTTCTTCCGACATGGGGATCCTTCCTCAGGCTGACGCGATGGCGGCGGATGCCGTGGGATGGATGCCGAAGTCGCGCAGCAACTTGGCCGTTTCATGCAGCGGCAGCCCCATCACCGCCGAGTAGCTGCCGGCCAGCCGGGTGACGAACTGTTCGGCCCGCCCCTGGATACCGTAGGCGCCGGCCTTGCCCATCGCCTCGCCGCTGGCGACGTAGGCGGCGATCTCGTCCTCGTCCAGTTCGGCGAAGCTGACGTCGGTGATGACCAGCGCCTGCGCCTCGCGCGAAGCGCTGACCACCGAGACGGCGGACACCGCCTGATGCGTACGGCCGGACAGGCGACGCAGCATGGCCGCCGCGTCGGCAGCATCGACCGGCTTGCCGAAGACTTCGTCCTCCAGGATGACCTCGGTATCGGCGCCCAGTACCACCGCACCGGGGGTTGCGACGACCTTGAGCAATCCGGCGCCGGCCTTCTCGCGGGCAACGCGGCGGACATAGTCGGTGGCGGGCTCGTTGGGATGGCGGTGCTCGGGGATATCGAGATCGATGCGTCCGAAGGTCAACCCCAGGCGGGTCAGCAGTTCGGCACGGCGGGGGGATTGGGAGGCCAGATAGAGCATCGCGGAAGAATAACCCGCGCCGCCTGACTGAATGGCCGCTGATATCGGCCGGAACGCGCAACCCCGCCGCAGATCACAGCCCGTTCATGTCATCGTGAACACCCTTGCGCGTCGACGACGACCCGGGTGCACGCCACTCGAACCACGATAGGAGATCCCATGCGTCCGACCCTGATCCGCCCCCTGCTACTCGCCCTGACCCTGTCCCTCGGAACCACCGCCGCCATGACTTCGTCCGCCCAGACCACCCCTGCCTACGCGATCCCATCCGACGGCACCCTGCTCAACGTGTCGGCGCAGGCCGAGGCCTCGCGCGTCCCGGACATCGCCACGATCTCGGCCGGCGTCGTCACCCAGGCCGTCGACGGCAATACCGCCATGCGCCAGAACAGCGAGCAGATGGCCAAGGTCGTGTCCGCCATCAAGGCCGCCGGCATCGCCGACAAGGACGTGCAGACCAGCGGCATCAGCCTCAACCCGCAGTACCGTTACGCCGAGAACGAAGCCCCCAAGATCACCGGCTACCAGGCCAACAACACGGTCAGCATCAAGGTCCGCGACATCGCCAAGTTGGGCAAGGTGCTGGACGCCCTGGCCGGCGTGGGTGCCAACCAGATCAACGGTCCCAGCTTCGAGATCGACAACCCGGAGCCGGTCTACGACGAGGCCCGTCTGGCGGCGCTGAAGAAGGCCCAGGCCCGTGCCGAGACCTACGCGACGTCGTTGGGCCTGAAGGTGCGCCGCATCGTCAGCATCTCCGAAGGCAACGGCGGCTTCCGCCCGATGCCGATGATGGCGATGGCCAAGATGGAAGCCCGCGATGCCAGTGGCGCGCCGCCGGTCTCGCCGGGCGAAAGCACCGTCTCGATCAACCTGGACGTGGTGTTCGAACTGGGCAAGTAAGAGCTGCGGACCCCTACCCGACGACGGCGCCCCAAGGGGCGCCGTTTTCGTTGCGCGACCGGATCACCGGACTACGCCGAAGGTCGAACGCCCGCCCCCTTGCGGACGCCCTCCGCCGGAGTACAGTCTGGACGTGCGGCGCCGGGACGTTGCAACCCCACTCCCCGCGACCGAGCGTTGTTCCGTTCACAGCCCTCAAGGAGGTGGATCATGGTTCGCGCACTACCCCACGGTTCCGATACCCGCATCGACATCGGCCGCATCGCCGCCATCGCGGCCGCCATCGCCCTTCACGCCGCCGCCCTGCTGATGCTGCTCATCCCGATGGCAGCGCCGCCCCTCGCGCCTGCGGCCAAGCCGAAGCCGGAAGTACGCTGGATCCAGAAGGAGGATCCCATCCCCATCGTCGTGCCGATCGTGGAGCAGCAGACCGTCGTCAAGCGGGAAGAGCCGCGCCCGGCCACGCCGACGCCGACGGTGACGTCTACGACGCCCACGGTGGATGTTCCCGTCTTCGTGGAGCAGGGCAGCGAGCGCGTCATCGACATTCCTGCGATCGACAGCAGCGAGATCGGCGGCACATCCCAGGGCACGGGGCCCCTGCCTTCTGCCGCGCTGGAGTACGTGCGTGCCACATCGCCGCGCTATCCGATCAGCGAGTTGAAGAACGGCGTGGAAGGTACGGTGGTGCTGCGCGTACTGGTCGACATCGACGGCAAGCCCCTCGACGTAAGTATCGAGACCAGCAGCGGCAACCGCAACCTCGACCGCTCGGCCCTGCAGCACGTGTTGAAGACCTGGCGCTTCAAACCCGCCATGCAGAACGGGCAGGCGGTACAGGCCTACGGCCTGGTGCCGATCGCGTTCAACCTGCAGTGATGCATCCGATCTGAAAGCAGAAGCCCGCCGGAAGGCGGGCTTTTTCGTTGTTCCCTGTAGGAGCGACGCGAGTCGCGACCGCGGACCGGAGGGTACCGGCAACCTCGCGGCGGGTCGCGGACTCTCTACCTCGACCATCCGTGGAGCGCATGCCTTCCGTTCGCGACTCACGTCGCTCCCACAAAGATCTGTGCAGCTCAGGCGCGATGGTACGGGTGGTTCGCCAGCATGGCCGCGGCACGGTAGATCTGTTCGGCCACCACCAGCCGCACCAGCATGTGCGGGAGGGTCAGCGGACTTAGCGACCACTTCTCGTGTGCAGCCGCCAGCACGTCCGGAGCATGGCCTTCCGGCCCGCCGATCAGCAGCGCGATATCGCGGCCCAGTGTCCGCCAATGCTCCAACCGCTGCGCGAGCTGTTCGGAAGAATAGGGTTTGCCGGTCACTTCGAGCGCTACGACATGTGCGCTCTTCGGCAACGCCGCCAGCACGCGCTTGCCTTCGTCCTCGATCGCGCGCTGCGGATCGCGACCCTTCCCGCGCAGGCCCGGTTCGATTTCGATCAGCTCGAACGGCAGCCAGTGCGACAGGCGCTTCTGGTACTCGGCGAAGCCCTGCGCGACCCAGGTCGGCGCACGCTCGCCAGTGGCGATGAGACGGCATTTCATGCGTGCATGTTAACGGCACAAGGCACAGCGCCGCACCGGGCCACGGGTACTGCTAGGAAGGCTGGATGACCACTTCGCACTCCCAGCCGTCGTAGCGGCCACCGCATTCGTGCGCGAGGTCGTACAGCGGCAGGCAGATATCGTCGATGGCACCATACGCGGGCACATCGCGGCGGAACACCTGTGCACCCCACTCCTGCTCCTCGTCATCGTCGCGATTCGGTGTGCGGTTCTCGAACCCGATCGCGGCGGCCTTGCGCAGGAACTCGTCGCGTGCATCCGGGCTGGGAAAGTAGGCCCAGTGATCGATGTCCCGCGGCTGCCGCAGCTCGTCGCCCCGGTCTTCTAGGACAGCGCAGACATCACGGTTCTCCATCGACTCCCGCGTGCGCGGGTCGGGATAGAGGAACTCGTGATACGTGCTCCATGTCGGATCAGGGCGATGTCCGGACTGGTAGCGATACTCGGACGCCGCGCGCATGGCCTGCTCAACCTGCTCGTCCCAGGCTTCGCCCTGCGCCAAGTAGAAGTAAAAATCGCGGCAACCCGAGGAGGTGTTGCGCCCCGCGTAAACAGCCCGACCGGCGGCCGTCAGCAGCGGAACCACCCGGTCTTCCAGCGCTACCAGCGCGTCGAACTCCTGCTGACTGGACAGCCCGTCCTCACGGGGTTCACGCATCTCCACGCGCAACCACGCCATGACCGGGTACTCGTCCGCCTGCACTTCATCGGCTAGGCTCAGGTCCAGGTAAATCGACGCGGGCTGGTCATCCACCCGGAGTGCGTAGAAATTCCAACGACCTTCCCTGGCCATGAGCGCACCTGTCAAAGGCGCGATTCGTCGGCGGTCTCGACATCTTCCGGCGGCTGGTCCCCGACGGTCCACAGGCGCTCCAGCGCGTAGAACTCGCGCACGCGCGGCAGCATGACGTGGACGATGACATCGCCCAGGTCCACCAGCACCCATTCGGCTTCGCGCTCGCCTTCCACGCCCAGCGGCATGACATCGAGCTTCTTGGCGAACCGCACCACTTCGTCGGCGATCGACTTGACGTGGCGGGTGGAGGTGCCCGAGGCGATCACCAGATAGTCGGCGACGCTGGACTTGCCGCGCACGTCGATCTCGACGACATCCTTGGCTTTCAGCTCCTGCACCGCGGCATGTACCGTGGCGAGCAGGTCCGGCAGGGCCGGCGGCGGGCTGGGGAGGCGGGTCTTGATGACGTGGGCTTGGCTGGACAAAGGCGTGGAGGCTCAGGGAACTCGGCAGTGATTATAGCGGACCCGCGTCGGCGACCCGTGACAGGTACAGCCTTTCGTCGGCAATGGCGTCCGCGACCGCCGACGGTACGAGCTGACGCCAGGGCCCATCCGCGGCGATGCGACGGCGGATCTCGGTGGCCGATTCCGGCTGCAGTGGCTGGTTCAAGCGGAAAACGCGGCCGGCGGGCGCACGATGCAGGTCGTCGGGCCGCGCGGTCCAGCGCCCCTCCAGCATGGCGGCCAGGACCGGCGCGAGGCCGGCATCGAGGCCGCTGCCGGGGCGATCGGCGACGATGAAATGCGCCAGCTCGAACAGCGTCTGCCACGCCCGCCATGTCGGCAGGCCCAGCAGGCTGTCCGCGCCGATCAGCAGTGCGAGCGGCACCGCCTCACCCAGGTCGGCCCGCAGTTCCCGCAACGTATCGATGGTGTACGAGCGGCCGACCGGATCCCGTTGGGCGCGCAGGAGTTCGCGCCGGTCGACGCAGAGGCCCGGCATGTGCTCGACGGCGAGATCCAGCAGGTGGGCGCGCTGGGCCGCCGAGGCGCCGGGCGCCGCCCGATGCGGAGGATCCGCCGCCGGCATCAGATGCACCGGCACACCGAACGCGTCGCGCGCGGCACAGGCGATGGCCAAGTGTCCGTTGTGGACGGGGTCGAAAGTGCCGCCGTAGAAGACCTGCAGCATCGCCGGTCAGGCGACCAGCAGGCGCACGGCCTTCGCGTCCGCGATGGCCAGCAGCAGACGCTCCAGCACCACCCATGCATCGCCGTCGCCGCGGCCCTTGGCGATGCGGTCGATCTTCGACGCCTCGGCGACGAAGCGGTCCCAGCGCGCGGGCGCGGCATGGCGCTGCAGCGCACGCTTGAACGGCGCCTGCTTGGCTTCCCAGATGCCCTGCGACTTCATCTCGGCGGCCAGGTTGCCGCCGTTGGCCTGCACGCGCGCCAGCGTCGCCGTGCGCAGCAGTTCCTTCACGATCATCGGCATCAGCCCGGCCACCACGTCGCCCTCGGCGCGCAGGCCGGCGAGGATGCGCGACACCTGCGCGCCCTGCCCCGCCAGCACGACATCGGTCAGGCGGAACACGTCGTAACGCGCCGCATTGGCGACCAGCGACTCCATGCGTTCGACATCCAGCGTCTGGCCATCGCTGAGCAACGCCAGCTTGTCGATTTCCTGCGCGGCGGCAAGCAGGTTGCCTTCCACGCGATCGGCCAGCAGCTGCACGGCATCGCGTTCGGCGCGCAGGCCCTTGCTGCGCAGGCGGCTTTCGATCCAGCCCGGCAGCTCGTGCGGTTTGATGGCCCAGGCCACCGCCAGTACGCCGACGCGCGTGACCGCATCGCTCCACTTGCCCTGGTAGGCCTTGCCCCACTCGCCCGAGGTGATCAGCAGCACCACGTCGGGAGGCGGATTGGCGCAGAACGCGGTGATCACTTCCGCGCCCTCCTTGCCCGGCTTGCCGCCCGGAAGGCGGACTTCGACCAGCCGCCGGGCACTGAACAGGCTGGGCGCATTGAAGCTCGCTTCCAACTGGCCCCAGTCGAAATCGCGGCCGTCGGCGTCGAAGACCTCGCGCTCACCGATACCCTGGGCACGCGCATGGGCGCGTACGGCATCGGCGGCCTCGAGCACGCGCAGCGGCTCCGGCCCGGCGATCAGATAGACCGGCAGCAGCGGCTCGGAGGTTCCGCGCGCCGCCAGCTGTTCCGGCTTGAGTTCCATCAGGGGGCCGCGTTCACCTGACCCGAGCGCACCACACCATCGATGCGGCGCAGGATCGAAGCGGCCATCTCGCGGCGCAGTTCGTCGGCAAGCACTTCACGCTCGGTGGCGGTACCCGTCGCGTCCTCTGGCGGCGACACGTAGTCGCGCGACAGCTCGACGACCTGCTGTGGCACCAGGTCGGTGCCGTCGGCCTTCTTGAAGGAGAACACCACCGCATAGCGGAGGCTGAATTCCTGCGCACGCCCGAACTGGTCGATCGCGATCGGCAGATCGCCCCAGCGCTCGGAGACGACACTCAGCGTCGCGACCTGCGTGTCGCTCGACGCCGTGCTGTCTTCTTCTCCAATCTGCGCCGCCAGCGTGGCACCCGCAGCCTGCAGGCCACGCGATAGGCTGGTCACCAGCGCGCTGTACGACGTGGACGACGCGGTGACGCGAACCGGACCCAGGTCGGACGGCAATGCGATCTTGTTGCGCAGATGGAAGCCGCACCCGGCCAGCAGGACCAGGGTGAGAACGAGGAGGGGCAGGCGGAATCGGATCATGGGCGAAGTCTGGACGAGCCTGTCATGGGCGGCAATAGCGTAGCCCGACCGCAGGTGAACGCCAGGGCAAGCCGTTCTTCACCCTCAAGCCGCCACGATGTTGACGATCTTGCCCGGCACCACGATCACCTTCCTGATGCTCAGGCCTTCGAGGAACTTGGCCGTATTGGGTTCCGCCTTCGCCAGGGCCTCCACGCGATCCCGCGGCGCGTCGGCCGCCACCTCGATGGTGCCGCGCAGCTTGCCGTTGACCTGCACCGCCAGCGTCACCGAATCGCGTACCAGCGCATCGGCGTCGACCTGCGGGAACGCCAGGTCCTCGATGAGCGTCTCCTCGTGGCCCAGCGCCTGCCACAGCGCGTGGCTGCTATGCGGGGTGATGGGATTGAGCAGCAGGACCGCCGCTTCCAGTGCTTCCTGGCGCACGGCCCGGCCCTGCGGCGAGGCGTCGTCGAACTTGCCCAGCAGGTTGGACAGTTCCATCACCGCGGCGATGGCGGTGTTGAAGCTGTGGCGCTTGCCGTAGTCGTGGCCGACCTTGTCGATGGTCTCGTGGGTCTTGCGGCGGACCGCCTTCTGCTCCGCCGTCAGGCTGGCGGTGTCCAGCACGGACGTGGCGCCGTCGGCGACATGCTTCTGCACCTGCGTCCACAGGCGGCGCAGGAAGCGCGCCATGCCCTCCACGCCCGCTTCGTTCCACTCCAGCGACTGCTCGGGCGGCGCGGCGAACATGGAGAACAGGCGCACGGTATCGGCGCCGAACTTGTCGACCATCGACTGCGGGTCGACGCCGTTGTTCTTCGACTTCGACATCTTCTCGACCGGGCCGATCTTCACCGGCTGGCCGTCGGCCTTCAGCGTGGCGCCGACCACGCGCGCCTTGTCGTCGCGCTGGATCTCGACATCGACCGGATTGATCCAGTCCTTGGAACCATCGGCGTTGTCGCGGTAGAACGTCTCGGCGATCACCATGCCCTGCGTCAGCAGGTTGGTGGCCGGTTCGTCACTGTCCACCATGCGCGCGTCGCGCAACAGCTTGTGGTAGAAGCGGAAATACATCAGGTGCAGGATCGCGTGCTCGATGCCGCCGATGTACTGGTCCACCGGCAACCAGTAGTTGCCGCGCTTGTCGACCATCTCCTTCGCACCCGGCGAGGTATAGCGCGCGTAGTACCAGCTCGACTCCATGAAGGTGTCGAACGTGTCGGTCTCGCGCTCGGCGGCGCCGCCGCATTGCGGGCACTTGGTCTTGCGCCATTCGGGATCGGCCTTGATCGGCGACTTGACGCCGTCGAGGGTGACGTTCTCAGGCAGCACGATCGGCAGGTCCGAGTCGGGCACCGGCACCGCGCCGCAGCCCGGGCAGTAGATGACGGGAATCGGGCAACCCCAGTAGCGCTGGCGGCTGACGCCCCAGTCGCGCAGGCGGTAGTTCACCCGGCGCTGGCCCTGGCCCTTGCGCTCGAAGCGCTCGGCGAAGGCCTCGAATGCACCGCGATAATCCAGTCCGTCGAACTCGCCGGAATTGACCAGTTCCATGTCCTCGCGCGTCTTGTCGCCGTACCAGTCGCGCCAGGTGGTCGCGTCGTACGTCTTTTCATCATCGTTCTTTGGCGCCTTCAGCGCGATGACCTGCTGGATCGGCAGCGCGTACTTGGTGGCGAACTCGAAGTCGCGCTGGTCGTGGCCGGGCACGGCCATCACCGCGCCGGTGCCGTAGCCCATCAGCACGAAATTGGCGACCCATACCGGCACCTTGTCCCCGGTCACCGGGTGCACCGCGCGCAAGCCGGTGTCCATGCCGCGTTTTTCCTGCGTCTCCAGTTCGGCCTCGGACACGCCACCGTGCTTCAGTTCTTCCAGGAACGCGGCCAGCGCGGGATTCGAGGCCGCCGCCTTCAGTGCCAGCGGATGCTCGCCGGCGATCGACACGAAGGTCACGCCCATCAGCGTGTCCGGTCGCGTGGTGAATACCGTCAGCGGGTCCTGGCCTTCGACGACGAACTGGATTTCCAGGCCTTCAGAGCGGCCGATCCAGTTGCGCTGCATGGTCTTGACCGCGTCCGGCCAGCCCGGCAGGTTGTCCAGGCCGTCCAGCAGTTCCTGGGCGTAGTCGGTGATGCGCAGGAACCACTGCGGAATCTCGCGCTTCTCGACCAGCGCGCCACTGCGCCAGCCGCGGCCGTCGATGACCTGCTCGTTGGCCAGCACGGTCTGGTCGACCGGATCCCAGTTCACCACCGAGTTCTTGCGGTAGGCCAGGCCCTTGCGCAGCAGGCGGGTGAACATGCGCTGCTCGTGCACGTAGTAGTCGGGGCGGCAGGTGGCGAACTCGCGCGACCAGTCGATGGCGTAGCCCAGCGACTTCAGCTGGGTGCGCATGTGCTCGATGTTGGCGTAGGTCCACTTGGCCGGCGCGGTCCTGTTCTTGATCGCGGCGTTCTCGGCCGGCAGGCCGAAGGCGTCCCAGCCCATCGGCTGCAACACGTTGTGGCCGGTCATGCGCTTGTAGCGGCTGATCACGTCGCCGATGGTGTAATTGCGCACGTGGCCCATGTGCAGCGCGCCCGACGGGTACGGCAGCATCGACAGGCAGTAGAACTTTGGCTTGTCCGACTGCTCGTCGACCTCGAAGGCACGCCGGGCCTCCCAGAAGGACTGGGCCTGGGATTCGACGGATTTCGGATCGTAGGAAGCGGGTTCGGCAACAGTGGACATGGTGGTGTGCGGCAACGGCGACGGCAAAGCGGCCAAGGGTACCGCAGCGCACCATGGCCCGCCACGCCAGCGGTTAGCATGGACGGGTCGAAACCGGGGACCTCCATGACCAAGACCTTGCTCGCCCTAGCCCTGGCCGCCGTCGGCGTGCCGGCCTTCGCCGCCGAAGCCGCCACGCCGGCCACCACCCTGGCCCTGCACTGCGAGCGCCTGTTCGACGCCCGCAGCGGCAAGGTGCTGGGCGAACACACGGTCCTGGTGCGGGACGGCCGGATCGCCGAGGTCATCCCGGGCCGCGCCAAGCTCGCCGATGCCGAGTCCATCGTCCTGGCCGACCGCACCTGCACGCCCGGCTGGACCGACCTGCATGTGCATCTCGGCAGTGAATCCAGCCCGCAGAGCTATTCCGAGGGCTTCCGCCTGGATCCGGTGGACTACGCCTTCCGTTCCGTGGGCTACGCCGAAAAGACCCTGCTGGCCGGCTTCACCAGCGTGCGCGACCTGGGTGGCGAAGTGGCGCCGCACCTGCGCGATGCGGTCAATCAGGGGCTGGTGAAAGGGCCGCGCATCTTCGCGGCCGGCAAGTCGATCGCCACCACCGGCGGCCATGCCGATCCGACCAATGGCTACAACGACCGGCTGTCGCACCTGCTCGGCCCGCCGGGGCCCACCGACGGCGTGATCAACTCGCCGGAAGAAGCCCGCCAGGCGGTCCGCCAGCGCTACAAGGACGGCAGCGACGTCATCAAGATCACCGCCACCGGCGGCGTGCTGAGCTATGCCAAGTCCGGCGACGCGCCGCAGTTCGTCGTGGACGAGGTGAAGGCCGTCGTCGACACCGCGCGCGACTACGGCTTCCGCGTGGCCGCGCACGCGCACGGCAAGGAGGGCATGAAGCGCGCCATCCTCGGTGGCGTGACCAGCATCGAGCACGGCACCTACATGGACGACGAGATCATGCGGCTGATGAAGCAGCACGGCACCTGGTACGTGCCGACGATCTACGCGGGCCGCTTCGTGGCGGAGAAGGCGAAGATCGATGGCTACTTTCCGCCGGTGGTGCGGCCGAAGGCCCAGCGCATCGGCGCCTTGATCCAGGAGACCGCCGGCAACGCCTACCGCAACGGCGTCAAGATCGCCTTCGGCACCGATATGGGCGTAGGCCCGCACGGCGACAATGCGCGCGAGTTCCTCTACATGGTCGAAGCCGGCATTCCCGCCAACATCGCGCTGCAATCGGCGACCATCCTTGCTGCGGAAGTGCTGGGGGTGGACGACCAAGGCGTGATCGAAACCGGCAAGCGCGCCGACATCGTGGCCATGCCTGGCGACCCGGTGGCCGACATCACCGCGGTGATGAAGGTCGACTTCGTGATGAAGGACGGCAAGGTGTATCGCCAGCCGCGCCTCGACGACCCCGCCCGATGACGCGATGACGAACGCGCCGCAGCGCGCCATTTTGCGGAAGGGCAGGCGTCAGGCAACGCTCGCGCGGCGGAGGCCTTCACCTCCCTGCGCGCTAAACGACGCCGGTTGATCACACCACCGGCGGTGGGCCGAACCCCTTTCGTGGTGAGCCTGTCGAACCACGCTGCTTGCGACGGGCCGACGCGTCGCGACCTCCACGCTTCGCAATGACAAGCGTGGCTCGACAGGCTCACCACGAACGACATTCCCGGAATGCACGCCTGCGGAAGAAGTGGCGCCGGGTTTGCCTGGCGGCTCCTGGATCCAGCTCGTCGTTTGCGTATCGAAGCGCAGCGGAGCAAGCGCCGCCCTACGCACCCGGACTGCGCGAGACCATCCACAGCCAGCCCAGCCACGCCGCATAGCCCAACCGCTGCGCGACGCCGGCCGGCATCAGCTCCACCGCCAGCAACGCGACGAACAACACCAGCAGCGCCGTTGCGGCACTCGCACGCGCCAGCAGGCGCCAGGAGGCACGTCCGCGCAATCCCACCGCGACCAGCAGCGCGCCCGGCACGAACGCCACCCACCACAGCATCCACGCGGTGGCGTGCAGGCTGCTGGCCGGGTTGTCCAGGTCCTCGGGATCGAGCGGCAACAGCCCCATCGCGGCGAAACCCAGTGCCGACAGCAGGGTCAGTTGCGCGCCCACGCGCAGCGACCAGCCCGCGTCTGCCGGCAGACGACGACGGAGATCGAGCGTCGCCGCAGCCGCCAGCACGCCGGTCAGGACGAATCCCAGCACATTGAAACCCAGCGCATGCGGCACCCCCTTCGCCCCGAGGACGGCGACCGGATGGAACACCTGCGAATACCCGGACAACGCCAGGCCGAACCCGACCAGCGCCGCGACGAACACCATCGCCGCCGCCGGCCCGCTCCACCGCCATGCAGCGCTCATGCGTCCTCCCACCGGAACACCTCCTCGATCCCTACGCTGAACGCCCGCGCGATGCGGAACGCCAATTCCAGCGACGGCGCATAGCGCCCCGCTTCCAGCGCGATGATGGTCTGCCGGGTGACACCACAGGCATCGGCCAGCGCCTGCTGGGTCATTTCCCCGCGTCCGAAGCGCAGGCGGCGGATGTCGTTGGCGATCGGCGTACCGGTCATCGGCGGTCGCGCCAGTACATCGCCGCCGTCGCGGCGTATTCGCACAGCCAGCCGCACATCAGCGCCAACACCAGCAGGTTGGCGACCATGAACGGGGTCGCCCACGCCAGCCGCTCGGCCGGCGAAAACGCCAGCATCACCGCCAGGCCGATCAGGCAGAACGTCAATCCGCTACGGCCCCAGCCGGCCGCCTGCTGTTCGATGCGAAGGTCGCGTTCGTCTTCCTGCACGCGCCCTTTCCAGCGCGCGCCAAGCACATGGGTCAGCACCGCCCACGCGACCAGCAGCAACACTAGGTTGCGGCCCACCGCGCGCGCCCCGTGGTTGTCCCAGACGGCCCCCTGGGCGAACACGTGGGCCTTGGCCAGGAAGTAAGCCACCGCCACCAGCATGAAGACCACGCCCACCCACGCCTTCCACTCGCCGGGCGACACGCCGCGCTCGGCATCACCCAGCGGCGTGCGCGAGATCGCATACAGCGACACCCATGCCACCGTGACCAGCAAGGCCGTGCCCCACTTGCCCAGATCCACGCCCGCCAGCACATCCGGGCCCGCCAGCAGGGCCCAGAACGCCAACAAGCCCGCCACCAGCAACCCCAGCCAGCCCACCCGCTGCCGTGCCATGATGTCCGCTCCAAGAGACAATATGTAATTCATACATTACATTTCGATCCTCCAATGTCAAACCTTTTTTACATCATCTTGTATCCTCCCGCCCGCGGCACCATCTGACCGCCACGCCCCCATCCGCCATGAGCGAGCCGATGACCGATCTGCCCCACGTATTCGACGCCACCACCGACACCTTCGAGGCCGAGGTCCTGCGCAAGTCGCTGGAAGTGCCGGTGCTGGTCGACTTCTGGGCGACCTGGTGCGGGCCCTGCAAGACGCTGGGGCCGATCCTCGAGAAGCTGGCCGGCGAGTACAACGGCGCCTTCCTGCTGGCCAAGGTCGACGTCGACAAGGAGCAGCAGATCGCCGCGGCCTTCCAGATCCGCTCGGTGCCCACCGTGTTCCTGGTCAAGGACGGACAGCTGGTGGACGGCTTTCCCGGCGCGCTGCCGGAAGGCCAGCTGCGCGAATTCCTGGCGTCGCACGGCGTGCAACCGGCGGAAGCCGCCGCCGAGGCCGTCGAAGCCGCACCGCTCGATCCGACCGCGCAGGTGGCCGCGCTGCGCGAGGCCGTGGCCGCCGAGCCGGACAAGGACGAGCTCAAGCTCGACCTGGTGCTCGCGCTGCTGAAGACCGGCGAAGCGCCCGAATCCGAGCGCCTGCTCGACGCCCTGCCCGCCTACCTCGCCACCGACGACCGTGCCGTCAAGGCACGCGCTCGGTTGGGCTTTGCGTCGGCGCTCAAGGACGCCCCCTCGCCCGATGCACTGCGCGCGGCCGTGGCGGCGAATGCGGACGACCTGCGCGCGCGCCACCTGCTGGGCGTGCATGCCTTGATCGCTGGCGACTCCGAAGCCGCGCTGGAGCAGTTCCTCGACATGCTCAAGCGCGACCGCGCCTTCGAGGATGGCCTGGCACGCAAGAGCCTGATCGACGCCTTCCGCGTGATCGAGGACGACGCGCTGGTGAGCCAGTACCGCAGGAAGATGTCCTCGCTGCTGTTCTAAGCCGCGAATCCTTCCCCGTCACCCAGCACAACGCACGAAACAGTCCTGCATGAAACCTGGCACCCTGCGGCACATCTTCAATGTGTGGCCGCCCTTCCTGCTCAGCGGCATCCACGTCACCGAGATGGCCCACGACTGGAGCTTCGCGCGCGTCGAACTGCGCATGCGCCCATGGAACCGCAACTACGTGGGCACCCATTTCGGTGGCAGCCTGTTCGCGATGACCGATCCGTTCTGGATGATCCTGGCCAAGGAGCGGCTGGGCCGCGATTACTACGTCTGGGACAAGGCGGCGGAGATCGAATTCGTCAAACCCGGCAAGGGCACGCTGCATGCCGAATTCCGGCTGGATGCATTCGTGCTGGACGAAATCCGCGCCGAAGCTGCCAACGGGCAGAAGTACCTGCGCTGGATGCCGGCCGACGTCTTCAACGCGCAGAACGAAGTCGTCGCCCGCGTGCGCAAGCAGATCTATGTGCGGCTGAAGCCCGAGGCGCGTCGGGCGGGGTGATCAGGGCGCCGGCGGGGCCGCGCTGCGGGGCGGCAGCGGCAGCGTGAAGGTCGGGATCTGCGCATCGTGGAACAGGTCGATCTCGAGACCGTCCCCATCGGCAGTGACACGGATCGCGCGGCCTTCGCGGTGCAGCTGCTGCCACGCGGCGATGCGCTGTTCGACAGGGCGCGCATCATCGCCCGCCTCCCGCAACCAGCGCCACGCTGCCACCAGCCGCAGCCGCGCCTCCGCATCCTGGAAGCGCTCCGCACAGCCCGCCAGCGCGGGCGCGGCGATGTTGTCGAGAATGCAACCGGTCGCGTTCGCGAGGCAGGAGAATGTCCACCCCCCGGACAGCGGCGCATGCCGGCTCAGCGGCGTATCCGCGCGGATGAGCGCATCGGCTTCCGCGCCGCAGAACCAGGCGTGGCGCCGCGCACCGCGTGCGATCGTCTTGCGCTGGTCGAGGAACAGATCCGCGACGACTTTGCGGTGCCACGACTCAGCACCGGCAACGTTCAGCGCGCGGAATCCGTCGGCGATGTATCGCGCCTCGCCTGTCATGGTCGTGCAGATCCCGGCGACCATGCCGCCATCGGGCTCGAAGATCCCCGTGCACGCGTCAGGCAGGGGATGGTCGCCGGGCAGTTCGGCCAGCATGTCGACGAACAGCGCGCCCGAGGCGTCCATCAACACCGCTCCCATCACGCCACCCACCAGCATGTCGCCGCTGCCCACCAGCTTGCGCGCGATCGAGCCCATCCGGCAGACGCCGCGCAGCCCCGCTTCACGATCGCCACGCGCGAACGTGTACGCATGCGCGACCAGACCCTGCATCAGCGGACGATAGGACGGCATCGGCATGTCCGGCCGCGCGGGAAACGGGCTTCGGAAATGATCGTAGTCGTCGAGCGCGGCGATGCGCGCGGTGATCGCGGCGCGGGACGCCATCAGCGGCGTCAGTTCCTGCAGCCTGGCCCGAACCTGGGCCAGGCAATGCGGCTGACCGGCCTTGCAGAGCGTCTTGTCATCGCGTGTGTCATCCACGCGCGGATACGTCGTCAGCGGAGACGTGTGGACCGGTGCTGCGCCTTCCCCGGACCAGAGCGGCAACGCCTGGAGCCGCACGGTTTCCTCCTTCAGCAGGCGCTCCGCATCGGCGACGGGAATATCGAACGGCAGCGACCACAGTGCGGCGAATCCATTCGTGCCCGCCAGGGGCCGGGGAGCGTCCAGCCATGCCAGCGCCTTTTCGTCTTCCGTCGGCATCGGTATCCACCGGCTGACGCAGTACGCCGCGACGACCAGCACCACCGTGCCGAAGACGACCAGTCCGGACCACTTGAAGAACCCCTGCATTCCATTCCCCCTGCCACAACGTCCTGTACGCGACTATATAGCCGACACACCGCGTCGGCCTACAATGACGCCATGCCCCCCGACCATCCCGCGCACCGCGTTTCGGTGCAGAAGCTCTTCATCACCGGCCTGCTGACCCTGTTGCCGATCTGGCTGACCTGGGTGGTCATCAAGTTCGTGTTCGTGCTGCTGTCCGGCATCAGCAAGCCGTGGGTGGAGCCGCTGTCGCACCAGATCGCCGCCAACTTCCCGCAGTCGCTGGGCTGGTTCAACGGGCTGTGGGTGCAGAACACCATCGCCATGGTCGCCACGCTGTTCGTCATCGTCGCGGTGGGCGCGATGACGCGGCGCGTGGTCGGCCAGCGGCTGCTGCACTGGTTCGAGGCGTTGATCGCGCGCGTGCCGCTGGCCAACGTCATCTACACCAGCGCGCGCAAGCTGCTGGACATGCTGGAGACCAAGCCCGGCAGCACGCAGCGCGTGGTGCTGATCGACTTCCCGCACCGGGACATGAAGTCGGTCGGCCTGGTGACGCGGGTGATCCGCGAGGAAGGCAGCGGCCGCGAGCTGGCGGCCGTCTACGTGCCCACCACGCCCAATCCCACCTCGGGCTATCTCGAAATCGTGCCGGTCGAACTGCTGACGCCGACCGACTGGACCGTGGACCAGGCGATGAGCTTCATCATTTCCGGCGGCGCGGTCGCGCCCGAGACCATGCCCTTCACCCGCGCCGGAGACCGCTGAGCCATGCACGCGCCGCGCACCCTGGATGACCGCGCGGTGCGGCTTTTCATCGTGCTGGCGGCGGTGTTCTGCGCCAATGCGGTGCTGGCCGAGTTCATCGGCGTCAAGATCTTCGCGCTGGAAGACACGCTGGGCATCGCGCCGCTGGAGTGGAACCTGTTCGGCCAGACCGGCTCGCTCAGCTTTACCGCCGGCACGCTGTTGTGGCCGTTCGTGTTCGTGCTGACCGACACCATCAACGAGTTCTTCGGCAAGCGCGGCGTGCGCTTCATCTCGTGGCTGGCGGTAGCGCTGATCGTCTACGGCTTCCTGTTCGCCTTCGCCGCCATCGCGCTGGCACCGGCCGGCTGGTGGGTGGAGGCGGCGCAGGCGCAGGGCGTGCCGGACTACCAGAAGGCCTTCGCGGCGATCTTCGGCCAGGGCATGTGGACCATCGCCGGGTCGGTGGTGGCCTTCCTCGCCGGCCAGCTGATCGACGTCTCGGTGTTCCACCGCATCCGCAACGCCACCGGCGAGCGCTGGGTGTGGCTGCGCGCGACCGGCTCGACCGCGATCTCGCAGCTGGTGGACAGCTTCGTGGTGATCTACATCGCCTTCGTGCTGGGGCCGCAGAAGTGGCCGACCTCGCTGTTCCTGGCGGTCAGCACGGTCAACTACGCCTACAAGATGCTGGCGGCGATCGCGCTGATCCCGATGCTGTACCTGATGCGGCACGCCATCCGCCACTATCTGGGCCACGAACGCGAGCACCAGCTGCGCGCCGAAGCCGCCCTCGACTGAACCAGCGCGCCGAGCGCGATGACACGGCGAGCACGGAATGTGGCCGGCGCATCCGTCATCGGCGCCCGTAAGCACGCCTACGGCTCAGTGTGAGGTGACGGAAAAGGCGCCTGGAACCGGCCAGCACGATCCCATGCAAGCTTATAATTGTGACCGGTGCAACATTTCGAACCGGCATGGGGCAGGGGCAGGCGATGCGGAAAGGGACTCGACGCAAGGGATGGCCGCTCTGGGGGCTGGTGATGCTGTGGCTGGTCTCTTGGTCAGTCCAGGCACAGGAGTGGGTCTACCGCGTCCGGCCCGGCGACACCCTGTGGGACGTGACCGGCGCGTACCTCAAGCCCTCGATCCCGTGGCAGCGACTGCAGGAACACAACCGTATCGCCAACCCGTACCAGCTCCCGCCCGGCAGCACGCTGCGGATCCCGCTGCAGTGGCTGGACCGCCAGCCCGCGAAAGCGCGGGTGATCGCGCTGGAAGGCGAAGCCGTTGCGCGCACACCGGCCGGGCAGGAGTCGTCGGTGACCAGCGGCATGTCGCTGGGCAGTGGCGCGAGCCTGAAGACATCGCCCGACGCCTCGCTCAGCCTGCAGTTCGCCGACGGCTCGCGCCTGCAACTGCTGGGCGACAGCGAATTGCTGCTCGATCGGCTGACCCGCTTCGGGCGCTCCGGCATGGCCGATACCCGGCTGCGCCTGCAGCGTGGCAGGATCGGCAACGACGTGCGCCGCCTGCGCGGTCCGGCGGCGAACTTCATCGTCGAAACCCCGACCGCCTCCTCGGCCGTGCGTGGCACCACGTTCCGCGTGGAAGCGGGCGAAGCCTATTCGCAGACGGAGGTGCTGGAAGGGCGCGTGTCGGTGAATGCGCCCCGCCAGCGCGGCGCGCTGCTGCGTCCCGGGTTCGGCGCGGTGGTCGCGGCCGGCCAGGCCGCGGTGTCGCCGCTGCCGCTGCTGCCGGCGCCCGACCTGTCGCGCATTCCGCCCATGTCGCAGAGCGCCCGCCCCACCTTGGCCTGGCCCGCCGTCGAAGGTGCACGCCAGTACCGCATCCAGGTTAGCGCGCAGCGCACGTTCGACAGTCTGCGGGTCGACGCGGAAAGCGATGCGCCCCGTCATACGTTGCCGGCACTGGAGGCCGGGACGTACTTCGTCCGCGTCCGTGCGATCGCCGCCAATGGACTGGAGGGCCGTGATGCCGTCATTGAACTGCGCATCGACGATCAGCCGGCGCCGCCGTATTCGATCGCGCCTGCCGCCGGCAGCGTCGTCCGCACGCCGGAACTGGCACTGAGCTGGACGCAGGCGCCGGGCGCCGCGGCCTACCAGTACGAGGTCGCCGCCACCGCCGATGCGACCCAGCCCGTGGCCGGTGCCCGCGTCGAAGGCGAAACCACCGCACGCCTGCCTGCACCACTGCCGCCCGGCGATTACGTCTGGCGCATCCGCAGTGTGGACGCCGCCGGCAAGACCGGCCCCTACGGCGACGGCGTGCCGTTCACCTTGCGGCCGCTCGCGGAGGTCACCGAGATCGACGGTTTGGCCGCCGCCGCCGGCAACACCCGCGAGGTGACGTTCCGCTGGCCGGCGGGCCAGCCGGGCCAGCGCTACCGGTTCCAGATGTCGCGCACGCCGGATTTCGGCGCGCCGCACGTCGACGAGATCGTCGACCGTGCCGAGATCACCCTGCCCCGCCTGCGTTCGGGCACCTGGTACCTGCGCGCCCAGACCATCGACGTGGATGGCTTCGAGGGGCCGTTCCCGGCACCACAGACCGTCGAAGTGCCGTGCCGCTGGTGCAAGGTTGGCGCCGGAGCGGGCGCATTGCTCATAATGCTGGCCCTGTGAACCTCCCCTCGCCCACGCCCAAGTGGAAACCGCGCCTGCTCACGGCGGTGGGCGCGGCTGCGCTGGCGATCCTGGTGACCCTGTCCGGCGTGACCGCGCCGCTCGACGCGTGGGTCTACGACCGGCTGGTGCTCGGCGCCGCGCCGGACGCCGATCCGCGCATCGTGGTGGTCGACATCGACCAGAAGAGCCTGGCCGAACTGGGCCGCTGGCCCTGGTCGCGGCGCACGCATGCGCAACTGGTCGACCGCCTGCGGCTGACCGAGGTGAAGGGCATCGCCTTCAACGTGCTGCTGTCGGAGCCCGCGCTGTTCGATCCGGAAGGCGATGCGCTGCTGGCCCGCGCGATCAGCCGCAGCGGCCGGGTGGTCCTGCCGGTGCTGGCCGAGCCCGTGCAGCTCAACGGTTCGACCGTCGAGCTGATGCCGATCCCCGAATTCGCCGCGTCCGCCGCCTCGCTGGGCCATGCCGAAATGGCACTGGACGACGATGGCGTGGCGCGCAGCGCCTACCTGCGCGCAGGGCTTGGCTCGCCGCACTGGCCCGCGCTGGCGCTGGCGCTGCTGCAGCTGGACCAGCCGCCGGGCAGCAACGGCGACCTGCCCGGACGCCGGCGGGTGACCACCGGCCTGGAACCCGCTTCGCCCTATGACTGGGTGCGCGACTACGAAGTGCGGGTGCCGTTCACCTCGCCGCCGAACGCCTTCCGCCACGTCTCGTACACCGACGTCCTCAACCAGCGCATTCCGGCCACGCTGCTGCGCGGCAACTGGGTGGTGGTGGGGGTCAGCGCGACGGGCATGGGACCGCTGGCGCGCGCACCGGGACAGCCGCCGACCACCAGCATGAGCGGGACCGACTACCAGGCCAACCTGCTGAACATGCTGATCAAGCGCGCGGCGATCACACCGGTGTCGGAAGGCTGGCAGGCCGTGCTGGCGGCGGTGCTTTCGGCACTGCCGCTGCTGCTGTCCCTGTTGCCCGTGCTGCGTCGCATCTGGCGCCCGACCGTGCTGACGATGGCCGGCACGGTGGTGCTGTCCATGCTGATGCTGCGTTACGGCCATCTCTGGTTCTCGCCGGTGCCGGCGCTGCTGGTGCTGGCGCTGGGCGCGTCGCTGTGGGTCTACCGACTGCTGCGGCGCACGCAGCGGCAGGCGCAGTCGGATGCCCTGACCGGGCTGGCCAACCGCAGCCGCTTCGACCACGCGCTGGACCAGGAGCTGCGCATCGCGCGCCGCAGCGGCCAGCCGCTGTCGCTGCTGGTGATGGACATCGACCACTTCAAACAGCTCAACGACACCCAGGGCCATGCCGCCGGCGATGCCGCGCTGAAGGCGCTGGGCCGCATCCTGCGCAGTCGCGCGCGCCGCCCGCGCGATCTGGTCGCCCGCCTCGGCGGCGACGAGTTCGCGGTCCTGCTGCCGGAAACATCCGCGCAGGCGGCTGCGACCATCGCCACCACCATCCACGTGGACCTCGCCCACCACGGCCGCAAGCCGCACGGCGCCACCGCCAGCACGCCGCCGCCGTTCACCGCCAGCGTCGGCATCCACACCTACCTGTCCGGCGACGAGGCGGGACCGGAGGACGTCTTCGACCGCGCCGATGCCGCGCTGTACCGCGCCAAGCAGGCCGGCCGCAACCGCAGCTTCAGCCACACCGGCGAACACGAGGCGGTCGAGGTTTCTCCGCACCGGGTGTGATGCGGCGGCGCGCGGCGCCTGCTACACGTCCAACATCATGCCCGGCCGCGCCAGTTCCACCGGCACGCCATGGCGCTCGCCGATCTCGCCCGCCAGCGCTTCGCGCGCCCGGTCCTCGCCGTGCGCCAGCACCAGCGGCGGCGACGGATGGAAATTGCCGTACCACGCCAGCAGGCCCTGCTGGTCGGTGTGCGCCGACAGGCCGCCCACGGTGTGCCGCTGCGCGTTGACGCGGTAGTCGCGACCGTGGATGCGCACCCACTGCGCGCCATCCACCAACCGCCGGCCCAGCGTGCCTTCGGCCTGGTAGCCGACGAACACGACATGCGCGTTGCGCCGCCCCAGGTTGTAGCGCAGGTGATGCTGGATGCGCCCGCCGTTGGCCATGCCGGAACCGGCGATGATGATCGCGCCGTTCTCGATCTGGTTGATCGCCATCGACTGCTGCGTGGTCTCCGCCACGTGCAGGTTGGGCAGGCGGAACGGATTGGGCGACTGCGCCCACACGCGGCGCGCGTCCTCGTCGAACAGCCCATGGTGGCGCGCGTAGATGTTGACGACCTTGGCGGCCATCGGGCTGTCGAGGAAGATCCGCCAGCGCGACAGCTTCCACGCCTCCCAGTGGCGCGCGAACCAGTACAGCAGTTCCTGCGTACGGCCGACCGCGAACGCCGGGATCAGCACGTTGCCGCGGTCGCGCCACGCGTGATCGAAGATCTCGCCGAGTTCGCGGATGGTTTCTGGGCGGTCGCGATGGTTGCGGTCGCCGTAAGTGGATTCCATCAGCAGCAGGTCGGCCTGCTGCACCACCGCGGGATCGCGCAGGATGGGCGTGCCTTTCGGCCCCAGGTCGCCCGAGAACACCAGCTTGCGGCCGTCCGCCCACAGTTCGACGATGGCCGAGCCGAGGATGTGGCCGGCATCGCGCAGCGCGATGTCAACACCGGGCAGGATCGTCGTGCGCTCGTCGTACGGCATCGGGCGCACCTGCTTCATGGTGGCATGCACGTCCTCGTCGCCGAACAGCGGCTGCACCTCGGGCGCGCCATGGCGGCGATGGCGGTTGGCGCGCTCGGCCTCGGCGTCGGACAGCGAGGCGGTGTCCAGCAGCATGATCGGCAGCAGCTCGGCGCTGGCGCCGTGGGTGTGGATGGGGCCGTGGAAGCCGCGCTTGACCAGCAGCGGCAGCCGGCCGATGTGGTCGATGTGGGCATGGCTCAGCACCACCGCATCGAGCGTGGTGGGGTCGAACGGGAACGGCTCGGCGTTGCGCGCCTCGGCGTCGCGGCCGCCCTGGATCAGCCCGCAGTCCAGCAGGATCCGCTTGCCAGCGGCCTCGACCAGGTGCATCGAACCGGTGACCTCGCCTGCCGCGCCATGGAAATGCACCTGCATGGGAACCTCCTTGCCTGGACGCCCAGTATGGCCGCTGGCGCCCCCGCAGGCATGACCTTCGACACACCTGCCCCTGCGGGGACAGGCGTAGAGTCCCCGCCACGCCCCCGCCCAGGGGGTTCCTTTTTTCCAATGCCCTCTGCGGGGCAGGAGTAGATCGTGATTGCCCGCAAACCCCAGATCCTGATGCTTTCGCTCGCCGTGGCCGCCGCGCTGGCCGCCTGCGCCAAGAAGGAAGACGCCGCCCCGGCCGCCGACACGGCCGCGAAGGCGCCCGCGGCGCTGGAACTCAAGCTGGACGAAAGCAGCCTGCCGGGCGTCAACCGCTTCCAGCTCAGCGACCTGGACACCAGCAAGAACGCCTGCACCGACTTCGCCGGTTACGCCAACGGCAAGTGGCTGGCGGCCAACGCGATTCCCAGCGACCGCACCAGCTGGGGCGCGTTCGAGATGCTGGCCGAGCGTTCCACCGCCATCCAGAAACAGCTGGCCGAACAGGCCGCCGCGCATGCCGACGCCACCGGCGTGGAGAAGATCGTCGGCGACCTGTGGGCCACCGGCATGGACGAAGCCAAGGCCAACGCGCAGGGCATCGCGCCGATCGCGCCCGTGCTGAAGACCATCGACGGCCTGCAGAACAAGGACGCCATCGTCGCCTACCTCAACGACAGCGCCGCCAAGGGCCAGGCGTTCCTGTTCGGCTTCGGCGCCGAGGCCGACTTCAACAAGCCCGACACCAACATGGCCTACGCCTTCCAGGGCGGCCTGGGACTGCCGGACAAGAACTTCTACTTCGACGCCGACAAGAAGGCCATCCGCGACGCCTACGTGGCGCACATCGCCAAGGTGCTGGAACTGTCCGGCGTTGCCGCGGCGGAGGCGCAGAAGCAGGCCGGCGACATCCTCACGTTCGAGACGCGCCTGGCCAAGGTGTCGAAGTCGAACGAGGAGATGTCGCGCGACGTGTCCCTGTACTACAACCCGGTGACGCTGGCCGACGCCGACAAGCTGACGCCGAACTTCTCGTGGACAACATTCTTCGCCTCGCAGGGCGTGGCGCCGCAGGAGACGTTCTCGCTGGCCGTGCCCGCCTTCCACCAGGAAGTCAGCACGATGCTGGGCGACACCGACCCGGCCGCGTGGCGCGCCTACCTGCGCTTCCATACGATCGATGGCGCCTCGCCGTACCTGAGCGACGCCTTCGCCAACGAGAGCTTCAACTTCTACAGCAAGACCCTGCGCGGACAGAAGGAAATCCAGCCGCGCTGGAAGCGCGTGCTGTCCACCATCGAAGCGCAGAGCGGCGAAGCGCTGGGCCAGATGTACGTCAAGGTCGCCTTCACGCCGGAATCGAAGGCGAAGATGGAAACGCTGGTGGCCAACCTGGGCACCGCGCTGAAGGCCCGCATCCAGAACCTGGCGTGGATGAGCGACGAGACCAAGGCCAAGGCGATGGAGAAGCAGGCCGCGTTCACCACCAAGATCGGCTACCCCGACAAGTGGCGCGACTGGTCCGGCCTGTCCACCGGCCGCGACAGCTACTACGGCAACGTGATGGCCGCGCAGGAATTCAACTACAAGTGGAACCTGGGCAAGATCGGCAAGCCGGTCGACCGCACCGAATGGGGCATGCCGCCGCAGATGGTCAACGCGTACTACAACCCGCTGCAGAACGAGATCGTGTTCCCGGCCGCCATCCTGCAGCCGCCGTTCTTCGACCCCAACGCCCCGGATGAAATGAACTACGGCGGCATCGGCGCGGTGATCGGCCACGAGATGACGCATGGTTACGACGACCAGGGCAGCCGCTTCGGTGCCACCGGCAAGTTCGAGAACTGGTGGACCCCGGCCGACGCCAAGGGCTTCTCCTCGCGCACGGACAAGCTGATCGCGCAGTTCAACGCCTATCGCACCGATGCAGGCCAGGCGATCAACGGCAAGCACACGCTGGGCGAGAACATCGCCGACCTCGGCGGCCTGGCCACGGCCTACGACGCGATGAAGGCCGCCGCCGGCGATACGCCGGACCCGAAGACCGACGGCCTGACCCGCGACCAGCGCTTCTTCCTCAACTGGGCCACGGTGTGGCGCCGCAACTTCACCCCGGAAGAGCTGAAGAACCGCATCGCCACCGACGAGCACGCCCCGGCGCAGTTCCGTGCCATCGGCGCGCCGTCCAACCTGCCGACCTTCGCGGCCGCGTTCTCGTGCAAGGCCGGCGACCCCATGGTGCGTGGCGGCGACCAGCAGGTGGTGATCTGGTAACCCCACGCGCCACGTGGTGAGGAGGAAAGGCCCGGCATGTCCGGGCCTTTTCTTTGCGCATGGCCATTACGGTCCGCCCGGCGGTCGGCCGCTGGCCGCTGCGGAGGGCGTGCCCCCTGTGCCAGCCGGACCGCAAGGGGGCGTCGCCAGGCCGAGCATCCACCCATCGAAGGAGGACTGCCATGACCCGTCTCACCGTGCCCGCGCTCGGCATCGCGATCGCCTGCGCCCTGCTCGCCGCCTGCCAGCAGCAGGAAAGCCCGCCCGCCGCGACCGCACCGACCGCGCCCGCCCCCGCCACCGATACCCCTGCCGCACCCGGCCCCGCACCCGTCGACTTCGAACAGCTCGCCCAGCGCCTGGTCGCCGCCGCCGCCGTGAAGGAAGGCGACGCCGTGGCCATCACCGGGCGCATGCACGACGCCGAACTGCTCGAGGACATCGCCGTGCAGGTGCGGCGTGCGGGCGCGTTCCCGCTGATCGAATACAACAGCGACCGGCTCGCGCGGCGGCTGTTCTTCGACGTGCCCGCGCAGTACGACAGCCAGACGCCGGCGATGGATCTGGCGCTGTCGGAGGTCTTCGATGTGGTCATCGCATTGAACAACGGCACCTCGGAGAACCTGTTCGAGGGCGCGGACCCGCAGCGCGTGGCCGCGCGCGGCAAGGCCGGCGAAGCCGTCGGGCAGGCCTTCATGAAGCGCAACGTGCGGCAGCTCGAACTGGGCAACGGGCTGTATCCCACGCCGTGGCGCGCAAAGCGCCTCGGCCTGTCCGAAGCCGACCTGGCAAAGACGTTCTGGGAGGGCGTCAACGTCGACTACGCCGCGCTGCAGACGCGCGGCCAGTCGGTCAAGGGCGCGCTGGCCGCCGGCAGCGAACTGCACATCACCCATCCCAACGGCACCGATTACCGGATGCGGATCCAGGGGCGGCCGATCCTGGTCAGCGATGGCACCATCGGGGCGGACGATCTGAAAGCCGGCGGCCCGGCCCTGCAGGTGTTTCTGCCCGCCGGCGAGGTCTACACCACGCCGCTGCCCGGCAGCGGCGAAGGCCGGATCGTCGCCACGCGCGACTACTTCCGCGGCCAGCCCATCGACGACCTCAGCGTGACCATCGCCGGCGGCAAGGTCACCGCGCTCACCGGCACCGGCCCGGGCTTCGCGCCGATGAAGGCCGACTTCGATGCGGTGGCCGACGCCCGCAAGAACGAGGTCTCCTTCTTCGACCTGGGCATCAATCCGAACGTCAGGCTGCCGGCGGACAGCCAGGTGGGCAACTGGGTGCCCGCCGGCACCGTCACGCTGGGCCTGGGCAACAACCTGTGGGCCGGCGGCGACAACGCCATCACCTACGGCATGAACTTCTTCCTGCCCGGCAGCACGGTGACGCTGGATGGCAAGGTGATCGTCGACAAGGGACAGCTGATGCTGTGAGCCCGGGATGGGCGGCCCCTCGCCGGGCCGCCCATGCTCATCGCCGCGCTCTGTGACGCAGTGCATGGATCGGCCGCCAAGGCCACCGGCAGATGTGGGGAACGATGACGGAGCGCGCGCGACGCGCTTGCTAGAATCGCCCGTCCCCCGAACTCCTGGATCTTCCTGATGCCCAGCCCGCGCCACGCTCTCGGCCGTCCCACCCTGATCGCCTTCGCCCTCGTCATCGCCCTGGGCGCGCCGGATGCCGAAGCCCAACGCAGGAAGCGCGCCCCCGCCGCACCGGCCGTCAGCGCGCAGTGCGCGGACTTCTACGGCGCCACCAACGCGGACTGGCTGAAGAAGAACCCCGCCTCGACCGAACAGGGTGCGGTGAGCGTGCTGGGCGCCTTCCGCGAACGCACGCTGGAACAGCAGCGCGCCCTGCTCGACGGCGCCATGCGCGCACCGCAGGGCAATGTGCAGAAGCTGCTGGGCGACTTCTGGGCCAGCGGCCTGGACGAAGCCGCCGTGGACGCCGACGGCGCCAAGCCCATCGCGCCGCTGCTCGACCGCATCAACGCCATCAAGAAGCCGAAGGACGTGGCGCCGGCGATCGCCGCGCTGCACCAGGTCGGCATCCCGGTGGCCTTCAACTTCGGCCCCGACGTGGACCTGCAGGCGCTGGACCGCCACATCGGCTACTTCATGCAGGGCGGCCTGGGCCTGCCCGACCCGGCGTACTACACCCGCACCGACGCCGACACGCGCGAACTGCTCGGCCGCTACCGCACCTACGTCAAGCAGGTGCTGGCGCTGACCGGCACACCGGCCAACAGGCTGGATGCCGAATCGGCTCTGGTCATCGACGTGGAAACCCGGCTGGCGCAGGTGTCCAAGCCGCTGGTCGACCTGCGCAGTCCGTTCGCCAACTACGCGCCGGTGCCGACCAAGGACCTGGGCAAGCAGTACCGCAACCTGCAGCTCGACGCCTTCCTCAAGGCACAGGGCGTCAACGACGACACCGTGTCGATGGCCGACCCGGCCCTGTTCAAGCGCCTCGACGGGCTGGTGGGCAGCCTCAAGCCCGACCAGTGGAAGGCCTACCTGCGCTGGCGCGTGGGCGATGCCATGGCGCCGCACCTGGCCAAGCCGTTCCGCGATGCCGAGTTCGATTTCCGCGGCCGCGTGCTGCGCGGTGAAACCACACCGGCGCCGCGCTGGCGCCACGTGCTGGACGCCATCAACCTGGCCGCCGGCCCGATGCTGGGCAAGGAGTACGCCGAGCGTTACGTGTCGGCCGAGCACAAGCGCCGCGCCGAACAGATCGCCGGGCAGGTGCGCGATGCACTGGGCCGCGGCATCGAGCGCAACACCTGGCTGAGCGATGCCGCCAAGGCCGAAGCCAAGGCCAAGCTGGACAAGCTGAAGATCGAAGTCAGCACGCCCCGCCGCGACCTGGACTACAGCGTGCAGCCGATGGGCCGTGGCAGCTTCGGCGGCAACATGCTGATCGCCTCGACCTGGCGCCATCGCGAAGAAATGAAGCGGATCGGCAAGGGCAACGCCGACCGTCGCTGGGACGTGCTGCCACAGCAGCCCGCGCTGGCCTACGACCTGGCGCAGAACCGTCTGATCGTCACCGCCGCCGTGCTGCAGGAAGAGATCTTCGACGCCAACCAGCCCGCGGCCGTGCAGTACGGTGCGTTCGGCGCGCTGGTCGGCCACGAACTGAGCCGCGGCTTCGACGTGAAGGGCCGCATGGTCGACGCCAAGGGTCAGCTGCGCGACTGGTGGACGCCCGCCGATGTGGCGGCGTGGAATGCGCTGGGCGACAAGGTGGTCGCGCAGTACAACGGCTATGCCTTCCCCGGTCTGAAGAATGTCAAGGTCAATGGTGCATTGACGCGCGACGAGAACCTGGCCGACCTGGCCGGCGTGGAACTGGCATGGGATGCCTTCACCACCGCCGAACCGCAGGCCAACGCCGCCGCGAAGCAGTCGTTCTACAAGGCCTGGGCCACGCTGTGGGCGCAGAATCTGTCGGAAACCGAAGCCGCCCAGCGCGCCGCCGTCGACGTGCACGCCCCCGGCCAGTGGCGCGCCAACGGCCCGCTGGTGCAGCAGCCCTCGTTCGCCCAGGCCTTCACCTGCAAGGCTGGCCAACCGATGCAGGCCAAGGACGCGGATCAGATCAAGATCTGGCGCTGAGCCTGACGCAGGCCCCATGAAAACGGCGCGGAATTCCGCGCCGTTTTTCTTCGCATGCCCTACCGCGTTACTTGACGCTGCGCAGATGCGGCGGCTTGGGCTTGCGCGGTCCCCTGCGGAACGGCGGCTGCCCGCGCCAGTAACGGATCATCAACCACCCGAACACCATGCCGCCCAGGTGCGCGAAGTGCGCCACGCCCGGCTGCAGGCCGGTGAAGCCGAGCACCAGCGCAAGCAACGCATAGAAGATCACCAGCGTGCGTGCCTTGATCTCCATCGGCAGCGGAAACACGATCATGCGATGGTTCGGGAACAGCATGCCGTAGCCGAGCAGCAGGCCGAACACGCCGCCGGATGCACCGACGGTGGGGTACGGCAGCGCACCGCCCGCCACCATCCACCAGCCCACGGCGAGCTGCAGCAGGCCGGCGCCGGCAACGCAGACCAGATAGAACGTCAGGAAACGCTTCGTGCCCCAGGTCTGTTCGAGCGGCGATCCGAACATCCACAGCGCCAGCATGTTGAAACCCAGGTGAGCGAACCCGCTGGTGTCATGCAGGAATCCATAGCTCAGCAACTGCCACGGCATGAAGCCATGGCCGACCGGCCACAACGCGAACCAGGCCTCGAACGCGGCGCCCAGCGTCAGTTGGAGAAGATAGACCGCGACGTTGGCAATCAGCAGATTGCGGGTGACGGGAAGAAGTCGGGGAAACATGGCAAACCTCGGAACAGTCGCCCCACATCATACGGGCAGTGCGTCAGCGTGCGCCGGGACCCCACAGTGCCGCATCCAGGTCGTCCGCCTTGCGCGGGCGCTTCACGCGTCCGTTCTCCACCTTCACGCCCTCCGCACGCAGGCGCTGGCTCTGCTCGCGGAAGGCTTTCGATCCCTGCGGGAACGCGATGCGTCCGTCCGAGCGCAGCACGCGGTGCCAGGGCAACGCCGGATCGTCGTTTTGGCTGAGGATGCGCGCGGCCAGTCGCGCGCGGCCCGGCAGGCCGGCGCGATGCGCCACTTCGCCATAACCGGCGACCTGACCGTGCGGTATGGCACGGATCGCGGCCAGGATGCGATCTTCGGGAGACTTGGCGCTCATGCGGGATTAGCATAGCGGCATCGCATCGGTCACAGGGGAGCATCCCATGCAGAACTTCGAGCAGGTCCGCGGCCACCTGAATTCTTCCGGCTACAAGGTGACCATGCACGACCCGTACGTCGCCTGCGTGGAACTCTCGCTGGGCAACGGCAAACGCCACCAGACCATCTACCTGTCCGAACTGGGCAACGACGACGAACGCGGCTACCTGCGCGTGAGCACGGTGATCGCACCGATGACCGGCATCGACGCCAAGCGTGCGCTGAAATTCAACTGGCAGAGCAGCGTGGGTTACCTGGCGATCGGCGAACTGGACGGCGTGCCCTATCTGCAACTCTGCGAAAACCGCCCCTACGAAAGCCTCAGTCCCGCCGAAGTCGACCGCCTGGTGCTGGAGATCGGCGGCCTGGGCGACAGCATGGAGCGCGCGCTTTCCGCGGAAGGGGATCTGCTTTAAGGCCGGGATTCGGGAATCGGGATTGGGGATTCGCAAGCGCTCCGCCGCGCCACCGGAACCTTGGACCCCAAAAAGAAAGGGCGCGTCGAAGACGCGCCCTTTCTTTTGCTCTTGATCCTGCGAATCCCCAATCCCGATTCCCGAATCCCGGCCTCTCAAGCCCACCCGATCGCCTCAAGCAGCCGCAGCAGGCCATAGGCGATGCCGCCCGCGGCGGGAATCGTCAGTACCCATGCCCACAGGATCCGCTCGATCACGCTGAACTTCAGCGCGCGCGGATTCTTGGCGAAGCCCACGCCCATGATGGCGGTGGAAATACTGTGCGTGGTGGAGACCGGCATGCCGAAATGCGCGGCCACGGTGAGGATGGTGGCCGAGCTGGTTTCCGCGGCGAAGCCGTTGATCGGATGCAGCTTCACCATCTTGTGGCCCAGCGTCTTAATGATCTTCCAGCCGCCCGACGCCGTGCCCAGCGCCATCACGATGGCGCAGGTGATGACGATCCACATGGCGATGTCCTGCTCGCCCGCCGCACCGGGGTGCAGGAAGGCCAGCCAGCCCGGCAGGTCGTCCAGCGCGCCGCTCGCTTCGGCACCGAAAAGGGTCAGCGCGATGATGCCCATGGTCTTCTGCGCGTCGTTGTGTCCGTGCGCATAGCCCATGTAGGCCGCCGACAGGATCTGCGCCTTGCCGAAGAACTTGTTGACGAAGTGCGGGCGCGCCAGCCGGCCCAGCCAACCGCCGGCACGCGACAGCAACGCGATCAGTCCCCACAGCGCCACCATCACCAGGATGCCGAGCAGGAAGCCCGCCAGCGGCGAGGTGACCATCGGCAGCACCACCTTCCACAGGATGCCCTTGTTCTTGGTCCAGTCGCCCAGCGATTCGGACCAGATCAACGCGGCCCAGTCGTTGTGCGCGGCGGCCAGCGCGGCGCCGCAGAGGCCGCCGATCAGCGCGTGCGACGACGACGACGGCAGGCCCTTCCACCAGGTGATCAGGTTCCAGACGATGCCGCCCAGCAGCGCGCACAGGATGACCTGCGAGGTCACCTGCACCACGTCGGTGTTGACCAGGCCGGAGGCGATGGTCTTGGCCACGGCCGTGCCCATCAGTGCGCCGATCAGGTTCATGCCGGCCGCCAGCATCACTGCCTGGCCGGGCGACAGCACCTTGGTGGCGACCACGGTCGCAATGGAGTTGGCGGTGTCGTGGAAGCCGTTGATGAACTCGAAGACGAGCGCGGCGAAGATCACCACCAGAACAAGGGTAAGCATGGACGCGACCCGTCAGCTGTTCTTGAGGACGATCTGGTACGCCACCACGCCGGCCTCGCGGCAGCGGTCGATGGCCTTTTCCAGGATCTCGAAGAACTCCTTCAGCAGGAACATCTGCAGGTGGTCCAAGCGGCCGGAATAGATGTCGCGGTACAGCTCCAGCATCAGCCGGTCGGCCTCGTTCTCGATCGCGCGCAGCTTGTCGTTGAGCGAGGTCATGCGATCGATGTTCATTTTCTTGATCTCGTGGACCATCTCGACCACCACGCTGGCGGCCTGTTCCAGCATCGCCGCGCGCGGCGCGAAGTCGATGCCGTCCAGGTGCTGGATGGCCAGCGAATAGCGGTCGGCGAACTTCTCGACCTGCTTGGGGATCTTGTACAGCGCCGAACCCAGCGCCTCGATGTCCTCGCGCTCGATGGGGGTGATGAAGCTGTCCACCAGCGCCTTGCCGATCTTGTCCGAGGCCGCGCGCTCGCGCAGGCGCGCCAGCTTGAAGGCATCGAGCGCCGGCTGGCGGTCGGTGGCCTTCATCATGGTGTGCAGGGCCTTGGTGCTGTCGTGGGCAGCCTGGGCGGCCTCGTCCAACAGCGTGTAGAACTGCTGGCCGGAGCCGAAGATCGTCTGGAGGGAGAACATCGGGCGGTCTCACCGTCACGGGATGGACGGCTTCTAGGGGCGGAATTATGACGGTTTCATGACGGTCCCGGACAGCCCGTCCGGTGCCAGGGCCTGCGACCCGGGCCGGCCCCGGCCGAATGCCGCGTTCAGCTTCACGCCTCGGCCCGGTGGCCCTTTGCTAAACTCGCCCCGCGCCTCCGGGTGCACCTTATGGACGACGACCCTACTTCCCCCCACTGTCCCCCGCGACAGACCCCGCCCGCCTTGCCGGCCCTCCCTGCCATGAACGGAGGCTCCCGTGCTTGAGCTGCTGATCGTTGCCTTCCTGATCGTCATCAACGCCTTCTTCGCCCTGTCGGAGATGGCCCTGATGACGTCGCGCAAGCTCAAACTGAAACAGATGGCGCAGGAAAGCCGCGGCGCCCGCGTCGCTCTGCACCTGGCCGAGCACCCGGACAACCTGCTGTCGACCGTGCAGGTGGGCATCACCGGCCTGGGCATCCTGACCGGCATGTTCGGTGGCGACGCCATCGGCCAGATGATCGCGACCTGGCTGTCCGGCATCTGGCCCGACGCGCAGCGCTACACCACGGCCATCGGTACCGCATCGGCGGTCACGCTGATCACCGCCAGTTCGGTGATCTTCGGCGAACTGATCCCCAAGCGCCTGGCGCTGACCAATGCCGAGGTCATCGCGTCGGCGGTGGCCATTCCGCTGGACTGGCTGTCGCGCATCGCGCGGCCGGTGGTGTTCGTGCTGGGCGCGATCAACCGCGGCGTGCTGCGCATGCTCGGCATCCGCGACGACAACCGCAATGCCGTCACCGAAGAAGAAATCCGCATGCTGGTGACCGAGAGCCACGAGCAGGGCGTGATCGACGTCGACGAGCGCAACATGATGAACCGCGTGTTGAGCCTGGGCGACCGCACCGCCGACAGCCTGATGACGCCGCGCAAGAAGATCACCTGGCTGGATGTGGCCGCCAGCTACAGCGAGAATCTGGAAACGATGCGCGAATCGCAGTTCTCGCGATTCCCCGTCTACCGCGGCAGCGACCAGGACGTGGTCGGCGTGCTGGAGGTGAAGACGCTGCTGGACCGCTTCGCCGATCCGTCGCCGGAAATCTTCCGCGACCTGCGCGAGCCCCTGTTCGTGTCCGAATCCACTCACGCGATGAAGCTGCTGGAGATCTTCCGCGAAGAACAGCAGTCGCTGGCGCTGGTGGTCGACGAGTACGGCGAGATCCAGGGACTGGTGACGCTGAGCGACCTGATGGGCGCCGTCGTCGGCCGCCTGCAGGCCAGCGAGAACACCGAGGACGCGCCGCTGGTGGTGGTGCGCGAGGACGGCTCGCTGCTGGTCGATGGCTCGCTGCCCAACGACGACCTGCGCGAACTGCTGGGTGGCGTGGCGCTGCCGGACGATGACGAATACAACACTGTCGCCGGCATGATGATCGAGCGTTTCGGCCGCATCCCGCATGTCGGCGAGCGCGTGGACTGGGCGGGCTGGCGCTTCGAAGTCGTCGATCTGGACGGTGCCCGCATCGACAAGCTGCTGCTGCAGAAGCTGCCCGAGACCGACGGCGAAGACCTGGCGGTCTGACATGCCTGTCGACGAAACACCCCACCACACCAGCACCGCCGCGCTGCTCGACGGCTTCGCGGCCGGCGATCCGGACGAAGTGCTGCGGATCGGCGACCTGCTGAAGGATTTCGGCCCCGCGGCCTTCGGCATGCTGCTCTTCATCGGCGTGCTGCCGGCCTTCATCCCGGTGCCCGGCGTCGGCGGCGCGATCGGTGGCCCGATGGTGGTGCTGGTGGGCGTGCAGTTGCTGCTCGGCATGCGCAAGGTCTGGCTGCCCCGGTTCCTCGCCCGGCGCGGTCCGCATCGCAGCTCCATGATCCGCTTCCGCCAGCGGATGGCGCCGTGGCTGCGCCGGCTGGAGAAGCTGGTGCGGCCGCGCATGGCGGGCTTCCTCGACAACCGCATCGCGCTCAGCTTCACCGGCCTGCTGCTGGTCCTGCTGGGCATCCTGCTGGCGCTGCCGATCCCGTTCACCAACTATGTGTTCGGCTTCCTGCTGCTGCTGTTCGCACTGGCGCTGCTGGAGCGCGACGGCGCGCTGCTGCTGGTGGCATGGATCGCCGGCGGTATTGCCGTGGTGGTGTTCGGGTTCCTGTCCGGCAACCTGGTGGAAGCGACGAGTGCGCTGATTGCGCGGTGGTTCTAAGCCCCCGCGTCCGGCGTCGGCAGGAATGTCGGGTGTGGGAGCGACGTGAGTCGCGATTGTCTGCGGATGCCGGTAAAAGCTCGCGACTTACATCGCTCCCACAGACAGCATCCCGGATGTTTCAGGCCACCAGCTGCGCGAACTCCGCCGCGGTGACCGGATATCCCAGCCAGTAGCCCTGCGCCAGGTCGCAGCCGCGCTCGCGCAGCAGGTTGAACTGGCCTTCCTTCTCCACGCCCTCGGCCACGACGGTGATGCCCAGCGAGTGCGCCATCGCGATGATCGCGGTGGTCAGCGCCAGGTCGTCGGGGTCGCGCAGCATGTCGGCGATGAAACTACGGTCGATCTTCACCCCGTCCACCGGCACGCGGCGCAGGTGGCTGAGGCCCGAGAAGCCGGTGCCGAAATCGTCCAGCCACACTTTCACGCCGGTGCGGTGCAGCGTGGCGAGCAGCGCGCTGGCATGCGCCTCGTCGCTGATGACGGCGGTTTCGGTGAGCTCCAGGTGCAAGCGCGAGGCGGCCAGCCCGGTGTCGCGCAGGCACTCGGCGACCACGTCCGGCAGGTCGCCGCTGCGCAGCTGGCGCGGCGACACGTTGACCGACACGAACAGCGGATCGAGCGCGTCGCGATCCGTGCCCCAGCGCGCGGCCGCCGTGCACGCCGCCCGCAGCACGCGCGGCCCGATGCTCTCGATCAATCCGCTCTGCTCGGCCACGTCGATGAACACCGACGGCGCCACCATGCCCAGCTCCGGATGCTGCCAGCGCAGCAGCGCTTCGGCGCCGACGATGCGGCTGTCGGCCATGCGGAATACCGGCTGGTACATCAGGCTCAGTTCGCCGCGCTCCCAGGCGCCGCGCAGTTCCTGCTCCATGCGCACGCGGCGCTCGACGGCCTGGTCCATCGCGCGGCTGTAGAAGCGGTAGCAGTTCTTGCCTGCCACCTTGGCCTGGTACATCGCGATGTCGCCGTTCTTCATCAGCGCCGTCGCGCCGGAGGCATCCTCCGGGAACAGGGTGATACCGATGGACGTACCCAGGAACACCTGGCGGTCCTGCACGACGATGGGACGCCCCAGCTCGGCCACCAGCTTTTCCGCCAGGCGGGTGGCGCTGCCGCGCACGTCGCCGTCCTGGATGAGGATGACGAACTCGTCGCCGCCGAAGCGCGCCAGCAAGGCATCGTCGCCGCCCATCAGTTCGACCGCGTCGCGGATGCGGTGCGCGAACTGCTGCAGCACTTCGTCGCCCGCTTCATGGCCCAGCGTGTCGTTGACGCGCTTGAAGTCGTCGATGTCGGCGAACAGCAGCGCCAGCTGGCGGCCGGCGCCGCGCAACATCATCAGGCGGTGGTCCAGGCTCTCGCGGAACGCCAGGCGGTTGGTCAGGCCGGTCAGCGAATCGGTGTAGGCCATGCGCCGCACGTCGCGGTCGTGCCGCGCGATGCTGTCGCTCATGGTGCCGAACGCGCGTACCAATTCGCCGACTTCGTCCTGGCGCTCGCTGGACATGCGTTCGCCGTTGTAATTGCCCACTTCGATATCGTGCGCCGCGCGGGCGAGCTGGCGGATCGGCCGGACCAGCGTGCGCTGCGCGTACAGCATGATCGCCACGCAGACCGCCACCAGCGCCGCCAGCAGCAGCGCGATCCAGCCCAAGTGGCGCGCACCCAGTTCGTTGAGGCGCTCGCGGGCCTCGGTGACCGCCTTCTCTTCGTAGGCACGCACCGACGCCACCGAATACCCCACGCGCACGCCGCCGATGCGCTCGCTGCCGATCATGATCGGTTCGGACACATCCACGATCTGCGCCGACCACTGCGTATGCATGCTGCGCGCGTTGACCGCTTCGTACGCCAGCGGATCGGTCATGGTCTGGCCGTACACCGCGATGTCGGCGGTGCCGTCGTGGATGATCCGGCCCTGGTTGTCGTACACCAGCACGTAGCTGACGTCGGGCTCCTTCTGCGCCGAACGCACGATGCTGCCGATCGTGTCGAGATCGAAGTAGTACAGCGGATTGGCCAGCGCGTCACCCAACTGGTCCACGGTGGCTTCGCCGTGGCGGCGCAGGCTGTCCTCGACCATCCCGTGCATGGCGTCGCGGCCGAGGTCGGCGACCTCCTGCTGCATCACCTTCTGCCGGTGCAGCAGCGTGCCCAGCAGCGCGATCACCACCACCAGCATCAGCGCCATCGCCGCCAGGAAGCGGGCCTGCAGGCCGAAGCGCATCGGCTTCATTCGACCTGCTCCCGGACGCGGATCACGCCGCGGCGCAGGTCATCCAGCGCCTGCTGCGACGCCGGATCCACCGGCAGGAAGCGGGTGGTGCGGAAGAACACGTTCAGCGCATCGCGCGCGGCGGGATCGCCGGCGGCCTCCATCAGCACCTCGCGCAGGCGTGCCTCGATCCTCGGGTCGAGATCGCCGCGCACCATCTCCAGCGCACGCGGGAAATCCTGCGTCTCGTGGATCACGCGGAAGTCGCGACGGAAGGCCGGCGGCATGCGGCGCACGTCGTCCCAGTCCAGGTTGCTCACCACACCGGCATCGACCAGGCGCTTGTGCACCCAGGCGGCGATATTGAGCTCGGAACGGGCGAACACGTAGCCCACCGAATCGGCCGACGGCCGGTCCATCGGCGACAGCAGGATCTCCATCCGCTGGCCGGCGTCCAGCAACGCCACCGACGGCGCGAAGTAGGCGCTGGTCGAGGCCGTGTTCTGGAACGCCACCGTCCGCCCCTTCAGGTCGGCCAGCCGCTCCAGGCCACTGTCGCGGCGGACGAAGAACACGCCGTGGTAGCGACTCACGCCGCCGCGCTCGGTCAGCAGCAGGGGACGTGCGCCGGCGCGTTCCTGCAGCCGCATGCCGGTGCCGGCGGTCTCGGTGACCCAGTCCACCCGGCCGCGGCGCAGGTAGCTGGTCATCTGCTGCGCGTCGCGCGCCATCAGGATGCGGCCTTCGGTGATGCCGACATCGCGCATCCGCGGAACCACGTAGTCCAGCAGCGGCTTGAGCTGTTCGTAGTGCGCCTTGGGGTCGTCGCTGATGCGGCCGAGGACCAGGACGCGTTCATCGCCGGCGGCGCTGGCCGGCGCGACGGCGGCGGCAAGCAGGGCGGCCCCGAGGGCGAGCAGCGCAAGGCGGAACCAGGTTGTACGCAACGATAGGCGCCCGCCAGAACGATGGCGGCAGCCTATCGGAAAACGTGAGCTCAAGACAGTGATCCGTCCCCGCGACTGCCCGCCAGCCGGGCCATGCGCTGGGCATCGGCGAGGATGCCGCGCAGCAGCCGCACTTCCTGTTCGTTCAGGTCGGCCTTGGCGAACAGCCGCCGCAACTTGCGCATGGCCGAGTCCGGCGTGCGTCCCTTGTGGAAGTCGATCGCGTCCAACGTGTCGCCCAACTGGGCGAAGAAGCCTTCCATGTGCGCATGGCTGGCCGGCGCCTCGTCCGGAGGGACCGGCTCCGTGTGCGCCGGCGCGACACCTTCCAGCAACGCGAGCCTCAGCTCGTAGGCCAGTACCTGTACGGCGGCGGCCAGGTTCAAGGAGCTGTATTCGGGATTCGCCGGGATATGCACGGCGGCGTGGCAGAGCTGCAGTTCCTCGTTGCTCAGGCCGGTACGCTCGCGACCGAACACCAGCGCCACTTCGCCGCCCGCCGCGGCCCGCGCCACGGCCAGTGCGGCGGCCTGGCGTGGCGCATGTTCCTCCAGTTGGACGCGGCGGCTGCGCGCCGTGCATCCGAGCACCAGGTGGCAGTCCGCCACCGCCTCGGCCAGGGTGGCCACCACGGGCGCGTCGCCGAGCAGGTCGTCGGCACCGGCCGCACGCCGGAAGGCCTCTTCGGCGGGATAGTCCTCGGGGGCCACCAGCACCAGTCGGGCCAGCCCCATCGTCTTCAGGGCGCGCGCGGCGGCACCGATGTTGCCGGGATGCTGGGTGCCGACCAGCACCACGCGCAGTCGGGCGGCGGTGGCCGGGGAAAGGGAATCGGTAACGGAAACGGGCGTGTTCATGGGGGCAAATGGTAAACTGCGCAGGCCGGCCTCCGCGCCGTGCCGCTCTTTTCCACTTGTTCGCCCTACCCCACGCCTGTCCGAGGTTCGTTCGCATGCAGAAGCCCGTCGTCACCGTCATGACCAAGGCCGCCCGCCTCGCCGGCAACGTGCTGTTGCGCAGCATCAACAAGCTGGATGCGCTGAACGTGGTGCAGAAGGAGCGGATGGACTACGCGAGCGAAGTCGATGCCGATGCCGAGAAGGTCATCATCAAGGAACTGCGCCGCGCCTACCCGGATTACGGGTTCGTGGGCGAGGAAAGCGGCGCCCAGATCAACGGCCGCTACACCTTCGTGATCGACCCGCTGGACGGCACCAGCAACTACCTGCGCGGCTTCCCGCACTACTGCGTTTCCATCGCCCTGGTGGACAACGGCGAACCGACCGACGCGGTGATCTTCGATCCGCTGCGCAACGACCTGTTCACCGCCAGCCGCGGCGCGGGCGCCCAGCTCAACGAGCGCCGCATCCGCGTGGCCGACCGCAAGGACCTGGCCGGCACCGTCGTCACCACCGGCTTCCCGCCGCGCGAGCGCGCCCGCGCCGGCGCGCAGCTGGAATGCGTGCGCGAACTGCTGGTGCACGCCGAGGACATCCGCCGGACCGGTTCGGCGGCGCTGGACCTGGCCTACGTGGCCTGCGGCCGCGTCGATGCGTATTTCGAGGCCGGCGTGAAGGACTGGGACATCGCCGCCGGCGTGCTGCTGGTGCGCGAGGCCGGCGGCAAGGTCTGCGACTTCCGCGGCGCCGCGCTCGGCAAGATCGACGGCCGCACTGCCCTGCCCCGCCAGATCGTCGCCGGCAACCTCAAGGTCGCCGAAGCGTTGCAGAAGACGATCGTGTCGTCGGGTTACGCCGCTTCGTTCAACGGCTGACCGCCGCTGTTTTGGATGCGGGAGCGACGTAAGTCGCGAAACGGCAATCCTCGCTGCCCGAGATGCCCGCAAGCGCCTCTGGACCGACCCCGGCCCGGCGTACTCCCACGGGGACGTGCAGGTCGTTGATCGCGACTTACGTCGCTCCCACACCCACATCTCCACATCCCCACATCCGGCGCCCACAAAAAAGGCCACGCATTGCGTGGCCTTTTTCGATCCCTGGCTGCCGGAGCTTACGGACGACGCGCCAGCAGCGCTTCGTCCTTCGCCTTCGGCATCAGGTCCTGCTTGGTGACCGTCAGGAAGCCGATGGTCAGCAGCGGGCAGGCCACGAAGATCGACGAGACCGTGCCCAGCACGATGCCGATCATCTGCGACAGCGCCATGCCTTCCAGCGAACCGCCGCCGTACAGGTACAGGGCGAACACGGTCAGGAACGCGACGAACGAGGTGATGATCGTGCGCGACAGCGTCTGGTTGATCGAGCGGTTCAGGATCTCCATCGGCTCGGCGCGCAGGTTGCGGAAGTTCTCGCGCACGCGGTCGAACACCACGATCTTGTCGTTGATCGAGAAGCCCATCACCGACAGCAGGCCGGCCAGGATGGTCAGGTCGAACTCGATGCCGCTGGCGGCGAAGAAGCCGGCCACGATCAGCACGTCAGCCAGGGTCGTGACGATGGCCGAGACCGCGAACTTCCACTCGAAGCGCACCGCGATGTAGATCAGGAAGCCGACCACCACGAACAGCAGCGTATACAGGCCGTTGAGCGCGAGCTCCTTGCCGACCTGCGGGCCGACGAACTCGCTGCGCATCACGGTCGCCGCGTTGCCCTCGCTCGACGCCAGGCGCAGCACATCGGCCGCCGTACGGTTGCTGGCCTCGGCGTCGGCGGCCGTACCGGCGTCCTCGCGGGGCTGCAGGCGCACCAGCAGATCGCTACCGGTGCCGAAGGTCTGCACCTGCGCGCTGCCGTAGCCACCGGCCTGCAGGCGCTCGCGCACGGCATCCACGTCGGGCGGCGTCTGGAAGCGCAGTTCGACCACGGTGCCGCCGGTGAAGTCCAGCGCGAAGTTGAAGCTCTTGAACGCGATGGCGCCGATCGCGGCGATCGCCAGCAGCGCCGCGATGCCGATCGACACCCAGCGCACGCGCATGAAGTTGAAGTTGGTGGTGTGCGGAATCAGCCGCAACGGGAAAAGGCTCATCTTCTGTCTCCCGTCAGATGGCGATGGACTTGATCTTGCGGCGGCCGCCGTAGATCAGGGTGGCGATGCCGCGCGACACGGTGACGGCGGTGAACACGGAGGTCAGGATGCCGATGACCATGGTCACTGCGAAGCCCTTCAACGGGCCGGTGCCGAAGGCATACAGCGCCACGCCCGCCAGCAGTGCGGTCATGTTGGAGTCGAAGATGGTGCCCGACGCCTTGTCGTAACCGGTCGCGATGGCCGCCTGCGGCGGCACGCCGGCCCGCAGTTCCTCGCGTATGCGTTCGTTGATCAGCACGTTGGCGTCCACCGACATGCCGATGGTCAGCGCCAGGCCGGCGAAGCCGGGCAAGGTCATCGTTGCGCCGAACAGCGACATCACCGCCACCACCATCACCAGGTTGAGCAGCAGCGCGATGCAGGTGATCAGGCCGAACATGCGGTAGTACACCAGGAAGAACGCCAGCGCGAAGATGAAGGAGAACACCACCGCCTTGGTGCCGCGCTCCACGTTTTCCTTGCCCAGGCTGGGGCCGACCACGCGCTCTTCGATGAAATCCATCGGCGCGGCCAGCGAACCGGCGCGCAGCAGCTTGGCCAGGTTGTCGGCTTCGGTCTTCTCCAGGCCGGTGGTCTGGAAGTTCTTGCCGAACACGCCGGCGATGCGCGTCGGCGACAGCGCCTCTTCGCGCACGCGCACGCTGCGCACTTCCTTGCCGTCGACCATGGTCACGGTCGGCACGCGCTCGATGTACACCACCGACATCAGCTTGCCGACATTGGCGCTGGTGTAGTCGAACATGCGCTGGCCGGCGATGTTGTTGAGGGTCACGTCGACCGCCGGCAGGCCGTTGTTGTCCACGCCCACGCGGGCATTGACCATCTCGTCGCCGGACGCCAGCACGCGCTTGTTGAGCAGCACCGGGCCCGCGTTGTCGCGCAACTGGTAGACCTTGGCCTCCGGCGGGATGCGGCCGCTGGCCACGGCGTCGGCGGCATTGCCTTCCACCACGGCGCGGAATTCCAGCGTCGCGGTCGCGCCGATCAGGCGCTTGGCCTCGGCGGTGTCCTGCACGCCGGGCAGCTGCACCACCACGCGGTCGTCGCCCTGGCGCTGGATGATCGGTTCGGCCACGCCGATCTCGTTGATGCGGTTGCGCAGCGTGGTGAGGTTCTGCTCGATCGCCTCGCTGGCGATCTGCTCCAGCTCCGCCTGCGGCAGGCCGATGGTGATCTGCTGTCCGGTGGCCTGGTAGGTCAGGCCGGACCCCGTGGCCAGCGTGCCGGCATTGTTGCCGCGCGAACTGAGCGTCTGCGCAAGCGCCTGCTGCGCCGCCGCCACGTCCTCGCCGTCGGCCAGCGTCACCACGATGCTGTTGTTCGGACGACGTTCGACCGAGGTGTAACGGATGCGCTTGTCGCGCAGGGTGACGCGGGTGTCTTCCAGGTAGCCGTCCACGCGCTTGTCCAGCGCCGCCTTCTGGTCGACCTGCAGCACGAAGTGCACGCCGCCCTGCAGGTCCAGGCCCTGCACCATCGGCCGGGCACCGGTCGTGCCCAGCCAGTCCGGCACGGTGGACGCCAGGCTCAGCGCGACCAGATAGTCGTCGCCCAGCGCCTTGCGCAGTGCGTCGTTGGCCGTGGTCTGCGCGTCCAGACTGGGCAGGCGCACCAGCATGCTGGCGGCCTCGGTGTCGACCTCCTTGGCCTGCACGCCCGCGTCCTTCAGCGCGGCGTCGACGCGTCCGCGCAGGGCGGCGTCGATGGCGAAGCCGCGGTTGGCGGTGATCTGCACGGAGGGATCCTGCGGGTACAGGTTGGGCAGCGCATACAGCGCGCTCGCCAACACGACGATCAGGATCAGGACGTATTTCCAGCGAGGGAATTCAAGCATCGTGGCGACCCGCGCAGGCCCTTCCCGGGCATGCGCTCAACAATGGTTCGGAAACAACGGAATCCGCACCGCCACCTGGGCAGCGGCACGGAGGAGGCGGATCAGGCGGACTTCAGCGTGCCCTTCGGCAGCACGTTGCCCACGGCGGCCTTCTGCACGCGCACGCGCACGTTGTCGGCCACTTCCAGGGTCACGAAGTTGTCGCCGATGTCGGTGACGGTGCCGGCAATGCCGCCGGAGGTGATGACTTCGTCGCCCTTGGACAGCTTGTCCAGCATGGAGCGGTGCTCCTTGGCGCGCTTCATCTGCGGGCGGATCATCAGGAAGTACATGATGGCGATCAGCGCGATCGGCATCAGCAGGCCGAAGCCGCCCATGCCCTGCTGGGCCGGTGCGGCCTGGGCGAACACGGGGGCAACGAAGAAATCAAGCAGATTCATGGACTTGTCCATTGGGTATGAAAAGCAGCCGGGGATTATGCCACGCGTCGGGAAGCCCCGCCCGGGCTTCTCCACCGGCCCGGACCGGAAAAGACCGCATCGGCGCCGGATGGTTCCCGGCCGGTGGTCCCACGCGGCTCCACCTCGGGGGCTCCGCCTTGCCCGCTAAGCCTGTAGGAGCGCCCCATTGGCGCGATGCCCTTCGGGCGACCCAAGGAGGGCATCGCGGGCGTGGCCCGCTCCCACCGAGGGAACGGACCGAAGGAGGTCCGATCGCCTACAGGGGCGCGGGGGCCACACCCCGGGCCGCATAGAAGGCGGCCCGGAAATCGGCGAACCGCCCTTCCGCGATGGCCGCGCGCATCTGCGCCATCACCTGCTGGTAGTACCAGAGGTTGTGCAGCGTGCCCAGCATCGGCGCGAGCATCTCGTTGCAGCGGTCCAGGTGGCGCAGGTAGCTGCGGGTGAAGCCGTTGCGGCAGGCGTAGCAGCCGCAGCCGGGCTCGATCGGCTGCAGGTCGTGTTCGTACTTCGCGTTGCGGATGCGCACCGTGCCGGCCGAGGTGAAGTAGTGGCCGTTGCGGGCGTTGCGGGTCGGCATGACGCAGTCGAACATGTCCACGCCGCGCGCCACCGCTTCCACCAGGTCTTCGGGCCGGCCCACGCCCATCAGGTAGCGCGGCTGGTCGGCAGGCAGCTGCGGGCAGGTGTGTTCGAGCGTGGTGTTGCGCTCCTGCTCGGTCTCGCCGACCGCCAGGCCACCGATCGCGTAGCCGTCGAAACCGATCGCCCTCAACCCCTCCGCCGAGCGCGTGCGCAGGTCGTGGTGCACGCCCCCCTGCACGATGCCGAACAGGGCGGCGTCGTTGCCTTCGTGCGCGCGCCTGGAGCGCTCGGCCCAGCGCAGCGACAGTTCCATCGATCGTTCGATGACGCGCGGGTCGACCGGCTTGCCATCGAGGTTCACCGGCGGACATTCGTCGAAGATCATGACGATGTCCGATCCCAGCACACGCTGGATGTTCATGCTTTCCTCGGGACCGAGGAACACCTTGCTGCCGTCCACCGGCGAGGCGAACGTCACGCCCTGCTCGGTGATCTTGCGCCGGTGCGCCAGCGAGAACACCTGGAAGCCGCCGGAGTCGGTGAGGATGGGCTTGTCCCAACGCGCGAACCCGTGCAAGCCGCCATGCGCACCGATCACGTTCAGGCCGGGCCGCAGGTACAGATGGAAGGTGTTGCCAAGGATGATCTCGGCACCCAGGTCCTCGACGTGTTCCGGCAGGATGCCCTTCACCGAGCCGTAGGTGCCCACCGGCATGAACGCCGGCGTTTCGATGGTGCCACGCGGGAACGTCAACCGTCCGCGGCGCGCGGCGCCGTCGGTAGTCAACAGGTCGAAGGACATGCGGCTCATGCGACCACCCTGCCGCGCGACCCATCCCCGTCATTCCGGCGAAAGCCGGAATCTATTTTGCTGTTGGTGTTGCGGCTGAAAGCCAAAATCAAAATGGTTTCCGGCTTCCGCCGGAATGACGATCCGATTCCTGGCGCGACACGGGCACGACTCACTTGGCTTCCTCCGGAAACAACAGCATCGCGTCCCCATAGGAAAAGAACCGGTACTGCGCGCGCACCGCGTGCGCGTAGGCGGCCATGATCCGGTCCTTGCCGGCGAACGCGCTGACCAGCATCAGCAACGTGCTTTCCGGCAGGTGGAAGTTGGTGACCATCGCATCGACGCTGCGGATGCGGTAGCCGGGGAAGATGAAGATCTGCGTCTCGCCTGCGAACGGTTGCAGCTCGCCATCGCGCATCGCCGATTCAAGCGCGCGCACGACCGTCGTGCCCACCGCGATCACGCGCCCGCCACGCGCGCGCGCCGCACGCACCTGCTCGACCAATGCGGCACCCACGTTGAGCCATTCGCTGTGCATGCGGTGCTCGTGGATGTCGTCCACGCGCATAGGCTGGAAGGTGCCGGCGCCGACGTGCAGGGTCACGTGGCCGAAGTCCACGCCGCGATCGCGCAAGGTCGCCAACAGCGCGTCGTCGAAATGAAGGCCAGCGGTCGGCGCCGCCACCGCACCCAGTTCGCGCGCGAACACGGTCTGGTAACGCTCGTCGTCGTCCTGCCCCGGCGCACGCTGGATGTACGGCGGCAACGGCAACCGGCCGGCCTTCTGCAACCAGCTTTCCAGCGCGCCGGGCACATGGAAGCGCAGCTGGTAGAACTCGCCATCGCGCCCGATCACCTCCGCCTCGCCGCCGGCATCCAGCTGGATGCGGCTGCCCGGCTTCGGCGACTTGCTGGCGCCGACCTGCGCACGCGCGGCATTTTCAGGCAGCAGGCGCTCGATCAGGATCTCCACCCGGCCACCGCTTTCCTTCTGCCCGAACAGCCGCGCCGGGATCACGCGGGTGTCGTTGAACACCAGCAGGTCGCCCGGCTGCAGCCATTCCGGCAGGTCGCGCACGTGGCGATCGACGAACGGCTCAGCGCCCGGCGGCACCACCAGCAGCCGGCTGGCGGAGCGCTCCGGCAGCGGCGCCTGGGCGATCAGCGCCTCGGGCAGGTCGAAATGGAAGTCGGACTTCTTCACGGTCGGGGCCTTGCGGGGGCGTGCATTGTACGGGAGCCCGCCGGTGCGCTCCGTGGTCAGCGCTCGAACTTGGTCGAGAGCACGATCGACGACGTGGTGCGCTCCACGCCTTCAAGCGCACCGATACGGTCGGTCAGCACGTCCATGTCGCCGACGGTGGGCACCGCGCCGACCGCGATCAGGTCGTGGCTGCCGCTGACCGAGTGCAGCACGCGCAGTTCCGGCATCGCGCGCAGGGCGGCGACCACCGAGGTCATCTGCTTGGGATGCACGGCGATCATGATGTGCGCACGCAGGTGGCTGCGGTCGTATTCGTCGTGCACGCGCACCGTGTAGCCGCTGATCACGCCCTCGCGCTCCAGCCGCTCGATGCGGCTCTGCACCGTGGTCCGCGACAGGTTCAGACGACGAGCGATCTGGGCGGTGGAGGCCCGTGCGTTCTCACGGAGCATTGAGAGCAGTTGCTGGTCGGCGTCGGTGAGCTTCATTGAACGGGCACGATTCGTCGAATCGACGAAATATCCTCCAAATCCGCGCAGTTCACAACTGTCAAACGACGAATTAATCCCGATAATACGGGTTTGCCGATTCCTGCCGGAGGATTGCCATGGCCCTGATCGACCATCTCGCCCCGTTGCGCGCCCATCCGGGCCAGCGCCTGACCCGCGGCCTGGACGACACCGCCATCGAACGACTGGCGAAGGGCCATCCGGACCTGGTCGCCGTGATCGAAGCTGCCGCCGCCGAGCACGCGCGCCTGCAGGACGAGTTCTCCGAGCTGCTGGCGATGGACGAAGCCGAGCAGCTGCGCGTGGTGCAATCCGGCTACGTCAACTTCTACGCCGACGACGCCATCAACCCCTACATCGCGCTCGCCGCGCGCGGCCCGTGGGTGGTCACGCTCAAGGGCGCCGTGCTGTACGACGCCGGTGGCTACGGCATGCTCGGCTTCGGCCATACGCCGGCCGCCGTGCTGGAGGCGATGGCGCGCCCGCAGGTGATGGCCAACATCATGACTCCCAGCCTGTCGCAGCTGCGCTTCGACCGCGCCCTGCGCAAGGAAATCGGCCACACCCGCGGCGGCTGTCCGTTCGCGAAGTTCCTGTGCCTGAACTCCGGTTCGGAGTCCGTGGGCCTGGCCGCCCGCATCGCCGACATCAACAGCAAGCTGATGACCGATCCCGATGGCCGCCACGCCGGCCGCACCATCAAGCGGATCGTGGTGAAAGGCAGCTTCCATGGCCGCACCGAGCGCCCTGCGCTGTACTCGGATTCGTCCCGCAAGTCCTACCAGCAGCACCTGGCCAGCTACCGTGGCGAGGACTCGGTCATCGCCATCCCGCCGTACGACGTGGACGCACTGAAGCAGGCCTTCGCCGATGCGGAGACCAAGGGCTGGTTCGTCGAGGCCGTGTTCCTGGAACCGGTGATGGGCGAAGGCGACCCGGGCCGCTCGGTGCCGCCGGCGTTCTACGCCGCCGCGCGCGAACTGACCCGCAGTCACGGCAGCCTGTTCCTGGTCGACTCCATCCAGGCCGGCCTGCGCGCGCACGGCGTGCTGTCCATCGTCGACTATCCGGGCTTCGAGGGCCTGGATGCGCCGGACATGGAGACCTACTCCAAGGCGCTGAACGCGGCGCAGTACCCGCTGTCGGTGCTTGCCGTGAACGAGCGCGCCGCCGGCCTGTACCGCAAGGGCGTGTACGGCAACACCATGACCACCAACCCGCGCGCGCTGGACGTGGCCTGCGCGACGCTGGCCCAGCTTACCCCGCAGGTGCGCCAGAACATCCGCAAGCGCGGCGCCGAGGCGGTGCAGAAACTGCAGCAGCTGCAGGGCGAACTCGGCGGCATGATCACCAACGTGCAGGGCACCGGCCTGCTGTTCTCGTGCGAACTGTCGCCGGCGTTCAAGTGCTACGGCACCGGTTCCACCGAGGAATGGCTGCGCCAGCAGGGCCTGAACGTCATCCACGGCGGCGCCAACTCGCTGCGCTTCACGCCGCACTTCGCCATCGACGGCGAGGAACTGGACCTGCTGGTCGCCATGGTGGGCAAGGCGCTGCGCGAGGGTCCGCGGATCAGCCAGGCCGCGGCGGCCTGACCTACGCAGATGCTTCATGAAAAAGGCGAGCCTCGGCTCGCCTTTTTTCTTTTCCGTAGGGCGGGCCCTGGCCCGCCGTCTGGATACCGCCGGTGGGCCAAGGCCCACCCTACGGTGGTGTGAAGCGCTCCAGCGATTCGCGGATCAGCGCCCTCGCTTCCTTCGCATCGCCGTAGCCATTGAGCTGCACCGGATTGCGGCCCTTCGGCAGATCCTTGTAGACCCGGAAGAAGGCCTCGATGCGATCCCGTTCGATCTGCGGCAGATCGGCCAGGTCGCGGATGCCGGCATAGGTCGGGTCGACCTTGTCGGTGGGCACGCCGATGATCTTCTCGTCGTGCTTGCCATCATCGAGCATCCGCAGCACGCCGATCGGCCGGAACTTCACCAGTACACCCGGATGCAGCGGCTCGCGCGTCAGCACGAGCGCGTCCAGCGGATCACCGTCGCCGGCCAGCGTGCGCGGCATCGAACCATAGTTGGCGGGGTACGCCACCGGCATCGACTGGAAGCGGTCGACGAAGACCAGACCTTCCTCGTTGATCTCGTACTTGATCATGCTGCCGGCCGGGATCTCGACCGCCAGCAGCACCTCTTCCGGCGCAGCTTTCGGCTGCTGGGCGAGGAACGGATGGCGGATATGGGACTCGCGAGCATGTGCCGTGATGCAGACGAGGAGCAACGCGATGGCGAAAACACGCTTCATAGGGAACTCCTGCGTAGAGCGGAGCTTGCTCCGCTGCTTCTGTAACGGGTTGGCGGCGCGAGAAAAGCAGCCGAGCAAGCTCGGCTCTGCAACGAAGGACTTATTCCCAGCAGCGGTCGGTGCGGCCCTTGAGGGTTTCGGCACGCGTACACGTGCGTTCGTCGATGCGGCCTTCCGCGTGCTCGACCAGCTGCTTGCCCGCCGGGCCGTCATCGACCAGGTCGAACGCGTCGTACAAACGCCCCGTCGCCGTGCGCGCTTCGTAACGCAGGCGCGGGCCATCGAAGCGCACCACCTGGAACAGCTGCGTGTCCTCGGCGACCGGCCGCATGGTCTTGCGCGCTTCGTCCGAGAGCCGGTACTGCTTGGCACCGGTAACCGACACCACGAAGACCGGCGTCGGCGCGTCGTTCTTCAGGCGGCCATAGACGTGGTCATGTCCCTGCAATACCAGATCGACCTTGCGCTTGCGGATCACCGGCAGCAGGTGCTGGCGCAGCAGCACGTTGTCGCGCCCTTCGCGCGGCGAGAAGAACGGCTGGTGGGTCAGCACGATGCTCCAGCGCTTCGGATTGGCGGCGAGCACGTCGTCCAGCCATCCCGCCTGCGCCTTCGCCGTACCCAGATCGAGCGCCGAGGTGCCGTCGATCACCACCACGCGCACGTCCTGGTAGTCGAACCAGTACGTGGTCCGCTTCGCCTGCGCCACCCCGTTGCCCGGCAGCGCGAACGTCACCGGCCAGTGCGCGCCCAGCACGCGGCGTTCCTGCGGGGTGTCCTCGAACTCTTCGAAATACTCGTGGTTGCCCGGTGCCGGCGCGACGACCAGCGAGGTCGGCAGCCCTTCGTTCGCCTCGAACCACTCGCCCCACTCGTTGTCGTCCTCGCCATCGCCGCCGCTGACCAGGTCGCCGGCATACAGCGCGAGCCGCGCGTCCGGCGCATGCCGCATCGCTTCGCGCACCACGCGCGTGGTCAGGCTGACGTTCTTGTTCTGGGTGTCGCCGAAGTACAGCAGCGTCAACGGCGAACCCGCAGACGGTGCCGTGCGCGTGTGGTGCCACGCGCTCCAGGTGCGGTCGCCCTGCACGCGCCACGCGTACAGCGTGTCCGGCTGCAGCCCGTCGACGTCCGCACGATGGTGATGGGCTTCGCCGTTCTCGGTCTTCAGCGGCCTGCTGGTCGCGCCGACCGTGCGTGGCTCGCCCATGTCGGGCGAATCGCCCGCGACCACGATCTCCAGCCTGGGCGATTGGACGACGGTACCGGTGCGCCATGCGACCGAAAAGCCGGTCGCCGCATCCTGCGCCGGCGAGGCCACGATGCGGTCCGGAAAACCGCTCGGCGCATAGCGCACTACGCCCTGCGGCACGCGTGTGTTCGGCTCATGCTGGCGCGCTGTCGCTTCCTGCGCGAGTGTCGTCGCGCAGGTCCCCAGCAACAGCGCGACCAGCATCCCCCTCATCACCGCATCCCCTGCATGCTTCATTCGACGCGACACTCCGGCAGCGACAGGGCCTTGGCGATGTCGCGCCAGTCGAACGCCGCCACGGCCTGGTCGTCGTCGACCGCGTAGAACGCACCCTGCGGGAAGCGCGCATCGGCGCTCTGGTCCAGCCACACGCCGTCGGTGTTCGCGGTCCGGTTGCCGGCGAACGCACCCTTGTAGTCCAGCGTCAGGCGGTCGAACACGTGGAACACGCTGCGGTCCTTGAACTGGTCGGTCGCGATCCAGTAACCGCTGCCGCCCGCGCACTGCGCCAGTGCCATGCCCTCGGCCTGCGCCTTGAACAGATCCGCGCCGATGTCGCGCCCGCGATACGTGCCGTCCAGTCCGTACTCGCGCAGGCGCGTGCCGACGGCGACATCCTCTTCGGCCAACAGCAGTCGGTCGTTCGCCGCATCGCCGAACACGGATTCGGCGATGCGGATCGCCCCTGCCTCGCCGGTGTCGCCGAAGGTGCCGGCCGACGTGGCCTTCCAGCCGCCCTCGGCACGCTGCAGGTGATAGCGTTTGAAGCGCTGGCCCAGTTCGGCCAGCGGCGGTGGCGCGTCTTCGTTCTGCGGCGACATGTAGTTGTCGCTGACGATGACCTCGTATGCATCCTTCTGCGGACGCACCCACAGGCCGTACGGCTGCTTCAGCGCGTCGGCGCCGAACACCAGCAGCGGCTTGAAGTCCGGCAACTGGAAGACCTGCACGCGGCGGTTGTCGCGCTCGACCACCAGCACCAGGTCGTCGATCACGGCGATGCCGTTCGGCCGCTGCATCTGTCCCAGTTCGCTGCCGGGACCGGCGACGGTGCGCAGTTGCTTGCCGGTGCTGCCGTCGTACACCACCAGCCGGTGCGTGTCCTTGGCCGTGGCGATCAGCCAGCGCGTGCCATCGGGCGAGCGCCAGCTGGCGGGCGAATCGACGTTCTCGGCCGGCGTCGCGGCGGTGATGAACGCTTCCGGCACTACCACGTGGGCGATCTTCGCCTCGCTCAGCAGCGGATCCTTCTCGACGTTCTCGTCGGGCTCTTTCTCGCGCACAGGTGTCTCCGCCACGGCGGCAGACGGCGCAGGCGCATCGGGTTTGCCGCCGCAGGCGGCGAGCAGGAAAGGAATCGCAAGCAAGGCAAGGCGTGGTTTCACCGGGTTCCCCATGACATGAAGGCGTCAACAAACTGCCATGTTCTACGCAGCCGGCATGACATTTTCGTGTCAGCGCACTGCACGCGAATACCTGTCACCGCACGGGAACCTCGCTGTCATGTTGCCGCCATGTGACGTGCTTACAAAGTGCCGTTTACTTTCGTCACGGGGACGACACACGATGAAACGCAATGCCTTGGCCGCCTCGCTCTCGCAGGTGCTGTTCTGCGCAGCCCTGCTGCCGGCCAGCCTCGCCGCCACCGCCCAGAACCAGGCGCCGGACGCCGGCGCCGCCGGCGATCCCAAGCAACTGGACACCGTGGTGGTGCAGGCCGAGATCGCCTACCGCGACCGCACCGACGACATCGCGCCCACGCTGGTCTACGACTTGGAATACTTCCAGCGCTTCGAGCCCAACACGGTGGGCGACATGCTCAAGCGCGTACCGGGCGTGGGCTTCGTCGGCTCGGACATCATGGAATACGACGGCGTGCAGCTGCGCGGCCTCGGCGGCGGCTACACCCAGGTGCTGATCAACGGCAAGAAGGTGCCGGGCGCCGGCGACGACCGCTCGTTCTACGTCGACCGCATCCCGGCCGAGATGGTCGACCACATCGAGATCAAGCGCAGCGCCAGCGCCAACCGCAGCGGCGACGCCATGGCCGGCGCCATCAACATCGTACTGCGCGATGCCTACGAGTTCACTGGCAGCTACATCCGCGTCGGCGTGAACCGCTGGGACGATGGCGAGGTCAACCCGACTTTCGGCGCGGTGACCTCGTTCGAGGCGCTCGGTGGCCGCCTGCTGGCCGGCATCAACGTGCAGGACCGCTACCGCGCCAAGACCAAGCGTTCCGACCGTTTCACCGACAGCACCCAGGAAGAGAAGGTCAGCTGGGAAGACCAGACCGAGGTGAAGGACGGCCGCGACTACTCGGCCAACCTGTCCTACACCGCTGATGTGGGCGACGCTGGCCGCTTCAGCGTCGACGCCTTCTACGTCAAGACCGATCGCGACGTGACCGAAGTGTCGTTCGAGGAGGAGCTCGACGACGACGAAACCATCAACGTGCTCGTCCCCGGCCGGGACCCGTACGACCAGAAGAACTACGGCATCGGTGCCGAATACAGGTTCGACATGGGCGGCGGCACCACCGAGGTGAGCGTGGACCACGCGCGCTTCGAGAATTCGCAGGCCACCACCGAGGGCGAACAGGTCTACGTCAGCGGCGCGGAGAACTGGGACGACACCTGGAGCATCCCGGCCGATGCGGAGTGGGACGAAACCGTCTACAGCGCCGAATCCGTGACCGCCAAGGATGCGGAGACCGGCTTCAGGCTGAGCCATGCGCGCCCGGTGGGCGGCGCCGAACTGGAGTTCGGTGTGGACTACCGCACCAAGAAGCGCGAGGGCCTGCTCGTCAGCTACGAGTGGGAAGCCGAAGAGGAAGGCGACGCCCCGAACTCGCTGGCGGACTACGCGCTGGATGGCAGCGTCGCCTCGGTGATCGAGGAAAAACGCCTGGATCCCTACGTGATGCTCAGCAGCAAGGGCGAGGCCTTCTCGTGGGAAGCCGGCCTGCGTTACGAGACCACCAAGTCCGACGTGGAATACCTGGAGGACGAGGAGAGCGAAGGCCGCGTCAGCAAGGACTACAACGAACTGCTGCCGTCGGTGAACCTGCGCTGGAACCTGGGCGACGCCGATCGCATCAGCCTGTCGCTGGCCAAGACCATCAAGCGCCCGAACTTCAACGAGCTGCTGCCCGCCCTGCTGGACGGCGAGTTCGGCGACAACGACTACATCGGCAATCCCGAGCTGGACCCGGAGACCGCCAACGGCCTGGATCTCGGCTTCGAGCACCGCCTGGGCCGCAAGGGCGTGGTCGGGCTGAACTTCTTCTATCGCGACGTCAAGGACCTCATCGAGATCGTCAACACCGGCGAGCCCAGCGAAGAGATGCAGGACGTCTGGGACGAGCTGATCGAGGACGGCGACGCGGTCGACCTGGCCGATGCGATGGCGCAGGAACCGGCCTCGAGCTTCCTGTACACCTCGGCCAATGTCGGCGACGGCAAGGTCTACGGCCTCGAGTTCGACGTCTCCACGCCGCTGTCGGCCATCGGCCTGGACAACACCGGCGTGTTCGCCAACTACTCGTGGGTGAAGTCCAAGGTCGATGACTTCCTGGGCGAACGCCGCTTCAACGACCAGGCCAAGTCGGTCTACAACATCGGCTTCATCCACGACATCCCGAGCTGGGGCGCGAGCTTCGGTGCGACCTACCGCAAGCAGGGCGACGCCTACACGCGCCTGCTGGCCGAGGAAGTCATGATCCGCTACGGCGGCGAACTGGATGTCTTCGTCGAGAAGCGCTTCGGCACCAACGTGTCGGTACGCCTGAGCGCCAACAACCTGCTGGACGCCAGCAAGGACGAGTTCTTCGACAAGTTCAACACCCTGCAGGACCAGATCGACCGCGACTACGACGAGTACGAGCTGGAGACCGAAGAAGCCGGTCCGAGCTACCAGGTGGTGATGCGCTGGGCCTTCTGATCGACGCCATCGCCATGCTCCACGCGGGAAGCCGGCGCATGCCGGCTTCCTGCTTTGTGGGACCCCGGGGTTTGATGCAGACTTCCCGCATCTCCCCTCGCCGTGACCCGCCATGAAGACCGTCGAAGTCCGCCACCCCCTCGTGCAGCACAAGATCGGCCTGCTGCGCAACGCCAGCCTCAACACCAAGGACTTCCGCGAACTCGTCACCGAGTTGGGCACGCTGCTCGCCTACGAGGCCACGGCGGACCTGGAACTGACGAGCGAAACGATGGCGGGCTGGGCGGGGCCGGTGGAGGTGAAGAAGATCGCCGGCGCCAAGATCACCCTGGTGCCCATCCTGCGCGCCGGCCTGGGCATGCTGCCCGGCGTGCTGGCGCTGATCCCCACTGCGCGCGTCAGCGTGGTCGGCCTGCAGCGCGACGAGGAAACGCTGCAGCCGGTGCCGTACTTCGAGAAGCTGACCGGCCGGCTGGAAGAGCGCGACGCCCTGATCCTGGATCCGATGCTGGCCACCGGCGGCACCCTGATCGCTACCATCGACATGCTCAAGCGCGCCGGCGCGAAGCGGATCAAGGGCATCTTCCTGGTCGCCGCACCGGAAGGGCTGAAAGCACTGGAAGCCGCACACCCCGATGTCGAGGTCTATACCGCCGCCATCGACCAACACCTCAATGACAAGGGCTACATCCTGCCCGGCTTGGGCGATGCCGGTGACCGTATTTTCGGCACGCGGGTGGGGTGAGGCGTTTCCTGTCGTAGCGAAGTTTCTTGCTGCGGGAGCGACGTAAGTCGCGAAGACATTGGCCCTGTCGCGACTTACGTCGCTCCCACGACTTGAATCAGACGCGTCACGCCGCCAACGGACGCGCGTGCAGTTCCGCGACCTCGTGGACCACGCCGAACCTGCCCTTCCCGTCGCGGGTGACTTGCGCCAGTGCGCAGCCCGGGTCGTGGGTGAAGAACAGATGGACGTTGCGGGCGAGCTTGTCGTCGAGGAAGGCGCGCTTCTCGTCGATCAGCAGTTCCGCATTGCGGTCGTAACCCATGGTGATGGGCACGTGCACCCAGGAACGACCGGGGATCAGGTCGGCGCAGAACACCACGCCGCCGTGCGGCTGACCATCGATGCGCTCGGGGCCGACGATCTCTGCCAGCATCAGGCCCGGCGTGTGGCCGTCGCTGAAGCTGAAGCGCACGGACTCGCCAAGCACGGTTGAATGGTCGCCGGACACGAGTTCCAGTCGCCCGCTGGCTTCCAGCAAGGGCTGCAGTTCGGGAATAAAGCTCGCGCGATCGCGGGGATGCGGTGTCAGTGCACGCTGCCAGTGGTCGGCGCCGACGACGAAGGTCGCGTTGGGGAACAGCAGTTCCGGCGCCCTGCCCTCCTGCCATGGCGCCAACAGGCCGCCGGCATGGTCGAAGTGCAGATGGCTGAGCACCACCACGTCGATGTCCTCGTGCGAGAAACCGGCCGCCTGCAGCGAATCGAGCAGTACGTGGCGATCTTCCTGCACGCCGAAGCGCGCGCGCATCTTCGGCTCGAAGAACGCACCGATGCCGGTCTCGAACAGCACGGTCTTGCCGTTCAACGGCTGCGCCAGCAGCGCACGGCAGGCCAGTTCGATGCGGTTCTCCGCATCCGGCGGCGACCACTTTTCCCACATGGCGCGCGGCGCGTTGCCGAACATCGCGCCCCCATCGAGTTTCTGGGAATTGCCCAGCAGCGACCAGAGTTTCATGAGGCCGATTCTACGCCCCGTTCTGTGTGGGAGCGACGTCAGTCGCGATGACGCTCCCGGGAAGCCTTTCGCGACTCACGTCGCTCCCACAAGACAGATTTCAGGGCTTCGCAGCGGATTCAACCACCTTCGCCGCCCCCACCGAATTGCGCGGATCGCTCCCACCCCGCAGCGTATTGGTGGTCCTGTCCCACTCCACCGTCTGCAGGTTGCCCCAGACGTGGCTGGAGCCGCGCCCGCCCTGCGCGCTGTTGCCGCGTACCTTGAACGCGTGGCCCATGGCTTCCAGCGCCTGTTGCGACGCAGGCGTCAGCGCGTCGGTCTCCATTTCGATCAGGTCGGGCATCCACTGGTGGTGGAAGCGCGGCAGTGCCGCGACCGCCTGCGGATCCAGGCCGGCGTCGTAACCCAGCACGCCCAGCAGCACCATGGTGATGATGCGGCTGCCACCCGGCGTGCCCAGCACCGCGACCTTGTCCGGCGATGCCAGGAAGGTCGGCGTCATCGAGCTGAGCATGCGCTTGCCCGGCTGCGGCGCATTGGCCTCGTAGCCCATCACGCCGAACGCATTCGGCGTCCCCGGCTTCAACGCGAAGTCGTCCATCTCGTTGTTGAGCAGCACCCCGGTGCCCGGCGGCACCAGACCCGAGCCGAACAACAGATTGACCGTCTGGGTGCCGGCCACGCGGTTGCCCTCGGCATCGATGATCGAGAAGTGCGTGGTTTCTTCGTCTTCCAGCGGCGTCTGCCGGCCCGACAGCTGGTCGCTCGGCGTGGCCTTGTCCGGATTGATCGTCGCGCGCAGGCCGGCCGCGTAGTACGGACTGGTCAGCGTCTTCATCGGGATATCGACGAAGTCGGGATCGCCCAGGTAGAACGTGCGGTCACGGAAGGCGCGGCGCATCGCTTCCACCACCAGATGCGTGCGCTGCGCCTCGTCCAGCTTCGACAGATCGTAGGCGTCGAGGATCTGCAGCATCTGCGCCAGTGCCACGCCGCCGGACGACGGCGGCGGTGCGGTGGTCACCTGCCACTCGTTGTACTTGAACGTCAGCGGTTCGCGCTCACGCACGCTGTAGCCGGCCAGTTCCTTCGCCGTCCATTGGCCGCCTTCGGCTTTCACGCCGGCCAGCAACAGCTTCGCGGTCTCGCCGCGGTAGAAGCCGTCGAAACCCTGCGCCGCCAGCCGCTCCAGCGTGCTTGCCAGGTCCGGCTGCTTGAAGATGTCGCCTTCCTTGATCGGCTGGCCATTGACCAGGAACACCGAACGCGTGCCCTTGTAGCGCTCCATCACCTCGCGACGCGCCTGGTAACCGCGGGCCATGCGCGCATAGACCGGAAACCCGTCGCGCGCCACCCGGATCGCCGGCGCCAGCGAGGTCTTCAGCGGCAGCTTGCCGTACTTCTCCGCCAGATGGACGAACGCCGCCGGCAGGCCCGGAATGCCGGCCGCCCACGGACCGTTCTCGGCACGGTCGCGGTTGAAGTCGCCGTTCGCCAACAGGTACTTGTCCGGCGTGGCCGCAGCGGGCGCGGTCTCGCGCGCATCGATGAAGACCTCCTTGCCGGTCTTGCCGTCGTGCAGCAGGAAGAAGCCGCCACCGCCCAGTCCGGAACTGATCGGCTCCACCACCGACAGCGTCGACGACACCGCGATGGCCGCGTCGAAGGCGTTGCCGCCCTGCGCGATGACATCCAGTCCCGCCTGCGTGGCGAGCGAATGCGCGCTGGCGATGGCGGCACCGGGCGGATGCGAAGGGAATGCAGGGGTGCGGACGGCGTCGGCCGCCAGCGCGGCAGGCGCAAACGCAACAACGAACAACAGGGCGAACAGACGGCGATGGATCACGACTTCTCCTGGACGGATACCGGGACGAAGCACGCGCCGTGGCGGAGTCAGCCGGCCTGCAGCCGGAGCATCTTCGCCAGCAGTGCTTCGTGGGTCTCAGGATACGCCGGATCGGGGTCGATGCATTCCACCGGGCACACGACGACGCATTGCGGCTCGTCATGATGGCCGACGCATTCGGTGCAGCGCGCCGGATCGATCACATAGATCGTCTCGCCCATCGAGATGGCCTGGTTGGGACAGGCGGGCTCGCAGACATCACAGTTGACGCAGAGTTCGTTGATCTTGAGGGACATGACTTCCATTGCTCCCGTCGAAACGGGACTCAGTGACGGCTAGAAGTCACTGGATCCCCGCCTGCGCGGGGATGACCTTCCGGCAGAGGCGTGGCCGCCGTATGKCGGCCACGCGCCGGAAGGTCACTTGGCTTCGACGAAGACGTATTCGGCGCTGCTCGGGGTGACGGCGGCCTTGACCCGCTCGCTGTCCTCGGCCTTGCCGATGAACAGCACGCGCACGCCCTTGAACGAGTCGACGGCGGCGCCTTCGAACGCGGCCACGGCCAGGTCGGCGATCTTGGCGCTGTTCGGCGAGCCGAACGCGATCAGGTTGCCGCTGCTCACGCCACGCGCCACGGCGCCCTTGGCCTGCTCCAGCTGGCGGCCGTACTTGGCGTCGAACTCCGGGTCGGTCTCGGCCGGCAGGTAGTACACATACGGCGTGCTGGTGATCGTGCCCATGTTGGCGTCGACCACCTTGCTCAGGTATTCCTTCCACGGACCGTCTTCGGCGGTGGTCGGCGCGACCAGCGCGACTTCGGCCGGCTCGGCCGGGGCTTCGTCCTGCTTCTTGCACGCCGCGAACGGCAGCACGAGGCAGGCGGTGAGCAGCATGCGGATTGCGATCTTCTTCATGGGTAATCCCCCTCCTGGTGAAACGGTTGTCGAAACGGTGGGGCGCTCAGGCGCCCTGCTTGTCTTGCTGCCATTGCGCCTTGAGCGCCGCGGTGACCGCCGGCGGCACGAAGCCGGAGACGTCGCCGCCCAGCCGGGCGATCTCGCGCACCAGCGACGAGGAAATGAAGCCGTACTGCTCGGCCGGGGTCAGGAACAGCGTCTCGACCTCCGGGATCAGGTGGCGGTTCATGCTGGCCAGCTGGAATTCGTATTCGAAGTCGGACACCGCGCGCAGGCCGCGCAGCAGCACGCCGCCACCGACCGCCTTGACGAAGTGCGCCAGCAGGCCGTCGAAGCCCTGCACTTCCACATGCGGGTGCCGGGCCACGGCCTCGCGGGCCAGCGCGACCCGCTGCGCCAGCGGCAGCGCCGGTCCCTTGCCCGGGCTTTCGGCCACGCCGATGATCACGCGCTCGAACAGCGGCGCGGCCCGGTCGATCAGGTCGATATGGCCATTGGTGATGGGGTCGAACGTGCCGGGGTACACGGCCGTCCGGGTGCGCGCCACAGTCATTCAGTCGTCGCCGGCGGGTCGTCGGGCCGAAGTGTAACAGCGGCGTGATGGCCCGGGGCGCGATACAGCGCGTAGCGGACCTCGCGCGTGCGACCCTCCCGGTGCAGGGCCCAGGCCGGTGGAACCGCCGGCACGATGTCCGCCGGCGATTCCACGTAGATCCAGGCCCCGGGCGCCAGCCGCGGCACCAGCGCCTCCAGTGCGCGGCCCCACAGGGCGTCCGCGAACGGCGGGTCCAGGAACACCAGATCGAAGGCCTCGTGGCGGCCACCCAGCCAGGCCAGCGCATCCGCCGCATGCACCTCGGCCGGCGCGGACAGCTTCGCCACCACTTCGCGCAGCGCGGTGGCGAGGCCGGGGTCGCGTTCCACCAGCACCGCCCGCGCGGCCCCGCGCGACAGGGCTTCGAGCCCCAGCACGCCGGTGCCGGCGAACAGGTCGAGCACGCGCGCCCCCGGCAGGGCCGGCATCAGCCAGTTGAACAGGGTCTCGCGCACGCGGTCGCTGCTGGGCCGCAGGCCGGGACGCTCCGGCACCGCCAGCTTCGTGCCGCGCCAGCGCCCGCCGATGATCCGCACCTGCCCGATGCCGCGCAGGGCGGCGGCGGGAGCGGCAGGGGGGCGACGAGCGTTGCGGGGCATCGGGAAACCGGGAGGGGAAGGCTCCGCATGATACGACCCCGGCGCGCCCCTCCTGCAGGACCTCGCGGGTTGAAATCGGCCGCCCCACCCATACACCGGGAGCCATCGGCCGCGCCGGCGGCCCGCATGACGATCCAAGGAGCACGTCCACGATGACCACCGAAACCCGCAAGGAAACACTGGGCTTCCAGGCCGAAGTGAAGCAGCTGCTGCAGCTGATGATCCACTCGCTGTATTCGAACAAGGAGATCTTCCTGCGCGAGCTGGTCTCCAACGCCGCCGACGCCGCCGACAAGCTGCGCTTCGAGGCGCTGAAGGACCCGAAGCTGCTGGAGGAAGACCCCACCCTGCGCATCCGTATCGGCTTCGATGCCGCCGCGCGCACGGTGACCATCGACGACAACGGCATCGGCATGAGCCGCGACGAAGCCGTCGCCCACCTCGGCACCATCGCCAAGTCAGGTACCGGCGAGTTCCTGCGCGCGATGTCCGGCGACCAGAAGAAGGACGCCAACCTGATCGGCCAGTTCGGCGTGGGTTTCTACAGCGCCTTCATCGTGGCCGACCGCGTGGACGTGTTCAGCCGTCGCGCCGGCCTGCCCGCCGGCGAGGGCGTGCACTGGTCCAGCGCCGGCGAAGGCGATTTCGAGGTCGCCACCGTCGACAAGCCCGAGCGCGGCACCCGCATCGTGCTGCACCTGAAGGACGGCGAGGAAGGCTTCGCCGACGGCTGGAAGCTGCGCGGCATCATCAAGAAGTATTCCGACCACGTCGGCCTGCCGATCGAGATGCCGAAGGAGCATCACGGCGAAGACGCGCCCGCAGCTCCCGAATGGGAAGCGGTCAACAAGGCCAGCGCGCTGTGGACGCGTGCGAAGTCCGAGATCAAGGACGAGGAATACACCGAGTTCTACAAGCACATCGCCCACGACTTCACCGACCCGGTGGCGTGGAGCCACAACAAGGTCGAAGGCAAGCTGGAATACACCTCCCTGCTGTACGTGCCCGGTCGCGCGCCGTTCGACCTGTACCACCGCGACGGCGCCAAGGGCCTCAAGCTGTACGTGCAGCGCGTCTTCATCATGGATCAGGCCGAACAGTTCCTGCCGCTGTACCTGCGCTTCCTGCGCGGCGTGGTGGATTCGTCCGACCTGTCGCTCAATGTCTCGCGCGAGATCCTGCAGTCGGGCCCGGTGGTGGACTCGATGCGCTCGGCGCTGACCAAGCGCGCGCTCGACATGCTGGAGAAGCTGGCGAAGGACAAGCCCGAGGACTACAAGGCGTTCTGGACCCACTTCGGCCAGGTGCTGAAGGAAGGCCCGGCCGAGGACTACGCCAACCGCGAGAAGATCGCCGGGCTGCTGCGCTTCGCCTCCACCCACGACGCCTCCGGCGAGCCCAGCGTCGCCCTCGCCGACTACGTGGGCCGCATGAAGGAAGGCCAGGACAAGCTGTACTACCTGACCGGCGACACGCACGCGCAGATCAAGGACAGCCCGCACCTGGAAATCTTCCGCAAGAAGGGCATCGAAGTGCTGCTGCTCACCGACCGCATCGACGAATGGCTGATGGGCTACCTGACCGAGTTCAACGGCAAGTCCTTCGCCGACGTGGCCCGCGGCGACCTGGACCTGGGCGCGCTGGACAGCGAGGACGACAAGAAGGCGCAGGAAGAAAGCGCCAAGGCGAAGGAAGCGCTGACCAGCCGCATCAAGACCGTGCTGGGCCTGGACGTTGCCGACGTGCGCGTCTCGCACCGCCTGACCGATTCGCCCGCCATCCTCGCCATCGGCCAGGGCGATCTGGGCCTGCAGATGCGCCAGCTGCTGGAAGCCAGCGGCCAGCAGGTGCCGGAGAGCAAGCCGGTGTTCGAGTACAACCCCGACCACCCGCTGATCGCCAAGCTCGACGCCGAAAGCGACGCGAACCGCTTCAACAGCCTCACCCGCGTGCTGTTCGACCAGGCCGCGCTGGCCGCCGGCGAAAGCCTCAAGGACCCGGCCGGCTACGTGAAGCGGCTCAATTCACTGCTGCTGGAACTGTCCACGTAGTAGAACCCTCCTTGCAGTCCCCTCTCCCCGTGCAACGGGGAGAGGGTGCCGAAGGCGGGTGAGGGGCGAACGGAGACGGTACGCTCCTGATCCGTAGCCCGGTTAGAGCCACAGGCGAAACCCGGGACCACGCGATCTCCGGTGCGGCACCGAAACCGTCCACGCGAACAGCCCCCGGGTTTCGCTGCACTCTACCCGGGCTACGGGGTGCAGTTCAGGCCCTGACGTCCAGCAATCCACCCAGCGTCTGGTCCGCCACCTTCAGCACGAACAGGTTGGCGCCGGCCATCGCCTTGTAGGTCAGCATCGCGGCGAGGTCTTCGACCGGGGCGCCGGGATCGGCGGGCGCCTCGACCACGCGCGCGGACACACCACCCGCCTCGGCCGACAGCGCCACAGACTGCCGCGTGGCCTCGGGCGTGGCCAGGTTGGCGATGTTGTGCGCCGCAGCCTGCATGCCGAGCGAGGCGGCGCGCAGGCCCGAGGTGGCGATGCCGGCGATGGCGTTCATGCGGGGACTCCGGGTTCTCCGCCCTCGATATCGGCCACCCCCGGCCCCACTTGAGTCCTGTGTCCAAGCGCCCGACAGCCGGGTGGTAGCATGTCGCCCTCTTCGAGATACCCCCTGCAATGATCGGTTTTTTCCGCCGCAAGAAGCCCCAGGACGGTGCCGACACCGCCCAGACCCGTCCCAGCATCGAGGAACTCGCCGCCGCCTTCCCGCGTGCGCCCAGCGAGCCGTTGCCGGCGGACGATGCCCCCTCTTCTCCCCCCTCCGCGGAGGAGACGTTGTCGAAGGCGGATGGAGGAGAAAGCCAGGTCGTCGTGCAGACGGAAGCGGCGACGGCTGTCCCCGCATCCCAGGCCGCTCCCATGCCAACACCGGAGAGCGAACCTGAAGGCGCCCCCGCTGCCGCGGCCGGCAAGCCCGGCTGGCGCGATCGTCTGCGCCGCACCAGCGCCGCGCTGGGCCTGGCCGGCCTGTTCACGCGCAACCCGCGCCTGGACGACGATCTGCTGGACGAAATCGAGACCGCGCTGCTGACCGCCGACGTCGGCGTGCCGGCGACCACCGCCATCATCGAAGACCTGCGCAAGCGGATGAAGGCGCGCGAATTCGCCGACGCCCAGGCGCTGCTGAAGGCGCTGCGCGCCGACCTGATCGCGCTGATCGCGCCGGTCGCCAAGCCGCTCGCCATCGATGCCAGCCGCAAGCCCTTCGTCGTGCTGACCGTTGGGGTCAACGGCGTCGGCAAGACCACCACCATCGGCAAACTGGCGCGCCGCTTCAAACAGGACGGCCATAGCCTGATGCTGGCCGCCGGCGATACGTTCCGCGCCGCCGCCGTCGCGCAGTTGCAGACCTGGGGCGAACGCAACGGCGTGCCCGTGGTCGCGCAGGGGCAGGATGCGGATGCCGCGTCGGTCGCGTTCGATGCCCTGCAGTCGGCCAAGTCGCGCGGCACCGACGTGCTGATCGCCGACACCGCCGGCCGCCTGCACACGCAGACCGGGCTGATGAACGAACTCGGTAAGATCCGCCGCGTGCTCGGCAAGATCGATCCCGAGGCGCCGCACGAGGTGCTGATGGTGATCGACGGTACCACCGGCCAGAACGCGCTCTCGCAGCTGCGCCAGTTTCACGCCGCCGTCGGCGTCACCGGCTTGGTAGTCACCAAGCTCGACGGCACGGCCAAGGGCGGCGTGGTGTTCGCGCTGGCACGCGAGTTCGGCATCCCGATCCGCTACGCCGGCATCGGCGAGCGCGTGGAAGACCTGCGCGTGTTCGATGCGGAATCGTTCGTCGATGCGCTGCTGCCGGAAGCGCTGGGTGGCAGCTGACATCGCAGCATCTGCTGTTGTGGGAGCGACGTCAGTCGCGATGACGCCATCGCGGGGGTTGATCGCGACTGACGTCGCTCCCACAGGATGCTGTACGTGAGCGCTGACTCCTTCCCCCATCGCCTGCTCGCTTGGTTCGACGATCACGGCCGCCACGACCTCCCCTGGCAGCACCCGCGCACGCCGTATCGCGTGTGGCTGTCGGAAATCATGCTGCAGCAGACACAGGTGGCCACCGTCATCCCGTACTTCCTGCGCTTCGTCGAGCGCTTCCCGACCTTGCCCGACTTGGCCGTCGCATCCACCGACGACGTGATGGCGCACTGGGCCGGGCTGGGCTACTACGCCCGCGCACGCAACCTGCATGCTGCAGCGAAAGCCTGCGTCGCCGCGCACGGCGGCGAACTGCCGCGCGATTTCGACGCCCTGCACGCACTGCCCGGCATCGGCCGCAGCACGGCAGGTGCGATCCTGTCGCAGGCGTGGAACGACCGCTTCCCCATCCTCGATGGCAACGTCAAGCGCGTGCTGACGCGCTTCCACGGCATTGCCGGCTGGCCCGGCTTGCCGGCGGTGGAGAAGCAGCTGTGGATGCTGGCGGAGCAGCATCTGCGCGATGTGCCCGACGGCCGACTGGCCGACTACACGCAGGCGCAGATGGATTTCGGCGCCACCCTGTGCACGCGCGCCAAGCCGGCCTGCGTGGTGTGCCCGTTGCAGGAAGACTGCGGGGCGCGTCGCGACGGTCTTACCGCCGCGCTGCCCACCTCCAAGCCATCCAAGGTGTTGCCCGAACGCGAGGCCGTGGCGCTGTGGCTGGAGAACGCAGACGGCGACATCCTGCTGCAGCGGCGGCCGGAGACCGGCATCTGGGCCTCGCTGTGGACGCTGCCGCAGGCCGACACCGATGCGGGCATGCGCGAGTGGTTCGCGCGCGAGGTCAAGGGAAACTACGACGCCGCGGAAGAACTGCCCGTCATCGTGCACACCTTCAGCCACTACCGCCTGCATCTACAGCTGCAGCGCCTGCGCAAGATCGCCCTGCGCGACGTGGTGCGCGACAATGACGGTCTGCGCTGGGTGGCGCGTGGCGATCTGGCCGCGCTGGGCCTGCCGGCGCCGATCCGCAAACTGCTAGGGAATTGACCGATGCCGCGCACCGTCTTCTGCCAGTACGAACAACGCGAAACGGAAGGGCTCGACTTCGTCCCCTACCCCGGCGAGCTGGGCAAGCGCATCTACGCCGACATCGGCAAGCCTGCCTGGGCGGCATGGCTGGCGCACCAGACCATGCTGATCAACGAAAACCGGCTGTCGCCGCGCGATCCCAAGCACCGCGCATTCCTGGAGACCGAACTGGAGAAGTTCCTGTTCGGCGGCGGCGCGGACAAGCCGGCCGGTTACCTGCCCACGCCGTAACTCCGACCGGCTTCCTTCTCAGGTCTTCGCTTCGCGCTCCACCGCGGCGGCTTCGCGCAGCTCCTTCTGGCTGGCGCGCAGGGCTTTCACGTCCAATGGGCGGATGGTCTGGATACGACAGGGAAGCTTGATGCTGGACGTGCCCGCCCCCAGCGGAATCACGTCGTCGAAGCGCGCCGAGACCCGGCTACCGAAATTCGTGATGCGGATCGCCATGGCATAGTCGAGGTCCTGGCAGGGACCGGACAGCTCCAGCAGGAAGGCCTCGCTGGGCTTGGTCCACACCGCCAGCGCGCCATCGCCCAGGGGGGACCAGCCATTGATGGTGCCGAAATAGCGGAAGTCCTTGACCGGCTCGCCGGCGTGGCTGCGGTAGAAGGCCAGCTTTTCTGCGTCCGTCTGCTGGGGGCCGGTGGCGCAGGCGGCCAGCGTCGTCGCCATCAGCAGGGCAAGAAGCGTCACGTGTTTCATGGTGTTTGCCTGTCGGTGCGTGGAGGGGCGCACTCCCGCATGCATGATGCCCCCGTCCCGGCGGGCCGGCGGCGGCTCGAAGGCCCGCCATTCAGCGCTTGTCCGGCTTGCCATCGCCCCGGGGGGTCCGTATCATTGCGCCTCTTCTGCCGTACGCCTGTACCGCGCAAGACCATGGCCTGGTAGCTCAGTTGGTAGAGCAGCGGATTGAAAATCCGCGTGTCGGTGGTTCGAATCCGCCCCGGGCCACCATATCGTTTACGGAAGGCCTGCAGCGATGCAGGCCTTTTTCGTGCCCGCCAGGAGCACCGGTGTCGCCCATGCCCGAACCCATCCGCCTTGCCAAGCGTGTTGCCGAACTGACGGGCTGCTCGCGCGCCGAAGCCGACCAGTACATCGAAGGCGGCTGGGTCACGGTTGACGGTGAGACGGTGGAAGCCCCCCAGCACCCGGTCACCGACGAACGCGTGGAAATCGATCCCGCCGCGAAACTCACCGCCACCGAACCCGCCACGCTCCTGCTGCACAAGCCCGAAGGCATCGCCTGGCAGGACGCCGCCGCCCTGGCCGTGCCGGCCACGCACATCGCGGACGACGACAGTGGCGTTCGCCCGCTGAAGCGCCATCTGCAGCGGCTGACCGCGCTGATGCCGTTGGACACGGAGGCGAGCGGGCTGATGGTGCTCAGCCAGGATGGACGCGTGTGGCGACGCCTGACCGAGGACTACGCGCAGATCGAGCAGGAATTCGTGGTGGAGATCCGCGGCGAGACCGGTCCCTATACGCTGAGCCGCATCGGCCACGTACCCACCTACCAGGGACGCGGCCTGGCGCCCTGCAAGGTCAGCTGGCAGAACGAGGTGCGGCTGCGCTTCGCGATCAAGGACGTGCAGCCCGGCGAGCTGCGCCACCGTTGCCGGGAAGGTGGACTGGACGTGGTGTCGATCCGGCGCCTGCGAGTGGGGCGTGTCGCCCTGTCCAAGATGCCCGTCGGGCAATGGCGCTACCTGCCGACCGGTACGCGCTTCTAGGCCGTCAACGGCAAACGTATCCGCCGTCCGCAGGAGAGTCCGCAAGCGGTCAAAGCCTGGAACGACTGCCCACGCGCGCGCCACGCCGCTTCACATGCCTGTCCACATATGACGACTAGGCTGGCCGCAGGTTTTCCGAGGATCGGCCATGCGACTTCCCACCCTGTTGTGCGTCTTCCTGCTCACTGCCTGCGGTAGCGGTGGCGCTGCGCGTGGCGGCGATGCACCCACCTGCGCCAGTGTTGCCGCCAAGCAGCGCGCCGCCGAGAACGTGGACGAAGCCTACGAAGAGATCCGCCAGCGCACGGTGACATCGCCTACCGAAAAGAACCAGCAGAAGCTGTCGGAAGCCGCGACTGAATCGGCCGCCGCCAATGCAGCGCTGGAGGCGGCGAAAGCCGAGCAGGCGGCCGGACGTTGTCCGCCGGATTAACTGCCTGGCGCAACGGCAACGCTGCGGGTCGCGCGCGGCGCCACATCTTCCCCCCTCATCGCGGCGTCACGCGATGCCGCGTCCTGATGGCAGACCGAGCAGTCGTGCGTTTCGTGGACCGACACGAGCTTCCGTTCACAGCCTGACCGACCCTGGTCCAGGCCTTTGCCATTGCCATGGAGCCAGGTGGCCAGCAGCACGACGGCCACGACGCACCACCCGAGGATGGATCGGGAATTTGAATCAAGCGGCATGATGGAACGCTCGTTGTGGCGGATCTGCGCCCGCGACTGCACAGGATGTGCATGGGCTGGAGTCGACATGTGATATCGCCGCGCGTGCATCAATCCGGACAACGGCGGGCGCGACGGACCGACAGACGGAATCGCGGGGACGGTCCATTCGCGGGCCGCCGCACTTTGCCGCATCAGGCGAGTCGCGTTTCACAGGACTGCTCTCGCGGACACCACGCCTGCCGCTGCCTATCCTTCGGGATCCATCCCTGCAGGCTGCCCATGACGCACGTCTCCACTTCCTACGCGATTGGCCAACGCTGGCGCTGCCTCGGGCGCCATGCGGCCGAAACGCCGGTACTGACCATCAACCGCATCGATCAACATCCGCTCGGCGGCGAGATCCTGCACGTGAGCGTGACCAATGCGCACATCCGCCATCCCGGCCTGCGCAACGGCGTCATCACCACCTTCGCCCACCTTCCGATCATCGGCCAGGTACTGGAGCGCAGCGATGCGGAACTGGTCGGCCAGGGCATGCCCGACCCAGCCTACCTGGACGGCTACCACCAATGGAAGCAGGCCTTCGACGCCGGTCATGCCGGCTCCTACGGCATACCGCTGGCCGAGATCCTGGATCTGATCGAAATGATGCTGGCCAAGCGCGATACCGGCCACTGACGCTACAGGACACTCAGGGGGTCGCCGCTCGTGGTGCCGGTTTCGGTATGTCCGCCTTCGGGGCGCGACCGGAACCGATCATCGCCACCGCGCGCATTTCCACCACCGCCCCCGGCGCCAGCAGCGCACTGGTACCCACGGCGCTCCATGCGGGGTAATGCGTCGGGAAGAACGCGTGGTGGATCGGCGCGAAGCGGGCGAATTCCGCCTGGAAGCCCTGCGGATCGGTGGGCCCGGTGTGGAAGGTGGTCAGTTCCACCACGTCGGCATAGGTGGCGCCCGCCTGCGCCAACTGCTTGCCCAGCGCCTCGAACATGCGCCTCACTTTCTCCTCGTAGGTGCCCGGGCCGGCCGCCGGAATACCGGAAACGATCACCATGTCGCCCACCTTCACGACCGGCGTGTAGTGCCAGTCGTGGTAGGCGGCCTCGTGACCGGGCGGAGCGAAGTGCTCGCGCGTCGGCGCGTCCTGCGCATGGATGACCGGTGCGGCCAGGCAGAGCAGCAGGCAGGACGTCAGGCGGATCATGTCGGGCACCTCAGGTCGGAACCGCAGTCTTGCGCCACATGTTCCGCTCGCCATGTCCCATCCGTCACGTCGCTGCGACGCGGGCCACCGGGCGCTGAATGCCGCGCCCGCCAAGGGGACGCAGCCCCGGGTCTTGACGTCGCTTCCACGCAGCCTGTCGCAAGGTCGCTGCACACCTCCCTTGCCCGGAATTCCCGAGTGAACATCGTCATGAAGACGTCCGCACATGTGCTCCCCGATCGCTTCACCTGGCTCCGCACGGACGCCGGCCACGACCTGTATGTGGACGACACGCTGATCGCCGAGATTCGCCCCGTCAACGCAGGCCTGATGCTGCGCGTATGCGTCGACATGGGCGACATCGCCCCGTTCGAGATGGCGGTGCGCTGCGAGGAGCGCGCGATCGGCTGGGCCACGCAGTGGGCCCGGCAGCGTGCCGGGTTGCTGTGCCGCTACGCCGACCGCCGGCGTACCGCAGGGGTGGCGCCCGCCGGGCTGGCATTGGCCAGCTGATCCCCGCTCACTTTGCGGAAGCAGGGTCCTGCGCCAGTCCCTGCAGGAAAGCGACGCTGCGCTCCATGGCCCGGCGCCCCGCCTCGGTGTCCAGGTTGAACTGGTATTCGTGCGGAAGTGCAGGCATGTAGTCCTTCGGGAATAACAGCGCATCCACCCTCACCCCCTTCGCCTCGAGCGCAGCGGCAAGCGCGCGCGAATGCGGTTCAAGCGGATCAGCATTGCCTGCGCTGATGAAGGAAGGAGGAAACGCAGGGGTGACATGGCGCGCGACCGAAAACGCATCCAGCCGAGGGTCGTCGTGGAAGTCCTTGCGGCCGAGGTACGACCACAGCACGGTACGCATGAAAGCGGCAAAGGGGCTGTCCCATTGCACGAGAGCGGCATCGTAGGGGCCACAGAACAGGACCGTGCCGACAAGCTGGCCGGGGCGCAATGCAGGTACCAGCCCGACGCGTTCGGCGTGCGTCGGCGAGGTGGTGGCGTTGGCCACTTCTGCCGCGATCTGTGCCCCTGCCGAATCGCCGGCCAGCACAATGCGGCGGGTGTCGATGTTCAGTTCGTCCGCGTTCGCCTGCAGATAGCCGAGCGCGGAATTGACCTGACGCGCAGGCGTGGGCCAAGTCGCCCCCGGCGCGATGGCGTAGTCCACATTAACCACCACGAAGCCGCGTGCAGCCAGGATGCGCAGGTAATTGGCGATGTCGCCACGACGCCCCGAAACGAAGCCGCCGCCGTGTATCCAGACCACCGTGGTCAACCGCTGGGCGCTACCCTGCACGTGCGCGGGAAAGTAGACGTCTAACAACGCATCCGGCTCCGCCCGGTCGTATACCAGGCCACGCCGCTCAGTGACCCCGGCAGGCACATGCTTGCGCAAGGCGTCCGACGCCTCGGTCGCGCCCTTGTCGAACGCCCAGCGGATCAGCAGGACGGATGGCCAAGGACTCAACTGGAACGCCGCCCAGGTGCCGACTCCCAGCACGGTCAGGCCGAGCAGCATGCGCAGCGTCCAGCGACGCCCTGTTCCGCCCTGCTTCGACGTCGCCATCTCAGCCTCCCTCGTCCAGGAGCCTCTGTGCCCTGGCGAGTTTTACACCTGCCGCCCGGCAAAAGAAAAGCCACCGGGCCGGAGAGTGGCCCGATGGCTTGTAGGATGCGCGCCGGCCTCTCTCCGGCGCGCACCGCACTCAGTGGCCGCTGCCGGCGGCGAGCTTGTCCAGGTCGATGCCCTGCTTGCGCAACGTGCGGGTAGCGGCGATGGCATAGAACGCCAGGTAAGCGAAACACGCCACGCCGACGATGAAGCTGAAATGCACGCCCACCTGGTCCGCCAGTGCGCCCTGCGCCAGGCTGACGAAGCCGCCGCCCATGATCATCATGATCAGCAGGCTGCTGCCCTGGTTGGTCTTGTTGCCCAGGCCGGTGATGGCCAGCGCGAAGATGCAAGGCCACATCGTGCTGCAGAACAGACCCACGCTGATGAACGCCACCACGCTGGTCCAGCCGGTGGTGAACATGCCGATCAGCAGCGCGGCGATGCCGCAGATGGCGAAATACAGCAGCATGCGCGCAGGATTACCCTTGCTCGCCAGCGTCGCCAGGATCATCAGCACGATGACGGCGGCGTAGCCGAAGAACTGCGACACCTCGTGTTTCATGATCGCGTTGACGGCCAGGAACACGCCGAATGCCACATACGGCAGCAGCAGCGTCAGCCAGCGCTTGGCGCCGGCACCGACGTTGAACGCACCGGCCGCGCCGCCCCAGCGCCCGATCATCAGGCTGGCCCAGTACAGCGACACGAACGGCGCGATCTGCGAGGTCTCCAGGCCCAGGCCTTCCGGCGATTCCAGGTAGGCCGGCAGGTTGCTGATGGTCGACACTTCCACGCCCACGTAGACGAAGATGGCGATCATGCCCAACACCAGCTGCGGATAGCCCAGCGCCGATTTCTTGTGAATCAGCTTGCTCGTGTCCTGCGCTTCGGACTCGGACAGCTTCTCCAGATCAATGTGATTGGGCACCGACGAGAACTTCAGGAAGATCGCCACCAGGATGAAGGCCACGCCCAGCACCAGGTAGGGCGTCTTGACGCTTTCGATGCTGGCTTCGGTGCCGCCCGACAGCACGCTGCCGAAGATCGCCACGCTCACCAGCAGCGGGCCGATGGTGGTGCCGAAGTTGTTGATGCCGCCCGCCAGCGTCAGCCGCTGCGCGCCGGTCTTGGGATCACCGATGACGATAGCCAGCGGGTTGGCCGCGATCTGCTGCAGCGAGAAACCCAAGCCGACGATGAACAGACCCGACAGCATGAGGCTGAAAGAGCCCGAGTTGGCCGCCGGATAGAACAGCAGCGTGCCGAGCGCCGAGATCACCAGACCCAGGCAGATGCCGTTCTTGTAGCCGATCTTGTTGAGCAGATCGAGACCGATGATCTTGGAGACCGCCACGTAGATCAGCGAGCCCACGGTGTACGCCACGTAGAACGCGACGGCGACGTACTGGCTCTGCGCCTGCGTCAGGTTGAAGGCTTTCTTGAACACCGGGATCAGGATGTCGTTGCTGGCGGCAACGAAACCCCAGAAGAAGAACACGGTGATCAGCACGCCGAACTGCGACCATCGGGTCGTTTGGGTGGTCATGGATTGGTATGCCTGCTGGTATGGGATCCGGACGGAACGGCCAGCCTACGGAGCCGCCGCGCGATTGCAACTTGCACTGCGTCAGTGCCCCGCGGGAATTCCACGGGGCGCTGTGCGAACGAACTTACTGGGCGCACTTCACTGCATCGGCGGCGTCGGCCGCGCCGGCCACCACCTGGATGTTGGTGAAGGCGGCGGCGAACGGGGCGTCGGCGGTGATGCTGAAAGGCGTATCCACGCCACTCAGGTCGGCGCCCCGCTTGCCGAAGCAGGCCAGCGGCACCTTGACCGTCTGCTTCCTGCCGACAGCGTCGCCGGAGAACGTCGCGGTCAGGTCCAGGCTGGCGCCGCAGTTCGCCCCGCAGCCGACGGTGAACTGCACCGGCTGGGTAGGCGCCTGCCTGACGATCACGTCGAACTGCACGGCACCGCGCGCGGTCGCCATCGAGGTGAAGTTGTTCTTCGACGGGTTGCGGGCGAAGAAGCGCGCCGGCGCCAGCCAGGTCACTTCCTTGGCGTCCTGCTGCGTGTTGACCTGCACCGTGGTGACCTGCAGCGCGGGCTTGGCCTGGGGCCAGCGGTGCATGGCGTTCATGTCGGCGCCCACCGCCTGCTCCTGACTGCCAGCGGCCATCTGCAGGGTGAAGGGCGCGATGTCCGACTGGTTGAACACGCCCATCGCAGTGGCATCACCGCAGCTGGCCGTGCTGTCTTCCGGCAGCTTGCCGACGTTGCTGCTGTCGCCGTAACGCAGGCCAACGTCCAGCGCGAACTGTGGCGTGCTGTCGGCCTTCGGACAGGCCACGGCCGGCCACGGGAACGTCAGCTTGCCGCGGAAATCGTGCGCCGGCTTGCCATCGGCACCGGCCACCAGCACGTCGGTGACGCCCTTGCCTTCCGTGCCTGGCAACCAGGCAGCAACGAAGCTGCTGGACAGGTTGATCAGGTCGTTGGCGTAGAGCGGGCGGCCGGACAGGAACACGGTGACGACCGGCTTGCCGGTCGCGGCCGCCGCCTTCAGCGTGGCCAGATCTTCCGGATGGCGACGGCTGTGCGCCACGGTGTCGGACGGCACGATGTCGCCATTGGTTTCCGCATATGGCGTTTCGCCGATCGCGGCCACGATGACGTCATACGTGGTCGGATCCACGCCTTCGGCACTGTCGCGCAACTGCACGTTCGCCTCACCCAGCTGCTCGCGCAGGCCGGCGGCGATGCTGTCGGCGTTGGGGAAGTCGGCGTTGGTGTTGTCGGTACCCTGCCAGGTCAGCGACCAGCCGCCGGTCTGGTTGGAAATGCTGTCGGCGCTCTTGCCGACCAGCAGCACGCGCTGCCCTTTCTTCAACGGCAGTGCGCCACCGTCGTTCTTCAGCAGCACCAGCGATTCGCGCACGGCGCGCCGCGCCAGGTCGCGATGCACCAACGCCTCCGGCTTGCCGGCATGCTGGCTGGCCGACGGCTTGTGTTCCCACAGGCCGGCGCGCAGCTTGACGCGCAGGATGCGCATGACTGCGTCGTCGATGCGGGCCTGCGGAATCTCGCCGGACTTCACCTGGGCGATCGTGTTGGTGATGAAGGACTTCCACTTGTCCGGCACCATCACCATGTCGATGCCGGCGTTGATCGCCTGCGCACAGCGGTCGTCGCTGCAGCCGGTGACCTGGCCGATGCCGTTCCAGTCGGAAACGACGAAGCCGTCGAAGCCCATCTTCTCCTTCAGCGCGACCGTGAGCAGATCGCGTGTGCCGTGCATCTTGCCGTAGTCCTTGCCGGCGGCCACGTCGTTCCAGCTGTTGAAGGACGCCATGACGGTCTGCACGCCGGCTTCGATCGCGCCGTAGTAGCCCTGGCCGTGGACGTTGATCATCGTGGACTGGGTGACCGTGGCATTGCCCTGGTCCTTGCCGCCGTCGGTGGCGCCGTCGCCGATGAAATGCTTGGCGGTGGCGACGACGTTGCCGTCCTTGTCCAGCAGGCCCTGCATGCCCTTGACGTAGGCGGCGGCGTATTCGCGGATCAGCGCCGGCTGCGAGGAATAGCTTTCGTACGTGCGGCCCCAGCGCGCATCCTGCGCCACCGCGACCGTGGGCGCGAACGTCCACGACACACCGGTGGCACGGGTGGACTGCCCGGTGGCTTCGGCGATGCGCTCGATCAGCTCGACGTCGTGCGCGGCGCCCAGACCGATGTTGTGCGGGAAGATCGTCGCGCCGTACACATTGCTGTGCCCGTGCACGGCGTCCGTGCCCCAGATCACCGGCACCGGGATCTTCGCATCGGTGGACATCGACGCGTCGTAGTAGGCATCGGCCAGCTTCACCCAGTCTTCGACCTTGGCGCGCTTGTTCATCGCCGGCCACGAACCGCCACCGTTGAGCACCGAACCGATGTAGTACGTGCGCACCTCGGCCGGCGTGATCGACTTGATCTCCGGCTGCACCATCTGACCGATTTTCTGTTCCAGCGTCATGCTGGCGAGGATCTCGGCGGCGCGCGCTTCGACGGCAGGATCCCGCGCGAAGCTGCTCTTCAGCGCCGGCCAGTCCTTCAGTTCCGCGGCATCGCGCGTGGCCGCAGCGGCGGACGCCTGTTCGGGTTCCTTCTGGGCGCTACACGACAGGCAGGCCAGCAGGCTGGCCCCCAGCAGGGTCACTCGGATCGGATTCACTCACTTCTCCCTTGGATGACGGCGCACCTCGCATCTTCGCGTAGCACACCTGATGGATGCCGGGCGCGTGCATCTCCACGCGCGCTCCGGCGCCGACAAAGACCTTCTGCAACCCCTCGGTCCGAGTCGGCGACACCGACAACCGCGTGCAGACCTGCCCGGCCCCACTTAGTTGACAGCGCTGTCATATCCAAGCCACGGAGGGGTGTCAACCAGATTCCCGTTCCAGGCGCCGCGTCGGCGAGGGTAGTGCCGGATTGGCGGGATCGAGGCTCACCGCGGCCTATCGGATTCGCTGCATCGCAACATCCTCCTGCGTGACGATTCCTCCCCCGACGCACCATTCCGGCTGCCATACGCCGTAGTATCCTGCCGCATCCCCTATGGAGCAGCGGCATGATGCGACGTACTTCCCTGCTGGCACTTCTGGCGGCGACGGCCCTGCTGGCCGGTTGCGGCGATGGCATGGTCCGGCGGGTCTCCGATCCCGCGGTGAGCGTGCAGCAGCTGACCGTGAAGGCCGATGGCCAGTGGGCGGTAGACCTGCGCCTGCAGAACTACAGCAGCATCCCGATGCGCTTCGACACCGTGGAGGTCGACGTGCAGGTCGGCGAGCAGGAGGCCGGCAAGCTGCGCGCCTCGCCCGGCCTGTCGGTCGGCCCGGAGTCGGCGGACGTGGTCACGGTCGCCTTCTCGCCCACCAGCGCCGGCCGCATCGCGGTGGCGGACGCGCTCGCCAGTCGCCGTACCCTGCCGTACACGTTGAAGGGCAGCGCCGGGGCGACCCCGGAAGAAGCCAAGCAGCGCACCTTCGACATCGATACCCGCAACACCCTCAACCCCGTCCCCGGCCTGGACGGCGTGCTGCGCTGAGCGCAGCGCTTCCCCTCATCCGCGTTTCCGAGAACCCGCATGCCCGCGTCCTACAAAGCTCCCCTGACCGATCTCCGCTTCGCGCTCTACGACGTGCTGGGCGTCGAAGCCTTGTTCCAGCGCCTCGGTTACACCGAGGCCACCCGCGACATCCTCGACGCCGTACTCGATGAGGCAGCGCGCTTCACCGAAACCGTGCTCGCGCCCCTCAACAGCGTGGGCGACGAGATCGGCAGCCAGCTCGACAAGGCGACCGGCGAGGTCACCACGCCGCCCGGCTTCAAGGCCGCGTATGCGCAGTTCGTGGAAGGCGGCTGGACCGGCCTGACCTCGTCGCCCGACTTCGGCGGCCAGGGCCTGCCGCACACCATGGGCGTGCCGCTCAACGAACTGGTCAACGCCAGCAACCTGGCCTGGGGCAACTTCCCGCTGCTGTCGCACGGCGCGGTGGAAGCGCTCAAGCACCATGGCGAGGCTTGGCAGCAGGAGGTCTTCCTCAAGCCGCTGGTCGACGGCCGCTGGACGGGCACCATGTGCCTGACCGAACCGCATTGCGGCACCGACCTCGGCCTGCTGAAGACCAAGGCCGAACCGAATGCCGACGGCAGCTACGCCATCACCGGCACCAAGATCTTCATCACCGCCGGCGAGCACGACCTGACCGACAACATCGTGCATCTGGTACTGGCCAAGCTGCCCGACGCGCCACCCGGCGCGAAGGGCATCTCGCTGTTCGTCACGCCGAAGTTCAAGGTCGCCCGCGACGGCACGGTCGGTGAGCGCAACGCGCTGGCCTGCGGCTCGATCGAGCACAAGATGGGCATCAAGGCCTCTGTCACCTGCGTGATGAACTTCGACGGCGCGCAGGGCTATCTGGTCGGGCAGCCGCACAAGGGCCTGCAGGCGATGTTCACCATGATGAATACCGCACGCCTCGGCGTGGGTCTGCAGGGTGTGGGCCTGAGCGAGCGCGCCTACCAGAACGCGTTGCGCTACGCGCGCGAGCGCCTGCAGACGCGCGCGCTCAGCGGCCCGAAGTACCCCGACAAGCCGGCCGACCCGATCATCGTGCATCCCGACGTGCGCCGCATGCTGCTGACGATGAAGTCGCTGATCGAAGGCAGCCGCCTGCTGGCGCTGCATGCGGGCAGCCTGATCGATGTGGCCACCCACGCCGAGGATCCTGCCGAACGCGAGCGCGCCGACACGCTGGTGAGCTTCCTCACACCCATCTCGAAGGCGTGCCAGACCGAATGGGGCATCGAGAACACGTACCACGCGCTGCAGTGCTTCGGCGGCCATGGCTACATCCACGAGCACGGCATGGAACAGCTCGCGCGCGATGCCCGTATCACCACGCTGTACGAAGGCACCACCGGCATCCAGGCGCTCGACCTGATGGGTCGCAAGACCGCCGCCACGCAGGCCGCCGGGCTCAAGCTGTTCCTGGCCGACGTGCACGCCTTCGTGCAGCAGCACAAGGACGATGCGTCGATGACCGAGTTCGTCGATCCGCTGCAGCAGAAGGCGGCCGAGTGGGCCGGACTGACCAAGAACATCCTGCAGCGCGCGGCGGCCAACCCCGAGGAAATCGGCGCGGCCAGCACGGACTACCTGTTCTACGCCGGCTATGTGGTGCTCGCCTACTGGTGGGCGCGCAGCGTGGCCGCCGCCGATGCCTCGTCGCATGGCGAGTCCTTCAAACGGGCCAAGCGCGAAACCGCGCGCTTCTACTTCGCTCGCATCCTGCCGCGCACGCTGGCCCATGCCGCCGCCATCGAATCCGGCGCGGACACGCTGATGGCGATGGACGAGGCGCGCTTCGGCGAGGCGTAATCTGGCGCCTGAGGAGTGCGGGCAGCGCGCTCCTCCGGTGAAAAGCCACGCGCGATACACATTTCGTCAACATTTGGGTATAACCTGCTTCTCCATGGAAGCAGACAGAGCTCAGCTTCACCTGGTCCAGACCGGTTCCCGCCTTTCACCGGTCCCGTCGCCGTCGTCTCCCCGTCCCCACCCCGCCGCCCTGCGACTGCTGTCGCTCGATGCGCATGGCCGCGTGCTCGACTGGATCAACTGGCAGGATGCAACCTGTCTGTACGCGCGTGGCGCGGTCGCCTGGACGCTCGGCGATCCCTGCCTGCACGTGCACGGCGGCGTCTCGCGGCTGACCGGCGAACAGAGCCTCATCGAACTGCATCCCATCGTGGCCTCGCGCGGCCACGCCCGGGCGCACGCGCTGTCGCCCACGCCAACGCTCACCAACACCGCACTGTTCGCCCGCGACGCGCACCTGTGCCTGTACTGCGGGCATGAGTACTCGCGCCCGCACCTGACCCGCGACCATGTGCTGCCGCTGTCCAAGGGCGGCAAGGACATCTGGGAGAACGTGGTGACGGCCTGCTTCCACTGCAATTCGCGCAAAAGCAACCGCACCCCGCAGCAGGCCCACATGCCGCTGCTCGCCGTCCCGTACCGGCCCAGCTGGATCGAGCACCTGATCCTGTCCAACCGCAACATCCTGGCCGACCAGATGGCGTTCCTGAAGGCCCAGCTCCCGAAGAAGTCCAAGCTGTCGGCCTGAGCAGGGCCACGTCGGTTCAGGCCATTCCTGAACCGCCCCGGCCCACCCCACGCCGGCTTCACGCGCTTGCTTGCCCCGCTTCACATCGGGGGGGGACAATAACGGCCTAGAACACGCCTGCCGCCAATGATCGCCCCCGACCGCTATCCCCGCCTGTCTCGCATCCATCTCCCGGCCGACCTGCGCCAGTTCGACGAAGCCGAACTGCCCGCCATCGCCGAGGAGCTGCGGGGCTACCTGATCGAGTCGGTGGGCAGGAGCGGCGGGCATTTCGGCGCCGGCCTGGGCGTGATCGAACTGACGGTTGCGCTGCACTACCTGTTCGATACCCCGCGCGACCGGCTGGTATGGGACGTGGGCCACCAGACCTACCCGCACAAGATCCTGACCGGCCGCGGCGACACCATCCACACGGTGAAGCAGAAGGACGGCGTGGCACCGTTCCCGAAGCGCGAGGAGAGCGAGTACGACACCTTCGGCGTCGGTCACTCGTCCACGTCGATCTCCGCCGCGCTCGGCATGGCGATTGCGCTGCAGCAACAGGGCGACGACCGCAAGGTGGTCGCGGTGATCGGCGATGGCGCGATGACCGCCGGCATGGCGTTCGAGGCGCTGAACCATGCCGGCGGCATGGAGCCCGAGCCGAACCTGCTGGTGATTCTCAACGACAACCAGATGTCGATCTCCGAGAACGTCGGCGGCCTGACCAAGATGCTCGGCCGGCTGAGCAGCAGCCGCACGCTCAACGCGCTGCGCGAAGGCGGCAAGAAACTGCTGGGCGACAAGAAGAAGCCGCCGGCGCGCTTCATGCGTCGCTGGGAAGAGCACTGGAAAGGCATGTTCGTGCCGTCCACGCTGTTCGAGCAGATGGGCTTCCACTACACCGGCCCTATCGACGGGCACGATGTGGAAGCGCTGGTCGGCGCCCTGAAGACGCTCAAGACGTTGAAAGGTCCGCAGCTGCTCCACATCCTGACCACCAAGGGCAAGGGCTACGAGCTGGCCGAGGGCGACCAGATCGGTTACCACGCGGTCGGCCCGTTCGATCCGGAGAAGGGCCTGGTCAGCAAGGGCGGCGCCAAGAAGCCCACCTACACCGACATCTTCAGCGACTGGCTGTGCGACATGGCCGCCGCCGAGCCGAAGCTGCTGGGCATCACCCCGGCGATGCGCGAAGGCTCAGGCCTGGTGCGCTTCAGCAAGGAATATCCGGAACGCTACTTCGACGTCGCCATCGCCGAGCAGCACGCGGTAACGCTGGCGGCGGGCATGGCCTGCGAAGGCAGCAAGCCCGTGGTGGCGATCTACTCGACCTTCCTGCAGCGCGGTTACGACCAGCTGGTGCACGACGTGGCGATCCAGAAGCTCGATGTGCTGTTCGCCATCGACCGCGGTGGCGTGGTCGGCCCCGATGGCGCCACCCACGCCGGCAACCTCGACCTGAGCTACCTGCGCTGCGTGCCGCACATGGTGGTGATGGCGCCGGCCGACGAAAACGAATGCCGGCAGATGCTGAGCACCGGTTACCACTTCAACGGCCCGGCCGCCGTGCGTTATCCGCGCGGCACCGGCCCCAGCGTGGCGTTGCAGTCGACGCTGGACACGCTGCCGATCGGCAAGGCGGACCTGCGCGTGCGCGGCAACCGCGTGGCGCTGCTCGCGTTCGGCTCCACCGTCGCGGCCGCCGAACAGGTGGGCCGCGAGCTGGGCCTGACCGTGGTGAACATGCGCTTCGTGAAGCCGTTGGACCGCGACCTGCTGCTCGAACTGGCGAAGACGCACCAGGGCTTCGTCACCATCGAGGACAACGTGGTGATGGGCGGCGCCGGCTCGGGCGTGGCCGAACTGTTCAACGAGGAAGGTCTGGTCATGCCGGTGCTGCACCTGGGCCTGCCGGACGAGTTTCAGCACCACGCCAGCCGCGAAGACCTGCTGGCGGAAGCCGGTATCGATGCGGCCGGCATTCGTGCCGGCGTGCTGAAACGCTGGCCTGCGTTGGCGGCGCTGCAGCCAAAGACCGCCGCAGGCTGATCGCCGCGGCGGTGCGCCGGATCACTCCGGCGCTTCCACCTCGTAACCCCTGGCTTGCAGCGCGGCGAGGTAACCATCGGACTTGACCAGTTGCCAGACGGGCAACGTGGCGAAGGTGATCCGGTTCTTCTTCAGCGCGCCCTCCGCGATCTCCAGCCAGCGTGCCTGCATCCGGTTTTCGACATCGGCGATACCCCGCTTGCGCGCGGTCTCGGTGTCGAACCACGCCGACGCGCAGGTCTGCTGCCAGTCCTGGCGGGCGCCCGAGCGCAGCGCCGACCAGTCGCCCACGGCCCAGGCGTTCGCGCGCGCCGCCACCAGCGGCAGGTCGCGCTCGATGACGTCCAGTGTCTTGCCGAAGCAGGCCAGGTCGCCGGGCTTGAGGGTTTCCTTGCGGAAATCCGCCAGCGCCGCGCGGGGATCGTCCAGCGTGAGCTTCAGCAGGGTGGTCGTGCGCTTCATCTTGCGCTGCTTCAAGGCCGCGTTGATCACCGGATCGATCACGCCACCTTCGCGCAGGCCGGCGTCCGACAGTGCCTCGACATAGAGTTGGTAGGCCGCGATCAGCGGGCGTTTCTTCTCGATGCCGCCATCGCGTCCCAGGTGACGCTGCTTGAGCACGCTCCAGCGCTGGTAAAGGTCGGCCGGCAGCACCTCGACCAGCTTCTGCCCATCCGGGTTCTTCGAGGCCTTCAACGCGGAGGGCAGCAGCGTCAGTCCGCGGAAGAACCCCACATCGGCGTCCACGGTGATGCCGGGCGAGGCCAGCACTTCGTCGGCCAGCCCAAGCACCTGATCGACCTCGTCCGATCGCCAGCGGATGTTCTTCGGCAACGGCGACTGGGTGCCCAGGATGTAGAGCAGGTGATCGCCATGACGCACTTTCCACAGCCCGGGACCGGGCTGCACGCCGGCCACCACCACGGCGTCCATGTCGATCACACCGTCTTCGGCGACCGCCGGTGCCGTGGACACGTCCTGCGCATCCGCAGGCACGGAAAGGATCAGCAGGGATGCCCACAGCATCCCCAAGAACGAACGGCGCATCCCGGACACTCGGTGTGGAAGGATCGCGGAAGTGTGCGCGTGCGCGGGCGTTACGGCGCGCATGGCCGCGCCGCCATGGGGCGATCGGTTCAGGCGACCTTGCCGCCCGCTTCGCGCAATGTACGCGCGACATCGCTGCCGCTCTGCATCAGCTCGAAGCCCTGCCAGCTGAAGCCGGGCGAGACCGAGCAGTCGACCAGCGTGAAGCCGCCCAGCGAACGCGCGCTCTGCCAGACACCGGCGGGCACCACCTGGTTCGATTGTCCGCCGCGTGCGGAGGTGTCCAGCTGCACCCGCGTGAGCGTGCGCTGCTCCGGATCGAACATCGACAGCTCCAGCGGGCTGCCGTCGTGCCAGTCCCAGACCTCGGTCGCGTCGACGCGATGCCAGCGCGTCACCACGCCTTCCGGCAACAGGAACTTGATCGCGGTGAGCGCGGGCCGCTCGATCCCGTTGACCTCGGTGCGCTTGGCCGACTCGTAGACGCGGCGGAAGAACCCGCCCTCCGGATGCGGCGCCAGTTGCAGCTCGCGGACCAGCGCATCGGTGATCGGGTTCATCGGGTTTCCTGTGCGTGCCGCCGGAGATGAGGGATCGTCGCCATTGGCGTACGACGGGCACAAAAAAGCCCACGCATCGGCGCAGGCTTGATGTCGAACCGCGATTGGTCGGGACGGCCGGATTTGAACCGACGACCCTCTGCCCCCCAGGCAGATGCGCTACCAGGCTGCGCTACGCCCCGAATCTCGCGGTTCGGCCCGCCTTGCGACGGGCCGCGCATTATAGCCGGAATTCCTCGGCGACTCCCAGCAGGAGCGCCGTGGGATATCAACGGCGGAGCAACTGGAGGATTTCCTCCAGCTCCATCCGCACCTGACGCACGATCTGCGCGCTCATCGCCGATTCCTGCTTGGCGCCCTCGCCTTCCAGACGCAGGCGGGCACCACCGATGGTGTAGCCCTGTTCGTACAGCAGACCACGGATCTGCCGCACCATCAGCACGTCATGCCGCTGGTAGTAGCGGCGGTTGCCGCGGCGCTTGGCCGGTTCCAGGCTGGGGAATTCGGTTTCCCAGTACCGCAGCACGTGCGGCTTCACGTCGCACAGCTCGCTCACCTCACCGATGGTGAAGTAGCGCTTGGCCGGAATCGGCGGAAGCTCGCGGTTACTGCCCGGATCCAGCATACGTTTCCACCCGCTCCTTGAGTTTCTGACCCGGCCGGAAGGTCACCACCGTCCGTGCCGAGATCGGGATTTCCTCACCGGTCTTCGGATTGCGGCCGGGGCGCTGGTTCTTGCGCCGCAGGTCGAAATTGCCGAACCCGGACAACTTCACCTGCCGGCCCTGCTCCAGGGCCTCGCGCAGCACGTCGAAGTAGGCGTCGACGAATTCCTTCGCCTCGCGCTTGTTCAGGCCGACCTCGTCGAACAGACGTTCGGCCATCTCCGCCTTCGTCAATGCCATGGATTACTGCATCCCCATTGCGGCCGTCACCGGCCGTGCCACTGTCTTCATACCGATCATCCGCGGATCTTTGCGCCGTGCGCTGCCTCGATCGCGGCCACGACGGCAGCCACGACCTGCGCTACCTCGACCTCGGTGAGAGTGCGTGAGTTGTCCTGCAAAATCAAGCCCATAGCGAGACTCTTTTGACCGGATTCGACCCCCTGTCCGACATAGCGGTCGAACAGCTGGACATCACGCAGCAGCGGGCCCGCGGCGTCCCTGGCGGTCGCGGCGAGGGCCGCCCAGGAGACCTCTTCGGCCACGACGAACGCGAGGTCCCGGCGGACGGACGGGTAACGGGACAACTCCGTCGCGCGCGGCAGTGCGCGGGCACTCAGCGGCACCAGTTCCAGTTCGAAGGCGAACACGTCGGCGTCCAGGTCCAGCGCGCGTTGCAGGCGTGGATGCAGCTGCCCGATCCAGCCGATGCACGTGCCATCGCGGTAGACGTCGGCCGAACGCCCCGGGTGGGCATGGGCGGCGCGCGAGGGGCGGAACTCGAGAACAGCGCCGGCCAGGGCCGCGACGCTTTCGAGGTCGCCCTTGAGGTCGTGGAAATCGGCCTTGCGCGACGGCACGCCCCACTGCTCGGCGACCGCGTCGCCGGTGATCGCGGCGGCCAGCCGCAACGACTCGACGGGCGCTTCGCCGGCCTGCGCCGGCGCTTGGAAGACATTGCCGATCTCGAACAGGCGCACGCGGCCGGCCTGGCGTGCGGCATTGCGCTGCAGCGCCGCCACCACGCCGGGCAGCAGGCCGGTGCGCATGATCGCCAACTCGGCGCTCAGCGGATTCGCCAACGGCACCGCGCCCTCTGCCGCTCCCCAGAGCGCAAGCCACTTCGCATCGACGAAGGCGAAGTTCACCGTCTCGAAGTAGTCGCGCGCCGCCAGTTGGCGGCGCACCTCACCGGGTTCGACGCGGGTCTCGCTCGGCGATGCGATGCGGGTGGCGCCACCCGGCAAGGTGGTGGGCACACGGTCGTAACCGTGGATGCGCGCCAGTTCCTCGATCAGGTCTTCCTCGATGGCGATATCGAACCGCCGGCTCGGCGCGACTACGCTCCAGCCCTCGGCGACCGCGGCGGCCTGCAGGCCCAGCGCGCGCAGGATGCGTTCGATCTCGGCGTCGGGAATCTCCACACCCAGCACGCGCGCCACGCGGGCGCGACGCAGCAGGATGGCGGTCGGCCTGGGCAGATGCTCGGGCAGCACCGCCTCGGTGGTCGGGCCGGGCACGCCGCCGGCGATCTCGACGATCAGGCGGGTGGCGTACTCCACCGCAATGCGCGGCAGCTCCGGATCGACGCCACGCTCGAAGCGATGGCCGGCATCGGTGTGCAGGCCCAGCTTGCGGCTGCGCCCGATGATGGCGGAAGGAATCCAGTGCGCGGCTTCCAGAAAAACGTTACGCGTGGCGTCGGTGACGCGCGTATCCAGCCCGCCCATGATGCCGCCCAGTGCCACGGCGCGCGCGGCGCGACCGCCGCGGTCATCCGACACGACCAGGAAATCGTCGTCCAGCGTCACCGTGCGGCCATCGAGCAGCGCGAGCGTCTCGTCGGCGTGCGCGGGACGCACCGCGATGCCGCCCTCCAGCGAGTCCTTGTCGAAGGCATGCATCGGCTGGCCGAGCTCCAGCATCACGTACTGGGTCACGTCGACCAGGAAACTGATCGGGCGCACACCACTGCGGCGCAGGCGTTCGGCCATCCACACCGGCGAGGGTGCGGTGGCGTCGACACCTTCGATCACCCGGCCGACGAAGCGCGGCACGCGTGCACCGGCCTCCAGTTCCACGGCCAGCGCGACCGCGCTCTGTGCCGGCACGGGCGCGGCGTCGAACGGCTTCACTTCGCTGCCCAGCGAAGCGGCCACATCGTAGGCGATGCCGCGCACGCTGAAGCAGTCGGCGCGGTTCGGCGTCAGCTTGATCTCGATGCTGGCGTCAGGCAGTTGCAGATAGTCGGCGACCGGAGTGCCGACCGGCGCATTGGCCGGCAGTTCCAGCAGGCCGGAGGCATCGGCATCGACGCCCAGTTCCTTGGCCGAGCACAGCATGCCGTTGGACTCCACGCCACGCAGCTTGGCCGCCTTGATGGCGATGCCGCCGACGTTGGCACCCACCATCGCGAGCGGCGCGATCAGACCGGGACGCGCATTGGGCGCGCCGCAGACGATCTGCAGCAGCTCACCCCGCCCCGCATCCACCTGGCAAACCTGCAGGCGATCGGCTTCGGGATGCCTGGCGCATTCGACGATGCGCGCCACCACCACGTTGGCCAGGCCATCGCCCAGCGCGGTGACCTCTTCGACCTCCAGGCCGATCGCGGTGAGCGTCGCGGACAGCTCGTCGCGGGTGGCCTGGGTGGGGACGTGGCTGCGTAGCCAGTTTTCGCTGAATTTCATTCTGAAATTCCGTGATTCGGGATTCGGGATGAGGGGATTCGCAAGAGCGCGGGCTTGGGCCGGGGAGAAGACTGGCGCCTACCAATCACGAATCCCGAATCCCGAATCCCGTTGCTCAAGCAAACTGCCTGAGGAACCGCACATCGTTCTCGAAGAACGCGCGCAGGTCGTTGACGCCGTAGCGGAGCATCGCGAAGCGCTCCACGCCCAGGCCGAAGGCGAAGCCGGTGTAGCGCTCAGGGTCGATGCCGCAGTTGCGCAGCACGTTCGGATGGACCATGCCGCAACCCAGCACTTCCAGCCAGCGGGTACTACCGTCGGGCTGCTGCCAGGCGATGTCGACTTCGGCACCCGGCTCGACGAACGGGAAGTAGCTGGGGCGGAAACGCATCTCGAAATCGCGCTCGAAGAACGCGCGCACGAACTCGGCCAGCGTGCCCTTGAGGTCGGCGAAGGTCGAATGCTCGTCCACCAGCAGGCCTTCGACCTGGTGGAACATCGGCGAATGCGTCTGGTCGCTGTCGCTGCGGTACACCTTGCCGGCGGCGATCATGCGCAATGGCGGCTGGTGGGTGTCCATGTAGCGTACCTGCACGCCGGAGGTGTGCGTGCGCAGCAGGCGGCCGTCGCCGAAGTAGAACGTGTCGTGCATGGCGCGCGCCGGGTGGTGCGGCGGAAAGTTCAGCGCCTCGAAGTTGTGGCGGTCGTCCTCGATTTCGGGACCGTCGGCCAGTTCGTAGCCTAGCCGCCCGAAGATCTCGGCGATGCGCTCCAGTGTGCGACTGATCGGATGCAGGCCACCGCGCGCGCCGCTGCGACCGGGCAGGGTGACGTCGATGGTTTCGCCGGCCAGGCGCGCGTCGAGCGCCGCGTCTTCCAGCACGGACTTGCGCGCCGACAGTGCGTCGCCGATCGCGTCGCGTGCGCGATTGATGGCTTCGCCGGCGGCCTTGCGCTGGTCGGCCGGCAGTGCGCCCAGTTGCTTCAGCTGCGAGGTCACGCTGCCGCTCTTGCCGAGCAGGGCGACGCGCAATTGCTCCACCACCTCGGGCGACTGCGCGGCGGCGATGTCGGCCAGCGCCTGGGTGGACAGGGATTCGATATCGCTCATTTCTTGATCGGGCCTCGTGTCGTCATCCCGGCGAAAGCCGGGATCCATTCTGCCGTTGCATCTGCTTCGCGTTTGGCGGCCTTTCGCGCGAAGATCAAGATGGATTCCGGCTTTCGCCGGAATGACGGCAACCCACAAAAAACAATGGGGAAGGACTCGCGCCCTTCCCCACGTGTTGCCGGCGATGGATTGCCGGCGTGCTTTACGGTGGAGACGCGGCTTACGCCGCGAGTGCGCCCTTCGCCTTTTCAGCCAGGGCCGCAAAACCGGTCGCGTCGTGCACGGCGATGTCCGCCAGCACCTTGCGGTCCAGAGTGATGCCAGCCTTCAGCAGGCCGTTCATGAAACGGCTGTAGCTCAGGCCGTTGATGCGGGCCGCCGCATTGATGCGGGTGATCCACAGCGAACGGAAATTGCGCTTCTTCTGCTTGCGGCCGATGTAGGCGTACTGACCCGCCTTGATGACCGCCTGCTTGGCGACGCGGAACACCTTGCGACGGGCGTTGTAGTAGCCCTTGGCCAGGTGGAGGACCTTCTTGTGACGGCGACGCGCCGTCACGCCACGCTTAACTCGTGCCATGTCTCAGTCCTCAGAGGTAGGGAAGCATGCGGTTCAAACGGCCGCTGTCCTCGGCGCGAATGATATTCGTCGCACGCAGGCCGCGCTTACGCTTGGTCGCTTTCTTGGTGAGGATGTGGCTACGGTTGGCGTGGCCAGCCTTGAACTTGCCGGATGCGGTCTTGCGAAAACGCTTCGCCGCCGCCCGGTGGGTCTTGATCTTGGGCATTGCTATGTCCTTGACGGGTTTATGTCACTGATCCGGGCGGCGCCCTTCCGGTGCTTTGCGGCGTCGCCGCGAAGACCTGAAGGCCACTCTTTCCATCCATGCCCATATCGGCTTGTAAGTCATTGATTCCGGAGCGGAACCATAGACGGGTCCATCGGCTGCGAGCAGCCTCCCGGCGTACCGGGCCGCGTATTATGCCCGCTGCTGTTTTTTCTTGCAAATCCGGCTACTTAGCCCAGTAGCGGAGGGCTGAAAGCGAGAAAGGCGCCTTGCGGCGCCTCCCCTCACCCTTTGCCCCCTCCCCGCTTGCGGGGCGAGGGGAACGGCAGGTATCAGCGGCTTGGCCGCTGACATCACTTCTTTTTAGGGGCGATCATCATGACCATCTGGCGACCTTCCAGGCGCGGGCGCGACTCGATGACGATCTCGTCGCCCAACTCGGCCTCGATGCGCGCGGCCATCTCGCGGCCCAGTTCCTGGTGGCTCATTTCGCGGCCACGGAAGCGGATGTTGACCTTGACCTTGTCGCCTTCTTCCAGGAAGCGGCGGATGTTGCGCATCTTGATCTGGTAGTCGCCCTCGTCGGTGACGGGACGGAACTTCAGTTCCTTGATCTCGACCTGCTTGGTCTTCTTCTTGGCCTCGTTGGCCTTTTTCTGCATCTCGAACTTGAACTTGCCGAAGTCCATGATCTTGCAGACGGGCGGCTCGGCGTTGGGCTGGATCTCGACCAGGTCCAGGCCCTCTTCTTCGGCTTTCGCCAACGCCTCGTCGCGCGAGAGCACGCCGATCATCTCGCCATCGGAACCGATCACGCGCACCCGCGGCACGCGGATCTCGTGGTTCTTGCGGTTTTGCTTGTTGTCAGGGGTGCTGATGTTGCAGTCTCCAGGGAGGGGTGTACCGGCCCACCAAGGGCCGGAACTTAGTGTGCAGCGCGCTCGTTACGCAAACGCTCGGCGAAGGCGGCAACGGACATGCTGCCCAGGTCTTCCCCGGAACGCGTACGCACGGCGATGGCGCCATTGTCCTTCTCGCGGTCTCCGACCACCAGCAGGTACGGCACCCGCTGCAGCGTGTGCTCGCGAATCTTATAGCCGATCTTCTCGTTCCGCAAATCGGCCGCGACCCGGAAGCCTTGATTTGAAAGGGTTTTCCTGACTTCGGCCACATAATCGGCCTGGGCGTCGGTGATATTCATCACCACGGCCTGCTGCGGGGCCAGCCAGGAAGGAAATGCACCAGCATGGTGCTCGATCAGGATGCCGATGAAGCGCTCCATCGAGCCCACGATGGCCCGGTGCAGCATGACCGGATGTTGCCGCTGGCTGCTCTCGTCCACGTACTCGGCGCCGAGGCGGCCCGGCATCATGAAGTCGACCTGCATCGTGCCCAGCTGCCAGGTCCGGCCGATCGCGTCCTTCAGGTGGTACTCGATCTTGGGGCCGTAGAAGGCGCCCTCGCCCGGCAGCTCCTGCCACTCCACCCCGCAGCTGCGCAGGGCGGCGCGCAGGGCGGCCTCGGCCTTGTCCCAGGTGGCGTCGTCGCCCAGCCGCGATTCCGGGCGCAGGGCGATCTTGATCTGGATGTCCTCGAAACCGAAGTCGGCATAGACCTTCAGCGCCTGCTGATGGAACGCGGTCACCTCGGCCTCGATCTGGTCTTCCGTGCAAAAGATGTGGCCGTCGTCCTGAGTGAAGCCGCGCACGCGCAGGATCCCGTGCAGCGCGCCGGAGGGCTCGTTGCGATGGCAGGCGCCGAACTCGCCGTAGCGGATCGGCAGGTCGCGGTAGCTGTGCAGGCCCTGGTTGAACACCTGCACGTGGCCCGGGCAGTTCATCGGCTTGACCGCATAGGTGCGGTTCTCCGACTCGCTGAAGAACATGTTTTCCTTGTAGTTGTCCCAGTGGCCGGACTTCTTCCACAGGGCTACGTCGAGGATCTGCGGGCAACGCACTTCCTGGTAGCCGCTGTCGCGGTAGACCTTGCGCATGTACTGCTCGACCACCTGCCAGATCGCCCAGCCCTTGGGATGCCAGAACACCAGGCCCGGCGCCTCTTCCTGCAGGTGGAACAGCTCCTGCTGCTTGCCGATCTTGCGGTGGTCGCGCTTCTCGGCTTCCTCGATGCGCTGGATGTAGGCCTCCAGCTGCTTCTTGTCCGCCCAGGCCGTGCCGTAGATGCGCTGCAACTGCTCGTTCTTGGCATCGCCGCGCCAGTAGGCGCCGGAGATACGCGTCAGCTTGAACGCCTTCAGGAAACGCGTATTCGGCACGTGCGGTCCGCGGCACATGTCAACGTATTCCTGGTGGTAGTACAGGCCCATCGCGGTGACGTCGGCGCCCATGTCGTCGATCAGGCGCAGCTTGTAGTCCTCGCCGCGGGCCTTGAACACCTCCACCACCTCGGCGCGCGGCGTCATCTTCTTGATGACGTCGTAGTCCTGCGCGATCAGTTCCTGCATGCGCTGCTCGACGGCCGCCAGGTCGTCCGGGGTGAACGGACGCTCGCTGTAGATGTCGTAGTAGAACCCCTCGGCGATCACCGGGCCGATGACCATCTTCACGTCCGGATACAGCTGTTTCACCGCATGGCCGACCAGGTGCGCGCAGGAGTGGCGGATGATCTCCACGCCCTCCTCGTCCTTGGGCGTGATGATGCGCAGCGACGCGTCATGGTCGATGACGTCGCTGGCGTCGACCAGCACACCATCGACCGCGCCGGCGACGGTGGCCTTGGCCAGGCCGGCACCGATGGACTGCGCCACCTCCATGACGGAGACGGGATGTTCGAACTCGCGGCGGCTGCCGTCGGGGAGGGTGATGGTGATCATTGGGGGGCCGTGATTCGTGATGGGGATTCGGGAGTCGCAAAAGCGCCGGCTCGCGGCCTGGGACCGGTATTCGCAGTGCGGATACTGTCGCCCCTGCGAATCCCGAATCCCGTCTTGCCAATTCCGTGGCCGCCAAGCGGCCAACAAAAAAGCGCCACGAGGGCGCCTACGGGATGCAGTGCCTCGGGCAGTACCGGATTCAGGCCTGGGTAGTGCTCATGTCGCACGCTCGGCCGGCGTTTCCGCGGGCCACCTCGTGATGAAGATGGCGCATCGGACTGGCCCCGGACGTCCGGAATCCACGCTGTGGAAGCGTGGTGGGCGGTACAGGGTTCGAACCTGTGACCCCTACCATGTCAAGGTAGTGCTCTACCGCTGAGCTAACCGCCCGGTCTGCCCTTTGCAGGGGCGCGAATTCTAGCCCGGAAGCGGGGTCGCCGACAACCAGGACGTGCCGCGGCGCCGTCAGCCGCCCAGGCTGGCCTCCTTAAGCCGCTGGATCTGGTCGCGCAGGCGCGCGGCGTCCTCGAACTCCAGGTCGCGCGCGTGCTGGTACATCTGCTGTTCCAGCGCCTTGATCCGGGCCACCGCCTTGGCCGGATCCATCACCCCGTACTCGGCCGGCTCCTCGGCCACGCGGCGCGACTTGCCGCGCCCGCCCTTGCCCTCGTTGGCCGCCTCGCTGCGCGCGCCCTCCAGGATGTCCACGATGGGGCGGGCCACCGACTTCGGCGTGATGCCGTGCTCCAGGTTGTATTCCACCTGCTTCTCGCGGCGCCGCCCGGTTTCGTCGATCGCGGCCTGCATGGATCTGGTCATCTTGTCCGCATAGAGGATGGCCTTGCCACGCAGGTTGCGGGCCGCGCGGCCGATGGTCTGGATCAGCGAGCCGGTGGACCGCAGGAAACCTTCCTTGTCCGCATCGAGGATCGCCACCAGCGACACCTCCGGCATGTCCAGGCCCTCGCGCAGCAGGTTGATGCCCACCAGCACGTCGAACTTGCCCAATCGCAGGTCGCGGATGATCTCCACGCGCTCCACGGTGTCGACGTCGGAGTGCAGGTAGCGCACCTTGATGCCGTGTTCGCCGAGGTATTCGGTCAGGTTCTCGGCCATGCGCTTGGTCAGGGTGGTGACCAGCACGCGATCGCCCCAGGATACGCGCTCGTTGATCTGCGACAGCAGGTCATCCACCTGGGTGCCGACCGGACGGATTTCCACTTCCGGATCAATCAGGCCGGTGGGCCGGACGACCAGTTCCACGATCTCGCCATTGGACTCGCGCAGTTCGTACGGTCCCGGCGTGGCCGACACATAGATGCTGCGGGGCGAGCGCGCTTCCCACTCCTCGAACCGCAGCGGCCGATTGTCCAGCGCCGACGGCAGGCGGAAACCGAACTCGACCAGCGTCTCCTTGCGCGAGCGGTCGCCCTTGTACATGGCGCCGATCTGCGGAATGGTCACGTGCGATTCGTCGATCACCAGCAGCGCATCCGCCGGCAGGTAGTCGAACAACGTGGGCGGCGGCTCGCCCGGCGCCTTGCCGGTCAGGTGGCGCGAGTAGTTCTCGATCCCGGAACAGAAGCCGACTTCCGCCATCATCTCCACGTCGAACTGGGTCCGCTGGGCCAGCCGCTGCGCTTCGACCAGTTTGTTCTGGGAGTAGAGCTGCTCCAGCCGGTCCTTCAGCTCGACCTTGATGGTGTCGATGGCGGCCAGCACGCGCTCCCGGGTGGTCGCGTAGTGGGTCTTCGGGTACACGGTGTACCGCTGCAGCTTGCGCAGCGACTCGCCGGTCAACGGATCGAACAGGCTCAGGCCTTCGACTTCGCCGTCGAACAGCTCGATGCGCACCGCCTCGGCATCGCTTTCCGCCGGATGCACGTCGATGATCTCGCCGCGCACGCGGAACGTGCCGCGCTGCAGTTCGTACTCATTGCGGGTGTACTGCAGCTGGGTCAAGTGGCGGATCAGTTCGCGCTGGTCGATGCGTTCGCCCAGCGACAGGATCAGCCGCAGCGACAGGTAGTCCTCCGGCGCACCCAGGCCGTAGATCGCAGAGACCGTAGCCACTACCAGCGCATCCGGGCGCGACAGCAGGGTCTTGGTCGCTGCCAGCCGCATCTGCTCGATGTGCTCGTTGATCGAGCTGTCCTTCTCGATGAAGGTATCGCTCGACGGAACGTAGGCCTCGGGCTGGTAATAGTCGTAATAGCTGACGAAGTACTCGACCGCGTTGTGTGGGAAGAACGCCTTGAATTCGCCGTACAGCTGCGCGGCCAGCGTCTTGTTGGGCGCCATCACCAGCGTCGGCTTCTGCACCTGCTGCACCACGTTGGCGATGGTGTAGGTCTTGCCCGACCCCGTCACGCCCAGCAGCGTCTGCTTCGCCAGCCCGGCCTCGAAATTCTCGACGAGCTTCTCGATGGCGCGCGGCTGGTCGCCGGCCGGCGAATAGGGGGACACGAGTTGGAAGCGGTCGGTCATGGCGCAAGCCCAGAGATCAACCGGGGAGTATAGCGACGCGGATGTGACGGACGCCGCGGGGAATTCCTACACGCGGACAGGAATCGACCTGATGGCGGACAGCGGCCACCGACATGAACCTGTCATGGCTCAAGCATCCAAGGAGTGGTCGATGGCAAGGAAGCCTTCACCTCCCCACAAGGGAGGTCATGCCGGTGCGTGCAGGCGCACATCCGGCTTCACGCTGGTCGAGATGTCGGTGACGCTCGCCGTCCTGGCGCTCATGGTCGCCATTGGTCTGCCATCCATGCGCGAGTTCCGCGCACGACAGCAGGCCAGCGCAACGGCCAACCTGTTGGTGTCCCACTTCGCCTCGGCCCGCATGACCGCCATCAGCCACAACGTACCGGTGGTGGTCTGCCCCAGCGACGGCGCCGGCGCCTGCCGCCACGGCACCGACTGGGGCGACCACTGGCTGTCCTTCCGCGATCCGGACGGGAATCGACAGCCCGACGACGGCAACGATCTCTACAGGAACGAGACCGTCCCCGACGCCCCCAGCATCCGCATCACGTCCACCCAGGGCCGACGTCATGTCCGCTATCAACCCACCGGCATGGCCTACGGCACCAACCTGACCATCCGGATATGCCACGACGGCCGCGTCGCCAGCAGCGTCATCATGAACAACACAGGCCGCGCCCGCACCGTGCGGGGCGACATGAAAACGCCCTGCTGACCCTGAAAAGCGACGCGCGAAAGCTCCCGCAACCGCGCCTGGGCGGATCGACAAGTACAGAGGCTTGTCCCCGCCGGACGGGCTGGCTACAATACGCGCCCCGCCCGAATAGCTCAGCCGGTTAGAGCACTTGACTGTTAATCAGGGGGTCGTTGGTTCGAGTCCAACTTCGGGCGCCAAGTAAAAAGAAAGCCGCATCGAGAGATGCGGCTTTTTTATGGACCCTGGTTTGTGGCAGCTCGGGCATCAGGCCCATATGCAACAGCCGACGAATGACTGCATGCGAGCGGGCCTCACCAACAACCTGCCGTCGCGGGCAACCGCTCACCCGCCTGGTTGATTGTCAGAATTCCGCAGCTATCGCCGTCCTGCTTCCCGATCGGCGTGGCACTCAATGTGTAAGTCCGTGCATCGACATCCTCAGGCGCGATGGTGTAGAAGTCGGCCGTATCGCCATCGCAGGCGAATGCGGCCGGCGAACCGGCGGCATTGTAGGCCAGCTGCGTCGTATAGAAGCGCTCCATCTGCTGCGCTGCCTGCAGCAGGCACGCCGTGCCGGCAGCACGCCGGCTCTTGCGGACATGCTCGTTGTAGCTGGGTAGCGCGATCGACGCAATGATCCCGATGATGGCAACAACGACCATCAATTCGATCAGCGAGAACCCGCTTTCCGAACGGGCGCCAGCGCTTGCGGAAACGTTCATAGGATGCATCTCCATTCGTCAGTCTCTCCGGATCTCGCGCCACGAGGCGCGATCCCACCGCGGCTGCGAAGTCAGCGGCGAACTCAATCCGCTGCCTCCCGTACCTCCCACCACCAGCAGGCCACGCAACAGATTGGGTAGTGTCGGCATGCCGTTACCCACATTCACCGAGCCCACCGGCAGCCCACCCGTTACACCGGCATTGTCCGTGCTGCCATCACCGTCCAGGTCGAAGTAGGACATGCCACCGCTTGTCCCGGTAAAGGCATCCAACGCATTGATGTAGCCGGTTCCGTCGGCGTTACACGCATCACCTGACGGGATGACACTCGCAGTGACCAAGAACCTAGCGGCCAGCTGTGCATCCTGGATGATCCGTTCACCACTTATGGGCAAATCGATGTACCAACCCTTCGACGTGGCCGGAAGTGCGGACTTGGATTCGAATGCACGCACATTGCCCTCGGTAACCTGTATTCCACGCTGTGTAAGATCGGAGCGCGCGTGCGCTGTACCCTCATCAACAAAGCCGTACATTGTCTGGACATCGACGTTGGTCGACTGTGCGTCCTCGGCGGTCAGATACCGCCCCGTACCGAAGAACACCCAGCGCTTTTTGGTAACGGGATGTACGCCTAGCGCAACCGCACCGCTAATGGGCTGGGCCTTGCCACCGGCATCCTGCGCCGTGAAGAGGCGGGTCACACTCCACGCACCCGGCGAGGTGCTCGTCAAGTCGAACTTCCACACATTACCCAGCATGTCGCCCGCGTAGACATAGGCCAGCGTCCTGCCATCCGGGCCATAGACACCGGTGGGAGCCGACAGGCCATTGGGTAGTGCAGTGGATCCGACGCCCGTGTCGATCTCGCGAATGACAGCCCCCGTGTCCGCGTTCAACACCATCAGGACCGCACGCTCATTCGTACTGTTGATGCCATTACCCGTCACCAGGGCGGCTGCGCCCGTCTGCACCTGGGCAAAGAACGGCTTGCCGAGGATCAATCCCATGTTGGCACCTGACGCGCGCTCCCACTTGTACACCGACGTCGCGGTCGCGGCTGCCGGCGCAGTGACATCCAGCGCGTACAGGCCTTTGCCACCCTTGCCCAGCGTACCCACGAGAACGTTGCGGTTGGATGTGAGTGCCCGGTTGCTGACGACCACCGGGCCGTCGACGAAGAACTTGTGTGCGTAGTCGCCCCTGCTCAGTGTCGACAGATGGTTGATGTTGATGATGCTGGGGATGTAGGAAAACAATTCCACCCCTGTCGACGCATCGAACGCATGCAACATACCGTCGTTGGCACCTACGTAAAGCGTGTTGGTTTCCTTCACGTACGCAGGCGATGAGCCGATGATGTCGCCGATCTTGCTGGCGATTCGGTTGCGCAGTACGCCCCCGCCGGTATGCTCCTCAAGCCGCTCCTCGCCCTTGATGTAGTTGGCGTTGTCCGTCGCGGTAACCGGATAGTTCAATGTGCTGCCCGTGCGAGCCAGCAAAGGAAGTTGCGTCCCGGACGGAAAGGCTGTGCCGCTCGTACCCGTAGACGTGAAGACCTTGCGGCTATTCCATGCCGGTAGTGATCCCGCCCAACTGATGGTATTGGCCACGCCCGAAGTGGTGACCGAGCGTGCCGTCACTTCACCCGTCCAACTTCCGGGAACGTAGCTCGCATTGAAGACCTGGGCGCCCGTGTCCAGCGACACCGTATTGCTGGCGACATTGGAGAACGAGCTTGCACGCCCACGGATCTCACTCAATGCGCTACGCAGAGCCCGGGCGAAATCGTCGGCATTGTTGGCCAATACGAACGTGCCGCGACCGTTGACGGCTGCGTGCCACAAGTCGTCGATACTGGGAGACTGGTTGTTGGTTGGAAATGGCCACGTCTTAGTGCCTGCAGTGATTGCTGGCAGGTCCGTCTCCGGATCCAGTGTACCTGCGGCGCCCAGCGATACCGAGAAAGTCACCATGTGCTGCCAGAAAGCAGGATTGGCCGTCGAACTCGGCACCACATTATCCAGATCCGGGCGCAGGTCGTTCTTCCAGTACCGCATGGCGATGTCGGCCAGCGTGTTGGAGTGCGGGCTTGAGTACGGTAGTGATGGCGTATACGTATACGGCGCTCCGCTGGGATTGGGGATCGCCGCGCCAGCCGCATTGTCTTCTTCAGCAACTGAGGTCCAAGCACCATCATTACGATAGCCATCGGTCGTCAGGATGGTGAAGTTCTGGCGGCAGGCGAACTGGTCCTCGCCCCACGGACCGGTACTGGTCCTATCCGTTGCGAAGTACTGTCCTGCCTGGTACAGAGCCTCGCGCAACGGTGTCGAGCCACCACCCGTCTCCGCGTAGAGACGCTGATACCACGCCGTCTTGTTGTTGTTGGCACCAGTGGGGCCACTGGGATCCTCGAACAAACCCTTGTTGCGAGTTACGGGGATTGGCTTAGCACGCGTGATCGGATGGCTAGACCAATTGATGCCGCCCGATGTGCCACTAATTGGCATGTCGTTCCAAATATTCCGGTAGCCTACGCGATACTCCGAACCAATTTCGGAGAAAGCACGACCCGACGCTGCTTTGGCGATCTTGTAGCGGGTCCTGTGGTAGGAATACCAAGTCGCATAGTTAAGCCGCTCATCCGCTTCCGAACGTGCAGTAGGCGATACTCGCTGACAGTTTCGAAAATCGTTGCCGGTGCCTGTGGAACATCCGCGACCGTCCAGACCCCTGTTATAAGGGAATGATCCGCCAACACGTGGACCGTAGTCGCTCCGGATGATAACCCCGTCCGAGTGGATCTGGTAACGCCAGAAATTGGTCTGGTTATTCAGGTCCCCGGCCAGATTCTTGGCCACGTAGAACGTTTCATTTATGAACGCTCCAGTGCCATCTATATTGGTGAATAGATTGAGAGTGCTGTTATCGAAAGGTGGGATACGCTCTGTACCCGCGTAGACCCTCCCAAAATCCTGACCACCCGTCATGGTTGCGCCAGTCGAGTCGACCCACGGCAAGTAGGTCGTGGCTGGATTGTACGAAAGCTTATTGTGCAAATAGCTGCTGCGCCGCCAGCCCGTAGGCGCGTTGTCCGGCAAGAAGTCCGACTGCATCGAGCCGGAGTTGTCCAGCACAAAGAGGATGTTCGGCGGAATGCGTGCACCGATGGTGAGCGGCTGGTCCGGAATGGCAATACCTGCATTGGCCGGCAGCGCCAACAACGTGGCGAGGAACGCCACGGGCAGACTCCACCACTGCCGACGACGAGCAGCGTTCTGGCGATCAGGTTGGCGCGAGTGTTGGATTTTCATGGCTCATCCGGAATGCGGCTGATGACGGTGGCTTGCACGAGCACGTCGGCACGGCCTTCGGCGCGGCTACGCGCTGTCACGCGATACAAAGGGTTTGCACAATTCAGCGTGGAGCCCGAGGTGGAATCGCATCCTCCCGGCTGGCCTGGTCCGGTACCGATGTACTCGACCCAATACTCGGGAGGCTCGGGAATGAGCATGTTGTCGTAGTTGGCCGCGGGTACAGGCGTCCACGCAGCCGCTGACCCGCTCGGGCATATGCCATTGACGCAAGCGTCGCTTGGTTCAGGGGTGTCGGTATCCCAGTTTCCAGCGCCGAGGACCTGGTCCTGAGCGAAGCGCAACGCGCCCTCCGCTGCCTGAAACGCAATGCTTCGATCACGGAGGTTGGCCGCCATGCGTTCCTGCATGGCGGAACTGCGCATGATGGCAAGCCCAAGGATGGCGGTGACCACCAGCAGGATGAGCACGACGACCAGTGCGATGCCCTTCTGATCCGCCCGCGCCCGCATGGAAGGATGGCGGAAGTTGAAGCGACTCATAGCGTGCGTCCTCTCAAGCTGACGACATTGGACACCTGACGGGTAATCTGGGCACCGTCGTCAGCCACACCTTGCAACGTCAGCGCCACCCGCACGGACACCACATCGTCTCCCGCGACGTTCGCATAGTTGGCGGCGCCGCGCTGCAGGTATTGGAATGCGATGTTCTGCACTCCTTCGATCACCTCTTCGGGAGCGCCCCCCATGCGGCTCATGTAAAGTGAATTGCCGCCGCGGCCGTTGGCCTGCACGAACCAGTTCACATCACGAAATCGCGCCAGTATCACGGAAGGGAGCAGCACGGGATCGTTGACGGGGTAATCTGGCAATGCGGCAAAGCTCACCGTGTCAGTGCTGACCCCTGTTGCGGTGATCACATGTGTCTTGTTGCTGTTGCACAACACGATCACGTCACCCACCGAGAATGCATCGGTGGCATCCTCCAGGTCGTCGCCGTCCAACGTAACCGACGTATTGGTGGTACCCGTCACGCGATAGGCCGTGTCATCCCCGGAGAACACGCGCAGGGTAGTAGCTGTCCCATTGATGGGGGCGGTTCTGAAGCTCGTCGCCGCTGCACCCACGCCTTCCACGGCTGAGAATCGCGAACACGCACTGCCGCCTGCCGCGCGGATGTCTCGCGACATCAACTCGAACGCAATGCGGGCATTTTCCTGCACGCGATTCAAACCCTCGTTCGAGCGGTAGGTCGCCTGGTTGGATTGCAGGATCGCCAACGCCGCGCCCGCTACCAACAGACCCAGTACCAGCGCGACCATCAACTCGATCAAGCTGAAACCTGCTACCTGCTCTCGCGTCAGCCCGGAACCACTGCTACGCAGACTCATATCGTGGTCCTCGTGACAATGGTCCGAGTCTGTCCGCCACCCGCACGCGAATCGTCCCACTGGACGGTGATGACGCACGCTTGGGGACAATTCTGGATCTGTCCACACGTGGTGTTGTCATTCACATTGCTGGTGATGTTGAGCTTCAGATCCTGGATCCAGTTCCGCAGATCGTTCTGCGCCAGGGTTCCGGCAGGACCGGGTGCGCAGACCATGCCGCCGGTGTTGTAGTTGCCGGCATTGAAACGATTGGCACGCATGGCGTCGAGAATCGCGTTCGTCTGCATGACGGCCTGGCTCGTTTCCAGCGAACTCTGCCCGCCACGGAGGGCAACGGATTGCATGGCGGCGACGCCAAGCAGTCCGATACTCAGGACAACCACCGACACCAGCACTTCAATAAGGCTGACGCCCTGCACGGCACGCCGACCGCGCAGCATGTCGCGATGGGCGCGCGTGGGCGCCTCAGACTCATATTTCATGGGCAGTCGCCTCCACCATTGTTCCTTGCAGTCATGACGTGACCTGCAACACTGATCGTAATGACGCGCTGATTGTCCGCCGGCTTGTCGGTCGGGATGCATGCCGTCAGCGTCGTCCCCGCGGCGATCAGCCCGGTTGAATTGAAGGTGACGCCGCCCGCAGGGCCACTGAGTTGCATGTTGCCGGGGAAAAGGCCTCCGCGAACGGTTTCTTCAACCGCATCGCGGTTGTTCTGGCCGACCACGGCCCAACCTTGCCAATCGGCACCTGCCGTGCAGGTCTCACCGTCGTCACTGCCGCAGAGGACGACCGGCGCACTTCGCCGGATGGCCTCCGCCCGCGCCAGCTGCGCCGCCGATGTCAGCTCGCCGGCGGTACTGGACAGGCGATTGGAGTTCATCAGCGTGATCATCGCCGGAGAGGCGACAGCCGCGATGAGGGCGATCACCGCGATCGTCACCATCAGCTCGATGAGCGTGAAACCACGCGATTGGCGGCGGAGCTTCCACAGCGCCCCGCCAATCCCGGCCTGGGTTGGGTGAAAGACGGACATACAGTTCCCCTTGTTGAGGGTCCACCCTAGCCCCGCCCAACCCCTGGGCACCAGCGCTTACGGAATGAACGGCGCAATCCGTCCCCTAAAAGGCAACCCGGAGCCCGGCGAGGCGAAGGCATTGCGGCATGATGGCGGCAATCCCCGAAAACCCACGCCATGACCGCCCCCCCCTCTAACAACGCGCTGAGCCCGCTCGATACCCTTTGGCAAGCACGAACACTGGTCTGGGTGCTGCTGGCCGGAGAGGCGTTGGCTGCGGTGTTGGCCATTGCCCCGGGCCGGGAGGGCGATCGTCTGGCGTACTTCGGGGTTGCGTCGTTGGCGATCCAGTGGATCGCACTCACATCGCTGGGCTTGCTTTACCTGATGCGCCGCTGGCTGTCACGGATCAGCCCGCCCTTCGTCGCTCAGGTGGGGCTTGGCGCCTTCCTCGCCAGCACCTGGATCGTCCTGCTGATCGGCTGGGTGACATTGCATGAGCTCATGCCCGTTCCAGATGGCGGATGGATGGCCTTTTCGATCCGGGTCACCGCCATCGCGCTGATCATGGGGCTGCTGGGTCTGGCCGCGTTCCAGGCGCAGTGGAACGCGAAGCAACTGGCCGTCAGCGCCGAACACGCCAAACTCCAGGCCCTGCAGGCCCGCATCCAGCCGCACTTCCTGTTCAACACCCTCAACACCGGCATCTCGCTGCTGCATGCCAAGCCCGACTTGGCCGAACAGCTGTTGCTGGATCTGTCGGACCTGTTCCGGGCGGCGCTGTCGCAGCGTGACGCGCTCCCGCTGGAAGAGGATCTGTCGCTTGCGCGCCGCTACCTGGAGATCGAACAGCTCCGCCTTGGGGATCGGCTGCATCTTGACTGGGAGGTCCCCGAAGCGCTGCCCTCGCTGCAGGTGCCCACGCTGTCCATCCAGCCGTTGGCCGAGAACGCGATCCGCCATGGCATCGAACCCTCCACCTCGGGCGGTCAGGTGGGCATCCGGGTCGAGACGGTCGACGGCTACCTGCAGGTGTCCGTCTCCAACACCTTGCCGCCGGCCTCGTCGCGCGCTGCGGCAGGCCATCAGGTCGGCCTCAGTTCGGTGCGGGCGCGCATCCACGCCGCAACCGAGGGCCGCGGACGCGTGGAGACGCGCATTGCCGATGGCCGCTACTTCGCCGTCATCCGCTTGCCGCTCGGCACCGCCGACTAGCGCGAGGCGTCAGGTCGCTACGCGATAGCAGGGTCGGTACTCGCCGGCGATCTTCATGCGCCGCTGTTCGACGAAGGCGCGCAGCAGGGCGTCCAGCGCCTGCATCATGGCGGCGTCGCCATGGATCTCGAACGGACCGAATTCCTCGATCCGGCGCATGCCGTCCTCCTTGACGTTGCCCGCGACAATGCCGGAGAACGCGCGACGCAGGTCCGCGGCCAGATCATGGACGTCGCGGCCGGGACGAAGCTGCAGCCCCGCCATCGCCTCGTGCGACGGAACGAACGGCTGCTGGTAGTCCTCGGGAATCTGGATGGCCCAGTTGAAGAAGAACGAGTCCTTGTGCTCGATGCGGTACTCGCGCACCTTGCGGATACCGGCCACCATCTTCTTCGCCACCGCCACCGGGTCGCCGACGATGATCTCGTAGCGCTCGGCTGCCGCGTCGCCCAACGTCAGGCGGATGAAACGGTCGATCTGCTCGAAGTACGGCGCCGCGATGGTCGGACCGGTGAGGATCAGCGGGAACGGCAGGTGCGCGTTGTCCGGATGCAGCAGGATGCCGAGCAGGTACAGGATCTCTTCGGCCGTACCGACGCCGCCGGGGAACACGATGATGCCGTGGCCGATGCGGACGAAGGCCTCCAGGCGCTTCTCGATGTCCGGCATGATGACCAGATGGTTGACGATCGGGTTGGGCGACTCGGCGGCGATGATGCCCGGCTCGGTCACGCCGATGTAGCGCGTCTTAGCGCGACGCTGCTTGGCGTGCGCGATGGTCGCGCCCTTCATCGGCCCCTTCATCGCACCGGGACCGCAGCCCGTGCAGATGTCCAGCCCGCGCAGGCCCAGCTCGTAGCCCACCTGCTTGGTATAGAGGTATTCATCCCGTGAGATCGAGTGGCCGCCCCAGCACACCACCAGGTTGGGGTCGCTGGGCTTGAGGATGCGCGCGTTGCGCAGCAGGCCGAACACCGCATTGGTGATGCCGGCGGAGGATTCCAGGTCGGCCGCATACTCCGGGCCGAGTTCGATCGCGGTGTAGGCCAGGTCGCGGACCACGGCGAACAGCAGCTCGGCGATGCCGCGAATGATCTCGCCGTCGACGAAGGCCATGGCCGGCGCGTTGATCAGGTCGATGCGCACGCCGCGGTCCTGCTGCAGCACCTGGATGTCGAAATCCGGATACAGGTCGCGCGCCGCGCGCGGATCGTCCGACGCGCTGCCGCTGGTCAGCACGGCCAGTGCGCAGCGGCGCAGCAGCTCGTGCATGCCGCCACTGGAGGCGTCGCGCAGGCGTGCCACTTCGGCGCGGGAAAGCACGTCCAGGCCACCGCGCGGGTAGATCCGCGCGTCCTGCACCGGCAACGCCCTCGATGCCGTTTCACTCATGGGAATTTCCTGTCTTCGTTCGTCAGAGGCGGGACTTTAGCGCAGTCGCGCAGGCAAGAGGAGTCCGCCCAAAAAGAAAACGGCCGGGTTTCCCCGGCCGTTCGTGTTGCCTTCCGCGATGCGGCTGCGGATCAGAACTCGTACTTCAGGCCCACCGACAGCGACCACTGCGAGATGCCGTTGGTCTGGCTGTCGGCGTTGGTCGGAATACCGAGCGCCGTCGACTGGCCGAACTCCGTGCCGCTGCGGTAGCCATACACGTACTGGCCGTTGTAGATGCCGCGCAGCGAGGCGACCGCGTTGTTGGCGTTGAAGCCGTAGTCGATGATGTGGCCCCAGTCGTCGTTGATCAGGTTGCCGACGTTCTGGATGTCGAGCCAGATCTTGGACTTGTGGCCCTTCATGAAGCCCGGCAGCTCCTGGCTGATGCGGATGTCGAAGGTGTTGACCCAGCCGGAGGTGAAGCCGTTCTCCGGCGCGTAGGTACCCGCGTAACGGCTCAGGCCATCCTGCTGCTCCAGCCACGTCCAGAACGCCTGCTCCATGACCGGATCGGCAGTGAACTGGCCGGTGGCGCTCAGGTTGCCGAACAGCACGTCGCCGCGGCCCGCCGGCACGTAGAACAGGTCGTTGAAGGTGCGGTTGTCGCCGTTGGCGTCGCCGTTGAAGATGTAGCTGTACGGACGGCCGCTGCGGCCTTCGTAGAACAGACCGACCTGGGTGGCGTAGTCACCGAAGAACTTGTGCGACCAGTTCAGCGAACCGCTGAAGCGGTCCTTGATCTCGTAACGCGCCGTGCTGCTGGTCGGCTCGTTGATGCTGGCGCCCAGCTGCGAACCATAGCCCGAACCCGCGGTGGAGCTGGTCAGCGCCGAGACTTCCTCGGCGTTGGTGCGGGTGTAGCCCACGGTCCACGACCAGTCGCTGTCTTCCGAGACCGGCTTGGACAGCGAAACCGTCAGCTGCTGGCCCTTGCCCTTGTTGGTGTTCTCCAGCAGGAAGACGTCACCGAAGTAGGTGTTGCGACCGGTGCGCGCGCCGTTGGGCGCCAACGCGCCGGTGCCTGCGGCGGTGTTGCCGAACGGACGCGTGCTGTTCGGGTTCCAGTACAGCACGCGGCCGTCCGGACCGACGTAGCCGGGACCGACGTTGAGCGTGCGGTAGAACAGGCCGTTCTTGACGTCCGTCAGCAGCAGTTCGGCCGACGCCACGATGCCGTTCCACGGCGTCTCGACATCGATCGCCAGGTTGGCCTTCCACACCGACGGCAGCTCGAAGTCGTCGCTGATGGCGTTGACGTTGCGCACGCCCGCGCCGCCCGGCGGCACGTTCTGGTTCAGGCCATCGGCGCTGAACGGAACCAGCGCGGGGTTGGTGTAGTTCTGGTAGGAGATGTAGTTCATGCCCGTGTTGCTGTAGGCATTGCCCACCCACACCTGCGGGGCGTCGCCCTGGAACAGGCCGATACCACCGCGCAACTGGGCCGGACGCTCCCAGTCGAAGGTGTAGTTGAAGCCGAAGCGCGGCTGGATGATGTAGTCGCCGTTATACGTATTGTTGTTGGCGATCCCGAAGCCACCGGTATAGCCCGTGCCGCAGGCTGCATTGACGGTGCCGGGCGCGGCCGAGAAGCACGCGTTGAACGGCGCATCCGGGCTGGCGGTGGGCTTGTCGGCGCGCACGCCGAGCGTCAGCGTCAGGTTGGGCGTGACGTACCACGTATCCTGCACGAAGAAGCCGAGGCTCTTGTTCTTGTAGCGCGCGGCGATCATGTCCGCATTGGTCGGGTTGGTCTGCAGGTCGTAGTCGAAGTAGCGACCGGCGGTCAGGTTGCTGAAATCGGACACCCGCACGCCGCCCACCAGCGGACGCGGCACGTAGAAGCTGTAGTTGCCCCAGTAATCCTGCAGGAAGAAGTTGTAGATCTCGTTCTCGCTGTACTCGGCGCCGAACTTGAAGTCGTGATCGCCCACCGTCCAGGTGGCCGCACCGAAGTAGTTCCACGTCTCGGTCAGCAGGGCGTTGCCCGGCGAGCTGCGCTCGGTACCCAGGCGAATCGCGTCCAGGCCGCTGAAGCTGTTGTTGTTGGTGCCGATCGGGCTGTCGTTGCCGTTGCCGGTGACGCCGTCGTCGAAGTACACCTGGATGGTCGGCGCGGTGGTCGGGCTGACCCGGACGGCCGAGTAGTCGCGGTAGGACACCTTGAACTCGGTCGAGAACGTGTCGGACCAGTCGCTGAACAGCTGGCCGACGTAGCTTTCCACCGTCTTGACGTGGTTGTACCAGTTGGAGCTGAGCGAAAGCACGTTCGCGGTGGACGCTTCCGGACGCACGCGGTTCTGTTCCAGCTTGCTGTAACGCAGGCTCGCGCGGTGCGCGTCGCTGATGTTCCAGTCCAGCTTCAACGCATATTCTTCAAGCTCGGTGTCGCCGCCACCGGTCAGGTCGCCCGGTTCGAAGCCCCACACGTCACGCGCGATGTCCTGCACGGCGGCCAGGTCTGCGGCGCTGAAATCGGCGGTGCCGGCGGCCAGCGGATTGGTGCCCTGGCTCTTGCCGGCCGGACCGATGTTGCTCTGCTTGAACTTCTCGTAGTTGGCGAAGAAGAACAGCTTGTCCTTGACGATCGGGCCGCCCAGGGTCACGCCCCAGGTGGTCTCGTCGTCGTACTCGTCGAACGGCAGGCCGGTCACGTCGAGCGAGCTGCCGGCGATGCGCGCCGGGTAGTCGCCGAACCAGTCGCCGTCACGGTAGCTGCCGTACACGGAACCGTGGAACTCGTTGGTACCCGACTTGGTGACGGCGTTGACGTTGGCGCCGGCGGCGCCGGCCATCGTCACGTCGTAGTTGGACAGGTTGATGTCGATGGCTTCGATGGCTTCCATCGAGACCGGCTGGCGCTGGGTCGGCATGTTGTTGCCTTCCAGGCCGAAGGTGTCGCTGGCCGACACGCCGTCGATGGTGATCTTGTTGAAGCGCGGGTTCTGGCCGCCGGCGGTGATGCTGCCCGAGGCGCGGTCGCTGAAGGTCACGCGCGGATCGAGGCGCATGTAATCCTGGATGTTGCCGTTGACCGACGGCAGGTTCTCGATGGTGACGCGATCGACGCTGGTGCCCGAGCCCATCTTGGTCGCGCTGAAGACTTCCGAGCCACCGGAGAAGCCCACCGCCGTGACCGTTTCCAGCGTGGTCAGGTCGCCGGTCAGCGCGGCGTTGATGGTGCTGGTCTGGTTGAGCTGCAGGAAGACGTTGTCTTCGGTCTTGGTGCCCGAGCCGGACTTGGTGATGGTCACCTGGTAGGGACCGCCCACACGCAGGCCGCGCGCGGTGTAGCGACCGCTGGCATCGGTGGTGGCGCGGCTGACCGTACCGGATTCGACGTGGGTGATGGTCACCTCGGCGCCGGCGACGGGCTGGCCGCCATTGTCGGTGACCAGGCCGCCCACACCGGCCGAGGTGCTCTGCGCGAAGGCGGGAGCGGCGGCGAGCGCGACGACGAGGCCAAGGCTGAGCTTGGACAGGCGAAGACGACGGGATTGGTTCATCGGATAAACCTCGGTACGGGAGTGATGTGGCGAAGCTGGCTGACAGGACGTACGCGGAAGCGACCGTGGAGGTCGTTTCGAAGGGCGTGCTTAGGGGTTCCCATGGCCCACGCGGCGTCCGCGGAGGTTAATAACAGGTTAACACGATAGGACCATTTTGTGACCGCCGCATGACAAATTTCCGCAGCGCAACATGACAGCCGGACCGCCTGCGGGCGAACCCGCCCGGCGCCCGGTACGCCGCTGCCCCGCGGACGATGGGGGTCAGATGTTGGGGGGGGTCAGCTTGAGGTAGGTGCCGATGCCGTCCAGCACCATCTGCACGGAGATGGCCACCAGCAGCATGCCCATCAGGCGCTCGATGGCGGTCAGTACCCGCCGGCCCAGCCACTTGTAGAGCACCGTCGCCGAGAACAGGATCACCGCCGTGGCCCCCCAGGCCAGCAGCAGGGCCAGGCTCCAGTCGCCGAGCCGGGACGGGTCGTTGCTGCCCATCAGCATGACCGCCGCCATGCCGGAGGGGCCGGCCACCAGCGGAATGGCCAGCGGCACAATGAAGGGCTCGCCGCCCGGCAGTTCACCCATCAGCCCTTCCGGCCGGGGAAAGATCATCCGCACGCCGATCAGGAACAGCACGATGCCGCCGGCGATGGCCACTGACTCCTGCCGCAGGTGCATCATTTCCAGCGCGTATTTGCCGCCCCACAGGAACAGCATCAGCACGACCAGCGCGATCAGCAGTTCGCGCACCACCACGATGCGCTGGCGACGCGGCGGCAGCGGCTTGAGCACGCTGAGGAACACCGGGATGTTACCCAGCGGGTCCAGGATCAGGAACAGCAGCAGCGCCGCCGACAGGATGGTCATGCCCGCACCTTCCATATCTCCCCCCTGTGCGCGGCGCCGGCAGATGACAGCAGGGTGACACAGGCGGCGGCGTAGTCGCCGGCATCGCGCGCCTGCGCGTCGGTGTCGTCGGCATAGGCCCGCGAACGCAGCGCCGTGCGCATGGGCCCGGGCTGCAGCGCGGAAACCCGCACGCTGCCGGTGGCCAGTTCGGCATGCAGCATGCCCACCAGCGACGCAAGCCCGTGCTGGGCCACGCCGTAGGCACCCCAGTACGCCTGCCCCACCCGGCCAAGGTCGTCGACACTGAAGACCAGGGCGGCGTCATCCGACTGCTTGAGCAAGGGCAGGCAGGCCTGCGACAGCCACCAGGGTGCGGTGAGGTTGACGTGCACGATGCGGGCAAAGGCCGCCGGATCGGTGTGCTCGAGCGGCGTCAGGCCCTTGAACTCGGCCGCGCAATGCAGCACGCCATCCAGCCGGCCCAGTTCCGCCTGCAGGCGATCGGCCAGTTCGGCGTAGTCATCGGGCGTCGCGCCCTCTAGGTCGAGCGGATACAGCAGCGGCTCGGCACCGACCTTCGCGACGGCGTCGTACACGCGATTCAACTTGGGCAGCCTGCGTCCCAGCAGCACGACCGTCGCGCCGGCTTCGGCGCACGCGACCGCCGCCGCACTGCCCAGGCCGCCATGGGCGCCACTGACCAGCACGACACGCTGGTCCAGCGCGCGAGGCGCGCGCGTCGGCAGGCCGACCAGGCTCACTGGGCGAACGCCTCGGTCACGATCCGCTCCAGCTCGCCGGATTCGTGCAGTTCCAGGGTGATGTCGCAACCGCCGATCAGCTCGCCATTGATGAAAAGCTGCGGGAACGTCGGCCAGTTGGAGAAGCGCGGCAGGTTGGCGCGGATCTCGGGCTCTTCCAGCACGTTGATGGTATGGAGATGTTCGGCGCCCGCTTCGCGCAGCGCGTGCACGGCACGACTGGAGAAGCCGCACATCGGGAACTGCGGAGTGCCCTTCATGAAAAGGACGATCGGGTGGCCATCCACTTCGGCCTGGATGCGTTCCATCACCGGCATGCTGATTTCTCCTTCCTTGACGGTTTGGCAACCACCGTCGGGTACACTTTCGGTCCGTTCCGCCGGCCTCGCCCGCGGATTGCATAGTGTAAGCCTTTGCATCGCCCGCCGATGCCGGCACTGCCCCTTCTACCCGCCTAGCGTAAGGAACCGAGCCATGGCCATCGAACTGCCCCCCCTGCCCTACGACCGCACCGCCCTGGAGCCGCACATCTCCGGCGAGACCATCGATTTCCACTACAGCAAGCACCACAAGACCTACGTCGACAACCTCAACAAGCTGATCGAAGGCACCGAGTTCGCCGACGCGTCGTTGGAAGAGATCGTGCGCAAGTCGCAGGGCGGCATGTTCAACAACGCCGCGCAGGTGTGGAACCACACCTTCTATTGGAATGGCCTGAAGCCCAACGGCGGCGGCGAGCCGACCGGCAAGCTGGCCGAGCTGATCAACAAGACCTTCGGCGATTTCGCCAAGTTCAAGGAAGAGTTCACCAAGACCGCCATCGGCACCTTCGGCTCCGGCTGGGGCTGGCTGGTGCAGCGCCCGGATGGCTCGCTGGCGCTGGTCAGCACCTCCAACGCCGCCACCCCGCTGACCGGCGAGGACAAGCCGTTGCTGACCATCGACGTGTGGGAACACGCCTACTACATCGACTACCGCAATGCGCGCCCGAAGTACGTGGAATCGTTCTGGGCGCTGGTGAACTGGGACTTCGTGGCCGGCAACCTGCGCTGAGCCCAGGTCCACGCACCACGCAAAACGGCCGGGGAAACCCGGCCGTTTTCTTTTGCGCGCCGCGCGTGAGGGGCCGGGCTACGCGGACAGGCGCGCGACGACCGGTGCCACCTGCGCGTCGCGCCCCAGGCCTGCGCCCACGCGCGCCAGCGCCTGCGCCAGCGAAGACGCATCCTCCGCTCTCAGCGTGGCGTGGCCGACCTTGCGACCGGCACGGGATTCCTTGCCGTAGTCGTGCCAGTGCCCACCGGCTTCCTGCAGCACGGCGCGCGCATCCGGCATCTCGCCGATCCAGTTGAGCATGCAGGCGTGGCCGAGTACCCGCGTCTCGCCCAGTGGCAGGCCAAGCACCGCGCGCAGATGATTCTGGAACTGCGACGTTTCCGCGCCTTCGATCGTCCAGTGGCCGGAGTTGTGCACGCGCGGGGCCATCTCATTGGCGAGCAGCTCGCCGTCACGATAGAACAGCTCCAGCGCGAACACGCCCACGTAGTTCAGCGCCTCGGCCAATCGCCGCGCATGCGCATACGCCGCCTCGGCCAGGGCGTCATCGACGCATGCGGGCGCCAGGCTTGCCGACAGCACGCCGTCGACATGCCAGTTTTCGGTCAGCGGCCAGGTACGGAATTCGCCATCGCGACTGCGTACCGCGATCACCGACAACTCCCGCTCGAACGGAATGAAGGCTTCGACGATCAGGCCAACCGTGGCGGCCTGCGCGCCCAGCGCCTGCCACGCGGCATCGACATCCGCCGGCGACTTGATGCGGAACTGGCCCTTGCCGTCGTATCCCAGTCGACGCGTCTTGAGGATGCACGCACCCCCCAGCCGCCCGACGTTGGCCTTCAACGCATCCAGGCTGTCGACATCCGCGAACGGGCCGACGGGGATGCCGAGGTCACGGAAGAGGGTCTTCTCCACCAGACGATCCTGCGCCACGGCCAGCGCGCGCGGATTGGGGAATACGGGGACGCGGCTGGCGAGCCACTCGGCGCTCTCGGACGGCACGTTCTCGAAATCGAACGTGGCCACGTCCACCTTCGAGGCGAATTCGGCCAGCGCGGCCTCGTCGCGATAGTCGCCGACCAGCAGCGGCGCGAACTGGCCCGCGCACGCGTCAGCGGCGGTATCCATCACCAGGAAGCGCAGGCCGAGCGGCGCGCCCGAGAGCGCCAGCATGCGGGCCAACTGCCCGCCCCCCAGGATGCCTACCGTCGTCATAGCGGCAGGCGGGGATCGTCGTGCGCCATGACGTCGTCGGTCTGGCGTGTGCGGAAGGCATCGAGCGCGGCACCGATGGCCGGATACTCCGGCGCCAGCAGTGCGGCAGCGAACAGGCCGGCATTCGCGGCACCCGCGTTGCCGATCGCGAACGTCGCCACCGGGATGCCGGCCGGCATCTGCACGATGGACAGCAGCGAGTCCATGCCGTTGAGCGCCTTCGACTGCACCGGCACGCCTAGTACCGGCACTACGGTCTTCGCCGCCAGCATGCCGGGCAGGTGCGCCGCGCCGCCGGCGCCGGCGATGATCGCCCGCAGGCCGCGCGATGCCGCTTCGTCCGCATAGGCGAACAGCACGTCCGGCGTGCGATGCGCCGAGACCACCTTCACCTCGTAGGGAACACCCAGCGCATCCAGTTTGTGCGCGGCATGCTGCATGGTCTCCCAGTCGGAGCGGGAGCCCATCACGATGCCCACCACGGGGCTGGAAACGCTGGCGGTCATGGCCGTCCTCGGTCGCAAAGACGTATTCTACCCTCCTGACCGAATCGCTGAACGAGTCCCTATGGACCGCAAATTGCTGGACCTGCTCTGCTGTCCCACCACCCGCCAGCCGCTGGCCATGCTCGATGCACGCGGATTGGAAGCGCTCAATCGCGCCATCGCCGAGGGCCAGGTCAAACGCGCCGACGACACCGCGCAGACCGAGCCGCTGCGCGAGGCGCTGGTGACGCACGACCGCAAGACCGTGTACCGCGTCGAGGACGGCATCCCCGTCCTGCTCGCCGAGGAAGCGATCGCCACCGCACAGGCCGGCGACTTCCCCTCACGATGAGCACGCAACTGACGCCGCCGCCCGCCGACGTCATCGCTGCGGACGTCAGTCGCGCGCTGGCCGAGGATGTCGGCGGCGGCGACGTCACCTCAGCGCTGTTGCCGGACACCGCCGACATCGCCTACCTGCTGTGCAAGGAAGAAGCCGTCATCGCCGGCCGCCCGTGGTTCGATGCCTGCCACCGCGCGCTCGATCCCGACGTGCGGATCGAATGGCGCGTGCAGGACGGCGACCGCGTCACCGCCGGCACCGTGCTGGCCACGCTGGCCGGGCGCGCGCGTGCGCTGGTCACCGCCGAACGCGCGTCGCTGAATTTCCTGCAGACCCTGTCCGGCACGGCCACCGTCACCGCCGCGTACGTGGAGGCGGTGCGCGGCACCGGCTGCACCATCCTGGACACCCGCAAGACCCTGCCCGGCCTGCGGCTGGCGCAGAAATACGCCGTGCGCTGCGGCGGCGGACAGAACCACCGCATCGGTCTGTACGACGCGGTGATGCTGAAGGAGAACCACGTCCGTGCCGCCGGCTCGCTGGTGGCGGCCATCCGCGCGGCCCGCAGCGCGCAGCCGTCGCTGCCGCTGATCGTGGAAGTGGAGACGCTGGCGCAGCTCGACGAAGCCCTGGCAGCGGGGTGCGAGCGCATCCTGATCGACGACTTCGATGCCGAGACCCGGCGCGAGGCGGTGCGTCGCGCCAGGGCCGCACCGTATGCCGGCCGCATCCCGCTCGAAGTCTCCGGGGGCGTCGACCTGACCACGCTGCGCGGCATCGCGGCCGACGGGGTCGACTTCGTCTCGATCGGCGGCCTGACCAAGCACGTCCGCGCCATCGACCTGTCGATGAAGCTCGGTCCAGCGCCATGAACCTGTCGCCGCTCAGTGCGCTGATGTGGCTGATCGCCGGCGGCGCGGCATTCGCGTACTGGAATGCGGCGCGAGCCGCCGCCGAACGCGCGGGCGCGCTGGGGCGTAACGCCTGCAAGGCCGCCGGCGTCATCTGGCTGGACCAGAGCGTCCATGCCAACGGCCTGCGCCTGGCCCGCGGCGAGGACGGCTGGCTGGGCTTCGAGCGAAGCTTCCGGTTCGAGTACTCGCACGATGGCATCGATCGCCATGTCGGGCGACTGGTCCTGCGCAAGGGTCAGCTGGTCTCGTTCGTGGGACCGGTGGCGCCGTCGATCACGTCGATCGAACCGCACTGATCCGCCGCACCCGCCCGCTGTGGCGGGCCGGACGGGACAACCGGCTTACTTCACCACGCGCAGGAACGGAGGACGCTTGCCCGCGGGTGGCGGCGCATCGTCGTCAGGCGGCGTGTCCTGCGAGGTGGTCACGTCATCGTCGCCACTGGCGTCCGTGTCGTGCGGCACGTCATCCGGCAGGGCCATGCCCTGACCGGTTTCGCGCGAATAGATCGCCAGCACCGCGCTGATCGGCACGTGCACCGCATGGCTGACGCCGCCGAACCTCGCGGTGAAGCTGACCGCATCGTTGTCGATCATCAGCCGCACCACGGCGCGCTCGGCGATGTTCAACACCACCTTGCCTTCCTTCACCGCGCTTGCGGGCACCTGCACGCCCGCCATCGTCGCGTCCACCAGCAGGTGCGGCGTCATGCCGTTGTCGGCAATCCATTCGTTCAACGCCCGCAGCAGATAGGGGCGATGGCTGGTCATGCGGGAAGAGGCGTCGGTCATGTCACTTCTCGGCGGTCCGGCGCGCAGGAACGCCCGCGCGTCTGGTCCGCAAGTCGGTCGGTCAGACCGGGATCTCGCGCAGTTTCTTCTCGGGATCCGTCAGGCTGCGGAGGAAGCCGGGATGCCGGAAGATGCGGTTGCCATAGTCCTCGATCGCCTTGCCGTCCTTGGGCAGCGGCACGTCCAGCGACGGCAGGCGCCAGATGATCGGGGCCATCGCACAATCGGCCAGGCTCATCTCGGGATTGAGGAAGAACTTGCTCGCCTTGAACAGCGGCACCGAGGCGGTCAGCAGTTCCTTCAGGCGCTTGCGGCCCGCTTCGGCCTGCTGCTTGTTGCCCAGCTGGATGGCCTGCACCTGCGGCACCCAGTCGTGTTCGATGCGCAGCATGGCCAGGCGCAGGCGCGCGCGGGACAGCGGATCGACCGGCATCAGCGGCGGATGCGGATAACGCTCGTCGAGGTATTCGCTCACCACCGAGGCGGCGTACAGCACCAGATCGCGTTCCACCAGCGTGGGCACGGAGTGGTAGGGATTCAGATCGATGAGGTCTTCGGGCGGATTCTGCGGATCCACCGGCACCAGGTCGTAGCTCACGCCCTTGGCGGCGAGCACCAGCCGCACGCGGTGGCAGAGCACGTCATCGGTGGAGGAAAACAACGTCAGTGTATTGCGCATACGTGGGCTCGCAGCCATTCACGGCTCTCCGACGACCGGAATCCGCCGATCGCACCGACGCCGCCAGCCCCTTGCTGACGGTCGCCACGGTCCCTGAGTGTGCAATCCGCGCCGGAAAAAGCCAAGCAACCCCAGCCTGGCACTTCCCGTGCCGGTGCAGGCGTCACCGCCTGCACCGGAGCGCGGGTGCGCGACATCGCTTAGTGGACGTCCTTCCAGTACTCCTGCTTCAGCAGGTAGGCCAGGAACGTCAGCGCCGACAGGAACAGGATCACCCACACGCCGATGCTCTGGCGCTTCAGGGCCGCCGGCTCGCCGACATACTCCAGGAAGTTGGTGATGTCGCGCGCCGTCTGGTCGAACTCGCGCGCATCCTGGCGCCCGGCCTGGGTCACCTTGAGGCTTTCCACGTGCCGCTCGCCGGTGGCCGGGTCGGGCTGGCCGAACTCGGCGTGCTGCAGGCCCTGAAGCTCCCACAGCGGATTGGGCATGGACGCGTTGGGGAACAGCTTGTTGTTCCAGCCCAGCGGACGCGACTCGTCCAGGTAGAACGACTTGAGGTAGGTGTAGATCCAGTCGCTGCCACGCACGCGCGAGATGACGCTCAGGTCCGGCGGCATCTTGCCGAACCACTTGGTGGCCGGGTCGTGCGGCATCGATACCTGGATCTGCTCGCCGAACTTGGCGCCGGTGAAGTTGAGGTTGTTCATCACCTCGTCTTCGGTCAGGCCCAGGTCCTCGGCCATGCGCGAATAGCGCATGTACTTCAGCGAGTGGCAGCCGGCGCAGTAGTTCATGTACAGCTGGGCACCACGCTGCAGCGACGCGCGGTCGCCCAGGTCGTTGCCGGCCTGCAGCTTCTCGCCGCCGCCGGCGGCGAACACGGAGAACGAAATCAGCAACCCGCTGGCGAAGACAGCTAGGCGAGAGGCGAAAGTCTTAGTCATGCGTCGTCACCCGGTCGGGCACTGGCTTGGTCTTGTCGATCCTGGTCCAGATCGGCATGGTCAGGAAGAACAGGAAGTAGAAGGCGGTCAGGAAGCGGCCGATGATCGTCTCCACCGGATCCGTACCCGGGCCGGCGCCGATCTTGCCCAGCCAGATGAAGCAGATGGCGAACACGCCCAGCAGCAGCTTGGACAGCAGGCCGCGGTAGCGGTAGGACTTGACCTTGGCACGGTCCAGCCACGGCACCAGGAACAGGATCGCGATGGCGCCGAACATCACCAGCACGCCGGACAGCTTGTGCGGCACCACGCGCAACATCGCGTAGTAGGGCGTGTAGTACCACACCGGCTTGATGTGCTCCGGAGTGACCAGGCGGTTGGCTTCGGTGAAGTTGTCGTGCTCCAGGAACCAGCCGCCCATGGCGGGGGCGAAGAACACGATGAAGGCCGCGAAGATCAGGAAGCCACCGACGTAGAAGCCATCCTTGACCGTGTAGTACGGGTGGAACGGCACGCCGTCGGCCGGCGCCGTCGGCGACCAGCGGTTGCCCTTCGGTCCCTTCTTGATCTCCACGCCATCCGGATTGTTCGAGCCGACTTCATGCAGCGCGAAGATGTGCAGCACCACCAGCAGCAGCAGCACCAGCGGCAGCGCGATGACGTGCAGCGCGAAGAAGCGGTTGAGGGTGGCGTCGCTGGGCAGGTAGTCGCCCATGATCCACTCGGTCAGGCCGTTGCCGATCACCGGGATGGCGCCGAACAGCGAGATGATGACCTTCGCGCCCCAGAACGACATCTGGCCCCACGGCAGCACGTAGCCCAAGAAGGCTTCGGCCATCAGTACCAGGTAGATCAGCATGCCGAGGATCCACACCAGCTCGCGCGGCTTCTGGTACGAGCCGTACATCAGGCCGCGGAACATGTGGATGTAGACGACGATGAAGAACAGCGAGGCGCCGGTGCTGTGCATGTAGCGGATCAGCCAGCCCCACTCCACGTCGCGCATGATGTATTCGACCGAGGCGAAGGCTTCCGCCGCGCTTGGCTTGAAGTGCATCGTCAGGAAGATGCCGGTCAGGATCTGGTTGACCAGCACCACGATCGACAGCACGCCGAAGATGTACCAGATGTTGAAGTTCTTGGGCGCGTAATACTCGCTCATGTGCTTGCGGTACACGGGCATGAAGCCCGGCGCGCGCGCGTTGAACCAGTCCACGACGCCATCGGCGGTACGGGTGATGATGTTCGCCATGGCTTATGCGCCCCCCTGCGGGTCGAGGCCGACGATGATGGTCGTGTCGTTCTCGTAGTAATGCGGCGGGACCACCAGGTTGGTGGGTGCGGGCACGCCCTGGTAGACGCGGCCGGCCATGTCGAAACGCGACTTGTGGCAGGGGCAGAAGTAGCCGCCCTTCCAGTCCGGGTCGTACGGCTCCGGCTTGATCTCGGCGGCCATTTCCGGCGAGCAGCCCAGGTGGGTGCACAGCCCGACCAGCACGGAGATCTCCGGCTTCAGCGAGCGCGCTTCACCGGTGATGTACGACGGCTGCTGGTCCTTGTTGGCCGACTGCGGGTCGCGCAGGTTGCCGTCCAGGGTGGGCAGTGCGTCCAGGATCGCCTTGGAGCGCTTGACGATCCAGATCGGCTGGCCGCGCCATTCCAGGATCAGGCGCTGGCCTTCCTGCAGGCCGGTCAGGTCGGCGGTCACCGGGGCACCGGCCAGCTTGGCGCGGGCGCTCGGATTCCACGACTTGATAAAAGGTACTGCTGCAATACCGGCACCCACTGCACCCACCACCGCGGTGGTCGCAGTCAGGAACCGGCGTCGGCCCGTATTCACAGGCCCATTGACCCCATCGATGGCCATCCGGCACTCCGCAAAACAATCAGGTAGCTAAAAAGGCTGCCAAGGCCGCACCCCAGATACCGGTGCGGGCCGCAAAAGACGGCAAAGTGTAACGGATGGCTTAATGGGCCGACAACGGCTGCCGTGGAATCAAAGGCTTGCGTGCGCCCAAGGCGCCCGCCGCGACTCAGCGCGCGGCGACGGCCTGGCGGTAGCGGTCGGCCAGCACGGCCACGCGCTGCACGTAGCGTTGGGTTTCCTTGTACGGCGGCACGCCACCGTGGCGGTCCACCGCGCCCTCACCGGCGTTGTAGCCGGCGGCGGCCAGCGTCAGGTTGCCGTTGAAGCGCTTCAGCAGCCAGGACAGGTACTGCGCGCCGCCGCGGATGTTCTGGCCGGCGTTGTAGGAATCGGTCACGCCGAACCGGCGCGCCGTGGCCGGCATCAGCTGCATCAGGCCCTGCGCGCCGGCATGCGACAGCGCCATCGGGTTGTACGAGGACTCGGCGTGCATGATCGCGCGCAGCACGGCCTCTTCCACGCCGAACTCGCGCGAGGCCGCGGCGATCTCGGCCTGGTAGGCGGAGGTATTCAGCCGCAGCCGGCCGAAATCGACGCCCGGGTTGCCGCAGGCGAAGCAGGTTTCGATGTAGCTGTACTTGATGGTGCGCAGGCTGGCCACCTGGGTGCCGCCCTGCGGACGCGCGCTGGTGTAGTGGCGCACGCCATCCTTGATATAGGAATAGACCTGCCCGCTGACCACGCGGCGCGGACCGGTCGCGGCGGGTACCGGCGCCGTGACGGCGGCCGGGACGATGGCACTGGCCGAATCGGACAGCGCCGGGGCATTGGCGGCCCCGATGGCCGGGGTGGTTTCGACAGGACGGGAGACCGAGGCGACCTGGGTCGGGCGGCTGCGGTCGGGCGTGTAGCGGCTCACGACTTCGCAGCGGGAACCGCTGACACGCTTGCTGACGTACGCCGGCACACCGTCGGCGCCGGTGCACTTGTACAGCGTGCCCGCGCTGGCCGGCAGTGCGGTCAACGCGGCCAGCATGGCCAGAAGCGTCAGAGTCCCCCTCATGCCGCGCAGTGTCCGGGATTCCCGGGTGATTGCCAAGTCCTTGTCCAACAAAGGTTTCCTCCAATCTGTGCCGCCGGTCGGAGTTCGACGCATCGGCGGCACGGCAGCCCTGTCCGGGCCCGATATCCCCTATCAACGCCATCCGACCCGGCTACCGGCCGCGGGGACAGCGCGTAGACTACGCAGCCCTGCCCGCCCACCCGACTGGATTAAGCGCCATGACCGGGACGCAAGCCCCCGAACTGCCGACCACGGCCGGCCCTGCCGTGACCGACCCCGCCCTCGTTCCCCTGCCCATCGGACGCCCGCGTGCGCCCGAGCAGGTGCGCGGAAAGCTCTACATCAAGACCCACGGGTGCCAGATGAACGAGTACGACTCGGCCAAGATGGCCGACGTGCTCGCCGCCTCGGACGGGCTGGAACTGACCGACAACCCTGAAGAAGCCGACGTGGTACTGGTCAACACCTGTTCCATCCGCGAGAAGGCGCAGGAGAAGGTGTTCAGCCAGCTCGGCCGGTGGAAGGCGCTGAAGGCCGGCGGCCGCGACGTCATCATCGGTGTGGGCGGTTGCGTGGCGTCGCAGGAAGGCGAGGCCATCGTTAAGCGCGCGCCTTACGTGGACCTGGTGTTCGGTCCGCAGACCCTGCACCGCCTGCCGGAACTGATCCGCGCCCGCCGCGAGCAGAACAAGCCGCAGGTCGACATCAGCTTCCCCGAGATCGAGAAGTTCGACCGCCTGCCCGAGCCGCGCGCCGAGGGCCCGTCGGCGTTCGTGTCGATCATGGAAGGCTGTTCCAAGTACTGCTCGTTCTGCGTGGTGCCCTACACCCGCGGCACCGAAGTCAGCCGTCCGTTCGAGGACGTGCTGGTGGAAGTGGCGCAGCTGGCCGCGCAGGGCGTGCGCGAGATCAACCTGCTCGGCCAGAACGTCAATGCCTATCGCGGCCTTTATGGCGAAGGCGAGATCGCGGACCTCGGCCTGCTGATCCGCACCATCGCCGAGATCGACGGCATCGGCCGCATCCGCTTCACCACCTCGCATCCGCTGGAGTTCAGCGACTCGCTGGTAGATGCCTACCGCGACGTGCCGCAGCTGGCCAACTTCCTGCACCTGCCCGTGCAGGCGGGCAGCGACCGCGTACTGTCGGCGATGAAGCGCGGCTACACCGCGCTGGAGTTCAAGCAGAAGATCCGCAAGCTGCGCGCGGTACGCCCGGACATCTCGATCAGCTCGGACTTCATCGTCGGCTTCCCCGGCGAGACCGACGCCGACTTCGAGAAGACCATGAAGCTGATCGAGGACGTCGGCTTCGACCAGAGCTTCAGCTTCATCTATTCGCGCCGGCCCGGCACGCCGGCCGCCGACCTGGAAGACGACATCTCCGACGCGGTGAAGCACGCGCGCCTGGAACGCCTGCAGCAGCATATCAACGCGTATGCCGCCGGCATCTCGCAGCGCATGGTTGGCACGGTGCAGTCGGTGCTGGTGGAAGGGCCGTCGAAGAAAAACCCGAACGAGCTGACCGGCAAGACCGAGAACATGCGCTCGGTGAACTTCCCCGCGCCGCCGCGGCTGGTCGGCCAGTTCGTCGACGTGCTGATCACCGAGGCGCTGTCCAACTCGCTGCGCGGGCGCATCGTCGGCACCGACTGAGCCGAGCAACGCTAGCCGACGGCAGGCAAGGGTACGCCGTCGCGCTCGTTGTCCCAGATCATGTGGATGATCTTCCAGCCATCCTCGCCCTTGTAGAGCTGGATGCTGTTGATGCCGCGCCGCTCCGGCACGGCGTCTTCGGGCGCGTGGCGCGCTTCGTACGCGCTCCACACGTGGGCGATGTTGCCGAATACGCGCACTTCGCGCCCGGTCTCGACCTCGAAAAAATCCATCTGCGCCAGCAGTGCGTCGGCGTTTGCGCGATATTCCGCCAGCGAGAACGACTGCCGCCACGGCGTTCCCTGCGCATCCACGCCGGTGCGCATCTGCCGGCAGTCGGGATGGAAGACCGCCGCCTGCGTCGACCAGTCACGGGGACCGGCGGGTCCCGAGATCATGGCGTACATGGCGTCCACCACCGCACCAATCGAGGCTTCGTCCATTGCGGCACTCCAGGGTCGGATGAAGCGCCAGCCTATCAGTCCAGCCGCTTGCGGAACCGCAGGATTGCCGCCGTCATCATCACCGCGGTGAAGGCCAGCAATGCCAGCACGTCCGCCCACAGCTCCCACAGACCGGCGCCACGCAGCATCACGCCGCGGATCAGGCGCAGGAAGTGCGTCAGCGGCAGCGCTTCGGCAATCCATTGCACCGCCTTCGGCATGCCGGCGAACGGGAACATGAAGCCGGACAGCAGGATCGACGGCAGGAAGATGAAGAACGTCATCTGCATGGCCTGGAACTGCGACTGCGCGCGGGTGGAGATCAGCAGGCCCAGCGTCAGGTTGGCCACGATCAGCAGGCAGGCGGCGATGTAGACATGCAGCAGACTGCCACCCAGCGGCACCTGGAACAGCCATGTGCCCAGCGCCAGCACCACCGTCGTCTGCACCAAGCCGATGGCCACGTACGGCAACACCTTGCCGATCATCAGTTCGGCGCTGCTGACCGGCGTGGCGATCAGCAGCTCCATGTTGCCGCGCTCGCGCTCGCGCACGATGGCCACTGCGGTGAACAGCACCATGGTCATGGTCAGGATCACCCCGATCAGCCCGGGCACGATGTTCACCGCCGAGCGTCGCTGCGGGTTGTAAAAGCCGACCACGCTGATCGCGCGCGTCGCCAGCGGACCACTGCTGCCGTCCAGCGGCATCTGCGCAAGCTGGGCGGCAGCGCTCTGCACGGCGTTGTCGCTGCCGTCCACGAAGATCTGCACGGCCTCTCGACCTTCCGCGCGACGGCGTTCGTAGTCCGGCGGAATGACGATGCCGATGCTGATTTCGCCGCGGCGCATCGCATCCACCAGTTCCTGAGGCGTGGCCGCCTCCCGCGTCGGCGCGACCACGCCGGTGGCGACGATGTCCGCCACCAGCGCGCGCGACACCGAGGTGCGGGCCTGGTCGGCGATGCCTGCTGACAGGTCGCGCAGGTTGGTGTTGATCGCGTAGCCGAACAGCAGCAGTTGCATCACCGGGATGCCGACGATCATCGCCAGGGTGATGCGGTCGCGACGCATCTGGCGGACCTCCTTCACCATCACGGCCATCAGGCGGCGCAGGTTCATGCGGCCTCCTCGCGCGCCGGCTGGCCGCGCGTGGCGGAGACAAAGACGTCCTCCAGGTTGGCCTGTGACGCCGACACACCCGCTTCGATGCCTGCGCTCAGCAGGCCCTGCGCGATGTGCGCGGCGGCATCGCCGTTCTCGGCCACCAGCACACGCAGCACGTTGCCGATCTGGGCCACGCTGATCACACCCGGCAGGCCGATCAGCACCTTCTGTGCCTGGCGTGGCTGTGCGGCCTCGACGACCAGCGTGCGCCCGGCCAGCTCGCCGGTCAGTGCCTCCGGTGTGCCGTCCGCGACCAGCACGCCGCGGTCGAGGATGGCGATGCGGTGGCAGCGCTCGGCTTCGTCCATGTAATGCGTGGACACCAGCAGCGTGGTGCCTGCATCAGCCAGCTCGAACAGCTTCTCCCAGAAGTCGCGGCGCGACTCCGGATCGACCGCGCTGGTGGGTTCGTCCAGGAACAGCAGTTCCGGTTCGTGGATCACCGCGCCCGCCAGTGCAAGGCGCTGCTTCTGTCCGCCGCTCATCGTGCCTGCGAGTTGCTTCTGCCGGTCCTGGAAGTGGTACTGCTCGACCAGCGCGTCGATCCGACGCCGCGCCTGCGCGCGCGGGATGTCCTGCACCGCGGCGAGAAACTCGAGGTTCTCGCGCACCGTCAGGTCCTCGAACAGCGAGAACTTCTGCGTCATGTAGCCGATGCGGGTGCGCAGCGGGTCGGCCTGCTCGGGAATGCGCAAGCCCAGCACCTCGATGTCGCCGGCGCTCGGGGTCAGCAGGCCGCACAGCATGCGAATGGTGGTGGACTTGCCGGAACCGTTCGGACCAAGGAAGCCGTAGACATTGCGTCGCGGCACGTCGAGATCGACTTCGTTCACCGCCACCAGTGCACCGAAGCGCTTGGTCAGTCCACGGACGCGGATCGCGAGGCTCCCGTCACTGGTCGCCATCGGACACCACCTGCACTGGCGCACCGACCGGCAGGTCGGCCGCCTCCTTGCCCAGGCTGATTTCGGCCAGGTAGCTGAGCCGTGCCGCGTCCTGCCCGGTCAGCGCGAAGTACGGCGTGAAGCTCGGTTCGCTGCGGACCATCCGCACGCGGCCTGCGTATGCCTTGTCCTGTCCATCCAGACGCACCTGCACGCTGTCGCCGACCTTCAGGGTGTTGCGCTGTGCCTGCGGCAGGTAGACCCGCGCATACGGCGCGTCGCCGACCAGCATCACCGCCAGCGGCGCGCCGACCGGCGCTTGGTCGCCCAGCTTGTACGGCAGGCTGTCGATGCGGCCCGCGCGCGGCGCCACCACATTCAGCTTGTCCAGCGTGACGGCCTGTACGGCGGCCTGCGCTTCGGCGGACACGACGGCAGCAGCGCCCTGCGCGACCTGCTCGACGCGCGTGCCGCGCTCCAGTTCCAGCAGCGCCGCCTGCGCCTGCCGCACCTGCGCCTGCGCGCTCTGCGATGCCGCGCGTGCGCGATCGACCTCGGACGCGGCGACAAGCTGCTGCCGTCCCAACGGCTGCAGGCGCGCGTAGTACGCGTCGGCATCGCGGGCCTGCGCCTGCGCCGCGGCCAAGCTGGCGCGCGCCTGCGCGATGTCTTCGCCGCGTGGGCCGGCACGCAGTTCCGCCAGCGCTTCCCGGCTCTGCGTGGCCTGCGCCTGCGCTGCCGCCAGCTGCGATTGCGTGCGCGCCAGTTCCAGTTGCAGCAACGGCGCACCGGCGGCCACCTGCTGACCCTCGCGGACGTCGATGCGCACGATCTTCTCGGCGACCGGCGACGGCAGCGTCACCCGGTCCCATTCCAGCGTGCCCAGCGCGCGTGGCGCATCGGCCTTGCAGCCGGTCAGCAGGATCAGCGCGACCGCCAGATTCGCGCGGGGCAGTTCACTTCGCATGGTCCAGCTCCAGTCCGCGGTCCAGCAGCACCAGCGTGTGCCGGCGCAGGTCGTTGAAGTCGATGTCGTTCGCGCCGAACAGCTGGCGCCAGATCGGCGCGCTCGCCATCGGAAACATGGTCAGCCCGATCAGCGACACCATCAGCAGGCGCGGGTCCAGGTCCGGGTTGAGCTGCCCAGCCTGCTGCGCGGCAGCGAACCGACCCGCCATCATCTTCGGCAGCATCGGGCCGACCTGGTGGATCATCGTGTCGCGCAATGCGCCGCCCTCGCAGAGGATCTCGCGCACCCACAGCGTGGGCAGCCACGGATGCCGGGCGACCACGCCGCCGATGCCATGCACGAAACCCGCCACCAGCGCGGCCACGTCGCCCTCACCGGTCTGCATCACTGGCTCGCGCATCTGCGCCACCACCGGCAGCAGTCGCTCGGCCACCACCGCCTGCTGCAGCTGCGCCTTGTCGCCGAAGTAGTAGTGCACCAGTGCCGGCGTCACGTTGGCTTCGCTGGCGATGTCGCGCAGCGAACTGCCGGCGATGCCCTTCCTGACGAAGCAGTCCAGGGCGGCGTCGAGCAGCGTGGCGCGGAGATCGGCCGACTCGGCGGTGGGTCGCCGGCCGCGGGCGCGCTTGCGCGGGGGAGTGGACGCCGATTTCTTGGCGGGCGCTTCGGTCGAAAGGGGTCTGGAGGTCTTCATAGAATCATTTAATTTATTACTTAATTAAATTTCAAGACCGCTCCGACGAGCGGCACGTGATGGCTCGTGTCATGGCCACGGGTTACGCTGCCCGCCCGCCTTGAGTTCGCCAGGAATCGCCGCCATTTCCTCCGACAGCCCGCGCCTGTGGGTGTTCACCCTGGAAGCCCGCCCCCTGCCCGACAGCCCCGACTTCGTCGAGGCCGGCGGGGCCTTCGTGACCTGCTACCTGCGGCCGGGTTTCGCGCCGGACCCGATGCGCCGTGCCATCGCCTTCGTCCGCGAGCAGGGATGGGAGGTGATCTCGGTGGAGGACGAGCCGCTGCAGATCGAGCGCCACGACGCACCCGAGGGCGAACACTTCGACCAGGCGCTGGTCGATGACGAGGTCTATGTCTTCCACCAATGGCCGGTGGACGATGCGGACGAGCAGACGCGCCACTGACCCCACGCGACGAGATACCTGCCCCACCCATGACTGACCCCAGCACACGCGAATTCACCCTGCAGCCCGAGAACGTCGAACGCCTCGCCAACCTGGCCGGCCCGTTCGATGCGCACCTGCGCCAGATCGAACTGCGCCTGGGCGTGGAGATCGCCAACCGCGGCGCCATCTTCCGCATCACCGGGCCGGAGAAGTCCGCCGCCGCCGCCGAGAAGCTGCTGCACGCGCTGTACGAAGAATCCGCCAGCGAGACCTTCGACAGCGAAGCCATCCACCTGCGCCTGAATGCGGCCAACGTCGACCGCGTCGCCGAGGCCGACTACGCCCCGCAGGACGTGGCCATCAAGGTCAAGCGCGGCACCGTGCGCGGCCGTGGCGCCAACCAGGCCAAGTACCTGCATGCCATCGCCACCCACGACATCAACTTCGGCATCGGCCCGGCCGGCACCGGCAAGACCTTCCTGGCCGTGGCGAGCGCGGTCGAGGCGCTGAACGAGTCGCGCGTGCAGCGGCTGATCCTGGTGCGCCCGGCGGTGGAGGCCGGCGAGAAGCTCGGCTTCCTGCCCGGCGACCTGACCCAGAAGGTCGATCCCTACCTGCGCCCGCTGTACGACGCGCTGTACGAAATGCTCGGCGTGGAGAAGGTGGTCAAGCTGCTGGAGAAGAACGTCATCGAGATCGCGCCGCTGGCCTACATGCGCGGCCGCACGCTCAACGATGCCTTCGTGATCCTCGACGAGGCGCAGAACACCACCATCGAACAGATGAAGATGTTCCTCACCCGCATCGGCTACGGCAGCACCGCCGTGGTCACCGGCGACCTGACCCAGATCGACCTGCCCAAGCACCAGAAATCCGGTCTGAAGGACGCGCTGGAGGTGCTGCGCGGCGTGGATGGCATCTCGTTCAACTTCTTCACCAGCCGCGACGTGGTGCGCCATCCGCTGGTGGCGAAGATCGTGCGGGCTTACGATGCACGCGATGGCAAGGATGCCGAGACTGGCCCGACGACGTAGATTCCTCTGCCGTCATCCCGGCGCACGCCGGGATCATTCTGATTACCCTGTCGCGCGCAGCTCATCATCAAGCAACGGCAAAATGGATGACCGGCCATGCGGCTGGTGAAAACCCGGCCTCGGCCGGAATGACGAGCAAAGAAGATGACCCAAGGCCCCGTCCGTCTCGAAGTCGCCGTCAGCTACGCGCTGCCGCGCGCCGGCATTCCGTCCGCGCTAAGTTTCCGCAAGTGGGTGGCGGCGGCGCTGAAGGGCCGCATCCGCGAGGCGGACCTGGCCATCCGGATCGTCGACAGCAAGGAAGGCCGCGCGCTCAACCGGCACTATCGTGGCCGCGACTACGCGACCAACGTGCTCAGCTTTCCCGCCGAGATGGCCGAGGGCGTCAAGCTGCCCAAGGGCGTGAAGATGCCGTTGCTCGGCGACCTGGTGATCTGCGCCCCCGTCGTCGCGCGCGAGGCGAAGGAACAGAAGAAGCCGCTGGCCGCGCACTACGCGCACATGACCGTGCATGGCGCGCTGCACCTGCTGGGCTGGGACCACGAGGACGACAAGGAGGCCGAGTGCATGGAACAGCTCGAACGCGAGATCCTGGCCGAACTCGGCATCGCCGACCCCTATGCGGAAGACTGACGGCATGTTGCGTGTCCCGACCTTCGCGCCGCTGCTGGCGCTGTGCCTCCCGCTGTCCGCTGCCGCGCAGGACACACGCCCCGATCTCGCCCGCCTGATCGAATGCCTCGGCGACCTGGCGCAGCTCGCCGCGCTGGCACCCGCGCTGGAGGATCCGCTGAAGGCGGTCGCACTGGGCTGGCAACCGTTGCCGCAGGCGAACATGTTCATGACCGAGTACCGCCTGGCCACGCCGATCCGCGTCTTCGGGCAGGACACGGACCACATCGCCTTCTCCGGCGGCGGCATCGTCGCCGTGCTCGACCTGCCCGACCCGCGGCCGCTGGCGAAAGAGCTGGCGCTGGAAACCGCCATCGACACGCCTGCCAAGGCGATGTTCGGCAAGGAAGTCCGCAGCGAGGACGTCCGCGACCCGGCATCGGGCAAGGTCTGGATCGACTCGGCCGTGCTCAACGTCAGCAATGTGTCGTCCCATCCCGGCAAGACGCTGGCGGGCTGCAGCTACAGCCAGGACCTGCCCGAGGACGACCCGGAGGGCGATGCGCCGACGCCTGCGCCGGCCGTCCAACCGGGTTAGACTGAACACACCGCCCGGTACGGGCGACCACGCTCCCGAGATGTCCGAAGACGACAGTACCCTCGCGCCGGAAGGCTCCGACAAACCGTCGGAGAAACGGCGCACCTGGCTGGACCGCCTCAGTTCGGCGTTCTCCGGCGAACCCAGCACACGCGACGACCTGGTGGCCATCCTGCGCGACGCGCAGTCCGACGGCCTGATTGCCGGCGACACCCTCAAGATGATGGAAGGCGCCATTGCGGTCGCCGACCTGACCGTGGGCGATGTCATGGTGCCGCGCGCGCAGATGGTGTCGCTGCCGGTGGAAGCGCGCTTCCTCGACCTGATGAAGGACGTCGTCGAGTCGGGCCACTCCCGCTTCCCGGTGCACGGTGAGGACAAGGACGAGATCCTCGGCATCCTGCTGGCGAAGGATCTGCTGCGCGGCGTGGTGGCCGACAACGGCCCCGGCAGCGTGCGCGAGCTGCTGCGGCCGGCGGTGCTGATCCCCGAATCGAAGAAGCTCAACCTGCTGCTGAAGGAATTCCGCCTGTCGCGCAACCACATGGCGATCGTGGTGGACGAATACGGCGGCGTGGCCGGCCTGGTCACCATCGAGGACGTGCTGGAACAGATCGTCGGCGAGATCGACGACGAGCACGACGAAGCCGAAGACGGCGCCGCGCTGATCGCGGCGCAGGCCGACGGGCAGTTCGTGGTGGATGCGCTGACGCCCATCGCCGACTTCAACGAGCGCTTCGGCGCCGACTTCTTGGACGACGAATACGACACCGTCGGCGGGCTGATCACCGCGGCCATCGGCCACCTGCCGGAGACCGGCGAGGAACTGACGCTGGGACGTTTCATGTTCCGCGTCGCGCGCGCCGATGCGCGCCGCGTGCACGCCTTCCATGTCGGGGTGCTGGCCGATGCGTAACGTGGCCGCGCGCCTGGCGCTGCTGGGCGCGTTGTGGCTGCTGGCGGCCAGCGCGTGGGCGGCGCCGCGGATCGGCGTGGCGACGATGGCGCCGGGCGAGGTGTTCTTCGAGCGCTTCGGCCACAACGCGATCGTCGTGGTCGATCCCGCCTCGGGCGATGCCATCTCGTACAACTTCGGCTTCTTCGATCCGGGCGAAGCCGATTTCGTCGGCAACTTCGCCCGCGGCCACATGATGTATTACCTGGTCGCGCTGCCGTTCGAGCAGGACCTGATGCAGTACCGAGACAGCGGCCGCGGCGTGTCCCTGCAATGGCTGGACCTGGCGCCGGCGCAGGCGCAGGCGCTGGCCGATGCGCTGGCCGAGCGGGCGAAGCCGGAGAACGCACGCTACCGCTACGACTATTTCACCTCCAACTGCTCCACCCAAGTACGCGACGCGCTGGATGCCGCACTCGGCGGCCGACTGAAGTCGCAGCTCGCGGGCCGTTCGCGCGGCAACACGTTCCGCAGCGAGGCCGTGCGGCTGGCCTCGCCGGCGACCTGGATGTGGCTGGGGTTCGACCTCGGCCTAGGCCCGAATGCCGACAAGCCGATGTCGCGCTGGGAAGAAGCGTACGTGCCGATGCGGCTGGCCGACAGCCTGCGCGAGGCGAAGAACGCCGCGGGTCGCCCGCTGGTGCAGTCGGAGATGCAGCTGCTGACGCACCGCATTGCCGCCGAACCGGCGGAAACGCCGCGTCGATGGCTGCCCTGGCTCGGTGCCGGCGCCGTGGCGGCGTTGCTGATCGGTTTCGCCGGCCGTCGCTGGCCGCGCGCGATCGCCGCCGCGGCGTTGCCGTTCTGGCTGCTGTGCTTCGTCGCCGGTGGCGTGCTGGTCTACCTGTGGGGCTTCACCGAGCACTGGGCGGCCTGGGCGAATCGCAACCTGCTGCTGCTGAATCCGCTCTGCGTGCTGCTGATACCCGGCGCAATTTCCGTGCTGCGCCGCCGCACGCCGCCGGTCTGGTTCGGATGGCTGATCGCTGCGGTCGCGGGCGGTGCCCTGCTCGCCTGGTTCCTGCACTGGCTGCCGTTGCGCCTGCAATACAACCAGACATGGATCGCGTTGCTGCTGCCGGTGCACCTCGCGCTTGCATACGTATTCATGCCGCGACGCTTGTCGCGCTGAGCCCCGCCACGCACGATGCGGCCCTCTGCTCACCGCGAGGGTCGCATGCTCCGTCATCTCTTCACGCTCATCGTCCTGCTCACTGTCGGCACGGACCTCGCGCATGCCGCTCCGGGACCACGCATCGCATCGCCCGATGGCACCATCGTGGTGGAACTGTCCACCGACAACGACGGCCGACCCGCCTACGCGGTCTCGCGCAAGGGCCAGCCGGTCATCACACCGTCGCGGCTCGGCTTCCTGCTACTGGACGCGCCCAAGTTCGAGCGCAACCTCGAGATCGTGCAGCCACGCACGCGCAGCTTCGATGAAACCTGGGAACAGCCCTGGGGCGAGCGCCGCTTCATCCGTAACCACTACAACGAGCTGACCGTCACGCTGAAGGAGAAGGCCAAGCCTTTCCGCCGCTTCGACGTGGTGTTCCGTGTGTTCGACGACGGCGTCGGATTCCGCTACCGCTTCCCGCAGCAGGCCGGCCTGGAGCAGGTGAAGATCAGCGAAGAGCTGACCGAGTTCTCGCTGGCGCGTGACGCCACCGCGTGGTGGATTCCCGCCGGCGAATGGAACCGCGAGGAATACCTCTACCACCGCACGCCGGTGCAGCAGGTCGGCGACGCGCAGACGCCGATCACCTTCAAGTTCGACGACGGCACCCATCTGTCGATCCACGAGGCCGCGCTGGTCGACTACAGCGGCATGAACCTGACCCGGGTGGAAGACCGCAAGCTGAAGGCCGATCTGACGCCGGGCATCGGTGAAGGCAAGGTGGTCCGCGCCGCGCCGTTCGACACACCGTGGCGCACGCTGCTGCTGAGCGACGATGCGGCCGGGCTGGCGATGTCGAGCCTGACGCTGAACCTCAACGAGCCCAACGCACTCGGCGACGTGTCCTGGGTGAAGCCGATGAAGTACGTCGGCGTGTGGTGGGAGATGCACCTGGAGCTGAAAACCTGGGCGTCCGGTCCCAAGCACGGCGCCACCAACGAGAACGTGCGCAAGCACATCGACTTCGCCGCCAAGCACGGCTTCGGCGGCGTGCTGGTCGAAGGCTGGAACGTCGGCTGGGACGGCGACTGGTTCGGCAATGGCGAGGATTTCAGCTTCACGACGTCGTATCCGGATTTCGATCTGCCCGCGCTGGCGGCCTATGCGAAATCGAAGGGTGTCGTGCTGATCGGCCATCACGAGACCTCGGGCAACGCCGCGCACTACGAGACGCAGCTGGGCGATGCCTTCGACCTCTACCAGCGCGTCGGCGTGCCGGCCGTGAAGACCGGCTACGTGGCCGATGCCAGCCAGGCCAAGGTCACCGGCACCGACGGCAAGCGTCACTACGCCTGGCACGAAGGCCAGGACATGGCGCGCCATCATCTGAAGGTGGTGACGGAAGCGGCCAAGCGCCGCATCTCGGTCAATCCGCACGAGCCGATCAAGGACAGCGGCCTGCGCCGCACCTATCCGAACTGGATCACCCGCGAGGGCGCACGCGGCATGGAGTTCAGCGCCTGGGGCCAGCCCGGCAATCCGCCGGAGCACGAAGCCAACCTGGTGTTCACCCGCCTGCTGGCCGGCCCGATGGACTACACGCCCGGCATCTTCGGCATGAAGACGCGTTCCACCGACGGCATCGCCACCACCTGGGCCAAGCAGTTGTCGCTGTACGTGGTGATCTACAGCCCGCTGCAGATGGCGGCGGACCTGCTGGAGAACTACGAGAAGAACCCCGCGCCGTTCCAGTTCATCAAGGACGTGCCGGTGGACTGGGACGACACCCGCGTGCTGAACGGCGAGGTCGGCGACTACGTGACCATCGCGCGCAAGGAGCGCGGCGGCGCCAACTGGTATCTAGGCGCGCTGACCGACGAGGACGGCCGCACGCTGGAGGTGCCGCTGTCGTTCCTCGACGAAGGCCGCCGCTACACCGCGCAGATCTACCGCGACGGCGACAAGGCCAACTGGAAGACCGCGCCGCAGGACATCGTGATCGAGGAACGCGCGGTGAGCCGCGGCGACACGCTGACGCTGAAGCTGGCGCCGGGCGGTGGCCAGGCGATCCGCTTCGTCGCGCAGTGACATGAACCAGGTTGTGGGAGCGACGTAAGTCGCGAACAGATGGTGACGGGTCCAAGGCGGCCCATCGCGACTGACGTCGCTCCCACACCTGCATCCGACTTGTCGGATCCGGGTCTTCTGGCGCACGATCCACGCCATGAATGACCTTGCCGCCATCGATAGCAAACCCGCCCTGCCCCAGTGCGTCATCAACTGCGTGGTCTACGACCAGGGCGGCAAGCGGCGCGACATCGGCCTGGACGAGATCAGCGATGTCCTCGCCGTCGACGACGGCAGCTTCATCTGGGTGGGCCTGTACGAGCCGGCGGACTCGATCCTGGAGAAGCTGCAGGAGGAATTCTGCCTGCACGACCTCGCCGTCGAGGATGCGCAGAACGCGCATCAACGCCCGAAACTGGAGGCCTACGGCAACTCGCTGTTCGTGGCCGTGCACACGGCGCAGGTGGTGGACGACCGCATCCGCTTCGGCGAAACGCACGCCTTCCTCGGCCCACGCTACCTGGTGACGGTGCGCCATGGCGCCTCGCTGTCTTACGCGCCGGTGCGCGAACGCGTGCAGCGCGAAGCCGAGCTGCTGGCGCTCGGCCCGTCGTACGGCCTGTACGCGGTGCTGGACTATGTCGTGGACAACTACCGGCCCATCATCGACCAGTACAAGCAGACGCTGGACGCGCTGGAGAAGGACATCTTCGCCGACACCTACCGGCGGGTGACGGTGGTGAAGCTGTACGAACTGAAGCGCGAGCTGACCCAGATGCGGCTCGCCGTGGCGCCGCTGCAGGACGTGCTGGCGCAGCTGACGCGCTCGCAGAGCGTGCTGATTCCCGAGGAAGTGCGGCTGTACTTCCGCGACGTGCAGGACCACGTGCTGCGCGTCAACGAATACACCGACACCCTGCGCGAGATGCTGACCACGGCGCTCAGCGTGAACCTGTCGCTGGTGACGCTGGCGCAGGGCGAGATCGTCAAGCGCCTGGGCGCCTGGGCCGCCCTGCTCGCCGCGCCCACCCTCATCACCAGTTGGTACGGCATGAACTTCAAGCACATGCCGGAACTCGACGGACGCTTCGCCTATCCCGTGCTGATCGCCGGCGTAGCCTTGGCCTGCTTCGGCCTGTACCGGCTGTTCAAGCGCTCGAGGTGGCTGTAAGCCAGTACGCCGCCGGACTGCGACCAAAGTCGAAGGCCGAATCCGGCGTTACGGATTGACCCGCCTCCTGCATGGGGTGACCCTTGTCCAGACTTGCCGGAGGGTTCCCGAATGAACGGTTTTTCCAAGATCGGCTGGGCGGCGCTCGCGCTGCTCGGCGCGGTATGCCTGGGCGTGGTGGCGTTGCGCCAGGGCGAACAGATCAGTGCGTTGTGGATCGTCGTGGCGGCGGTGTCCATCTACCTGGTCGCCTACCGCTACTACAGCCTGTATATCGCGAAGAACGTGATGGGGCTGGACCCCACCCGGGCCACGCCGGCGCACATCAACAACGACGGCCTGGACTACGTGCCCACCAACAAGCACGTGCTGTTCGGCCACCACTTCGCCGCCATCGCCGGTGCCGGTCCGCTGGTCGGGCCCGTGCTCGCCGCGCAGATGGGCTACCTGCCCGGCATGCTGTGGCTGATCGTGGGCGTGGTGCTGGCGGGCGCGGTGCAGGACTTCATGGTCCTGTTCATCTCCAGCCGCCGCAATGGCCGTTCGCTGGGTGACCTGGTCCGCGAGGAAATGGGCCAGGTGGCCGGCACCATCGCGTTGTTCGGCGCGTTCCTGATCATGATCATCATCCTGGCGGTGCTGGCGATGATCGTGGTGAAGGCGCTGGCGGAAAGTCCGTGGGGCATGTTCACCGTGATCGCCACGATGCCCATCGCCATCCTGATGGGCGTCTACATGCGCTACATCCGCCCCGGCAAGATCGGCGAGATCTCGGTGGTCGGCATCATCCTGCTGCTGCTGGCGATCTGGTTCGGCGGCAAGGTCGGTGCGCATCCCACCTGGGGTCCGGCCTTCACCTTCACCGGCACCCAGATCACCTGGATGCTGATCGGCTACGGCTTCGTCGCGGCGGTGCTGCCGGTGTGGCTGCTGCTGGCGCCGCGCGACTACCTGTCCACCTTCCTCAAGATCGGTGTGATCGTCGCGCTGGCGATCGGCATCGTCATCGCCAGCCCGGAAGTGACCTCGCTGAAGATGCCGGCGTTCACCGAGTTCGCCGCGAGCGGCGACGGCCCGGTCTGGAAGGGCGGGCTGTTCCCGTTCCTGTTCATCACCATCGCCTGCGGCGCGGTCTCGGGCTTCCATGCGCTGATCAGCTCGGGCACCACGCCCAAGCTGCTGGCCAACGAGACGCACATCCGCTACATCGGTTACGGCGGCATGCTGATGGAGTCGTTCGTGGCGATCATGGCGCTGGTGGCCGCGTCGATCCTGGACCCGGGCATCTACTTCGCGATGAACAGCCCGGCCGCGGTACTCGGTACCGACGTGCAGAGCGCGGCGGCGGCGGTCAGCAACATGGGCTTCGTGATCACGCCGGAGGCGCTCGAACTGAAGGCGCAGCAGATCGGCGAGCACAGCATCATCTCGCGCGCCGGTGGCGCACCGACACTGGCGGTCGGCATCGCGGTGATCCTGCACGACGCCCTGCCCGGCGGCGACGCGATGATGGCGTTCTGGTACCACTTCGCCATCCTGTTCGAGGCACTCTTCATCCTGACCGCCGTGGATGCGGGCACGCGCGCCGGCCGCTTCATGCTGCAGGACCTGCTGGGCAACTTCATCCCGCCGCTGCGCAAGACCGACTCCTGGGGTGCGAACGTCATCGGCACTGCCGGCTGCGTCGCACTGTGGGGCTACTTCCTGTACCAGGGAGTGGTGGATCCGCTGGGTGGCATCAACACGCTGTGGCCGCTGTTCGGTATCGCCAACCAGATGCTGGCCGGCATTGCGCTGATGTTGTGCACGGTGGTGCTGTTCAAGATGAAGCGCGACCGCTATGCGTGGGTCACCATCGTGCCGGCCGTGTGGCTGCTCATCTGCACCACCTACGCCGGTCTGATCAAGATCTTCGACGGCAACCCGGCGGTCGGCTTCGTGGCGCAGGCGAAGAAGTACCAGGCCGCCATCGCCGACGGCCAGCTGCTCGGCGCCGCCAAGAGCATGGGCCAGATGCACCAGGTGGTGGTGAACAGTTACGTCAACACCGCGCTGACCGTGCTGTTCCTGTTCGTGGTGTTCAGTGTGCTGTTCTACGCCGTGCGTGCGATCGCCAAGGCACGCGCAAACAGCGCGCGCACGGATCGCGAGACGCCGTACGTGGCGTTGAGCGAGGAACAGCAGAAGGTCTGGCTGTAAGGCCATGGGTACCGACCTCGTCCCACTCTCGCACTTCGCCGCTCACAAGCGTGTGTGGCGGAGGCTGGTGCAGACGGCGCGGCTGTGCTGCGGCGTGCCGGACTATGACAACTACGTCCGGCATGTGCTGGAGAAGCATCCCGACCGCGAACCGATGGACTATAAGACCTTCTTCCGCGAGCGGCAGGAAGCACGCTTCGGCGGCAGGAGCGGGTTCCGCTGCTGCTGAGCGGATAGGGAATGGGTAACGGAAAAAGGGCAAAGCCATCGGCTTCGCCCTTTTCTTTGGCTCTTTTGTGGGAGCGACGTCCGTCGCGACCGGAAACTTCAACGTCGCGACTCACGTCGCTCCTACAGCAGCATGGCGATGGCTCAACCTTGCCCTGCCATCCCGCGCAATACCACGCCGACCACGTAGGCGGCGACCGTACCCGTCGCGTACCCCAGCGCACCCAGCAATGCACCCACCGGCGCCAGCGACGGATGGAAGACCGTCGCCACTACCGGTGCCGACGCCGGGCCGCCGATGTTGCTCTGCGAGCCCATCGCGAAGTAGAAGAACGGTACGCGCAGCAGTCTGGCCAGCAGCAACAGCAGCACGATGTGGACGAGGATCCAGATCAGCCCCAGCGCCAGCAGCCAGGGTTTGTCAGCCAGCGAGCCGATGTCCATCTGCATGCCAATGCACGCGATAAGGATGTAGAGGAACAGCGCGCCGATCTTCGACGCGCCCGCGCCATCCAGCGTGCGTGCACGGGTCAGGCTCAGGCCAAGACCCACGAACGTCGACAGCACCACGACCCACACGAAGGGCTCGTGCAGGCTGACCTGCTTCGCCCACGACACGTTCTGTGCAAACCACGACGACGCGGGTCCGGCGATGGCATGCGACAGACCCACGGTACCGAAGGCGATACCCAGGATGACCATCAGGTCGGGCAGCGTGGTCACGCGCTCGTGTTGCTTCTGATAGCTGGCGAGACGCTCCTTGAGTTCTTCGATCGCGCGCGTATCCGCACCCGTGCGCGCATCGATCGCCTGCGCGCGGTTGGCCAGGAAGATGAGGACCGCCATCCACAGGTAACCCACGCTGACATCGACGACGACGAACTGGCCGAACGTGGTCTCGTCGACCGCGAAAACCTCCTTCATCGCCAGCATGTTGGCGCCGCCGCCGATCCAGCTGCCCGCCAGTGCGGCCATGCCGCCCCAGGTGTCACCCGCCACGGTCTCCGGATGGATGATGCCCATCAGCCAGAACGCCACCCACGCGCCCAGCATCACGCTGATCGAGGCGCCAGCGTACATCGCCAGCAGTTTCGGGCCGAGCTTCAGTACGCCCTTGAGGTCGATGGTCAGGGTCAGCAGCACCAACGCGGCGGGCAGCAGCACCCGGCTGGCGACCGGGTTGTACAGCTTGCTCGCATTGCCGTCGATCAGACCCACGCTGTTGTAGATACCCGGGATGAAATAGCACAGCAACAGCGCCGGCACGTAGGTATAGAACTTCTTGAAGAAGCCCGTCTCGCGCGACGATGTCCAGAACACGACGCCAAGCGTGGCGGCGATGAGGCCGAACAGGACAATGTCGTTCTGGATCAGCGCAGTGGAAGGTTCGGTGGCTTCGATCGCCATCGGCGGCGTACTCCTTCAGATCAAGTAAAAGGGCCGGCGTAACCGGCCCTTCGATGCAAACGTCAGCGGCCGATGTGCTGCTTCAGCCACGCATTGACGGTGTCGTGCCACAGGATGCTGTTCTGCGGTTTCAGCACCCAGTGGTTCTCGTCCGGGAAGTACAGCAGCTTGGATTCGATGCCCTTGCGCTGCAGCGCGGTGAACGTGGACAGGCCCTGGTCGACCGGCACGCGGTAGTCCTTCTCGCCCTGCACCACCAGCATCGGCACGCGCCAGTTGGCGACGTGGTTGACCGGATTGAACTTCTCGTAGTTCTGCGGCTTGTCGAACGGCGTGCCACCGTTCTCCCATTCGGTGAACCACAGCTCTTCGGTCACATAGCCCATCGAGCGCGTGTCGAACACGCCGTCGTGGTTGACCAGGCACTTCCACGGCTCGTTCCAGTTGCCGGCGATCCAGTTGACCATGTAGCCGCCATAGCTGGCGCCCAGCGCGCAGGCCTTGTCGCCGTCGAGGAACGTGTACTTCTGCTGCGCCGCCGCCCAGCCCTTCTGCAGGTCTTCCAGCGGACGGTCGCCCCAGTGCTGGCTGATGGCATCGGTGAACGCCTGGCCGTAGCCGGTGGACCCGTGGAAGTCGATCATCACCACCGCGTAGCCCTGGCCGGCGTAGGTCTGCGGATTCCAGCGATAGCTCCAGCCGTTGCCGAAGCTACCCTGCGGACCGCCGTGGATCAGGAACGCGACCGGATACTTCTGTCCTTCCACGTAGTCGTGCGGCTTGACCACGTAACCGTGCACGGTCTCGTTGTTCCAGCCTTTGAAAGTGAACTGTTCGAAATCGCCGAACGACACGTCCTGCAGCACTTCGCCGGCGCTGGGCGTGATGGCGCGCAGCGTGGCGCCGACATCGTCGCTGGTGGCATAGATCACATCGCCGGACTTCAACGAGTTGCGTGACAGCACCATCGTCCGCCCCACCACATCGAACGCCGAAACGCTGCCGTCTCCGACCAGCTTCCGTGTCTCGCCACTCTGGATGTCGACGGAAAACAACGGGTGCTCGCCCAACTCCTGAGCGGTGGTGTAAATCCTTTCGCCGTCCTCCGACAGCACGATGCCATCCGCACTGCGATCCCAGTTGGGCGCGATCTCGCGCACTCGCCCGTTGTCGAGATCCATCGCCATCAAACCCAGGCGATCCGCCTCAAAACCCGGACGCTTCATCGCGCGGTAGAACAGGGTCTTGCCGTCGGCGCTGAACACCGGCCCGGTGTCCCAGGCCGGATTGGCGGCCGTCAGGTTGACCGGCGCACTGCTGCCATCCGCCGGGATCCTGTAGAGATCGAAGTTGGTCGACCACGCCTCGCCCTTGCCCGCCACGCGGATCGCAGCGACGACCGCACCGCCATCCGGCGACCACGTGTATTCGTCCGCGCCGCCGAACGGCTTGGACGGCGCATCACCGTCAATCGTGTCCGTCAGCGACGTCGCCGTGGCGACCGGCTTGTCCTTGCCGGTCGGCAGCGCGGCCACGAACAGGCGGCTGCGACGGCCATCGGCCCAGGTGTCCCAGTGGCGCACGAACAGGCCGTCGTAGATCACGCCGGTGCTCTTCTTCGCCGCGGTGTCGTCAAGCTTCTTCTTCGTACAGGCGAAGTCGGCCTTGCAGTCGGCGAAGGTATCGGTGCTGAACAGCACGCGGGTGCCGTCCGGCGAAAGCTTGTAGCTGGCTACGTCCAGCACGAAGTCCGTCAGCTGGCGCGGCGTGCCGCCGGCGACCGGCTGCGCATACAGCTGCTGCGTACCGGACTTGGCGCTGAGGAAGTAGACCGTGCTGCCGTCCGGCGAGAACGCCGGCGAGTTGACGCTCCAGCCTTCCGGGGTCAACCGCTTCGGCGGCGCCATGTCGCGGGTCCGCAGGTTGCGGATCCACAGGCTGCTGCTGGCCTTGACCACGTCCGCATCGACGATGCGCTTGGCGAACACGACCGTGCCGCCATCCGGCGACAGCACCGGCGAGGACACGCGGTCCAGCTTCTGCAGGTCGCGCACGTCCAGGCCACGTGCGTGGGCCAGCGACGGCAGCGCCGCCAGCAGGCAGAGGGGCAACAGGGCGGATTTCAGCTTCATCCGGGGCTCCGGCAACAGGGAAACCCCGATGGTAGGCGCTAAGCGCGCCGCGGCGCAAAGGCGTCAGGTCACGCCTTTGCGCCGTGTGCCGGTTCAGCGCGGACCGGGCTCCACGTCGCCCAGGGCCTTCGACTTGGCCCCCGTGCGGTAGAGCAGCCAGCCGACGATGGCCAGCACCACCAGCCCGACGATCTCGCCCTGCTGGAAGACCTCCGGCAGCACCAGGACATCGCGGTCCTTGGTCGCGTAGATGGCCACGCCCACCGCGATGCCCATCAGGGCTTCGCCGGTGATCAGGCCGGCGGCGAACAGCGTGCCCGGGCGGTGCAGGCGGTCACGGGCTTCCTCGTCCTTCGTGCCGACCATGCCGTGGCGCTTCTCGACCAGGTAGGCCAGCAGGCCGCCGAGGAAGATCGGCACCATCAGTTCCAGCGGCAGGTAGATGCCGATGGCGGCCGCCAGCACCGGCACGCGGAAGCTGCTGCCCTTGGACTTCAACGTCTCGTCGATCGCAATGATGATCGCGCCGATCACCGCACCGATGCCGATGATGCCCCACGGCAGCTCGCCACCGAACAGGCCCTTGGCGACCGACGCCATCAGCGTGGCCTGCGGGGCCGACAGCGGGTTGGGATGCTCGGCCGTCGGCGCGCCGATGCCGTAGGCCTCGGACAGGATGTTCAGCACCGGCGCCATGATCAGCGCGCAGGAGAACGCGCCGATGCCCAGCATCAGCTGCTGCTTCCACGGCGTGGCGCCGACGATGTAACCGGCCTTGAGGTCCTGCAGGTTGTCGCCGCCCACCGCCGCGGCGCAGCACACCACCGCGCCGATCATGATCGCCGCCACCGCACCCAGCGGCGCACCGCCGGCGCCGACCGCCATGCGCCCGCTTTCGCCCAGCAGTAGCAACAGCACCACCGAGGCGAACAGGATGGTCGCGATGGTGATGCCCGACACCGGATTGTTCGACGACCCGACCAGGCCCGCGAGATACGCGGATACCGATACAAACAGGAAGCCGGCGACGATCATGATGATCGCCATCGGAATGCTGACGTGCCACATGCCGACGATGGCCTGGTACAGCAGCAGCAGCGGCAGCACGAAGATGACCAGCGCCACCAGCATCCACTTCATCGGCAGGTCGCGGTCGGTCTCGGCGACCTCGGCGCCGCCGGAGCCGGCACGCGCGGCGGCGATGCCGCTCTTCACACCCGACAGCAGCGACTTGCGCAGCGAGAACAGCGTCCACACGCCACCGATCAGCATGGCGCCCACGCCCAGGTAACGGATCTTGGCGGACCAGATGGCACCGGCCACGTCTTCCGCACCCGCACCGGCAATGCTCTGCGCCAGCGCCGGATCGGTGCCGAGGAAGGCCATGTGGTACAGCGGAATGGCGATATGCCAGGACAGGATGCTGCCCGACAGCACCACGATGCCGATGTTCAGGCCGACGATGTAGCCCACGCCCAGCAGCGCCGGCGACAGATTAGTACCCAGGTAGCCGAGGTACTTGCCGAAGAAGCCCGCGCCTGCCGCGGTGTCCGGGATCAGGCGCATGCCGCTGTGCGCGGCGATCTTCAGCACCGCGCCGATGGCGGCGGAGAAGGCCAGGATCTTCAGGCCGGGGCCGGGATTCTCGCCGGCCTTCAGCACTTCGGCCGCGGCCTTGCCTTCGGGGAACGGCAGCGGGTCTTCGACGATCATCGAGCGGCGCAACGGCACCGAGAACAGCACGCCCAGCAGGCCGCCCAAGCCGGCGATGGCCAGCACCCACGAATACTGGAAGTCCTGCCAGTAGCCCAAGATGATCAGCGCCGGGATGGTGAAGATCACGCCCGCGGCGATCGACGAGCCGGCGGAGGCGCCGGTCTGCACGATGTTGTTCTCCAGGATCGTGCCGCCGCCCAGCAGGCGCAGCACGCCCATCGAGACGACGGCCGCCGGGATGGCGGTGGCCACGGTCAGGCCGGCGAACAGGCCCAGGTAGGCGTTGGCGGCCGACAGCACGACGGCCAGCACGATGGCCAGCACGACGGCGCGGAAGGTGAGTTGCGGGGTCCCCGGCGGAGTCATTGCGTGTTCCCGAAAGGCGGAAAGCCGACACGCTAGCCTTCGCTGCGCGGCAAGTCCAGCCGGAGCGGTGCATCCGGGGCGGTCGCTATACTCGCGGCGGTTTTTCCCTGCCCGGAGCGGCGCTTGAGCGTTCTTCCCCCGGCCATCCCCGGCCGCGACGACTTCCTGGGCCACCCCAAGGGTGTCTACGTCTGCTTCTTCACCGAGATGTGGGAGCGCTTCTCCTTCTACGGAATGAAGGCGCTGCTGCTGCTGTACCTGACCAAGTACCACCTGTTCGCCGACGGCGCCGGCTATGACCTGATCGGCGCTTACGGCGGCCTGGTCTACTGCATCCCGGTGATCGGCGGGCTGCTGGCCGACCGGTGGCTGGGCATGCGCAAGGCGGTGGTGTTCGGCGGATTGTTGCTGGTCGCGGGCCACGCGGGCATGGCGGTGGAAGGCGTGGCGGCGGTCTCGGAGGGCGGCGTGGTCACGCGCGACGAGGGCGCGCTGCGCACGATGTACCTGTCGCTGGCGCTGATCGTCATGGGCGTGGGCTTTCTGAAGCCGAACATCACCGGCATCGTCGGCCGTCTGTATCCGGTGGGCGATCCGCGCCGCGATGGTGGCTTCAGCCTGTTCTACGCGGGCATCAATCTGGGCGCCCTACTGGCCTCGCTGGTGTGCGGTTACCTTGGCGAAACGCTGGGCTGGAGGTACGGCTTCGGCGCGGCCGGCATCGGCATGCTGCTGGGACTGGCGATGTTCCTGTGGGGCCAGCGCTATCTGCAAGGTCATGCCGAGCCCCCGTCCACGCCGGCGCTGCGTGCGCCGGTGCTTGGTGTGCCGCGCGAGTGGATGATCTACCTGGGCGCGCTGGCGGGCGTGCTGCCGCTGGCGTGGCTGATGTGGGCGGCGGCCAACGGCGCGTTCGCGCTGGGCGGTGAACTGTCATTGGCGCTCGTGCTGATGCTGGTGGTGTTGCTGGTGGTGCTGGGCTGGTTCACCTGGTTCATCACCACGCAATGCACCGCGCCGCAGCGGCGGCAGATGCTCGCGCTGATGGCGATGATCGTCATGTGCCTGGTGTTCTTCACCCTGTACGAGCAGACCTATGGCTCGTGGGTGATGTTCACCGACCGGCTGCTGACCAAGGACCTGTTCCCGTCGCTGGTGCATGTACCCAGTGTGCTGGTGTGGTCCGACAATCTGGCGGCGAACGTGGGCCTGTTCATGGGCACGGCGCCTTGGTCGACGTGGGGACTGCTGGCGATGCCCATCGCCTTCGTCGTTGCCGTGCGCACGAGCGAGCGTGGCGCCAGTCCGCGGCTGCCGCGCACGATCTTCCTGGCGACGGCCGCCGTGATGGTGTTGCTGGTACTGCGGGATTCGATCGTCCTGCCGCAGACGGCGGGCTCGCTGACCTACCTGGGCGCGTTGTTCCTGGTGGTGCTGGCGCCGGTCTTCGCCTGGCTGTGGGCGACGCTGGGCCGGCATGGGCGCGACCCGTCCAAACCGTTCAAGGGTGCACTGGGCCTCGTGTTCGGCGGTCTCTCGTTCGTACCGCTGGCGCTTGCCGCGCAACAGGTCGGCGAAACGGGGGTGATGGCCAGTGTGTGGTGGCTGGTGCTGGCCTACCTGTTGCTGGAAATCGGCGAGATGTGCCTGGCGCCGGTCAGTCTGGCGGCGGTCACCGAATTGTCGGTGCCGCGCGTGGTCGGCCTGATGATGGGCATGTGGCTGCTCGCCACCGCGTTCTCGGAAACGCTGGCGGCACAGTTCGGCAAGCTGGCAGCGTTGGAGGTTCCGGAAGGCGAGACGTGGGATCTGGCGCAAGCCGCATCCGGCTATGCCGACCTGTTCTGGCTGATGATGTGGATCGGCCTGGGCTGCGGCGTGCTGGCGCTGCTGGTCTCGCCGCTGCTCAAGCGGATGATGCGACGCGCTTGAACAACAACGGCGCCCAGGGGCGCCGTTGCGTGCTTTGCTGCCAACGCCGGATCTACTTCGCCGTTGCGCCGCCGAGGTGCTTGCTGAAGAACGCGAGCAGCCTGGTGTAGTACTCCTTCTGGTGCTCGGGCTTGTAAAAGCCGTGGCCTTCGGTCTTGTAGTAAAGCGACTCCACCGGTACGCCGGCGGCCTTGAGTCGGCGCTCCATGAGTTCGGTATGTTCGACGGGGGTGCGCTCGTCTTCGCCGCCAGCGGCCAGGAAAACAGGGGACTTGATCCGGTCCGCCATATTGGTGGGCGACACCGCCGACAGTGCGGACTTATCTCCGTACCACTCGCGCAGGAAGGTTTCTCCAGAGCGCGTCTCCTGAACGTCCCCCCGCTGGAACATCATCGGGAGGTCGTACAACCCCACATAGCCCGCCGCGCACTTGTACAGCCCAGGCTCCTTCGCCACCCCGACCAGCGCAGCGTACGCGCCGTAGCTGGCGCCATAGATGCATATGCGCGAAGGATCGGCGTGCCCCTCTGCAATCGCCCATCGCGTCGCATCCGTCACGTCATCCTGCATCTTGCCGCCCGCTTCGCGCGCGCCCGCCTGCCGGAAGCGCCGCCCGTAGCCGCCAGAGCCTCGGTAATTCACCTGCAGAACGGTATAGCCTGCCTGTGCCAACATTTGGGTTTCACGCTCAAACCCCCAGTAGTCCCTGACACCGAACGGGCCACCGTGCGGCAACACGATCATCGGCGCCTTGCCTCCCGCACGTGGCAACGTTAGATATCCATGCAGATCCACCCCATCGCGCGCCTTCAAGCGGACGGGGCGCTGCTCGGCCATGTTTGCCGGGTCAAACCATTGCCGGCGGGCCAGCAAGAAGTCTGCCTTCTTGGCCTGTGTATCGAACAGATAGAACTCACCCGGATTGCGATCCGAGCTGACGTTCACCAGCACTTCCTTGCCGTCGTCGGTGCTGGATGTGATCACCACGGCTTGGCCAGGAAATGCACCTTCCAGACTGCGATACAGTCTTGCCTCCGGCGCGCCGGCATCGAAAAACGTGGTGCTCGATCTTCCGTCCGACAGGAAAAGACCGACAGGGAAATCGCGTACTCCGTTCGCGTAAATGACACCATCCGGATCGACGTTGACGTTTCGGAACACCTCACGACGCTCGCCATTTGTAGTGTCGTAGGCGACCAAGATATCGGTTCCCTGAGCCTGCTCGACCTGCAGGTACGCCGTCCTGTTATCCTCTGCAAAACCCAGCGGCACCTCTACACGATGGGTCGTGGCTTCGTCATTAACGAGCACCCATTCCGCACCCTCGCCGCTGCGGTGGTACAGCTTCGAAATATTGTCGATGCCTCGACCACGTGCGAATCGGACGGCACCGGCGTTGTCCGTGGTGAAATGCGCGCGACGCACCGGTGCGCGTGCCACAGGCACGCGCCTGCCAGTAAAAACATCCATGCGCTCGACACGCGTGTATGGCTCCTCACCCCACGGCCATATCGCCACCAGTACATTCTTGGTGTCGGCGGACAACGAATCGATCAGATAGGCCGAAACACGCTCGGCCTTCTTCTGCTGGATGTTGCTCCCGACCTGCTGGGTTCCGATTCGATAGCCCACAAGGATGGTCGGCTTGCCACCTTCCGCTCCGATCGCGTATAGCTCACCCGTCGGGATGGGCTCATCGAGCGATCCATACTTCTCCGCCATCGCGATCACGACGCGGTCGGGACTGACCCACCAGAAGCCATCGACGTGTGTGTTCTTCCCCATGCCGAACGTAGCCAGCAACTTGTTGCCTTGGCGACTAGTGATCGCGAGGGCAGTACTGTCCTCCAGCGGCACCGTAGCGGCGAAGTACTCGCCATTCGGCGACAGTTTGATGTCGACGAACTGGTCCTTGCGAACGAAGGCATCCACATCCACCTGGGCCGATGCGGTAAGCGATACGAACGCAAGACAGGCCGCGAGCGCGGCCAGGATTCCCCTGATCATTTTCCTTCCCCTTGATACCGTCCCCATTACGCCAGACGATAACGGGAGGCACGTGGCGTCGCAATCAGACGCCGGGGCGCGACAGCCTCGTCGGGCGGACGCTATAGCGGCACCATCTTGTCCAGGACGTGATCCAGACCCGCCTGCCAATCAGGCATCGGCTCGCCCAGCACGGACTCGAGTTTCGCGATGTCCATGCGGGAATACGCAGGACGTTGCGCCCGCGTCGGAAAGTCGGCCGTCGTGATGGGCAACACCCGCGGCGCACGCGCCAACAACCCTCGCGCATGGGCCCCGGCGATGATGGCCTTGGCGAACCCGTGCCAGGTGGTGCCGCCGGCGGCGGTCAGGTGCAGGGTTCCCCGCACCGGCTCGCGCATGGCCAGAAGCCGTGCCGTCGTGTCCGCGATCAGGTAGGCCGGTGTGGGTGTGCCCTGCTGGTCCGCCACCACGCGCAGTTCGTCGCGCTCGGCACCCAGCCGCAGCATGGTGCGCAGGAAGTTGTGGCCATGCGAACCGTAGACCCATGCGGTCCGCAGGATCAGGGCGTCTCCGCCTGCTGCGCGCACGGCGTCCTCGCCGGCAAGCTTGCTGGCCCCGTACACACCCAACGGCGCCGTCGCATCGTCTTCGCGATAAGGCCGGACACCCTGGCCGTCGAAGACATAGTCGGTCGAGTAGTGGACAAAAGGAATGCCAAGCGCTGCGCACGCACGCGCCAGCTCGGCCGGCGCTTCCGCGTTGGCACGGAATGCGGCCACTTCATCGTCTTCGGCCTTGTCGACCGCAGTGTACGCAGCCGCGTTGACGACCACCGCGGGCACAATGCGTTGAACAAGCCCAGTCAGCGAGGACGGATGATCGAAGTCGGCCACCTCGCAGCGGCCACCGCCCGGCAGCTCGCCGGAACGCGTCGTCGCCACTATCGGCCCCAACGGCGCGAGACTACGCCTCAGTTCATGGCCAACCTGGCCATTCGCGCCAAGCAACAAAATGGTCATGGCTTGAACGTCGGCAGGCGCTCCGGCGCAATGTCGGCCAGCAGCGGTGCGGCTTCGTCCTTGCCCGACAGAAGCGGCTCACTCACAGGCCATGCGATACCGATGGCGGGGTCGTCCCAACGCACGCTCGAATCAGCCACCTTGTCGTACACCGCCGTGCACAGATAACTGAACACCGCACGTTCAGACAACACCGCGAAGCCGTGCGCGAAACCCTCCGGAATCCAGAACTGGCGCTTGTTCTCAGCGCTCAGGATTACCGCCTCCGACTGGCCGAACGTCGGCGAACCCCGCCGGATGTCCACCGCGACATCGTACACCTCGCCCTCGAGCACGCTGACCAGCTTGCCCTGCGGGTTTGGCCACTGGTAGTGCAGTCCACGCAACACGCCACGCGATGAGGAGGACACGTTGCTCTGCACGAACTTCGTCGGCAGTCCATGCGCGCCGAAACGTTCGGCGTTCCACGTCTCGAAGAAGAACCCGCGCTCATCGCCGAAAACAGCCGGCTCCACGACGACGCAGCCGGGCAGCCTGGTTTCGACGACCCTCATCGTACGGTACCCCGCGCCGCCAACGACAGCAGATACTGGCCATATCCGTTCTTTGCTAGCGGCGCCGCCAGCTTTTCGACCTGGGCAGCGTCGATCCAGCCGTTGCCGAAGGCGATTTCCTCCGGACAACATACCCTTAGCCCCTGCCTTGCTTCGATGGTCTCGATGAAATTCGAGGCTTCCAGAAGGGACTGGTGCGTACCCGTATCCAGCCAGGCATGACCGCGACCCAAGGGCTGCAGGTGCAGGTCGCCCGCATCCAGGTACAAGCGATTGAGATCGGTGATCTCAAGCTCGCCGCGCGGCGAGGGCTTCAGCGAAGCAGCATAGTCGCTCGCCTGCCCATCATAGAAATAGAGTCCCGTCACGGCATAGTTGGAGCGCGGCTTGGCCGGCTTCTCCTCGATGCCGACGACCCGTCCATTCTGGTCGAACTCGGCGACGCCGTAGCGCTCCGGATCGTTGACCCAGTAACCGAACACGGTCGCACCCTCGTCGCGCGCATCGGCCTGCCGCAGCATCTCGGTAAAGCCATGCCCATAAAAAATGTTGTCTCCCAACACCAGGCAACTAGGCTTGCCATTCACGAAGTCGCGGCCGATCAAATACGCCTGCGCCAAGCCATCGGGACTGGGCTGCACGGCGTACTGGATATCCATGCCCCACTGGGACCCGTCGCCCAGCAGCGCCTTGAACAGCGCCTGCTCGTGCGGCGTATTGATCACCAGCACTTCACGGATACCCGCCAACATCAGCACGCTGAGCGGGTAGTAGATCATCGGCTTGTCATAGACCGGCAGCAGTTGCTTGCTGATGGCCTGAGTCAGCGGATAGAGACGGGTACCGGAGCCGCCGGCGAGGATGATGCCCTTGCGTGTCGTCATGCCCTCTTCTCCCTTACGCCGCCGTACCGATGCGTTCCAGACGGTAGCTGCCATCCAGGACGCGCTTCACCCAATCCTGGTTGGAGAGGTACCAGTCAACCGTTTCGGCGATGCCCTGCTCGAAGGTATACGCCGGCTCCCAGCCCAGTTCGTCCCTGAGCTTGGAGGCATCGATCGCATAACGCCGGTCGTGCCCGGGACGGTCGGCAACGAAGGTGATCTGGCTGCTGCGCGGCTGCCCATCCTCGCGCGGTGCGCGAGCGTCCAGCAGCGCACAGATCGTGTGCACCACTTCGATGTTCTGCTTTTCAGCATTGCCGCCGACGTTGTAGGTTTCACCGACACGACCCTTCTGGAGCACCGTGCGGATTGCACTGCAGTGGTCGCCGACGAACAGCCAGTCGCGTACGTTTTTGCCATCGCCATAGACCGGCAACGGCTCGCCTGCGAGCGCGCGCGCGATGATCAGCGGGATCAGCTTCTCGGGAAAGTGATACGGACCGTAGTTGTTGGAACAGTTGGTCGTGAGGACCGGCAAGCCGTAGGTGTGGTGGAACGCGCGGACCAGGTGATCGGACGCGGCCTTGGATGCCGAATAGGGGGAATTGGGCGCATACGGCGTCGTTTCGGTGAACTTGCCGGTGTCTCCCAGCGAGCCATAGACCTCGTCAGTCGAAACGTGCAGGAAGCGGAACTGCTCGCGGCGGTCGCCTTCTAGTGCCTTCCAATAGTCGCGGGTCGCCTCCAGCAGGCCCAACGTGCCCACCACATTGGTCTGGATGAAGGCACCAGGGCCGTCGATCGAACGATCAACATGGCTCTCGGCGGCAAAGTTCACCACTGCGTCGGGCTGGTGCTCGGCGAGCAGTTGCGCGACCAGATCGCGGTCACCGATGTCGCCCTGCACAAACACGTGCGACGGGTTGTCCTGTACGGATGCGAGCGTATCCAAGTTACCCGCGTACGTCAGTACGTCCAGATTGACTATCTTGACGCCCTGCGCGACAGCGCGCAGAACGAAGTTTCCGCCAATAAAGCCCGCGCCACCGGTAACAAGCCACGTCGGCATGTACTACTCCTTGAGATCAGATAAAAGTGCTGTCGTGAATGGATCGATCAGGCATTGCCGCGATCAGAACGGAATATCGTCGTCCGCGAAGTCGTCCATCGGTGCCGGCTGCGACGCGGGTGCGGGTGCGGAACGACGCTGGCCGCCACCACCACCCTGGTTGCCGTAGTCCTGGCGCGGCGCACGCGCCGGGCGGTCGCCGCCGCCCGCACCACCGCCACCGCCTTCGCGGCCGCCGAGCATCTGCATCTCATCGGCGATGATGTCGGTGGAGTACTTCTCCTGCCCGTCCTGGCCGGTGTACTTGTCGTAGCGGATCGAGCCTTCGACATACACCGAGCTGCCCTTGCGCAGGTACTCGCCGGCGATCTCGCCGAGCTTGCCGAAGAACACCACGCGGTGCCATTCGGTGCGTTCCTGCTGGTTGCCGTCCTTGTCCTTGCGCACGCTGGTGGTGGCCAGGCTGATCCGGGTGATCGCCATGCCACCCTGGGTGTAGCGGGTTTCGGGGTCGTTGCCGAGGTTGCCGACCAGGATGACTTTGTTGATGCCGCGGGCCATATCGATATCCGTTCAGGGATGCCCGCCAAGCGCGGGCAAAGACCAGTGGAGTATACCTGCCGGACCCCTTCCATCGGACTTCGGCTGGCTCACATGTAGGGCATTGCCGCACGCCAGCCCCTATAATTCTGTGACTTTCCGGCCCGTTTTCCCATGCCCGTCGTCGACTCCCCCCGCACCGCCCTGGCCCTGCCCGCCATCCAGTCGCTCGCCCAGGCCGACATGGCCGCCGTCGACGCCCTGATCCGGGCCCGGCTGGCCTCGGACGTGGTCCTCATCAACCAGATCGCCGACCACATCATCTCCGCCGGCGGCAAGCGCCTGCGGCCCATGCTGGTCGTCCTTGCAGGGCAGGCCTGTGGCCCGACCACCCCTGATCACCACCAACTGGCGGCGATCATCGAGTTCATCCACACCTCCACCCTGCTGCACGACGACGTGGTGGACGAATCCGACCTGCGCCGCGGCCGCAGCACCGCCAACGCCCTCTGGGGCAACGCGCCCAGCGTGCTGGTCGGCGACTTCCTGTATTCACGCAGCTTCCAGCTGATGGTGGAACTGGACCGCATGGACGTGATGCGCCTGCTGGCCGACACCACCAACCGCATCGCCGAAGGCGAAGTGCTGCAGCTGCTGCACGTCCACAACCCGGATACCGACGAAGCCGCCTACCTGCGCGTGATCGAGCGCAAGACGGCCGTCCTATTCGCCGCGGGCACCCAGCTGGGCGCGATGGCCTCCGGCGCGGACGCAGGCACCCAACGCAAGCTCTACGACTACGGCATGGCGCTGGGCTACGCCTTCCAGATTGCCGATGACGTACTGGACTACACGGCGGACGCGGAAGCGCTGGGCAAGAACCTCGGCGACGATCTGGCCGAAGGCAAGGCGACGCTGCCGCTGATCCACGCGATCCGTCATTCCGATGCGGCCATCGCGGATCGCCTGCGCACCATCGTGCAGGAAGGCGATGCCGGCGCCATGCCCGAGGTGCTGGCCGCGATCCGCACCACCGGTGGCCTGGACTACAGCCGCGAGCGCGCGCATCACTACGCCACGATGGCCGAACAGGCCATCGTGGGACTGCCCGAATCCAATGCGCTGGCGGCCCTGCGCGGGCTGGCGCGTTACGCGGTGGAACGCGGGCACTGACCCGCGCGGCGCGTCACTTGGCAAACACCTCGGCGAAGAAGTCAGCCATCATCCGATAGGCGCGTTTGGCCGAACGCTCGTGGTACACGCAGCCTGGGGGATTCTGCGCATCCGACTCGGCGAAGCAGTGCACCGCGCCGCTGAAGTTTACGAACTGCCAATCGGCACTGGCCTTGCGCATTTCGTCCTGGAAGGCGGTGATCTCCGCGGCCGACACGTAGGTGTCGTCGCCACCGTTGAGTACCAGCACCGGTGCTTTCACCGTACCCGTCGCCGGCAGGTCGGTCGCCAGGCCGCCGTGCAGGCTGACCACGCCGGCGAGCGCGTCACCGGCACGCACCAGTTCCAGCACCGTGCTGCCGCCAAAGCAGTAGCCGAAGGCGCCGATGCGTGCATGGTCGACCAGCGTGGCAGGCTGCTGCTTCAGCACCTCGACCGCTTTCTGCACGCGTGCCCGCAGCGTGGGCCGATCGGCGCGCATCGCGGTGGCGACCGGGCCGGCCTCGGCATCGGTCTTCGGGCGGATGCCCTTGCCGTAGACATCGGCGACCAGCACGACGTAGTCGTCGCCGGCGACAAGATGCGCCTTCTCGATCGCGGAGTCGTTGACGCCCTTCCAGTTGGGCACCATCACCAGGCCGGGACGCGGCGTGGTGACGCTGTCGTCGTAGACCAGGTAGCCGGAGAACGTATCGCCGCCGATCTTCCACTCGACCGGTTCGGCGACGGGCGCCGCGAGCAGTGCGGGCGACCACAGCAGGAACAGCAGGCAGGGCAGCAGCAGACGACGCATGGCGGACTCCTCGTGGGCGACCGGCGCAGTGTACGGTGCGACGCGTAGACCGGTGTCGACGTCCGGGGTATCAGGCGATGCCGAGACCGGGAATCGCCGTGATGGCCTCGGGATCGAAACCCGCCAGTTCCGCGAAATGACGGCCACGCGCCACGTAATCCTTGTACTGGCCGAAGCTGGGCGCACCGGGCGACAGCAGCACGACGCCTTCCCCGCCCAACGCGGTGCGTGCGGCGGCGACGGCCTCCGGCAAGGTCTCGGCGGCCATCAGCCTGAAACCCGCCTGCTGCGCCAGCGGCGCGAGCAGGGCATGGATGCGCGGGCCGTTCGCCCCCATCGTGATGATCGTCGCGGGTGCACCGTGGCGCATGTGCGCGGCGAAATCTGACCAGTCCACACCACGGTCGTGGCCGCCGACCAGCAACGCGATGCGCCGGCCCGCGAAGCACTCCAGTGCCGCCAGCGTGGCGTGAGGCGTGGTGCTGATGGAATCGTTGACCCAGGTGATGCCGTCCCGCGTGCCCATGGCCTGCAGGCGGTTCGGCAGCGGACGGAACGACCCTGCGTGCGCGGCCAGCGGCAACGCGTCCATGCAGGCGGCTTCCAACGCGGTCAGCACCGCGCACAGATTGCTGCGGTTATGGCGGCCGGGCAGCGGCAGCGGCCGCGTGTCCATGACGAACACGTCGCCGCGATACAGATCATCCTCGCGCAGGTGCCAGCCCTCGGCGCGGTTGAACCAGCGGATCTCGCTGCCCGGCAATGACAGGGAGGCAAGACGCGGATCCGCCGCATTCAGCACGGCGACACGCGGGCGCGCGCCGGTGACGAGCTTCAGCTTGTCCTCGATGTAGCGCGCCTCGCTGCCATGCCAGTCCAGGTGTTCCGGGAACAGGTTCAGCACCACCGCGATGTCGGGATGCGCGCCACTGGCTACGACATCGCCGGTCTGGTAGCTCGACAGTTCGATGGCCCAGGCATCCGGTGCCGGCTGCGGATCCAGCACCTCCAGCAGCGGCACGCCGATGTTGCCCACCAGCGCAGTACGCCGACCCGAGGCACGCAGCAGATGCGCCAGCAGCGAGGTGGTCGTGCTCTTGCCCTTGGTGCCGGTGACGCAGAACGTCTGCGGGACAACGCCATCGCCGCCCGCGTGTTCGGCGAACCACAGGCCGGTGCCACCGATGAAGCGCGTGCCCGCTGCCGCGGCCGCCTGCGCCGCGGGGCTGTTGGGACTGATGCCCGGCGACTTGATGACGATCTCGAAGGCCTGCAGCCGTTCGGCTATCGCCTGCGTGTCGATGGACAGATGCGCGTCACCCAGTGCGACCGCTTCGGCCGCTTCCGCGTCGCTGCAGAACAGCGTCAGCGGCAAAGCCGGCAGGCGCGAACGTACGGCGTGATGCGCGGCACGGCCTTCCCGGCCCCAGCCCCACAGCGCGACCCGCCTACCCTCAAGCTGCGAAATTCGCACGCAGGCGCTCCCACAGCGCGGCAGGAATGCGGTGTTCTCCGCCGATCTCGAGCAGCGGTGCCACCGCCAGTTCCGCCGCATCGAGCTGCGGGCGGATTTCGTGGTTGAAGCGAGCGACGATCGCGTCCTCGCGCCATTCCGGCCGGTCGCCCAGCGTGGCCATCGCGGCACGCGATTCCTGGCCCTCGCCGACACACTCGAATGGCTTGTGGTCCTGGTACTCCAGCAGCGCGTCGAAGCCACCCGTCTGGTTCACGTCATCCAGCAGGTTGCGGCCGAAGATGCCGACCAGTCGCGGCTTCGGCATGAACGGTGCCAGCGCCAGGAACACGAAATGGCATTTCGGGCAGACACCGCACCAGCGGTTCGTCGGTCGCTCGCCGAGCAGGTGGAAATTGCGGTTGCAGCTGGAGAAGTGCGCATCGTAATGATCGATGCGCGCGAACTGCCGCGCCACCGCCAGCTCGGACAGCGGACGCAGCAACGAGTAGTAATGGAGGTCGGCCGCCACGTGCGACTGCACGTAGTCGCCGAAGGCCTGCTCGAACGCCCAGCCCTTCGACCACTGGTGGTTCACCTCACCGGTGCCGGCAATCATGCTGCCGTAGCTGGCCGAACGCTCGTTGGAGAACACCACCTGGTCCACTCCCTGCAGCAGCGCGGCCAGCACCATGATGGCCGAGTTGATCGCGGTGACCGGGATGTGCCCGTTCCACGCGCCCTGACGGTTGTAGTCGAACAGTTCGGGCGCCAGCGCGCGGCCGATGTTGAGGGTGGGCAAGCCGGTGCGCGCGGCGCAGGCCGCGATCAGCTGCGAGCCACCGATCCAGGTCACCGTCTGGTCGATGCCGGCACCGCGCAACGCCTCGATACTGACCAGCGAATCCTTGCCGCCGCCGATGGCGACCAGCGCGTGCTGGCGCAATGCGGCCGAGGGTGCTGCCGCCGCGGCCTGCGCCGCGACCGGAAAGCGAACGCGGCCGTAGAGGCTCAGCCCGTTGCGGTAGGCGAACTCGCCCAGGCCATGCACGTAGACCTGTTCCAGCAACACCGCCGTCGCCGCGTCGATGCCGTAGCCGTCGATGCGGATCTCGTTGGGGACCGCCGCCTTGTAGTAGCTGACGCCGGTGATCAGGTGCAGTAGCCGCACCGCCTGCTCGACCGCCTGTGCGCGTGTCGCGTCCAGCGTGAACGGCGCGCCCGGGATCGTCACTGTTTCGGTCAGCTCCGGGCCTTCATCGAAGGCGTACACCAATCGCGCGACACCGGTCTCCGCGTCGAACGAACAGCGGAGGAAGCGGAAGGTGCGGATGCTGGATTTGTCGAAAGTCGTCATGCGTGATCCGGGGAAAGTGCGGCCTGCCGGCGCAGGTAGCGGCGGCAGGCGAAGTATTCGATAGCGAACAGCGGCGCGGCGCCGAACAATGTCGCGAGCAGCGAACCGTAGAAGACCAGGACAGGCAACCAGGCCAGCGCCTCGCCCGTTCCGCCCGGCTGGCTGGCGGCCAACGCGTCGATCGCGATAGCGATCACTGCCCAGGCAGCCAGCGACAGCGGAAACAGCAGCAGCACCACCAGCAGCAGACGCAAAGTCATGCCACCCGCTTTCCAGCGCCGGCCTGCGCGTTGCGCACGCCCCTGCCACCGGCTGACGAACCAGGCGCCCAGCCCGACCGCCAGCAGCGCGGCTGGCGCGAACCGCAGTGCGGTCGCGAATTCGGCGACGCCCGGCGCGCGGCGATCCGCATCCATCAGCACCACGACCGCGATGCTCAGCAACGCGGCGGCCAGCAGGCTGGACAGGACGAACTCAGTCCGCGGCGACATCGCCGGGCACTCCTTCAATCACGTCTTCGGCAGGCAGGCCGCGCAGGTTGTAGTGGCTGGCCATTACGAAGCCATAGGCACCGGCATCGGAGAACAGCAGCACATCGCCTTCCGCGGTCGCCGACGACAGCTTGCGGCGCTTGCCGAAGATGTCGCTGGACTCGCAGATCGGGCCCACCACGTCGAACGCTTCCTGATCCGTATCGTCCAGCCGCGAGAGGTTGGCCACGTCGTGCCAGGCGTCGTACAGGGCCGGACGGATCAGGGTGTGCATGCCCGCATCGCTGCCCACGCGACGGATGCCCAGCTTCTCGACGACCTGCGTCATCTGCGCAAGCAGTACGCCAGATTCGGCGACCAGGTAGCGGCCCGGTTCGATCACCAGCTGGTAGCCCGGATACGCGGCCTTGATCGCCGCCAGGCCTTCGCCCCACGCCGCCAGGTCGAACGGCTCGTCGCCATCGGCGTACGGAATCGGCAAACCACCGCCGATATCGATGGTCTCGATGGTGCCGATCTGGTCGGCCAGGCCGCCCAGTTCATCGGCGATCTGGTTCCAGTGCTGCGGGCTGTCCACGCCGCTGCCCAGATGGGCATGCAGGCCGACGACGCGCGTATCCAGCGCGCGCGCGGCAGCCAGGAATTCCTCCAGCTTGACCAGCGGCAGGCCGAACTTGGAACTCTTGCCGCCCGTCTTGACCTTGTCGTGGTGGCCGTCGCCGCGGCCCAGGTCCACGCGCAGCCACAGCCGGCGACCACGGAACACATCCGGCCACTGCTGCAGCGCTTCGACATTATCGAGCGTGACGTTGATGCCACGCTCCAGCGCGAACGCGTACTCGGCGCGCGGTGCGAAACTCGGCGTGAACAGCACGCGCTCCATCGGCAGCGACGGCGCCACCTCGAACACGCGCTCCAGCTCGCCGCGCGACACGCACTCCAGGCCGAAGCCCTCCTCCACCAGTACGCGCAGGATGGCAGGGTGCGAATTGGCCTTGATGGCGAAGAAGCGGTGGTCCACCGCGGTGATCGCGGCCAGCGCACGGGCACGCGCGCGCACCACATCCAGGTTGTAGACGTAGCGCGGGGTGTCGCCCTGCGCGAGCGACAGCAGTCGTGCACGCGCGGCCGGCGCACTCCACCAGCGCACGCCGCGCGGACGCACGGCGCCGTTGATCTCGCGCCAGCTGGGACCGAACACGCTGGTCTCGTCGGCCGGCATCGCACCGCTGTCGATCAAGGCCTCGTGCAGCAGCGGCAGCATGCCCTCGGCATCGGCTTCGTCGATCACGAAGGTCAGGTTGAGGTCGTTCGACGACTGCGAAATCAGGTGCACACGCTCGCGGCCGAACATCGCCCACACATCCGACAGCTTGTGCAGCAGCGAACGCATGCCGCGACCGACCAGGGTAATGGCCGTGCACGGCGCGATCACCTTGACCCGGCAGATCTCCGCCAGATCGGCCGACAGCGCGGCCAGCACGTCGGTGTTGACCAGGTTCTCGCTGGGATCCAGCGACACGGTGACGTTGGTCTCCGACGAGCCGATCAGGTCCACCGACAGGCCGTGCTTCTTGAAGCGCGCGAACACGTCCGCCAGGAAGCCCACCTGCTGCCACATGCCGATGCCCTCCATCGACACCAGCACGATGCCGTTGCGGCGGCTGACCGCCTTCACGCCCGGCACGGTCACCGCGTTGCCATCGATGGTGGTGCCGGGCAGTTCGGGACGTTCGGTATCCAGGATGGCCATCGCCACACCGGCGTCGCGGCAGGGCTTGATCGAGCGCGGATGCAGCACCTTCGCGCCGGTGGTCGCGATTTCCTGTGCTTCGTAATAGTCCAGCCGCGTCAGCAGGCGCGCATCCGGCACTTCGCGCGGGTTGGCGCTGAACATGCCCGGCACGTCGGTCCAGATCTCCACGCGCTGCGCACCGAGCAGGGCGCCGAAGTAAGCCGCCGACGTATCCGAGCCGCCACGTCCGAGGATGGCGGTGCCGCCGTCGGCATGCCGCGAGATGAAGCCCTGGGTCAGCAGCATGCGGCTGGACTGTCCGGCGAAGGCGCGCCGCCAGTCCTGGTCCGGTGCGGTATTGCACGACACCGACAGTCGCTGTGCCCACGGGCTCTGGTTGGGCAGGAAGTTGGCCTGCAGCCAGTGGCGCGCATCGACCCAGCCGAAGTCCAGGCCCTGCGCGCGCAGGTAGGCCACGCCCAGTGTGGACGACAGCAGTTCGCCCTGCCCCAGCACCTCGGCCTGCCAGTCGAGCGTGCGCGTTGCGGCGCGAGGATCGGACAGAAGGTTGCGCAGCGCCGCGAGACGGTCGCCCAGCACGGCGTCGGCATCGAGTTCGAGTTCGGCGATGAAGTCGCGGTGCCGCTGCTCCAGCTTCGCCACGCGCTCGGCACTGTCCGCCGCGCCGTCGGCGATCGCAGTCAGTTCGTTGGTCACCCCGGACAGCGCCGACACCACCACCAGGATGCGCGCCTCGTTTTCGTCCGCGCGTTTTTTCGCCAGCGTGCCGATCGTGTTCCAGCGATGGCGACGCGACACCGAGGTGCCGCCGAACTTGAGGACGATCCAACGATCAGACGCGGGGGTGGCAGGGGGCATGGATAGAATGGGGAGGAATGCCCGAACCCTTCGGGCGTGAACCCTCGATTCTAGCCCAAGCCCCCGCCTTCGACCGGACCGTACCGCATGCAACGAACCTCCCACCGCTACCTGCAGCTCGACGTGTTCGCCGACCGCCCCGGCGCCGGCAACCCGCTGGGCGTGGTGCTGGACGCGACCGGATGGGACACCGCCCGCATGCAGGCCTTCGCGGCCTGGACCAATCTGTCGGAAACGATCTTCTTCCTGCCGCCGACCACGGCGGCGGCCAGCTACCGCATCCGTATCTTCACCCCGCGTCAGGAACTGCCGTTCGCCGGCCATCCCAGCGTCGGCGCGGCGTGGGCGGCGCTGGAGACCGGCCTGGTCGCGGACACCGCCAAACTGGTGCAGGAGTGCGCTGCCGGCCTGTTGCCGGTACAGGTCGAGGGCCACGGAACGGCGCGGAGCATCCAGTTGCGCGCACCGCGTGCGCGCCGGAGGGACGCCGCCCCGTGGGACCAGGCGCTGCAGGCCATCCTTGCCACGCTGCCCGTCGCCGGCCTTGCGGCGGCGCTATGGAACAACGGACCGTCGTGGTGGCTGGTGGAACTGCAGGACGCCGATGCCGTGCGCCGACTGACGCCGGACCTGGCTGCGATCGCCGCTCTGACGCAGGCCAGCGACGCAGTCGGTCTGGCGGTTTTCGGTCGCACCCCCGCTGGCAGCGACCACGATCTCGCGGTGCGTGCCTTCTGCCCCGCCGACAACATCCCGGAAGACCCGGTCACCGGCAGCGTCAACGCCTGCATCGCCGCCGCGCTGCATGCCGTCGCTGCCTTGCCCGGACGCGAGAACCGCTACACCGCCAGCCAGGGGCGCGAACTGGGGCGCGATGGCCGCGTGGCACTGCTGGTCGATGCGGACGGTGAGGTCTGGATGGGCGGTCAGGTCCAGTTGGTCATCGATGGCCGGATGACTTGGTAAGCTGCGCGGCCCCCACGCGACAACGCCCCCATGACCCTCCGCCGCTACGTCCAGCTGGACGTATTCGCCGACCGCCCCGGCGCCGGCAATCCACTGGCCGTCGTGCTCGACGCCGCCGGTCTGGATGACGCCGCCATGCAGGCGATCGCCCGCTGGACGCGCCTGCCGGAAACCACCTTCGTGTTCGCGCCCACGCAGCCGGGCGCCAGCTATGCCGTGCGCATGTTCAGCCCGCGCCGCGAAGTGCCGTTCGCCGGCCACCCCAGCGTCGGTACCGCGCATGTCGTGCTCGACGCCGGACTGGCGACGCCGCTCGATGGCCTGCTGATGCAGGAAGGTGCGGTGGGCGTACTGCCGTTGCGGGTGGACGACGCAGGCACGTCCCGCACCATCGCCGTGCGCACGCCCCGCGCGCAGGTGGTGAGGGTCGGCGAACCCACCACGGACGACGCCTTGCGCGCCGCGCTCGCGAACCTGCCCGCCGGCGATCTTCCGCCGGCGCTGGTCGACGGCGGTCGCCGCTGGTGGCTGTCAGAAGTCCGCGACGAAGCCACGCTGCGCGGCGCCAAGCCGGACTGGGACGCCATCGGCGCACTTGCCCGCGCCACCGAGAGCATGGGCGTCTGCGCCTATGCGCGCACGCCGGGCCAGGACTACGATCTGGCGGTACGCGCCTTCGTCGGTGCGCCCGCCGCATTCGAGGACGCCGCCTCCGGTGCCGCCAACGCCACCCTCGCCGCCTGGCTGGCTTCGCGCGATGCGCTGCCCGGCCGCGACGGCCGCTACACCGTCAGCCAGGGGCGCGAAGTGGGTTACGACGCACGCCTGCAGCTGCGCGTCGACGAGGCCGGCGACGTCTGGTCGGGCGGCCACGTGCGCACCATCCTCACCGGTCAGATCGACTGGTAGCGGAACCCGCTTCCTGTGGGAGCGACGTGAGTCGCGAAAGCGCGGTCTTCGACAACGCCAGCGGCAACAGGCGGCGGGGAGCGATCGCGACTGACGTCGCTCCCACAACAGCGGACCCTACTCCGCCTCGTAGACCGGCTTGCCATCGACCCAGGTCGAACGCACGTGCAGGTCGTCGAGCTGTTCGCCGGGAATCGCCAGCGGGTCCTCGTCGAGGATGACGAAATCCGCGCGCAGGCCGGGCGCAAGCCGGCCGACGCTCGCTTCATCGTGCGCCGCCCAGGCCGCATCGGCGGTGAAACCGCGCAGTGCCTCGCTGGCGCTGAGACGCTCTTCGGCGCGCCAGCCACCGGCCGGATGATCGTGCGCGTCCTGCCGCGTCACCGCCGCATGCAGGCCCCGCCGCGGATCGACCGACTCGACCGGAAAATCGGAGCCCAGCGCCAGTTTCACGCCACTGCCCCGCAACCGCTGCCAGGCATAGGCACCGGTGATGCGCAACGGACCCAGCCGGTCCTGTGCCCACGGCATGTCCGAGGTCGCGTGCGTCGGCTGCATGGACGCGATGACGCCGAGCGCGGCGAAGCGCGGGAACTCCTCGGGTGCCACCACCTGCGCGTGTTCGATACGCCAGCGATGGTCGGTCTTCGCGGCATCGCCCAGCACGCGCTGATAGGCATCCAGCACCAGCCGGTTGCCGCGGTCGCCGATCGCATGCGTCGCCACCTGCACGCCGCAACCGCGCGCCTTGCGCATGGCCAGCTCCAGCGCCGCCGGTTCGGTCACCAGCAGGCCACGGTTGCCGGGATCGTCGCTGTAGTCCTCCAGCAGCGCCGCGCCGCGGCTACCCAGCGCGCCGTCCGCGTACAGCTTCACCCCGCGCATCTGCAGGCGACCGCCGGCATGGCGGTACAGGCCGGTGGAACAGAGGTCGTCCAGCGCGCCGCTGTCGCCATCGGCATAGGCCTCGATGCGCAGCGGCAGGCGCCCTTCGTCGGCGAACCGCTTCATCAGGGCCAGGTCATCGCGTGACACGCCCATGTCGTGCACGCCGGTCAGGCCGTTGCGCACCGCGGCCTGGGTCGCCTTTTCCAGTGCCTGCCGCCGATAGGTCGCATCGGGCGCCGGCACCACAGCGCCGACCAGCGCCATGGCGGCATCGATGAAGACGCCGCTCGGCCGACCATCGACACGCTCGATGCGTCCGCCCTCGGGCTGCCAGTCGCCGTCCAGCGGACGCGGCGCCTTTGCCGCCGCCGCGCGCAGGGCCGCGCTGTTCGCCCAGCCCGCATGGCCATCCACGCGTTCGAGCCAGACGGGACGGTCGGGAAACGCGGCGTCGAGATCGGCGGCGGACGGAAAGGTCTTCCCAGGCCAGTCATTCTGGTCCCAGCCGCCGCCGAGCAGCCATGCATTCGCGGGCAACTGCTTCTCGAAGGCGCGCAGGCGTGCGATCACCTCATTCTTGTCCTTCGCATCCACCAGGTCGGCACGCATCAGCGCGTAGCCCAGCCCCATCACGTGGCCGTGCGCATCGATCAGGCCGGGGATGACGGTCTTGCCGGACGCATCGATGCGCTTCGCATCGGGATAGCGTTGCTGCAGTTCGCGGGCGCTGCCGACCGCCAGGATGCGGCCCTGCGCATCCCAGGCCATCGCTTCGGCCACCGGCCGCGCCGGATCGGAGGTATGCACACGTGCGGCGGTGACGACCTGCACCTGCGCCTGTACGGCACCCGCCCACATCACCAGACTGCCCATTCCCAACGCCAGACGCCGCATGCCGCACTCCCGCTGTTGAACCAGCGCAGGACTATGCGCGGTGATACGCGCGACGGCAACGTTCGCAGGCAACAAGAAAGGGGCCTTGCGGCCCCTTTTGAGAGTGTTTCCGTGCCCGCTGCACCGGGTGTGCGCCGACAGGCGACCTCACTCCGGCCGCACGTCGACGCGCACGCGCATGCGGTCGCCGGGGTGGTAGCCGGTGCGGGTCTGGTAGGTGCGGCCGGCGTATTCGTAGGTCACGTCATAACCGGAGACGCGTCCGTCGCCGTAATAGTCGTCGCCGCGACCGTCATTCACCGGCACCGGATCGCAGACGCGCACCTGGCCGCGCTGCACCTGGCGGTTGCGCTGGGAGGTGTCGTAGATGGAGCGCCCCGCCATGCCGCCGACCATCGAACCGACCGCGGTGCTGACGTAGCGGCCGCTGCCATCGCCGACCTTGCTGCCCAGCACTGCACCGGCGATGCCGCCGATGACCGTGGCGACCGTGCGACCGGCGTCGGTGCCACCGGCGGGATAGCGCCGGTCGCCGTAGCCATCCTGCCCGTAGACGTCGCGGTAGTCGCCATTGCCGTAGACGTCGTCCGGGCCGCGGTTGCCGTAGACGTCGTCGCGATAGCCATCTCGCGCGTAGACGTCGTCGGCGTTGCGGTAATAGCACTGCGATGACGTCGCGCCACGCGTGTCGCGGTAGCCGCCGTCGATGACGGGGTCGACGCGCACCACGCGTGCGTAGTCGTAATAAGGCTCGTCGCGGTCGGTGGTGCCGTAGTGGCGCACGGACTGTGCGGACGCCACGCCGGTGGCAAGCAGGCCGGCAGCCAGCACGGCGGCGGAAAGACGCTTCATGTCGGGAACTCCCCACGCCGGAGTGGCGTGGGCGCATGCTCGGCCCGCACGGGTGAAATCGGGCTGAACTCAGCCATCCGGCACGGCGTGGTTTAGCCATTCGACAGCTTGCACGGCGATGCCCGCCGCCTCCCGGCCCAGCAGCGGCCCGACGTGCGAGCCTGAAAGCGTTTGCAGCCGTTCCATCTCCCACGCATCGGCGAAGGAACGGCTGAGCGCGGGCGGCACGTCGGCGTCGTCGCGCGACGCAATCAACAACGTGGGACAAGAGGGCCGCAGCACCGCCACGCCCGCATGGGCTTCACGCAGCACGGCACCCGATTCGTCGCGCCAGCGGCGGAACGCGAACAGGGCGCTCGCCTCGTCGGCATCGCCCAAGGCACGGCGGGTGCCCGCCAGTCGCGCGGTGCGCTGCCAGGGCACCACGTCCGGCCATGCGCGCGCTGGCAGTTCCCCCTGCCATGGCGCAGGCGGCAACGGGTTCACGAGGACCGCCGCATCGGCGGCATCCGCCACGCCAAGCGCGAGCAGACCGCCCAGGCTGGCGCCAACCACCGCGCGCGGACGCGGCAGGGTGGCCAGCGCATCGCGCACCTGGCACAGGTAATCGTCGAAGCCGGTGGCCGCGAGTCCCGCAGCCACCGGTTGCAGGTCGGGTGCGGACACGACGATACCCGCCGCCTCCCACACGCCGCGCCATACCTTCCATTCCCAGCCTCCGCCACCGGCGCCATGCACCAGCAGCGCAGCCCGGACTGCGGTCAAAGCAGCGTCGCCTCCAGCGACACCGGCACCGACAGCGCACGCGAGATCACGCATCCTGCCTTCGCCTGCTGCGCGATCTCCTCGAACTGCGCCGCGCTGATGCCCGGCACATTCGCCGTGACCGTCAGTTTGATGCCGGTGACGGTCGGGCCCGGGTCCATGCCCGGTTCCATCGTCGCCTCGGCGCGCGTCTGCAGCTTGTCCGGCGTGAAGCCGGCCTTGCCCAGCACGGCGGACAGCGCCATGGTGAAGCAGCCGGCGTGCGCGGCCGCCAGCAACTCCTCCGGGTTGGTGCCCTTCTCGTCGCCGAAACGGGTCTTGAAGGAATAGTTCTGTCCTTCGAACAGGCCGCTCTGCGGCGTGCTCAGCGTGCCCTTGCCGGCCTGCAGGTCACCGCTCCACACCGCATCGGCATAACGCTTCAAAGCCATGGTCGTGCTCCATCGTGGTCAGGGGAGCGCAGGGTACACCCGTGGATGTTCACGGCATGTACCGCAGTGCGGCTTGACCCCGCCCGTCGGCATGCCGATGCTGGCCGTCCGCCATGACCGCCCGCAGAGCGCCACGCTCACGGGATGCGCTCGGCCCGGACAGCCATGACGGCCCTTCGACCCCAACCTTCGGGAGGAACGGCCTCATGTCGTACAGCACACAACAGATCCGCAACGTGGCCCTGGCGGGCCACCCCGGCGCCGGCAAAACAACCTTGTTCGAAGCCCTGCTGCATGCCGGCGGCGCCCTCCAGGTGGCAGGCACCATCGAACGCGGCACCACCGTCTCGGACCATGATCCGATCGAGAAGACCCGCGGCCATTCCATCGACACCGCCATCGCCAGTACCGACCACGGCGGCATGCACGTCAACCTGATCGACACGCCCGGCTATCCGGAATTCCGCGGCCCGGCACTGTCGGCGTTCTCCGCGGTGGAAACCGCGCTGATCGTCGTCGACGCCGACACCGGCGTAGCCCACGGCACGCGCCGGCTGATGGAGCGAGCGCGGGAACGCAACCTGTGCCGCGCCATCGTCGTCAACAAGATCGACCACGAGGGCGCGGACTGCGCCGGCGTGCTGGCGGCGTTGCGCGAGGAATTCGGGCCGGAAGTGCTCCCGCTCAACCTGCCCGCGAACGGCGGCAAGGCGGTGGTCGACTGCTTCGGCCAGGCGGCGGGCGACTCCGACCTCGGCCCCGTGGCGGACTGGCACCAGAAGATCATCGACCAGGTCGTCGAGATCAACGGGACAGTGATGGAGCACTACCTGGACCTGGGCGAAGGCGGCCTGTCCGGCGAGGAACTGCACGACGCGTTCGAGCAGTGCCTGCGCGAGGGCCACCTGGTGCCGGTGTGCTTCGCCTCGGCACGCACGGGCGTCGGCGTGAAGGAACTGCTGGACGTGGCCGAGCGGCTGTTCCCGAATCCCGCCGAAGCCAACCCGCCACCGTTCGTGAGACTCAACGGCAGCGGCCCGCAACCGATCGAGGCCGTGCCGGATCCGCGCGCACATGTCATCGCCGACGTCTTCAAGATCGTCAACGATCCCTTCGTCGGCAAGCTCGGCATCTTCCGCGTCTACCAGGGCACGCTGAAGAAGGACACGCAGCTGTTCGTCGATGACGGCAAGAAACCGTTCAAGGTCGGCCACCTGTTCAAGCTCAAGGGCAAGGATCATGTGGAAGTCGACCAGGCCATCCCGGGCGACATCGCCGCGGTGGCGAAGGTGGACGACCTGCATTTCGACGCGGTGCTGCACGACAGCCACGACGAGGATCACATCCATCTGGCGCCGATCGCATTCCCCAAGCCGATGTTCGGCCTGGCGATCGAGGCGGCCAGCAAGGGCCAGGAGCAGAAGCTGTCCATCGCCCTGCAGAAGCTGGCCGAGGAGGACCCGGCGTTCGTCGTCGAGCATCAGCCGGAGTTGAACGAAACCGTCATCCGCGGCCTGTCCGACCTGCACCTGCGGGTGATGCTGGAGCGGTTGAAGGAACGCCACGGCGTCGAGGTGAAGACCCGGCCGCCACGGATCGCCTACCGCGAAACCATCGGCGCGAAAGCGGACGGCCACCATCGCCACAAGAAGCAGACCGGCGGCGCCGGCCAGTTCGGTGAGGTTTCGCTGCGCATCGAACCGCTGCCGCGTGGCGGCGGCTTCGAGTTCGTCGACGAAGTGAAGGGCGGCACGATTCCGGGCCAGTTCCTGCCGGCGGTGGAGAAAGGCGTGCGCCAGGTGCTGGGCAGCGGCGCGATCGCCGGCTATCCGCTGCAGGACCTGCGGGTGATCGTGCACGACGGCAAGCACCATGCCGTGGACAGCAAGGAGGTCGCGTTCGTCGCCGCCGGCAAGAAGGCCTTCCTCGACGCCATCGCCAAGGCGCGGCCGCAGGTGCTGGAGCCGGTGGTCGACCTGGAAGTGGCCGTACCCGAAGCGCAGGTCGGCGACATCACCGGCAACCTGGCGGGCAAGCGCGCCCGCATCAACGGCACCGACGCGGTGCGCGGCGAGATCGTGGTGAAGGCGCAGGTGCCGCTGGCGGAACTGGAAGGCTATGCGGCGGAATTGAAATCCATGACCGCCGGCCAGGGCCGCTACAGCCTGGATTTCAGCCATTACGAGCCCGTGCCGCCCGGCGTACAACAGAAACTGGTGGATGCCTACAGGCCACGACACGACGACGATTGAGCGTCGCAGGGGTGCGGCATCCGGTCGCGACCGAACGCGTCGGATGCCGCTTGCGGCGCACACGCCAAAGGTGATTCGGTCGTACCGACAGGCGATTTCCGACGCGCGGCGACGGGAAATTGCAGAAAAAGCGAAAAAAAAGGCATTTCAGGGTCTTCCTGCCCTTGGCGCCGCCAGTTCTTTGCCCTACATTTCGCTTGCCGATGCGATCGGCCCGATTACCCAACCACTCGACAGTAGAGACAGGACACATGGCAAAGAGCACCAAGAAGGCCGCGCCGAAGAAGGCCGCCAAGAAAGCTGCACCGAAGGCCGCCGCCAAGCCGGCCGCGCCGAAGCCGATCAAGGAAGCGCTGAGCAAGTCGGGCCTCGTCGCCCACATCGCCGAAGCGACCTCCGTGGCCGCCAAGGACGTCCGCGCCGTGCTGGCCTCGCTGGAAAGCGCCGTGCACGCCTCCGTCAACAAGAAGGGCGCCGGTTCCTTCACCCTGCCGGGCCTGCTGAAGATCAGCGCCGTCAACGTGCCGGCCAAGCCGAAGCGCAAGGGCATCAACCCGTTCACCAAGGAAGAGCAGTGGTTCGCCGCCAAGCCCGCCTCGGTGAAGGTCAAGGTCCGTCCGCTGAAGAAGCTGAAGGACGCCGCGGCCTGATCGCCGCGCTTCCATCGCTTGCACGAAGGGACGGCCTGGCCGTCCCTTCTTTTTTGCGCGTGTCGTGCGGACCGTGGTTGTTCCCTCTTTGTAGAGCGGAGCTTGCTCCGCTGCTTGCCGGTCCTGTCAGCGGAAGCATGCCGAAAAGCAAAAGCAGTCGAGCAAGCTCGACTCTACGGCGATCCCCCTGCCATCCGTCACCCTTGTCCTGACGGCGGGTTGCCCTCAGATCGGGAAGACATCCCTCCACGCAAGGTACCGACCGCATGAAGATCCAGGGCTTCCTCGACCATCTGCTGAAATCCTCCAGCGGCAATGGCAGCGTGCTGAACGCCGACTTCGGCAAGGGCGCGATCTCCGGCGGCGCATTGGGCCTGCTGCTCGGCAAGAACAAGACCACCCGCAAGCTGGCCACCTATGGCGGCCTGGCGGCGATCGGGGTGATGGCGTATCGCGCGTACGGCGACTACAAGCAGCAACAGGGCGGATTCGCCGCGGGCGCCACGCCGCAGACCGTGGATCGCCTGCCGCCGCCGCAGGTGGAACTGCACAGCCAGGCGATCCTGACGGCGCTGGTCGCGGCGGCGAAAGCCGATGGCCACATCGACGCGCGCGAGCGCGAGGTGATCGAAGGCGAATTCGCCCGCCTCGGTACCGACGGCGAGCTGCAGCAGTGGCTGCATGCCGAACTGGAAAAGCCGCTGGATCCGGCCGAGGTCGCGCGCGCCGGCAGTACGCCGGAGATCGCCTCGGAAATGTATCTCGCCAGCCTGATGGTCGCCGACGAGCAGAGCTTCATGGAGCGCGCCTACCTGGATGAGCTGGCCAAACAGTTGAAGCTGGATCCGTCGCTGAAGTCCCAGCTGGAACGCCAGCTGGCGCAGATGCAGACGCCTGCGTCGCCCTGATCCGCATGGGGCGACCGGCCGTGCGCCGCCTGCGGCGCTTTGCATGGACGATGCTGTCGCTGGCGGTACTGGCCCTGCTGCTCGCGTGGGCGTGGGGCCAGCCCTTCATGGCGTCCCCGCGCATGCTGTGGGACATTTCGCGCGCATCGCCGCCGCGTGAACTTCCGGTGCCCGTGCAGGGCGTACGGGCGCGGCAGATCGCCGACACGTTCGGCGCCCCCCGTGGCACCGACCGCACCCACCAGGGCGTGGACATCTTCGCCAGGCGCGGCACGCCCATCGCCAGTGCGACGCGCGGCATCGTGGTCTCGGTCCGCGACGGCGGGCTGGGCGGGAAACAGGTGTGGGTGCTGGGTCCCGGCCGCGAGCGTCACTACTACGCCCACCTGGACGATTGGGCGGCGGAGCTGTCCGCCGGCCAGGTGGTGCATCCCGGTGACGTGCTGGGTTACGTGGGCACCACCGGCAATGCGCAGGGCACGCCGCCTCATCTGCACTACGGCATCTATGGCGCACAGGGCGCCTACGATCCGCTGCCCCTGTTCAAGGCGCACGCCGCCGACCGCTGACTGAACCGCGGCGCCACCCGACGGAACAGTCCATCGCGGCGGCGGCCCTCGTTCCACCTGGGGCACGGGCCTATCTTGGAGCTGTCCCCGCCGCGTCCTGCTTCTGCCGCCATGCCCAATGATTCCCACCGCTACCGCATCACCGTGACGCCGATCGAACGCGACGGCCAGCACTGCCAAGGCCGCTGCACCATCGAGTTCGAACACGCCTGCCACGACGACTGGATGCGCATCCTCGAAAACGTCCAGCGCCAGCGCGGCCTCACCGGTGACGAGCGCGCCGCGCTGGTCGTCGGCACCAAACTGCTCAGTGGCCTGATGCTGGACCACCGCAAGGATGCGGACGACCTGTTCGCCCCGCTACGGCCGTACATGGGCGAGTTCATCGCTTCGTTGAAGGCGCGCGGCCGCGACGCCGGCTGACATCGCGAAGGGGCCACGCTAGCCTGACGGCCATGAAAGTCCGCCACGCCGACGACGCCCGTTCGCTCGAAGACATTCCCAACATCGGACCGTCCATCGCCGGCGACCTGCGTGGCATCGGCATCGCCCACCCGCACGACCTGCTCGGCCAGGATCCGTATGCGCTTTACCGACGCGTGAACGAGACCACCGGCCAGCGCCACGATCCCTGCCTGTGCGACTGCTTCATCGCCGCCGTGCGCTTCATGGAAGGCAGCGGACCGGTGCCCTGGTGGCACTACACCGCCGAGCGCAAGCGACACTTCCTGCAGCCGCCTGCCGGTTAGCCCTTGGACAGGCAGCGCCGGCTAAGGTGCGGCGACCCGTCACGGAGCTTCCCATGCGTACACGCCGACGCTTCCTGGTCGCCGCCCTCGCCGGCACCGCCACCCTTGCCCTCGCCGGCTGCGAAACGCTCAACACCGTCACCGGTCTGCTGGGCAACCAGATCAACTTCACCCAGCCGCAGCTGCAGCGCTATCTCAACCAGAGTTTCCCCCGCGAGTTCGACAAGCTGGGGGGCCTGGTGTCGGCCACGCTGACCAATCCTCGGTTGAGCATCCCCTCCGGCGACGACCGCCTGCGCCTGGACTTCGACATCGGCGTCAGTGCACTGGGTGCGCGTGACGTCAGCCGCGGGCACTTCGCGCTGGCCAGCCGCCTGCGCTACGACCCCGCGACCCGCGGCCTGCACCTGGACAACCCGGAGATCCTGTCGGTCGATGTCCCCGGCAGCGGCTCGCTGATGTCCGGCGGTACCCGCCAGTTGGTCAACACCGTGCTGGCCGAATACGCCCGCAGCGAGCCGGTCTACCGGATCGACAACGACATCCTGCAGCGCCTGCCCGCCAGCAAGCGGATCGGCAGCACGCAGATCGAAGACGGCCGCGTGGTCATCCACCTGCAATGAGGACGACGATGAAGAACTCCCTGCTCGCCGGCGCCGCCCTGCTCGTCACGTTGCTGTTGTCGCCCGTTGCGATGGCGGAAAGAGGCAACGTGATCCCCTTCAGGGCGGATAGCTTGTGGGCGTACAACGGCAACGCGCTCCGCTTCAACGCCGCCCAGCTGCAGACTGCGGCACGCAGCGGCTTCCCGATGCAGCACGTGCTGCTGGAAGGGTTCGCCTCGCTCACCCTGACCGACCCGCAGGTGCGCATTCCCGTGCCGGGCGAGCGCCTGCAGTTGCAGATGGACTACGACGTGATGCTGGCCAATGGCGACCGCATTGAGAACGGCAACGTGGTGGTCAGTAGCGGCCTGCGCTACGACCCGGGCACGCGCGGCCTGCACCTGGTGGATCCGCAGCTGGAGCACGTGGGCACCGGCGCGGACGGTCGCGGCCTGCCGGGCGGCTCGCGTGAGGCGCTGCAGCAGTTGATCCGCGAGTACGCCAACAGCCGGCCGCTGTACCGGCTGACCGACGAGGATCTGGCGCAGGTGCCGGGCACCCTGTCGGCGGACTCGCTGCGGATCGATGACGGCCATGTGGAACTGCGGCTCGCCCCGGGCACCACGCCCTGAGTCCGAGCGATGCCGGCGCGCCGTCCATGCGCGACGGCGACGCGCTCAGATCTCGAAGCGGTAACTCAGCTTGACCACCAGCTGTTCGTCGTCGCGCAGGCGCAGGCTGTCCTGCAGCAGGCCGTCCACGCCTTCGGTGCCGGTGCGCTGCTCGTAGCCGCCGCGGGCATACACCACGTAGAGGTAGGACAGCGGCGCCAGTTCGTAGCGGTAGCGGATCTGGAAGCCCAGGTTGCGCACGCTGAAGTCGTCCACGGCCTCGGTCGTCGTCACGGCGTGGCCGCGCGGATCGAAGCGCCAGGCATCGTGCACGCGCGCGTCCAGGGCGATGGTCTGCATCTTCACCCGCAGTTCGTGCCGCGGATCGATCACCCAGTCCAGGCCGGCATTGAGATCGACCTGGCGACGGGTGAATCCGCCTACCAGGTCCTCGCGCTGCCACACCAGCCAGTCCGGGCTGTAGATCGCGTAGCCGCCGGCATAGACACTGAAGGCATCGCTGACGAAGTACGTGGCGGTATACCCCACGCCTGCGCCGGCCTTGCGGTTGCCTGCCAGGCCACCGGTGAACGCCTCCAGTTCGGTTTCGTGCGCCCAGTTGCCCTTGCGCGGCCGTTCGTACTCGAAGTAGGTATTGAAATTCGCCGGCATCCTCGCCACGCCGTTGCCGCGCAGTAGCGTGTCGTTCAGGCCGGCGCTGTTGACGTTGATCTGGGCGTACTCGTAGCTGCCGTTGCGCAGCTGGCCTTCGCGGCTCATGCGGAACTGGTCGTTGAGCTTGTCGCCATGGTTGTTGTGGCTGCTGCTGACGCGCCAGCGCCAGTCCTTGGAGGAGTAACGCGAGCCTTCCGGCAGGCCGGTGAAGCGCTTGCGCACTTCCCAGTGCAGGTAATTGGTGCTGTTGCGCGACAGGTAGCCGAAGTCGTTGAGCTGCAGGTCGTTGCCGAAGTGCATGGCGATCCATTGCTGGCGCCAGCCGTCGTCCATTTCGTAGTCGGCCCATAGCGTCGCGCCGATGTCGTCGGTGTCGGTGCCGGCCTGCGCGATGCGGCTGCCCAGCAGGCGGGTGCGCACGTTCCAGCGCGCGGTCGGCCGCCAGTTGTGGTCCACGCCCAGCACGGTGGCCTCACGGTCGCGCCAGGGATCATCGACGCGGGTCAGCATCGCGCCGAGGTTCTGCCTCTCGAAATCGCGCACCAGCCGCAACGCGTGGTAACTGCGTCCGGTCGCCCCGTCCTCGTCGGCCGAGAACAGGCCGTAGTTCGCCTTGCCCAGGCTGCCGTTCAACTTCACCGCCGCGGTGATGTCGCCCGTGCTGCCCACGCGCCGGGTATACAGCTGCTGGCTGTCGTCCGACGGCGTGGTCAGCTCGAAGATGCCCTGGTTCTCGGTGAAGAACGGGCGCTTGTCGCTGATGAAGGTCTCGGTGGCGCTGAAGTTCACCACCAGGTCGTCGGCCTCGACCTGGCCGAAGTCCGGCTTCAGCGTGGCGGTCAGCTGGAAGCGGCCGTTCGGCTTCCAGAACAGATCGGCGCCGGCGTTAAGGTCCCCGCCGCCGCGGACGTTGTCGTACAGGCCCGACACGAACGGCGTGATGGCGAGCAGCGACTGGTCGTGGCGTGGCACCGTGACCGGGGCGAAATCCGACAGGAAGCGCGCACGCTCGAAGCTGGCCTGCGGCCACGCCATGCGTTCGCCGGTGGCGCCGATCACGCGCGCCAGGAACACCTTCAGGGTGCGTTGGCCGTCCGTGCCGTCGCGCATCGGCGCGGTATGCCACGGGATCAGCAGCTCGACCGACCAGCCCTGTTCGTCCTCGCTGACGGCATGGCGCCACTGGCCGTCCCAGTCGCTGCTGAACTGGTTCTCGTTGGTGATGATCTCGTCGGCGATGCCGCCGGTGGAACTGACGGTGAAGGCATAGCCGGTGCGACCGTCGCCGTCGAAGTCGATGAAGGCGTTGACGCGGTCGACCTGCGCGTCGAAATCGCGCTGCACCTTCTGCCGCGTGCGCGGCACGCTGGCCGGATGCGTGGCGTGGAAGGCGATGGCCAGGCCGTCCGGCGTGGCCAGGATCCAGGCCTCGGTCGGCAGCGAGCCGGGCTCGCCGGTCAGCGGCTGGGTCTTGCGGAAGTCGGTGACGTGGCGCGCTCCCTGCCATTCGGAGGGATCGATGCGGCCATCGATCTCGACGGCGTGGACGGCACTGCAGGAGAGGGCCAGCGCGAGCGCGCAGGCAAGGCGGGAGAGGGTCATGGCGGGCGGGTGGTGGTCCGGTGCGCGCAAGGTAGCGACGGAAATCACGGGCCACACCTGCCTTCGGTCATTTCAACCTTCGGCGTTCCTGCGGCATCCGTGCCTGTGAAGGGGCGTCGCCGTCAGCGGCCTTTCTTGGGTTGCAGCATCGTACCGGTGCACTTTTTGCTGCCGCAACGGCAGGCCCAGACCTTCTTCAGCCGGGCGGTGTGCGGTTCTGCCAGCACGATGCCGTAGTTGTAGGTCAGTTCTTCGCCCGGCTTGATCGCGCGGATCGCCTCGATGAACACCTTGTCCTTCTTGCGGTTCTTGCCGTCGTGTTCCTCGATGACGGCTTCGCAGTTCGGGTCGCAGCTGTGGTTGATCCAGCGCGCCTTGTTGCCCTTGTGGTTCGCGTCGATGACGTACTCGTCGTTGAGCGTGAACAGGAAGGTGTGGCCGGAATCGACGTCGCCGGTGTCGTCGGCGTCCACTTCGTCGTGCGTGCGTCGCTTGCCCTTGTACTCCACTACGCGCTCGCCCTTCCCGATCGGGGCGATGGCGAACACGCCGTTGCCGTGGATGTCGGATTGGCGGGCTTCGATCTTGCGGGGCATGCGGCGTCCAGAGCAGAGGTGAAGGCGCGATTCTCGCCCATGCGTGCGGGATTCCCAAATCCGCGCCTGAATCGCGGCCGACAATCGCGTGGCCGGTCCGCGTGGGACGGCGCGTTCGATGGCGCATTCCCCTCGCACAGCCGTTGCCATGATGCCGATCCGTTTCCTGATGCTCCCCGCCCTGGTGCTGTCCCTGGCGGCCTGCCAGCCCGAGTCGCCGCGCGCCGTCGCGGTGCTGCCCGCCCCGCAGGCATCCGATGCCGACCTGCTTGCGCGCGGCGAATACCTGGTACGGATCGCCGGCTGCAACGACTGCCACACGCCGGGATATGCGGAAGCCGGTGGCCAGGTCGCGAAGGACACCTGGCTGGTCGGGTCGCCGATGGGCTTCCACGGCCCGTGGGGCACCACCTATCCCAGCAACCTGCGGCTGCGCATGCAGCAGCTGACCGAAGCGCAATGGATGGAATACAGCGCCAACCTACGCACCCGGCCGATGATGCCCGACTTCGCCGTGCGTGCGATGAGCGAGGACGACCGCCGCGCCATCTACCGCTTCGTGCACGCGCTGGGCGCGGCCGGGCAGCCGGCGCCCGAGGCTCTCCCACCCGGCAAGACGCCGCCGGTACCGTACATCGGCATGGTGTTGCCGCCCTCGGCGGAGGCGCCGGCCGCGAAGTGAGCGGCCTGCATGCGCCTCACGCCCACGGGAAGACGCGGCCGTTGAACATCCAGACCAGCCCCATCGCCAGGCCGAAAACGGTCCAGAACAGCTGGCCCATGCCGCGGAACAGCTTCACCGCCAGATAGATGCCGCCGATGGCCAGCAGCACGCGCCAGAGGAAGCGCTGGTCCAGGCCGCGGACGGACGGGGCGGTATCGGAATGACCGTGCATGGTGTTCATGAGGGAGTCCTTTGATCGGGAGTCGTCCGGGAGTGGACGCTGTCCATCTTCCCGACCCGCACGTCCCTGCATCAGTCGCAGCCGTCAGCCATCGCGGGTGACATCCGTCAGGCCCTGCCGGATCGCCTGAACGGGGAAAACCGCCGGGTTTGAGCGCGGCGGCGCGAAAGCGTACAATTTCGGTACGTTTTCTGGACCTCCTTCCCCGATGCTCCGCGTCACCAAGCTCACCGACTACGCCACCGTGGTCCTGACCGTGCTCGCCGCCCGGCCGGGCGAGGTGCTCAGCGCGTCCGACCTGGCCGAACATTCCGGCCTGGAGACGCCCACCGTCAGCAAGGTGCTGAAACCGCTGGCACAGGCCGGGCTGGTGGAAGGCCTGCGCGGCGTGCATGGCGGTTATCGCCTGAGCCGCGGCGCGGCCGAGATCAGCTTGGTGGAAATCGTCGAGGCCATGGAAGGTCCGCTGGCCATGACCGAATGCAGCCAGAGCGAAAGCCAGTGCGGCATCGCCCAGAAATGCGGCGCGCGCGCCAACTGGCGGCTGATCAACGACGTGGTCGCCGACGCCCTGCGCGGCTTCACCCTCGCCCAGATGATCGCGCCGCCCCCCTCCTCTTCCGACGACGTGCGCAGGCGACCCATCGCCGTGCAGGTCGCGACCCGCTGAACCTTAGGCAGCCCGATGGCCACCGAAAACGCTGAAATCCTGGAACAGCTGGGACGTCGCTACGACGCCGGCTTCATCACCGACATCGAATCCGATTCGCTGCCACCCGGCCTCGGCGAGGACGTGGTGCGCGCCCTGTCGGCGAAGAAGGAAGAGCCCGAATGGATGACCGAATGGCGCCTGGCGGCCTACCGCCACTGGCTGACCATGCCGGTGCCGCACTGGGCCAAGCTGAAGATCGCGCCGATCGACTTCCAGGCGATCAGCTACTACTCGGCGCCGAAAGCCAAGTACGCCTCGCTCGACGACGTGCCGCAGGAGCTGCTGGACACCTACGACAAGCTGGGCGTGCCGCTGCACGAGCGCGCCAGGCTGGCCGGCGTGGCGGTCGACGCGGTGTTCGACTCGGTGTCCGTCGGCACCACGTTCCGCAAGGAGCTGGCCGAGAAGGGCGTGATCTTCTGCTCGATGAGCGAAGCCATCAAGGAGCATCCCGAACTGGTGAAGCAGTACCTCGGCAGTGTGGTGCCGGTCGGCGACAACTACTTCGCCGCGCTGAATTCGGCGGTGTTCTCCGACGGCAGTTTCGTGTTCATCCCCAAGGGCGTGCGCTGCCCGATGGAACTGAGCACCTACTTCCGCATCAACGCCGGTCACACCGGACAGTTCGAGCGCACACTGATCATCTGCGAGGACAAGGGCTACGTCTCGTACCTGGAAGGCTGCACCGCGCCGATGCGCGACGAGAACCAGCTGCACGCGGCGGTCGTCGAACTGGTCGCGCTGGAAGACGCCGAGATCAAGTACAGCACGGTGCAGAACTGGTACCCGGGCGACGAGGAAGGCCGTGGCGGCATCTACAACTTCGTCACCAAGCGCGCCGAATGCCGCGGCGACCGCAGCAAGGTGACCTGGACGCAGGTGGAAACCGGTTCGGCGATCACCTGGAAGTACCCGTCCTGCGTGCTGCTGGGCGACGACTCGACCGGCGAGTTCCATTCGGTGGCGCTGACGCACCATCGCCAGCAGGCCGACACCGGCACCAAGATGATCCACGTGGGCAAGCGCACCAAGTCCAAGATCGTCAGTAAGGGCATCAGCGCCGGCCGCGGCCAGAACACCTACCGCGGCCTGGTGAAAGTGGACCGCAACGCCGATGGCGCGCGCAACCACACCCAGTGCGACAGCCTGCTGATCGGCAAGCAGTGCGGCGCGCATACCTTCCCCTACATCGAAGTGAAGAACCCGACCGCGACGCTGGAGCACGAGGCCACCACCTCCAAGATCAGCGACGACCAGATGTTCTACTGCCGCGCGCGTGGCATCAGCCAGGAAGACGCGGTATCGATGATCGTCGACGGCTTCTGCAAGCAGGTCTTCCGCGAACTGCCGATGGAGTTCGCGGTGGAGGCGAAGAAGCTGCTGGAAGTGTCGCTGGAAGGCAGCGTCGGGTAACAGGCTTTCCCCTCTCCCGCCGGGAGAAGGTGGCGCGAAGCGCCGGATGAGGGTACGGCAAAACCAATGACGTCCGAACGATCAGGACTTCGCCGGACCCTCACCCCAACCCCTCTCCCGCCGGGAGAGGGGCTAAAAATAAAGAATCAAACGGAAACGAACATGCTCAAGATCGACAACCTCCACGCCAGCGTCGCCGGCAAGGACATCCTCAAAGGCCTATCGTTGGAGGTGAAGCCCGGCGAAGTGCACGCCATCATGGGACCCAATGGCGCCGGCAAGTCCACGCTGGGCAACATCCTGGCCGGTCGCGAGGGCTACGAGGTCACCGCCGGCACGGTGGAATTCGAAGGCAAGCCGCTGCTCGACCTGGAACCGGAAGAGCGCGCTGCCGCCGGCGTGTTCCTGGCGTTCCAATACCCGGTCGAGATCCCGGGCGTCAACAACACCTACTTCCTGCGCGCGGCGCTCAACGCCCAGCGCAAAGCGCGTGGCGAGGCCGAGCTGGATTCCATGCAGTTCCTCAAGCTGGTGCGCGACAAGCTGGCCGTGCTGCACCTGAAGGACGAACTGCTGCATCGCGGCGTCAACGAAGGCTTCAGCGGCGGCGAGAAGAAGCGCAACGAGATCTTCCAGCTGGCCGTGCTGGAGCCGAAGCTGGCGATCCTGGACGAGACCGACAGCGGACTGGACATCGACGCGCTGAAGAACGTCGCCGATGGCGTCAATGCGCTGCGCTCGCCCGACCGCGCCTTCCTGGTCATCACCCATTACCAGCGCCTGCTCGACTACATCAAGCCGGACGTGGTGCACGTGCTGGCCGGCGGCCGCATCGTAGAGACCGGTGGCCCCGAACTGGCGCTGGAACTGGAACAGCACGGCTATGCGTGGATCAAGGATCGCGTGGCGCCGGAGAAGGTCGCCTGATGAGCGCGCTGCTGGATTCCCTGTCGACGGGCTTCAACGGCGACGCCGCGCGCCGCGCCATGCTGGACGAAGCGCTGCGCGACGGCCTGCCCGGCCCGCGCACCGAAGCCTGGAAGTACACCTCCCTGCGCCAGCTGGAACGCCGCAGCTTCCAGCCCGTCGACGCGCTGCCGTCGCTGGATCCGATGCTGCTGGCCGACATTCCCGCGCCGCGTGCGGTGTTCGTCAACGGGCGCTACTCGGTGGCGCTGTCGCTGACGACGGACCTGCCCGACGGCGTCAGCCTGCAACTGCTGTCCGAGGCGCTGGCCGACGGCGACGACGCCGCGCGCTTCCTGCAGCGCCGCTTCGAGCGCACCGACGAAGTCTTCGCCCGACTCAACGCCGCCCTGGCGACGGAAGGCGTGCTGCTGCGCGCCGAGCCCGAGGCCCGGAGCGGCCAGCCGCTGCATCTGGTCTTCATCGGCACCGGCGACGGCGCGGATCGCGCCTGGCACCTGCGCAACCTGATCGAGTTGCGCGCCGGTGCGGCCTTGACGGTAGTCGAGCACCATCTCGCCGTCGACGGCCACGCCCACTTCATCAATGCGTTGAGCCATGTACACCTGGCCAAGGATGCGCGCCTGACCCACGCCCGCATCGAGGCCGGCAGCGACCGCGCCACCGCGCTGCTGCGCACCGATGCCGTGCTCGCGCGCGACAGCGAATACCGGCGTGTGGATCTGGAACTCGGCGGCGCCCTCTCGCGGCATGAACTGAACGTCCGCCTGGAAGGCGACCATGCGCGCCTGGTCGCCAACGGCGTGCTGTTCGCGCACGGCCGTCGCCACGTCGACACGCGGCTGGGCATCGACCACATCGGTCGCGACACCGCCTGCGAACTGACCTGGCGCGGACTGGGCGCGGACCGTGGCCGCGCCGTCTTCCATGGCGGCATCCTCATCCGCGAGGGTGCCGACGGTACCGATGCCGCGCTGTCGAACAAGAACCTGCTGCTGTCGGCCAACGCCGAGGTCGACACCCAGCCGGTGCTGGAGATCCATGCCGATGAGGTCAAGGCGGCGCACGGCGCCACCGTCGGCCAGCTCGATGCGACCGCGATGTTCTACCTGCGCTCGCGCGGCCTGCCGCAGGCGGACGCGCAGCAGTTGCTGACCGCGGCCTTCTGCCGCGAGCCCCTGTCCGCGATCGACGAGCCGGTGCTGCGCGAGTTGCTGGTATCCCGCGTGGATGCGGCCCTGGCGGCACTGGGCGCGGCATGAACCGCGAAGCCGTCCACGCGCCGACCGGAAGCGCCATCGACTGGGCACGCGTGCGTGCGGACTTCCCGCTGCTGACGCGACAGGTCAACGGCAAGCCGCTGGTCTATCTGGACAGCGCGAACACGGGGCAGAAGCCGGCGTCGGTCATCCAGTCCGTCGACGACTTCTATCGCCAGCACAACGCCAACGTCAGCCGTGCCGTGCACACCCTGGGGACGGAAGCGACCGAGGCCTACGAGGGCGCGCGCAAGACCCTGGCGCGCTTCCTCAACGTGCGACCGGACGAGCTGGTGCTGTGCAGCGGTACGACATTTGCGATCAACCTGGTCGCGTATTCGTGGGCGCTGCCGCGACTGACGGCCGGCGACACGATCCTGGTGTCGCGCATGGAGCACCACGCCAACATCGTGCCATGGCAGCTCGTCGCCCAGCGCACCGGCGCGACCATCAAGGTGGCAGAGATCCACGCCGACGGCACGCTCGACCTGGAGGCGCTGCACGCCGCGATGACCGGCGACGTGAAGCTGCTCGCCATCACCCATACCTCGAACGTGCTGGGTACGGTCAACCCGGTGCGTGAGATCTGCCGCGAGGCCCGCAGGCGCGGCATCGTGACCGTGGTGGACGGCTCGCAGGCCGTGCCGCACCGGACGGTCGACGTCGCCGCGATCGGCTGCGACTTCTATGCGCTGACCGGCCACAAGATGTGCGGGCCGACCGGCACCGGCGCGCTGTGGGCGCGCAGGGAACACCTGCAGGCCATGCCGCCCTTCATCGGTGGCGGCGAGATGATCAAGGAAGTCAGCTTCGACGGCACCGTCTTCAACGACGCGCCGCACAAGTTCGAGGCCGGCACGCCCAACATCGCCGGCTTCATCGGTCTGGGCGCGGCGGTGGAGTATCTGGACGCGCTGGGCATGGCGAACGTCGAAGCGCGCGAGGCCGACCTGCTGGCGCATGCCACCGAAGAACTCGACCGGATCGAGGGCCTGCGCATCTTCGGCCGCGCAGCGGACAAGGCGGCGGTGATCTCGTTCCTGATCGAAGGCGCGCACGCGCACGACCTGGCCACCCTGCTCGACCTCGACGGTGTCGCCGTCCGATCCGGCCAGCATTGCGCGCATCCCCTGCTGCAGTTCTATGGCGTGGCCGCGACGCTGCGTGCGTCGTTCGCGTTCTACAACACGCACGAGGAAGTGGAGCACTTCGTCACTGCGCTGAAGAAGGCTCGACAGCTGCTGGCGTGAGGGCGGGGCTGCGGGAGTGGCGCGCGCCGAAATGGGGTTTCCCCTCATGCTCTGAAGGGTTCCAACGCCGGGGACCGTACGGTCGCGACTGACGTCGCTCCTACAACGGGGCGGGCTTCCGTAAAATGCCCGCATGGACAACCTCACTTTCCGCGCGGCGACCGACGCCGATATTCCCGCCCTGGTAGCGCTGGTGACCTCCGCCTACCGTGGCGACGCCAGCAGGCAGGGCTGGACCACCGAAGCCGACATGCTGGACGGCCAGCGCATCGATGCCGACGCGCTGTTGCGCGACATCGAGCGCCCGCGCAGCCGCATCGTGCTGGCGGAGCGTCAGGGCGGACTGCTGGCCTGCGCGCATGTCGCCGAAGAGGATGGCGCCGGCTATTTCGGCATGTTCTCGGTCCGTCCCGACCTGCAGGGCGGCGGCGTCGGCAAGGCCCTGCTGGCCGAAGCCGAACGCGTCGCGCGCGAGGACTGGGGCCTGCCGGCCATGCGCATGACGGTGATCGACATCCGCGGCGAACTGATCGCGTTCTACGAACGCCGCGGCTACGTGCGCACCGGCATCAAGAAGCCGTTTCCCTATGGCGACGAGCGCTACGGCATTCCCAGGCGCGACGACCTGCGCTTCGAGATCCTGGAAAAACCGCTGTCGGGAGCCGTTGCATGAGCGAGACCTGGACCTTCGTCTGCGCCACCGGGGAGCTGCTGCCCGGGGAAATGAAGACCGCCTTCGACGAGGTCACCGGCACGCCCATCGTGGTGGTCAACCACGACGGCGCGCTGTACGCCCTCGAAGACAAATGCAGCCATGAAGATTTCGAGCTGTCGTCCGGCAGCTTCGACCCCGTGGACGCCAGCATCGAATGCGTGCTGCACGGTGCCCGCTTCGATGTCCGGGACGGACGCGCCCTGTGTGCGCCGGCCTATTCGCCGGTGGTGAAGTTTCCGACCAAGATCGAACACGGGGGTGTCTGGACCCGCGACGACCGCGACTGAGTCCGGCCTGTAACGCCCTTGTTGTAATCGCAAATCATTCTCATTATCCTGTCGCACCGCTGCGACAGGCTGTCGCAGCCCGACCCGCCCCGAGGCCCTGGTGCTGCGCAATACCATCCCTTTCACGTCCATGTTCGCCAGCGTGCTGCTGGCGTGCCTGCTCGTGATCGTGGGCAGCACACCGCAGGATTTCAACGGCACGGGCGAGCGGACGGGGAACGCCTCCTCGCTGCCGTCCCACAACGGTGACCTGGCCGACCCGGTCGGCGACGTGCTCGAGGCCGCCGCCACCCTGGCGGAACAGCCGACGGAAAGCCTGCCCATGCCGGCGGAGTCCGAAGGCGATGAGGCCGCCATCGCCGCGGCCTCGGCGCCGGGATCATCGCAGGCACCTGTTGTCGTTGATCGGCATACCAACGTCGTTCCATCGCGCGATATCCGACATCCGGCCCGCGGGCCACCCGCCGCCTGATCGCGCTGCGCGCATCGCATCCGCCGGTGCCCCCCGCTGCCCGCGATCCATGCGCCGAACGGCGCCGATCCGTCCCTGTCACCGCTCCCGCCAGCCTTCGCCACCGGGTGTTTCTTCTCCGCACCTGAGGATGCTCATGAACCTGCGCCACTCCCCGCTTGCCACCGCCCTGCTGCTGGCCATCACCGCTCCCGCCCTCGCCGCTCCGACCGGTGAGGCCCCCGCCGACGCCGCCATGCAGGCCAAGGAACTCGATACCGTCGAAGTGCATGGCGAACGCGTGCAGAAGGCGAGCTCGCCCAAGTACACCGAGGCCCTGGTCGATACACCGCAGACCATCACCGTGGTCACCAGCGAAGTGATGGCGCAGCAGAACCTGCTGGGCCTGCGCGACGTGCTCAGCACGCTGCCCGGCATCACCTTCGGTGCCGGCGAAGGCGGCGGCGGCTACGGCGACAGCATCAACCTGCGCGGCTTCAACGCCACCACCGACATCACCGTGGACGGTGTGCGCGACAGTGCGCAGTACACCCGCACGGACAATTTCAATCTCGAATCGATCGAACTGATCAACGGCGCGAACTCGGCCATGTCCGGCGCCGGCTCGGTCGGCGGCAACATCAACCTGGTCAGCAAGTCCGCGCGCGAAGGCGACTTCAGCACCATGACGCTGGGCGCCGGCACGGAGAGCTTCGGACGGGCCACGGTGGACAGCAACCACGACTTCGGCGACGGCCAAGCCCTGCGCGTCAACGCCATGGTCCACCGCAACGATGTGGCCGACCGCGATGTCGAGGAGTACAAGCGCTGGGGCATAGCGCCTTCGTTCGCGATCGGCCTTGGCTCGGATACCCGCTTCACGCTCAGCTACCTGCACCAGCACGACGAAAACATCCCGGAGTACGGCCTGCCCTACTTCGCCGCCTACGGCGGCCTGCTGCCCGGGATCAGCCGCGATACCTACTTCGGCTACCGCAACATGGACAAGCAGGAGATCGATGTCGACGTGCTGACGGGTGTGTTCGAGCATGACCTCAGCGACACCACATCGCTGCGCAGCCTGGCCCGCTACCAAAAGGTGGACCAGTACGTGCTGGTCAATCCGACCCAGGGCACCTGGTGCCTCGACAATGGCATCAATCCCGCCAACGGTCTGGCCTGTGGTGCGCCGGGAACCTACCAGCCCAGTGGCCCGCGCGGCACGACCCGCGACACCACCAACGGCCTGGCACTCAGCCAGACCGACCTGACCACGCGCTTCAACACCGGTAGCGTGGAGCATGCATTGGTCGCCGGCGTCTCGTTCATGCACGAGACCTATGAACTGGACAACGGCAACAGCCAGCGCAACGCCGACGGTACGGCCCCGGTCTATCCGGTGATGGACATCCACGATCCGGACAATGTCTATCGCGGACCGATCAACTACGTCCGCGCGGGCCGTACGGACGGCACGCTGGACAACCAGGCGCTGTACGTATTCGACACGCTGAAGTTCAACCCGCAATGGGAACTGGCGCTGGGCGCACGTTACGAGCACAACGAGGGTGATACCCGCACCATCAACTTCAGCACCGGCGCCATCGGCAACTTCGAGAACGAGGACGACCTGTTCTCCTACCGCGCCGGGCTGCTGTTCAAGCCGGCGGAGAACGGCAGCGTCTACCTGTCCTACGCCAACTCGAAGACCCCCTCCAAGGCCTCGGTCAACGGCGCCTGCACCGCGCAGACCTGCGAGGTGGACCCTGAAACCGCGGTCAACATCGAATTGGGCACGAAGTGGAACCTGCTGGAAGACCGGCTGGCGGTGACGGCGGGGCTGTTCCGCAACGAACGCCAGAACTACAAGGTGGCCGACCCCAACAACCCGGACAATCCGTCGGGCACGCAGCAACTGGACGGCAAGGCACGCGTGGATGGCATCGCGCTGGGCGTGGCGGGCAACCTCACGCGTGCGTGGTCGATCTTCGCCAACTACACCTATCTGGACAGCGAAGTCCTGCAGAGTGTGTCGGATCGTGTACTGGAAGACACGGGTATCGACGCCCAGGCTGGCCATCCGCTGCCCAACACACCCGAGCATTCGGCCAGCGCGTGGACGACGTATGCGCTGCAGGGCTGGACTTTCGGTTATGGCGTCACCTACCAGGGCGACTTCTACACCGCGAGCGCGGCCAATGCGCCGCGCGTGAAGAGCTACACCATGCACCGGGCGATGGCGGGCTACCAGTTCAACGCGCGCTTCGGATTGCAGTTGAACATCGACAATCTGTTCGACAAGCAGTACTTCACCCGGGTGCGCAACAATGGCTGGGCGACGCCCGGTGCGGCGCGCTCCGCCGTGCTGACGGCCACGTTCAAGTTCTGAGCCGCGCGATGCCGTAGTTCCCTCTGCCCCGCCCGTGCACAATGGGCGGGGCGTTCTTGTTGCGAGGTCAACCTCCATGTTGCTGGCGATTCCCGATGTCCTCACGCCTGTCCAGGTCGCGCAGGCCCGTGCGCTGCTGGACGCGGCCGACTGGGCCGACGGCCGCATCACCGCCGGATACCAGTCGGCCAAGGCCAAGGACAACGCGCAGCTGCCGGAGGATTCGCCCGTCGCGCGTGATGTCGGCGCGCTGATCCTGGACGCGCTTTCGCGCAACAGCACCTTCTTCTCTGCGGCGCTGCCGAAGCGGATCTATCCGCCGCTGTTCAATCGATACGATGGCGGCCAGTCCTTCGGCTACCACGTGGACAACGCCATCCGTTACGACCGCAGCCGCGGCGGCGTGGATCCCGTGCGGACGGATCTTTCGGCGACGCTGTTCCTCAGCGCCCCCGACGAGTACGACGGCGGCGAGTTGATCATCGAGGACACCTTCGGCACCCAGAGCGTGAAGCTGCCTGCCGGGCACATGGTGCTGTACCCCGGCACCAGCCTGCACCGGGTCACGCCGGTGGCGCGCGGTGCGCGGGTGGCCTCGTTCTTCTGGATGCAGAGCATGGTCCGCGACGACGGACAGCGGCGCCTGATGTTCGAGCTGGACGTGTCGATCCGGCGCCTGACCGCGGATGTCCCCGATCATCCCGCGTTGGTCCAGCTGACCGGGGTTTACCACAACCTGCTGAGGCAATGGGCCGAGACCTGAGCCGGCCTGCAATGGGAGCAAACAAGATTCAACCTTGTTTGCATTTGATAAGTATTCTCATTTAAGATGTTCCCCGTTCGGTGCGCCATCCAAGGCCCATCGCCGGGGAAACACGTGATCCACGCAATATCAGCCAACGTCCGTCAGACCTGCGCGCCGCGCGGCAAGGCCGTGCGCTGGTACCGGATGCCGCTCATCCTGGCGCTGATGATCTTCTGCGGCACGCTTGGATTCGCCAGTGCCGGCGCAAAGACAAACGGCCTGACCGCCACTGCGGTCGAAACCTCTGCGTCGGTGATCACCGACGCACGTGACGGCGACCCGCCGCATCAGGCGCGTCATCGCGCGCTTCACCTGAAGAAGCCCCGGCTCAGCGCGCTGCAGGTCTGCACCCGCTCGACCTCGCCGATGTGTCCACTGCCCGCCTTCCCTGCTGACGACCTCCACGTCGTCGCGGCGGGCGATGCCGGTGCTCGCCCGTTCGCCATCCTGGACGCCGCGCACGCCCATCGCACCGATCCTGCACTCCGCCTGCATCCCGGCCAGGCGCCGCCGCACGCCGGCTGAAGACCACGGACCTGCGTTCGGCACCGTCCGCTCGAATGCTCCCGCTGTTCCCGGACCCATCGCTGCCTGCGGTGCGACCTCTCCCCATCCCCCTCCGATGATTGCCATGAAGACCTCTTGCAGCTCCCTGCAGGCGCCGCTGCGCCGCAACCGCCTTGCCCTCGCCCTTGTCGTCCTGGTCTCCGCGCCTGCGCTGGCACAGCCTGCGCCCGACGGCGCGGCGGATGCCACCGATCTCGACGCCGTCGTCGTCACCGCCTCGGGCTTCGAGCAGAAGATCACCGACGCGCCTGCCAGCATCAGCGTGGTCACCGCGGAAGAGTTGCGCCAGCGCCCCTACATCACGCTGATCGATGCCGTGCGCGACCTGGAAGGCGTGGACGTCGGCGAGACCTCGGACAAGACCGGGCAGAAGACCATCAGCATCCGCGGCATGGGCCCGGACTACACGTTGATCCTCATCGACGGCAAGCGCCAGAACAACCACGGCGACATCTATCCCAACTCGTTCGGCGGCAACCAGTTCAACCACATCCCGCCGCTGGACATGATCCAGCGCATCGAAGTCATCCGCGGTCCTGCGTCCACGCTGTACGGTGCCGACGCGCTGGGTGGCGTGATCAACATCATCACCCGCAAGGTCTCCGACCGCTGGCGCGGTTCGGCCACGCTGGGGCATGGCGTCCAAGAGAACAGCGATTTCGGCAGCGACAGCACGTTCGACTTCGCGCTGATGGGCCCGCTGGTAGAGGATCGCCTGGGCCTGGGCGTGCGCGGCTCCTGGTACGAGCGCAATGCATCGACGCCAGAGTACGAAGCGATCACTGCGCCGGACGGCACCGTGTTCGAGCGTGCGCTCGGTTTCGGCGGCGGCGGCAAGACGGTGGACAACACCAACAAGAGCGCAGGTGTCACCCTGAGCTGGACGCCGACGGACAACCAGAGCGTGCTTTTCGATTACGACACCTCCGAACAGGTCTACGACAACACGCCGTACATCAACAACCTGGGCACCGAGACCTATCCGCTGGGCACCGTGGATGGCCTGGCAGGCATCTGGCGCGCGGCCCCGCAGGTCGGTTACGCCGCCGACCAGGAGTTCACCCGCGACCAGTGGTCGGTCACGCACAACGGCCAATGGGCCTTCGGCGACAGCTTCGTCTCGCTCGCTCACATCGATACCGGCAACCACGGCCGCACGCTGCCGTTCACTGTCGCCGAACGACTGCTGCACCAGCAGATCTTCCGCGGCACGGGAGCGTACACGGGCCTGAGCGTCGCCGAGCGGCAGGCCATTGCGGTGTCCACGTTCCTGCCGCGGCCGAAACGCACAATGGAAAGCAGCCAGTACACGCTGGACGCGAAGCTGGATTTCGCCATCGGCGAGGCGCACCGCTTCATCGTCGGCGGCCAAATGATCGACGGTGAGCTGGAAGACGGCGTGTTCGGTATGGAAAGCGGCGGCGATGGCGGCGGCACCGTACAGGACCACAAGATGTGGTCGCTGTTCGCCGAGGACAACTGGAATCCGCTGGAGGCGCTGACCATCACGCTGGGCCTGCGCCATGACGACCACAACGTGTTCGGCGGCCAACTCAGTCCGCGTGCCTACGCGGTCTGGGACGTCAGCGAGGCGTGGACACTGAAGGGCGGCGTCAGCACCGGCTTCAAGACGCCCAAGACCACGGACCTGTACGACGGCATCACCGGTTTCGGCAGCCAGGGCACCACGCCCTTCGTCGGCAACCCCGACCTGCAGCCGGAGACCAGTGTCAACAGCGAGATCGCGCTGTACTGGACCTCGCCGGACGATGCTCACAACGTCAACGTCACGGTGTTCCGCAACGACTTCGACGACAAGATCGCGCGCGGAGAAACCAGCCTGAGCTGCGAACAGACCGGCGGGGTGCGCCCCTGCGCCAACCTGGGCGACTACGCTCTGCTGGGTTACACCACGTACGCCCAGAACATCAACATCGACGAGGTCCGCATCCAGGGTGCGGAGGTCGCGGGGCGCTGGGGCATCACAGAGACCCTGTCGCTGCGCGCCAACTACACCTTCACCGACAGCGAGCAGCTGAGCGGTGCGCAGAAGGGACTGCCCCTGACCAACACCGCCCGTCACATGGCCAACGCCAGCCTCAACTGGCAGGCGACGGACACCTTCAGCCTGCAGCTGCTGGCGGAAACCCGTTCCAAGCGCTACCGCGACACGATCAACGGCGTGCGCCGCGACTACCAGGACTACACCGTGCTGCATCTCGGCGCGCAGTACCGCTTCAACGAGCACGTCTCGGTCTCGGGTCGCATCAACAACCTGCTGGATGAGGACTTCACCACATTCCAGACGGTCTTCACCGACCTCAACAACGACGGCATCTACACCACCAACGAGGTGTCGTACCTGGACGACTACAACAACAAGGACAAGTCGCGGAACCTGTGGCTGAGCCTCAACGTCAACTTCTGACGTCGGCACGCGTTCCCCTCCGGCACGGGAGGGGAACGCCGGCTTAATTGAGAGCCATTCTCATCTGTGATGTAATGACGACCCGCATCAGCCCGCTTCGAGATCGCCGTTGTCCCCTTCCGCCTCTCCTGCCCTCCAGCAACAGCGCCGTGGCTTCTGGCTGCGCACGCTGCACCAGTGGCACTGGATCAGTTCGGCGGTCTGCCTGATCGGCATGCTGCTGTTCGCGATCACCGGGATCACGCTGAACCACGCTGCGAAGATCGAGGCCACGCCTGAAGTGACCAACCGGACGGCCACGGTACCCGCCGTCGTGTTGGCTACCCTGGGCGACCGCCAGGAGGGCAATGCACCGCTGCCGGCCCCGGTGGCGGACTGGCTGGAGCAGGCGTTGTCGGTTTCCGTGGGCTCGCGACCGGCGGAATGGTCCGACCTCGAACTCTACCTCTCGATGCCTGGCCCGGGCAGCGACGCCTGGCTGAGCATCGATCGCGAAACCGGCGCGGTCGAATACGAAAAGACCCGCCGCGGCTGGATCTCGTACTTCAACGACCTGCACAAGGGGCGTAACGCCGGCCCGGCGTGGGGCTGGTTCCTCGACATCTTCGCCGTGGCCTGCCTGGTGTTCTGCATCACCGGACTTTTCCTGCTCTACCTGCACGGCCGCCAGCGCAGCATGACCTGGCCGATGGTCGGCCTGGGCCTGCTGGTGCCGCTGCTGATCGCCCTCCTTTTCATCCACTGATCCCTTTCACGAACCGCGAGTGCCGCATGTCGAAGATCGCCGTCCACACCACGCTGACCATCGCGCTCAGCGGCCTGCTGGCCACGCCGGCCTATGCCGCCACGCTGGACATCAACGTCGAAATCCCCAAGCTCAACGTCGCCGAATACCACCGCCCCTATGTCGCGGTGTGGATCGAAGGGGCCGACCAGAAGGTCGCAGCCAACCTCTCCGTCTGGTACCAGCAGACCAGCAATGCCGAAGGCCACGGCACCAAGTGGCTGCCCGACATGCGCCAGTGGTGGCGCAAGTCCGGCCGCTCGCTGCAGGTGCCGGTGGACGGCGTCACCGGTCCGACCAAGCCGGTCGGCAAGCATGCGCTGAGCTTCAGCGACAAGCAGCACCTGGCCAAGCTGGCGCCCGGTCAATACACGCTGGTCGTGGAGGCCGCGCGCGAAGTCGGTGGCCGCGAACTGCTGAAGATCCCCTTCACCTGGCCCGCCAAGGGCGCGCCGCAGTCGGGCAAGGCCCAGGGCAGCACCGAACTCGGTGCCGTCACGCTGACCGTCAAGCCCTGATCCTCTTCCCCCTGTCCCGCTGGAGATTCCGATGAAGCGTTCCCTCGCCGTAGCCATCGCCCTGGCCTCCGCCATCCCCGCCACCGCGCTGGCGCACAAGGCGTGGCTGCAGCCGTCGCAGACCGTCATCGCCGGCACCCATCCGTGGATCACGGTGGACGCCGCCGTGTCCAACGACCTGTTCTACTTCAACCACGTGCCGCTGCGCACCGAAGGCCTGGCGATCACGGCACCGGACGGCAGCACCGCAGACGCGCAGAACGTGGCCACGGGCAAGTACCGCACCGTGTTCGATGTCGAACTCAAACAGCAGGGCACCTACCGCATCGCCACCGTCAACAAGGGCCTGATGGTTCGCTGGGAGGGCGCCGACGGCAAACCCGGCGGACTGCGCGGCGCCAAGCCGGAAGACCTGGCGACCAAGGTGCCGAAGGATGCGAAGAACCTGCAGGTGTCGCAGTCGGTCGGCCGCATCGAGACCTTCGTCACCAACGGCGCACCGAACGACACCGCGCTGAAGGCCACCGGCGAAGGCATCGAACTGATGCCGGTGACCCACCCCAACGATCTGTTCGCCGGTGAAGCCGCGACGTTCCGCATGCTGATCGACGGCAAGCCCGCCGCCGGCCTGGAATTCGAGATCACCCGCGGCGGCACGCGTTATCGCAACGCGCAGGAAGAGATCAAGGTCACCACCGATGCCCAGGGCGAGTTCAGCGTGACCTGGCCGGAAGCCGGCATGTACTGGCTGGAAACCGGCACGCAGGACGACAAGACCAGCGTGCCGCAGGCCAAGCAGCGTCGCCTGAGCTATGTGGCCACGCTGGAAGTACTGCCGCAATAAGACCGCATCGTGCCGCCGGATGCGGATCCGGCGGCATGCATCGCAATGAACACCTTCATCACCTCGCCCACGGCCCTTGCCGCTCCCGTTCACGCGCTGCACGGACAGACCATGGGGACCACCTGGTCCGTGCAATGCGTCAGCGCGACCCGCGTCGATCTGCATGCCCTGCACGACGCCGTGCAGGCGCGCCTGGATGAGGTGGTGTCGCAGATGAGCACGTGGGAAGCGAAGGCGGACATCACGCGTTTCAATCACGCCGCCGCCGGCGAATGGTTTGCGTTGCAGGAGGATTTCCTGCATGTGCTGACCGCCGCGCTCGCCATCGCGGCGACCAGTGAAGGTGCGTTCGATCCGACCGTGTCGCCGCTGGTGGCGGCATGGGGCTTCGGCGCACACGCCGGCACCCGCGGGCGTCCCACCAACGCGGACTTGGTGGAGGCGCGCGCCTGCGTGGGATGGCAACACCTCCGGTTCGATCCTGCCCACGGTCGCATCAGGCAGCCCGGCGGCGTGATGCTCGATCTCTCCGCCATCGCCAAGGGCTACGGGGTGGATGTCGTTGCCGCCCTGCTGAAGCGGCGTGGCATCGACGCCGCCCTGGTGGAGGTCGGTGGCGAACTCTATGGCTACGGCCGCAAGGCCGACGGACAGCCCTGGCGCGTCCTGGTGGAATCCTCACCGGACGAGGAAGCCGACAGCCCTGACATGGAACCGCGCGTGCTGGCCCTGGAAGGACTGGCCGTCGCCACCTCCGGCGATCGCTGGCATGCCTACGCGCAGGATGGTCGTCGTTATTCGCACACCATCGATCCGCGCAGCGGCGAGCCGGTGACCGATGCGGCCGCCGCGGTGACCGTGATCGCGGCGGACGCCATGCATGCCGACGCCTGGGCCACGGCGCTGACCGTGATGGGCGCGAGCAGCGGATACGCATTCGCCCAGCGTCACGGACTGGCGGCACGCTTCCTGCAACGCACCACGGATGGTCTGATCGAGACGATGACGCCCGCCTTCGAACAGCATCTGGCCGCATGAGCCCGTCATCCCCCACCGCGACGCGCGGGATCGCTCCCTGGATAGGCAATGCACTGGTGATGCTGTTGCTGGCCGCCTGCGCCTGGCTGCTCGCAGGCCTGCACGAGGGAGACTGGTGGCAGGCCACGCCCTCGACGGCGCGCAGTGGTGCCGCGATTGCCGCGGTGCTGGCCTATGCGGGACTGGTGGCCGGTTTCCTGCGCCGCGGTCGCGCGCGCGACCGCTCGGCAAAACCGGCCGCGGTCGCCGCACGTGGGGCGGTCTGGGTCGTGCATGCCAGCCAGACCGGCTTCGCCATGGAACTGGCCGACATGACGGCGGCCGCGCTCCGCCGCGGCGGCGTGTCGGTGCAGCGTGCCGGGTTGGAGCATCTGGACGCGCTACGCCTGCAGGACATCGAACGCGCGGTCTTCGTGGTCAGCACCACCGGCGAAGGGGATCCACCCGATCCCGCCCTGGGCTTCGTGCGCCAGGTGATGTCGCAGACACTCGCGCTGGGAAGCCTGCATTACGCGGTGCTGGCGCTGGGCGACCGCGAGTACACGCAGTTCTGCGCCTTCGGCCACCAACTGGACGATTGGCTGCGACGCCAGGGGGCGACATCGCTGTTCGACCTGGTCGAAGTCGACAACGCTGACGACAGTGCACTACGCCATTGGCAGCACCATATCGGCCAACTCGGGGACGGGGGCGAGGTGCCGGACTGGTCGGCTCCGCGCTACCAGGCCTGGCGGTTGCGCGAGCGTGTCGAACTCAATCCCGGCAGCCTTGGCGGACCCGCTTTCCATCTTTCGCTGGAGCCCGACACCGATGCGCTTCCCGCCTGGACCGCCGGGGACATCGCCGAAATCGGACCCCGGCATGCAGCAGGCGATGTCGAGGATTTCCTGCGCCGCATCGACCTCGCCGGCGACACGCAGGTCCTGTGGCAGGACGAGACGCAGCCCTTGGCCACCGTGCTGGCACGCAGCCATTGGCCCGACGCGGCGTCGATGCCGCTACGGATGCATGCACAGGCGCTGGCGGACGCATGCACACCGCTGCCGCACCGCGAGTACTCCATCGCCTCGATTCCTGCCGATGGCGCGCTGCACCTGCTGGTGCGCCTGATGCAGCGACCGGATGGCTCGCCGGGCCTGGGCAGCGGCTGGCTGTGCACCCATGCGCAACCTGGTGACACCATTGCGCTGCGCGTGCGGCGCAATCCGAATTTCCATCCGCCGGCCGCGGACATCCCGATGATCCTGATCGGCAACGGCACCGGCCTGGCAGGACTGCGCGCGCACCTGAAAGCGCGCATGCAGTCCGGTGCGAGGCGCAACTGGCTGCTGTTCGGCGAGCGTCAGCGCGACCACGACTTCTTCCATGCCGACGAGGTGCTCGCCTGGCAGGCGCAGGGACTCCTGGAACGGCTCGACCTGACGTTCTCGCGGGATGGCGGCGAACACCGTTACGTGCAGCACGCCTTGCGGGCGCAGGCGGATCGCGTGCGGCAATGGATGGACGAAGGCGCCGCGCTGTACGTCTGCGGCAGCCTGGCAGGCATGGCACCCGACGTGGATGCCGCACTGCGCGACATCCTCGGCGACGATCGCGTCGAGGCCTTGCGCGGCAGTGGCCGCTATCGCCGGGACGTCTACTGACGCAACGCCATCAGCGGGCGTCGTCCTCGATCCGGATGGCCAGCAGGTCTCCGCCGCCTTCCAGCGCATGGCGTGCACGTGCCGCCCCCGAAACGAGGATGGCGGTGTCGCCGCTCCAGAGATGGCCGAGCCCACTGGCGGCATCGAACATCGCCTGCCCGGCGATCAGGTGGATGACCCAGTGCACGCCGGGCTCGGTGAAGAACAGCATCGGCCCGACCAGCGGACGATGCAGCAGCTCGGTTCGCACGCGGCCACGACGCCACATCAGATTGAAGTCGTGCGTCGTGCCGTCGACCAGTTCGCCGGTGACGACATCCTCACCGGCGAAACGCAGGCGATCATGAGGCGGCATCAGGTCCACCGCGCGTCCATCGTCGAACGTCAGGCGCAGGCCGTTGCCCTGCAGCAACACCAGTTCGCGATCGATGCCGGGGAACGAGGAAAACGCGGCGTCGCGTTCGATCTCGGCAATCGACAGCCGCCAGTCCCAGGCATCGCTGTCCGGCACCCGCACGATTTCGCGCGTCCAGCCCAGACCATTCTTCCAGCGTTCCCGCCGGTATTCGTTGGCGGGAATCAGGCGCGAGGATGCCGGCATGGTGTCTCCCAGTCAGGACGCGGCGCGATTCTAGCCCGTCCGTCGCCGGCGCCGCGAAACATCGGGCCCGGAAACGACATCGCCCGGATGCGCATCCTGCACATCCGGGCGATGTCCACGTCCGTGTCGGCGTCCTGCCGGTGTCAGGCTCCTGCCCGCTCCTGACCCGTGCGCGCCCCGCGCGTAATGGATACATCCTTGTCGGCGTCCAGCCTGTCTCCCCCTGGCGTCCTGCCCCTGCGCCCGGCGCTCCACGTCCTGTGGAAGCGCCTGGCGCGGGATTCGATCAGCGGCGCACCACCGGTTTGCTGGCGGGCTTGGCGGCTGCCGCGGCGGCCGGCTTGCCTGCCGGCGTGGTGCCGGTACGCAGCTCGATGCGGTCGCGGTTCTGTTCGATGGTGCTCAGGCCGATGCCCTTCACCATGGCCAGTTCCTCGGCGCTCTTGAACGGTCCGTTGGCCTTGCGGTACTCGATGATCGCGGCGGCCTTGGCCGGCCCCACGCCGATCAGCACGCGATCCAGCGCGGCCGCGTCGGCGGTGTTGATGTTGACCTTCTCGGCCGCCATCGCCTGAACGGCGAACAGCAGCGACAGCGCAGCGGCGAACACGATGTGGATGAACGACTTCATGACGACTCTCCTTGTGGCATTGGCTTCTCCCTGCATGACGGCGGCGTCGACGCCGCCATCATGTTTCCGCCGGTGGCCGCTGGCCTGCGACGGTAGGGAGAGTTTCCAACCCCGACGGGTCCCAAGGTATCGCCCATGCGCCGGCGAATCTGCCCGTAAACACCGCAAAAGCGTGTAGGAAAAGTCCTACCCGTGAGCAGGGCGTAGAATGGTGGCCTGCCTTTCTGCACCCGGAGTTGCCATGGATACCGCCAAAGTCGACCGCTACGTTGCCGAGAAATGGGACGACGACATCGTCCCGCAACTGGTCGAATACATCCGCATCCCCAACAAGTCGCCGATGTTCGACAAGGACTGGGTGGCCAACGGGTACATGGAGCAGGCCGTGCAGCTGATGGAGCGCTGGGCGAAGGCGCAGGCCATCCCCGGCATGCAGGTGGAAGTCGTGCGGCTGGAGGGACGCACGCCGCTGATCTTGATCGAGATTCCCGCCAGTGGTCCGGAGACCGGGGCCGACACCGTGCTGCTGTACGGCCACCTGGACAAGCAGCCGGAAATGACCGGCTGGGACGACGACCTGGGCCCGTGGGTGCCGGTCATCAAGGGCGACAAGCTGTACGGTCGCGGCGGCGCGGACGACGGCTACGCGCTCTTCGGCTCGCTGGCCGCCCTCCAGGCGCTGCAGCAGCAGGGCGTGCCGCATGCGCGCTGCGTGGTGCTGATCGAGGCCTGCGAAGAATCCGGCAGCTACGACCTGCCCGCCTACGTGGACCACCTGGCCGAGCGCATCGGCAAGCCGTCGCTGGTGGTGTGCCTGGACTCCGGCTGCGGCAACTACGAGCAGCTCTGGTGCACCACCTCGCTGCGCGGCCTGGCCGGCGGCAACTTCACCGTCAAGGTACTGGAGGAAGGCGTGCACTCGGGCGATGCGTCAGGCGTTGTGCCGTCCAGCTTCCGCCTGCTGCGCCAGTTGCTGTCGCGCCTGGAGGACGAGCAGACCGGCCGCATCCTGCCCGAGGGTCTGCAGGCCGAGATTCCGGCCGCCCGCATGGCGCAGGCGAAGGAAGCCGCGCGCGTGCTGGATACGGCGGTGTTCGACAAGTTCCCGTTCCTGCCCGGCATGACGCCGATGGCCGAGGACCTGGCCGAACTGGTGCTCAACCGCACCTGGCGCCCGGCGCTGTCGGTGACCGGCGTGGACGGCATGCCGCCGCTGTCGTCGGCCGGCAACGTGCTGCGTCCGCATACGTCGGTGAAGCTCTCGCTGCGCCTGCCGCCCACCTTGGAAGGCAAGCAGGCCGGGCAGTTGTTGAAGGAGCTGCTGGAGCGCGACCCGCCGAACGGTGCGCAGGTCAGTCTGGAACTGGAAAAGGCCAGCACCGGCTGGAACGCACCGGCGATGTCGCCATGGCTGGAGCAGGCGATCGACGCGTCCAGCCGCGAGTTCTTCGGCAAGCCCGCCATGTACATGGGCGAAGGCGGCACCATCCCCTTCATGGGCATGCTGGGCGAGAAGTTCCCCGGCGCGCAGTTCATGATCACCGGTGTGCTGGGGCCGCATTCCAATGCGCACGGGCCGAACGAATTCCTGCACATCCCGATGGGCAAGAAGGTCACCGCCTGCGTGGCACGTGTGATCGCCGAACACCATGCCGCCAGCGTGCGTGGCGAGACCACGGGCGTGGCCGCAGTGGCCGGCGGCGAACAGCACGGCGACCACGGCTGCTGTTGATCGCGGTGGTGCGGTGGTATCGCGACGGAGGCCGGGGAGACCCGGCCTTCGTCGTTTCACATCTCAGGCGCATCAGGGTTTGCAGGGGCTCGGGGGGCGTGGGTGGGAGCGACGTAAGTCGCGATGGGCTTTCCGGTGAAGGCCCCATCGCGACTTACGTCGCTCCCACATCCCACATCCCACATCACGCATCACATGTCCGGGCATGCAGCCTGCAGATGGCCTGCGCCGGGGCCCCTGGGTTACGCTGCGCCTCGCCCCACACCTTCCCAACCGGAGTGTTTCGATGGAACAGATCTTTGGCGGCGGCATCCTGTGGACCTTGCTGATCGGCTTCCTGGCCGGCCTGCTCGCACGGGCCATCAAGCCCGGCAACGACAAGCTCGGCTTTTTCATGACCATCGTGCTGGGCATCCTGGGCGCCCTGCTGGCGCGCTTCATCGGGGGTGCGCTGGGCTGGTACTCCCCCGGCGAACCGGCGGGGTTCATCGCCTCGGTGGTGGGCGCCATCGTGCTGCTCGTCATCTATGCCATGGTGAAGAAGAAAGGCTGAGCCGCCGGAACGGCAGACCGGAAAAGCCCCGCCCGGCGGGGCTTTTTTTTGCGCACGCGCGACGCGTACGACTGCTTTCATAAATCTTCACCCGGCTGTCAGGCGCTTCATTCAGGCCCGCGATGGAATGACGCTCCCCTCCAAGGAGTCATGCCATGCGTTGTTTCCTGTTCTCGCTCTTCCTCGTGATTGCGCCTGTAGCGCGGGCTGCGGAACCGGCCGCGAGCCTCCCTGCACTGCCCGGGGCCTATCGCCCGCCCGAGGCGATGCAGGACGGCTGGCGAATCGCCGACGCCGGTCGCAGCGGCTGGCAGATCGATCGTCTGCAGGCGCTGGAAAGCGCCATCGTCAAGGGGGAGTTCCCCGGGGTCACCAGTGTCGTCATCGCCCACCAGGGCAAGCTGGTCTACGAGCGCTACTTCAACGGCGGCGGCGCGGACGTGCTCAACGACACGCGCTCGGCCACCAAGAGCGTCACCGCCCTGCTGCTGGGGGCCGCGATCGATCAGGGCCACATTCCCGGTGCGCAGGCGCCCGTGTATGCCTACTTCGCCGACATGCAGCCCTGGCAGAACCCCAGTCCGCGCAAACAGCGGATGACGCTGGAAGACCTGCTCACGATGAGCTCGGCCTGGGAATGCGACGACGAAAACCAGTTCTCTGCCGGCAACGAGGAACGCATGTACCTCAGCGAGGACTGGACCCGGTTCGCGCTGGACCTGCCGACGCGCGGCTTCGCGCCTTGGATGACACGCCCGGAGGACAGCCCGCATGGGCGGGCTTTTTCGTACTGCACGGCGGGCAGCTTCCTGCTGGGGGCGGTGATCGAACGGGCGACCGGCAAGCCGCTGGCGACCTTCGCTGCCGAGGCGCTGGAGCATCCGCTGGGCATCCAGCGAGCGCAGTGGAACCGATCTTCGGAAGGCGTGGGCATGGGCGGCGGCGGCACGCGCTACCGCAGTCGCGACCTCGCCAAACTCGGGCAACTGGTGGCCGATGGCGGCCGCTGGCAGGGCCGGCAGATCATTTCGACTGCCTGGATCGACACAGCGCTGACGGTGCATGCACAGGCGCGCGAGGATGCGGACTACGGCTACCAGTTCTGGCGGTTCCGTTTTCCCGACCGTGACGGCGAGCTGGCGGCGTGGGCGATGTCGGGCAACGGCGGCAACTACGTCTTCATCGTGCCCGAACGGAAACTGGTGGCGGTGATCACGCGAACCTCGTTCAACCAGCGCAACGTGCACCCGCAGTCACAGCAGATGTTCGGCGACTACGTGCTCAAGGCGATGCCGTAAGACGCTCCAGCAAGGCGCCGGGCACCTTGCGGTGTTCCAGGGCGACGCGCCGGTTGAGCGCGTCGACGCTGCGGGCGAACTCCGGCTCGGCTGCCAGCATCCTGAACAACGGCGACACTCGGAGATAGGCCGCATCGCGGTAACCCGCATCCACCGCGCGTTGCAGTGATGCGAGCGCCGCCGCGCGATCGCCGGCGGCCTCGCGCAGCACCACGACTTCAAGCCAGTCGGAGGGATAGCCCGCACCACCTTCCAGCTCGCGGGCGAGGCGGTTAGCGCGCGCCTTGGCCCACACCGGATCGACGGGACCGGCCTGGAGATGGGCCAGTGTCGCCGGCAGGCTTGCCTGCGGACGCAAGGCTTCGGCCTGCCGATAGGCTGCCAGGGCCGCCGCGGGATCGCCGCGCAGTTGCGCCAGTTCGGCAGCGAGCAGGAACAGGTCGGCGTGCTCGGTACCGCGCCGCATGGCCTCGTCCAGTGCCGCCTGCGCTTCGGTCGTGCGCCCATGCCGGAACAGGAAACGCGGCCATGCGATGTTGGAGAACACGTTGTCGGGATAAAGCGCGAAGCTTTGGCGATAACGCGCTTCCGCGGCCTGCGGGTACCCCAGCAGATCCAGGATGCCGGCAATCTGCAACTGCAGATAGCGGACGCGCGCCGGATCGCCGCGCAGCGAGGTGTTCGCGAGCAGCGCCTGGGCCAGCAGTCCCTTGCGGTCGTAGAGGTAGGCTGCGGACGCGCGGGTGCTGTCGGCGGCGGGATCCAGCGCGAGCGCACGTTCATAGCCGGCCAGCGCATCGTCGATGCGCCCGCGACAGTCATGCGAATACCCCAGCGCGGCGTGGGCGGTCGCACGCGCGGGCTGCGCGAGGATAGCCTGTTCGGCCAGCGCCTGTGCGCGTGCCGCCCATTCCGGGGGGAAGTTGAACAGGCAGACGCGGGCACTGTAGGCGCGGCTCAATCCGAGCAGCGCCTCCACGTTGCCGGGCTGTGCCTGCAGGGCCTGATCGAAGAGCCCGATGGCGCGTTCGTTGTTGTCGCGCTGGCCGATGCTGGCGTAATACGCGGCGCGTTGCAGCAACGAAGGTTGCTCCGGGGCAGGCGCCGCGACCGGGAGGTGCGAGCGGCCGGCATGCTGCTTCCACGTCCACAGGCCTGCGCACGCGACGAGCAGCACGACGCTTGCCACGGCTACCCTCATGTGTGGTCGCTGCGAACGAGGTGCCGGCGACGTTGCAGGCTCCGTGACCGGCAAGGGGTGAGGTCGGGAGCACAACTGGTAGCCCTGCCCGCGCACCGAGCGCAGGTAGCGCGGACTGCGTCCGTCGTCTCCCAGGGCCTGGCGCAGCAGCTTGACCCGTTGGGTGACGGTCTCCTCGCTGACCACCGCCGGAGCCCACACGCGGTGGATGAGCTCATCGAAACCGACGACGCGGTCGCCCTGTTCCACCAGGTGCCGCAGCAACTGGAAGCTGAGGCCCGCCACACCGAGAGGTGCGCCATCGCGTTCGACGCGTTGGCGCTCCAGATCGATCAGCAGATCATCCAGGCGGTAGCGCACGGCGCTCAGGCCCTCACTGGCTGCGGCCGTACACATCCTCGAAGCGCACGATGTCGTCTTCGCCCAGATAGCTGCCGGACTGCACTTCGATCAGTTCCAGCGGCACCTTGCCGGGATTTTCCAGGCGATGCTTCACACCGAGCGGGATATAGGTGCTCTCGTTTTCCGACAGCAGCAGCGTTTCTTCGCCGCGCGTCACCTTGGCGGTGCCGCTGACCACGATCCAGTGCTCGGCGCGGTGGTGGTGCATCTGCAGGCTGAGCGCGGCACCGGGCTTGACCTTGATGCGCTTCACCTGGTGGCGGATGCCGTTGTCGACCGAATCGTAGCTGCCCCATGGTCGGTGCACTTCGCGGTGCAGCACGGCCTGGCTGCGCTGTTCCTTCTTCAGCTGGGCCACGACCCGCTTGACGTCCTGCACGCGATCCTTGCGCGCGACCAGCACCGCATCGTCGGTTTCGACCACCACGATGTCGTCCACGCCGACCAGCGCGACCAGGCGTTGCGCGTAGGCGTAGCTGTTGCGGCTGTCCACGGCGATCACGTCGCCGTGGTGCGCGTTGCCATCGGCGTCGCGCTCGGCCACGTCCCAAAGCGCGGACCAGCTGCCGACGTCGTTCCAGCCGATGTCGACCGGCAGCACCATCGCGTGGTCGGTCTTCTCGAACACCGCGTAGTCGATCGAGTCCGACGGACAGGCCGCGAACGCCGCCTTGTCGAGGCGGACGAAATCGCCATCGTGGCGTGCGGCCGCGTGCGACGCGCGCACGGCGTCGACGATGTCGGGACGGAAGCGCGCGAGTTCCTCCAGATAAAGGCTGGCCCGGAACAGGAACATGCCGCTGTTCCAGTAATAGCCGCCGGCCTCCAGATACGACTGCGCCGTGGCGACGTCCGGCTTCTCGACGAAGCGCGACACCTTGCGCAGGCCATCGCCGGCTTCGGCCTGGATGTAGCCGAAGCCCGTCTCCGGCGCATCGGGCACGATGCCGAAGGTCACCAGGGCGCCCGCCTCGGCGGCGACCGAGGCATCGCGCACGGCGCGCTGGAAGCCCAGCGTGTCGCGCACCACGTGGTCCGACGGCAGCACCAGCAGCAGCGGATCCGAGCCGTCGGCCATCGCCTGCAATGCCGCGGCGGCGATCGCGGGCGCGGTGTTGCGGCCCACCGGTTCCAGCAGGATGGCCGGCACCGGCGCACCGATCTGCCGCAGTTGTTCGGCAACCAGGAACCGGTGCTCTTCGTTCGCGACCACGATGGGCGCCGCTTCGGCGATGGCCTCCACGCGACGCCAGGTCGCCTGCACCATCGTGTCGTCGCCGGCCAACGGCAGGAACTGCTTGGGATAGGCTTCGCGCGACAACGGCCACAGGCGCGTGCCGGAGCCGCCGGACAGCAGCACGGGTTGGAGTTTGGCCATGCAAGCCTCGCAAGTCGGTAGGGCGCCAGTTTACCCTGTAGGCCTTTATCGCCTGTGCGTGGTCGCTGCTGCATGAACCCAACGATTCAGGACCCTTCGGGGCGTGGCGCCCAGCGCCTGGAGTGGGCGCGTGGCGCGCTCGGCGACCCTTACGCGCAGCTGGAGCGCGCGTCGATGGATGCCGGCTTCCGCAGCTACTGGCGCAGCCTGGGCGATGGCCCCGGACGCATCGTGATGGATTCCCCGCCCGGCCTCGAAGACGTGCGGCCGTGGCTGGCCATGCGCGAACTGCTGGCGGGCGGCGACGTCCGCGTGCCGGACGTGCTGGCCATCGACACCGAGCTCGGCTTCCTGCTGCTGGAGGACCTGGGCGGCCCGACGCTGGCGCACGTGATCAGCGAGGACAACGCCGACACCTGGTTCGACGCCGCCCTCGAACAGCTGCTGCGCGTGCAGGCCATCGTCCCGCCCGCGGGCATGGGCGAGTTCGGCGAAGCTTTGCTGCAGCGGGATGCGGGATTGTTCGACGAATGGTTCCTGCGCCGCCACCTGGGGCTCACGCTGGACTGCGGCGAAGCGGAAGGCCTCGAGCTCGCGCAGCGCCGCCTGATGGACAACGCACTGGCGCAGGCGCGCGTGCTGACCCATCGCGATTTCATGCCACGCAACCTGATGCCGGTGACACCGGGGCCGGCCGTGCTGGATTTCCAGGACTGCGTGCGCGGACCGGTCGCCTACGACGCGATGAGCCTGTTCAAGGATGCGTTCCTGAGCTGGCCGATCGAACGCGTGGATGGCTGGCTGGCCCGCTACCACGCGCGCGCGACGCGCGCGGGGGTGCCCGTGCCCGAACTGAAGATCTTCCTGCGCGATGCGGACTGGATGGGCATCCAGCGGCACCTGAAGATCCTCGGCATCTTCTCGCGCCTCCACTACCGCGACGGCAAGACCCGCTATCTGCCCGATGTCCCGCGTTTCATCCGCTACCTGGACGAAGTGCTGCCACGCTATCCGGAACTGGCCGGGCTGCGCACGCTGCTGGACGCACGCATCAAACCGGTGCTGCACGCGCGCGGTGAGCTCGCATGAAGGCGCTGGTCTTCGCCGCCGGTCTGGGCGAACGCATGCGTCCGCTGACCGACCACACGCCCAAGCCGTTGATCGAAGCCGGCGGCAAGCCGCTGATCGTCTGGCATCTGGAAAAGCTGTCGGCGATGGGCGTGGAAGAAGTGGTCGTCAACACCAGCTGGCTGGCCGATCGCTTCCCGGCCACGCTCGGTGATGGCGCGCAGTGGGGACTGCGGCTGCACTACCTGCACGAGGGCGACACACCGCTGGAAACCGGCGGCGGCATGCTCAATGCTCGTCCCTTGCTCGGTGAAGCACCGTTCCTGCTGGTGAATGGCGATATCTGGACCGATTTCGACTTTACTCGGCTCCCGCGCGAACCGGCGGGTTTGGCGCATCTGGCGCTGGTGGATCCGCCGGCATTCGCGCCACGCGGCGATTTCGCGATCGATGACGATGGCGTCCTCCATCGCGAGGGCGACCATCGGCTGACCTACGCCGGTCTCGGCATCTACCGCCCAGCCCTTCTCGACGACTGGCAGCAGCATGCGGCCGGCCAGATCCGTGAAACAAGCGGCGGCAAGCCGCGGTTTCCCTTGCTGCCCCTGCTGCATGCAGGCATGGACGCCAGCCGCATCCACGGTGAACGTCATGCCGGGCGCTGGACCGATGTCGGTACGCCGCAACGGCTGGCCGACCTGGAAACGAGCTTGCGCGGCGCTTAGGCTGAGCGGCGCGCTGGAAGCGCATCGCGGGCACGACCCGCGCCTACAGCACCTGCCGCAGGAACGGCACCGTGATCCTGCGCTGGGCCGCGAGCGATGCACGGTCCAGCCGGTCCAGCAGCGCGACGAGCGCGCCCAGGTCGCGGTCGGTGCGCGTGAGCAGCCAGTCCAGCGCCGCATCTTCCAGCACCAGCCCGCGCCGCTGCGCGCGATCGCGCAGTACATCGCGCCGGCCCTCGTCATCGAGCGGATCCAGCATCAGTCGCAGGCACTGCTGCAGGCGCGAACGCAGGTCCGGCAACACCAGTCCGATGTCGTCGGGGATGCCGCGCGCTGTGTACAGCACGTTCAATCCGGACGAACGGGCGCGGTTGTGGAAATCGAAGAGGGCGACTTCGTCATCGCGACTGCCGGCGATCGCCTCCAGCCCGTCGAGCGCCACCGCGTCGTGGCCTTCCAGCGCGTCGAGCGCGTCGCGCAGCCGCCCCGCCGCCGCCATCAGCGGCAGGTAGGCGGCACGCCTTCCCTGCTGCTCGGCCGCGGCGCAGACCGCCAGGGCCAGGTGGGTCTTGCCGGTCCTCGACGCACCGGACAGGTACACCCAGTCCATGCCCGCCGTGGTGGCCAGCCCCGACAGCGCCGGCAAGGCCCCTTCTGGCGGCGCGATGAAACTCTCGAAGCGCTGGTCCGGCGGATACCGCAGCGCCAGCGGCAACTGCGGCCCCAGCGGCGCGCCCTGCAGGTCGCGGCTCACGGCGTATCGGAATCCGCGCGCGGCGCCGCCTGCTCCACGCTGCCCTTGTCGATGTACGAATCGAGCACGATGGACGGCCGGTCGCCGGCGTACAGCCGGCTCTGCGTATAGCGTTCGTGCGCGAACCGCAGCAGCACGTTGGCGATGGCGGCGACTGGCAGCGCCAGCAGCATGCCGAGGAAGCCGAACAACTGCCCGCCGGCCATGATGGCGAAGATCACCGCCACCGGATGCAGGCCGATGCGGTCGCCGACGATGCGCGGCGTCAGCACATAGCCTTCCAGCATCTGCCCCGCGACGAACACGCCCATCACCAGCGCCACCAGCGACCAGTCGCCGCCGGACTGCACCAGCGCGGCGATCACGCCCAGCACGATGCCCGTAGCCGTGCCCAGGTACGGCACGAAGCTGATCAGGCCGGCGATGATGCCGACCAGCAGGCCCACCTTCAGGCCGACGACCGACAGGCCGATGGCGTAGATGGCGCCCAGCGCCAGCATCACCAGGAACTGGCCGCGCAGGAAGGCACCGAGCACGTCGTTGGATTCCAGCGCCAGCCGCGTCACCGTCGCGATGTGGTCGCGCGGCACCAGCGCGGCGATGCGCTCGACCAGCGTGTCCCAGTCGCGCAGGAAGTAGAACGTCAGGATCGGCAGCAGCACCAGGTTGGCCACCCAGGCCATCACCGCGAACCCGGAGCGCGAGAAATAGCCGAACAGCGTGGCGGCCACGCCACCGGCCTGCTGCCAGTGGCCCCGGATCCATTCGGTCAGGCGATCCGGATCGAGCCATGCGACCAGTTCGAGCCCGGTGCGCTGTTCCACCCACGGCAGCGCCTTGTCCACGAACCAGTCGCGGTAGGCCGGCATCGATTCGATCACCGTCACCACCTGCCGTTCGATCATCGGCACCAGGATCACCAGCGCCAGCACCAGCAACAGCAGCATCAGGGTGAACACCAGGATCACTGCGGTGGTACGCGAGCGGCCGCTGCGTTCCAGCCGGTCGACCCACGGATCGCCCAGCCAGCCCAGCAGCGCGGCGCAGACGAAGGGCGTCAGCACCGGCGCGAGCAGCCAGATCAGCCAGCCGACGATCAAAGCGATCAGCAGCCATTGCCAGCGACGGGCCAGCGTGCCGGCCGGCGTAGTGGAAAGATCCATGCAGCGTCCTTGTGTCAGCGCATCTGGTAGGCGGGCGGCTCGCCTTCGCCACCGGTGAAGGGAGCCTCGTCGCCCATGGTGCGGCGGAAGCCGGCCAGGCCCGACACCAGTTCCAGGTCGAGTTCCAGCACGTCGCCGCTGGCGCGCACCGGGGTGATGCGGCGGACCACGGCCATCTTCTGCAGATGGCCGGTCAGGCGCAGGTAGTCGTCGGTGCTGCGGATGCCGGTGAACAGCACGCGGTACGTCCCGGCCGGACCGGCACTGCCGCGCTTGCCGTAGCGCTTCACCAGCGCATCGGCGGTGCCGTCGGCGCCGGATACCATCGCGCGGCGGGCATCGGCATCGGTCACCGACCATGTCGCCAGCACCTTGCCGGCATCGACGAACACCCAGTCCGCCGTCCAGCCGCCCTTGGCGTTGCGGTAGAGCTTGCCGATCAGCTGCATCGGCGGGCTGTAGCGGGCCGAGGCGCGGGCGACGGCGGCGGTGTCCTGGCGCCAGATCGCACCGACCAGCGCCTGCTCCGCCGCACCGCCGGCCGGCAGGCCGAGGCCGTAACCGCGCTCGATGGCACGGTTCAGCAGCGGGCGCGCGGCGTTGGATTGCGGCAGGCCGACCAGGCGCGGACCACTGCCGTCGTTGATCGCCAGCCAGACGACCGGCTTCGGGCGCGGTTGCGGCCACACCGGCAGGCCGAGTGCGCCGGCCAGGCCGTTGACCTGGTCTTCGTCGAAGCGCACCACCAGGGTGGTGCGGAAAGTCGGCGCACCGGTGGCGGACGTACCCTGGTCCTGCCGGTAGTCGTAACCCTCCACGTAGTCCTTGGCGTTGCGCAGTTCTGCGCCCACACCCGGTCGCGACATCGCCGCGCGGTCGCCCGAGAGCTTGGCCAGCACCGAACCGAGTGCGCGCGCGAAGCCGCCCTGACGTTCCGCCTCGCCCTGCCCGTTGACCGGCACCTCGGCCTGGTACAGGCCGCGCGCGGAGACCGCATCGCCTTCCGTGCGCAGGCCGGACTGCGCCTGCACGGCGGGCGTTGCGGTCAATGCCGCCATCAGCAATACGGTGGCGAGTGCGATACCTGGGATCCGGCGCATCGAGCGTCCTTGAGCTCTACAGACCCGGCGAATTGTTGCCCGAATGACCCGATACCGCCAACGGCACCCGTTCAGGACGGTCGCTCGGCGTGTCGATTCCTTTAAAATCACGCCTCTTGCCCCGCCGACGACCGCCCGTGACCCAGCCGACGCCTTCCGCCCCCACCCCGATGACCTATCGCGACGCGGGTGTCGACATCGACGCCGGCAACGAACTGGTCGAACGCATCAAGCCGCTGGTCAAGCGCAGCTTCCGGCCGGAAGTGATGGGCGGACTGGGTGGCTTCGGCGCGCTGTTCGACCTGTCCGGCAAGTACCGCGAGCCGGTGCTGGTGTCCGGCACCGACGGCGTCGGCACCAAGCTGAAGCTGGCGCAGCAGCTGGGCCGCCACGACACCATCGGCATCGACCTGGTCGCCATGTGCGTGAACGACGTGCTGGTACAGGGCGCCGAGCCGCTGTTCTTCCTCGACTACTTCGCCACCGGCAAGCTCGATGTCGACACCACCGTCGCCGTGGTCGGCGGCATCGCCCGCGGCTGCGAACTGTCCGGTTGCGCGCTGATCGGCGGCGAGACCGCCGAGATGCCCGACATGTACGGCCCGGGCGAATACGACCTGGCCGGCTTCTGCGTGGCCGCGGTGGAGAAGTCGCGCCTGCTGGACGGCGCCAAGGTGCGCGCCGGCGACGTGCTGGTCGGCATCGCGTCCAGCGGCCCGCATTCCAACGGCTATTCGCTGGTCCGCCGCATCTACGACCGCGCCGGCCGCCCGGCCGACCTCGACGTGGGCGGCGTGACGCTGGCCGACGCGCTGATGGCGCCGACCACGCTGTACGTGAAGCCCATCCTGGAACTGCTGCAGGCGCACGACCTGCACGGCATGGCGCACATCACCGGCGGCGGCCTGACCGAGAACATCATCCGCGTGATCCCCGACGGCCTGGGCCTGCAGATCGACGCCAGCGCGTGGACGCTGCCGCCGGTGTTCGACTGGCTGCAGCGCGAGGGCGCGGTCGAGAACGCCGAAATGTGGCGCACCTTCAACTGCGGCATCGGCTTCGTGCTGGTGGTCGCACCGGACCAGCTGGCCGCCGTGCAGGCCGACCTGGCCCGCCTCCACCTGACCCACTGGCAGATCGGCGAAGTCGTCGCCGCCTCCGGCGGCGAACGCGTCCGCATCGGCTGAGCGCGGCATGCCGCGCAGCAAGGCGATCGCCTTCGGGCTGACGCTGGCGGTGTTCGCCGGCAGCTGGATCTCGCCGCGCTGGCCACTGGAACAGGCCATGCACAGCAGCCTGACGGTCGTGGGCCTGGCCTGGCTGTGGTGGCATGACCGGCGCTGGCCGCTGCGACCGTCGCACTTCGCGCTGATCTGCGGCTTCATCGTGGCGCACTGCATCGGCGCGCGCTGGCTGTATTCCTACGTGCCGTACGACGCGTGGCTGCAGGCGGCGGTCGGCTGGTCGCCGGCGGAGGCCTTCGGCTGGCAGCGCAACCACTTCGACCGGTTCATCCATCTGATGTACGGCGTGTGCTTCACGCCTGCGGTCTGGCATTGGCTGCGCCAGCGCTGGCCGCAGCTGTCGCCGGGACACGCCTTCGCCCTGGCGGTGATGCTCATCATGTGCACCAGCCTGGCGTACGAATGGCTGGAGTGGGGCATCGCGCTGACGATGTCGCCCGAGGCCGCCGAGTCGTACAACGGCCAGCAGGGCGACGGCTGGGACGCCCACGCCGACATGCTGCTGGCGACACTCGGCGCGCTGCTGGTGTGGCCGCTGGCGCGCAAGGAATTCCAGGAGTTGCCTGCATGACCCTCCGTATCGCCGTGCTGGCTTCCGGCCGCGGCACCAACCTGCGGGCGATCCTGCAAGCCACCGCCGACGGCACGCTCGATGCCGAGGTCGTCGGTGTCTTCTCCGACAAGCCCGGGGCGCCGGCCTTGCGCTATGCGCCGGAAGACAGGCGCTGGGGCTATCGGCCCTCTCATTTCGGGGACAAGACCCGCTACGAGGCCGCGCTGGCGGATGCCATCGACGCGACCCGCCCGGACTGGGTCGTCTGCGCAGGCTATATGCGCATCCTCGGCGACGCGTTCATCGAACGATTCCGCGGCAGGCTGCTGAACATCCACCCCTCTCTGCTGCCCAAGTACCCTGGCCTGTACACGCATGCACGCGCGGTGGCGGCGCACGACGCCGAACACGGCGCCAGCATCCACTTCGTCACCCCGGAACTGGATGCCGGCGCGGTGATCGCCCAGGTGCGCATCCCGATCCTGCCCCGGGAGTCGCCCGACAAGCTGGCCGAACGCCTGCTCCCGCGCGAACACGCCCTGATGCTGGCGGTGCTGCGCCTGGCCTGCGACGGGGCACTAGCTGAACAGGGCGACATCGCGCTCTACAACGGTCAGCCGCTATTAAATCCCCTGTCCCTAGATTCAACCGACCGTTTGGTTCCCTGACTTCCCCCCCCGATGCCTGTGCCTTTCCGTTCCCTGCTGCTCGGCCTCGCCATGGCCGGCGCCACTGTGCCCGCGCTGGCGCTGGAGCCGTTCGTGGCGAGCTACCAGGCCTACAACGAGGGCAAGCTGGCGGGCACGGCGAGCATGAAAGTCGTGCCCAAGGCCGGCAGCCAGTGGCAGATCGACCTGAACGTGAAAGGCACACGCGGGTTCGCGCGACTGGCCGGGTTGAACATCGAGCAGAGCACCGTCTTCGATACGGCCGATGGGCAGTTCCGTCCGATCAGCCAGGCCACCGTGCGCCGGGCAGTGTTCATGGGCAGGAAGATGGTCGGCACCTACGACTGGAACGCCCGCACGGCGCAGTGGCAGGGCGACATCAAGAAAGAGCGACGCGCCCCGCTGCCCCTGCAGCCCGGCGACATGAGCGCGCTGCTGATGAACCTTGCGGTCATCCGCGATGCCGCGCCCGGCAAGCAGCTCGACTACCGCGTGGTGGACAATGGCCGCATCCGCGAATACCAGTACACGGTGGCAGCTGAGCCGGAAAACGTGACCGTCGAAGACCTGAGCTACAGCGCCCTGCGCGTGAGCCGGGCCAACGGCGGCAACGACGAAACCATCTTCTGGGTCGCCGATGGCGTACCCACCCCCGTGCGCATCCTGCAGCGGGAAGACGGCCAGGACGGCATAGACCTCCGCCTGGTCGAATACCAAGGAGCACCGTGAACATGACCAAGACCGCGTTCCCCACCCCACGCCTGCTGCTCACCGCCGCGCTGCTGGCCGCCGCCAGCACGCCCGCCCTCGCCGTCGAGGCCTTCACCGCGCAGTACAGCGCCAGCGCGCTGGGCATGGTCGGCGAAGGCCAGATGTCCGTCGCGGCCCAGCCGGGCAACCGCTGGCAGTACTCGCTGACCGTGCGCAACCAGGCCGTCGACCTGAGCCAGAAGACCGTGTTCGACGTGCAGGACGGCCGCATGCGTCCGTTGAGCAGCAGCGACAGCTCTCGCCTGCTGATCAAGAAGAAGAACGTCAACACCGTCTACGACTGGGGCAAGGCGCAGGCCACCTGGAATGGCGACGTGAAGCCCGACCGCGCCGGTCCGGTAAAGCTCGCCGCAGGCGACATGGACGCGTTGCTGGTCAATCTGGCCATCGTGCGCGACGTCGCCGCCGGCAAGCCGCTGACCTACCGCATGGTGGAGAACGGTCGCGCCAAGCCGATGACCTACCAGGTCGCCGGCAAGGAACGCATCACCGTGGCCGGCAAGCCGCAGGACGCCACCAAAGTCGTCCGTACCGATGGCGACAAGCAGACCATCGTCTGGGTGGTGGCCGACGCCCCCGTGCCGGCCCGCATCCTGCAGCGCGAGAAGGGGCAGGACACCATCGACCTCACGCTGAAATCCTGGCGCTGAGCCCTCGGATCACCGCACGAAAAAGCCCGGCAACGCCGGGCTTTTTCTTTACTCCGCGGCGGGCGCGTCGGCCTGGAACACCGTCTTGCAGTCCATCCGCAGGGTGCCGCTGCCATTGCGCCAGGCGAACGTGTTGCACTGACGGTTGCCGTCCTGCTTCTGTTCGACCACCACGGTGAAGACGGCCTGCGCGATCTCGCCCTGCGTCACCGTGCCGTCGCCGTTCCAGTCCATGTCCTGCGTGGTGATGCCGTGCGTTGCCGCCGAGCCGGTGTAATGCAGCCACGCAACCAGCGCCAGCAGCCCGACGACGATGCCCAGCAGGATCTTGCGGCGCAGCGGGAAACGCGAACGGATCCCGGAAAGCGTGGGATCGTGCCGGCTCACGAGACGCGCCTGATCTTCGCGCCCAGGCCGCCCAGCTTCTCTTCGATGTTCTCGTAGCCACGGTCGAGGTGGTAGATGCGGTCGATGGTGGTTTCGCCCTCGGCCACCAGGCCGGCGAGGATCAGCGAGGCCGAGGCACGCAGGTCGGTCGCCATCACCGGCGCCCCACCGAGCTTCTCTACGCCCCGCACGATGGCCGTGTGGCCCTCGACGCGGATGTCCGCACCCAACCGAAGCAGTTCGTTGACGTGCATGAAACGGTTCTCGAAGATCGTCTCGTTGATCACGCCCACACCATCGGCCACGCAGTTCAAGGCCATGAACTGCGCCTGCATGTCGGTGGGGAATGCCGGGTACGGCGCGGTGGTCAGGCTGACGGCCTTCGGCCGCTTGCCCTGCATGTCCAGGGTGATGCTGTCGGTCGTGGTCTCGATCTTCGCACCGGCTTCGGTGAGCTTGTCGAGCACCGCTTCCAGCGTGTCGGGACGGGCATTGCGCGCCGTGACCTTGCCGCCGGTCATCGCCGCCGCCACGAGGAACGTACCGGTCTCGATGCGGTCCGGCACCACCGAGTGGCGCCCGCCGCCGAGGCGCTCGACGCCGTGGATGACGATGCGCGAGGTGCCGGCGCCTTCGATCCTGGCACCCAGCGCATTGAGGCATTCGGCCAGGTCGGTGACCTCCGGCTCCATCGCCGCGTTCTCCAGCACCGTGGTGCCTTCGGCCAGCGTGGCGGCGGCCATGACGTTCTCGGTACCGGTCACGGTGACCATGTCGAACACGAACCGCGCGCCCTTCAAGCGTGCCGCCCGCGCCTTGATGTAGCCGTTCTCGACCGTGATCTCGGCACCCAGCGCCTGCAGGCCCTTGATGTGCTGGTCGACCGGACGCGAACCGATCGCGCAGCCGCCCGGCAGCGACACCACCGCTGCACCGTGGCGCGCGACCAGCGGGCCGAGCACCAGGATCGACGCACGCATGGTCTTGACCAGCTCGTACGGCGCGACGAAGCGGCTGACCGTGGTGGGATCGACGGTGATGCCACGTCCCTTCGCCAGCGTGCCTTCGTCGATGGTGATGCCGGCGCCCAGCTCGCCCAGCAGCTTCACCGTGGTGACCACGTCGTGCAGGTGAGGCACGTTGGTGATCTCCACCGGCGCATCGGCCAGCAGCGTCGCGCACAGGATGGGGAGCACGGCGTTCTTGGCGCCGGAAATGGTGACTTCGCCGTTGAGCGTGTTGCCACCGGTGACGATGATTTTCTGCATGAGGGACCGGGAATGGGGAGTCGGGAATAGGGATTCGTAGGAGCGGGTTTGCGGGTGGGACGAGGAAGGGGCCGGGAAAGCGCCGTTGTTTGCCGAATCCCGATTCCCGACTCCCTATTCCCGCCCCCCGGCTTCATCGGGGGTAACCGTCTTCAACTGCAGCGCATGGATCGCGCCGCCCATCAGGTCGCCCAGGGTGGCGTAGACCATGCGGTGCCGGGCCAGCGGCAGCTTGCCGCGGAACGCCTCGGCCACCACGGTCGCCTCGAAGTGGACGCCATCGTCGCCCTGCACGTCGGCACGGGCGCCCGGCAGGCCGGATTCGATCAGTTTACGGATGGTTTCGGCGTCCAACGGGCTTTCCTAATAAAATACCCGGCCATTCTACCCGCCGGCGCCCCGTCCGCATGTCCCAGCCGCACCCCCTGACCCCGTCCGTCTCGCCTGCCAGCCTGGCGGCCAGCGGCCGTCGGGTCATCGAGATCGAGGCGCGCGCATTGGACGCACTGGCCGCCCGCATCGACGGCGCCTTCGCTGCCGCCTGCCAGGCCATCCTGGCCGGCAGCGGCCGGGTGGTGTGCACCGGCATGGGCAAGTCGGGGCATATCGCCCGCAAGATCGCCGCCACGCTGGCCTCCACCGGCACGCCGGCGTTCTACGTGCATCCGGGCGAAGCCGGGCATGGCGACCTGGGCATGATCACCGATGCCGACGTGGTGCTGGCGCTGTCGTACTCGGGCGAATCGGACGAGGTACTGATGCTGTTGCCGGTGCTCAAGCGCCAGGGCAACCTGGTCATCGGCATGACCGGCCGGCCGCAGTCCACGCTCGCACGCGAAAGCGACCTGCACTTGGATGTCAGCGTGCCGGCCGAGGCCTGTCCGCTGGATCTGGCGCCGACCAGCAGCACCACCGCCTCGCTGGCGATGGGTGACGCCTTGGCGGTGGCGCTGCTGGATGCGCGCGGCTTCACCGCCGACGACTTCGCCCGTTCCCATCCCGCCGGCAGCCTCGGTCGGCGCCTGCTGCTGCACATCACCGATGTGATGCATGCGGGCGATGACGTGCCGCGTGTGGATGTGGGGGCGACGCTGAGCGAAGCACTGGTGGAAATGAGCCGCAAGCGCCTCGGCATGACCGCCGTGGTCGATGGCGACGGCCGCCTGGCCGGGCTGTTCACCGACGGCGACCTGCGCCGCACGCTCGACAATCCCGCCCTGGACGTGCGCAGCGCGCGCATCGCCGACGTGATGACGCGTGCGCCCAGGACCATCGGCGCCGACCAGTTGGCCGTCGAGGCCGCGCGCCTGATGGAAACCCACAAGATCAGCGGCTTGATCGTGGTGGACGATGAACTGCGGCCGGTCGGCGCGCTCAACATTCACGACCTGTTGCGTGCCCGCGTGGTGTAACCCGCAGGGTTGCCACCGTTCCCCACCTTCCCAACGAGCCTCCGCCGACCATGCCGCTCCGCCATCTCCACGACCTGACCGACGACGTGCTGGCCCGTGCCTCACGCATCCGGCTGGCGTGCTTCGACGTGGACGGCACGCTGACCGATGGCCGCCTGTTCCTGGACAGCGAGGGCCGGGAGCAGAAGGCATTCCATGTGCAGGACGGCCAGGGGCTGGTGCTGCTGAAGCGCGCCGGCATCGAGGTCGCCTTCATCACCGCCCGCGGCGGCACGGTCGCCGTGGCCCGTGGCCGCGAACTGGGCGTGCAGGTGTTCACCGGCATCAAGGACAAGCTGGCCACCGTGCGCGAACTCGGTGCCGGGCTCGGCATCGGGCTGGAGCAGGTCGCCTTCATGGGCGACGACCTGCCGGACGTGCCGCCGTTCCGCGCCGTGGGCCTGGCCATCGCGCCGGCCGATGCGCACCCATGGACGGCGCAGCACGCGCACTGGCGCACCCACCGCGCCGGTGGCCAGGGCGCGGCTCGCGAAGCCTGCGACCTGCTGCTCGGCTCGCAAGGCCATGCCCCCGCATTCGACGGAGGCACGGCATGAGCTGGCGTACCACGCTGGGCCTGGTGCTGTTGCTGGCTGCGATCGTCAGCGGTTGGTCGGCCTGGAAGAACCGCGACGTTCCCCCGCCCAACCGCGTCGTCGCCGATCGGTCCGACTACGTAATGCGCGACTTCGAGATGATCGCGTTGAATGGCGAGGGCCAAGAGGCTGTCGCCGTGCGCGCACCGGAGATGGCGCGCAATCCGCAGGATCAGACCTATACCATCACCACGCCGCTGTTCCTGCTGCCCGAAGAGGATGGCCGCTCGTGGGAGCTGCGCTCGAAGACCGGCTGGCTCAGTGCCAAGGGCGAGGAACTGCGCCTCAAGGGCGACGTGCATGGCACCTCGCCGGCGGGCGGCACCCGCAAGGCCGAGTTCCGCACCGAAACGCTCAACGTGTTCCCCGATCGCGATCTGGCCCAGACCGACGATGTGGTGACGGTCACGCAACCCCGCTCTAGACTGAGCGGGCGCGGTTTTGAGACCAATCTCAAGACCAAGGAATACACATTCAAATCCCAGGTGAGATCCATCTATGAACCGCGTTCTGCTCGCTAGCGCCGCGCTGCTGCTCCTGCTGCCCGCCGCCGGCGCCGTGGCCAAGTCCACCGACCGCAACCAGGCCATGACCATCGATTCGGGCAGCCAGTCCGGCAACATGGAAGGCAACGGCAAGACCGTGCTCGGCGGCGGCGTGGTGGTGACCCAGGGCACGCTGGAGATCCAGTCGGCAGCGGCCGAAATCTACATGGCCAACGGCGAGATCTCGCGCTCGGTCTTCACCGGCAAGCAGGTGAAGATGAAGCAGCAGATGGACGACGGCACGTGGATGGACGCGCAGGCCGACCGCGTCGAATACGACATGAAGACCGAGACCATCACCTTCATCGGCAACTACACGGTGAAGTCCGAACGCGGCTCCAACAGCGGCCAGCGCATGGTCTACAACACCACCAGCGGCAACATGCAGAGCGGCGGCGACGGCACCCGCGTGCGTACCGTCATCCAGCCCAAGTCCGCGGCGCCGGCACAAGGCAAGAACTGATGCTCACCGCCAAGGGACTGCGCAAGCGCTACAAGCAGCGCGAGGTCGTCGCCGACTTCGGCCTGACCCTGCAGCCGGGCGAAGTGGTCGGCCTGCTGGGCCCGAACGGCGCCGGTAAGACCACCTGCTTCTACATGATCGTCGGCCTGGTGGCCGCCGACGCCGGCAGCATCGAACTGGACGGCCAGGACATCACCGCCCAGCCCATGTACCAGCGCGCCAAGCTCGGCGTGGGCTACCTGCCGCAGGAACCGTCGGTGTTCCGCAAGCTCAGCGTGGCCGACAACATCCGCCTGGTGCTGGAACTGCGCGAAGACCTGGACGGCGCCGGCATCGAGCGCGAACTGGCCTCGCTGCTGGACGAACTGCAGGTCACCCACGTGGCCGACCAGCTGGGCGCCAGCCTGTCGGGTGGCGAACGCCGGCGCGTGGAAATCGCCCGCGCTCTGGCCGCCCGTCCGCGCCTGATGCTGCTGGACGAACCCTTCGCCGGCGTCGATCCGATCTCGGTCGGCGAAATCCAGCGGATCGTGAAGCACCTCAAGGATCGCGGCATCGGCGTGCTGATCACCGACCACAACGTGCGCGAAACCTTGGGAATCTGCGACCGGGCGTATATCCTCAATGCCGGTAGCGTTCTGGCGCAGGGGGCCCCGGACGCGTTGCTGGCCAATCCGGACGTACGCCGGGTCTATCTGGGCGAAACCTTCCGCCTGTGATCCCGTCGGCGGCCCTTGGCCGCCTTTCGGGTTTCCAAGGTCGGGAATGAAGCCACGCCTGCAGACATCGCTGGGACAGCATCTGGTCATGACGCCGCAGTTGCGTCAGGCCATCCGGCTGCTGCAGATGTCCACCGCCGAACTCGAGATCGAACTGACCGAAGCGGTGGAAACCAATCCACTGCTGGACTGGAGCGAACCGGAGGAAGAACCGGCCCAGGTCCGCGGCAACGACGACGACCAGCCCCCCGCCGAACCGGCGCAGGAAGTCGCGCGCGAGGCCACCGACGACCGCGACGACTGGTCGCCCGACGAAGGACCCTGGACCTCGTCCGGCAGCGGCGGCTCCTTCGAAGACGATGACGGCGGCAGCCCGGCCGAGCGCGTGGCGGAAGCCGACACCCTGCATGGCCACCTGCTGTGGCAGCTGCATCTCTCGCATCTTTCCGAACGCGACCGTCGCATCGGCGCTACGTTGATCGACGCGCTGGAAGACGACGGCTACCTGCGCGAGCCGCTGGCCGGCATCGTGCAGGCGCTGCGTCCGGACGTCGACGCTCACGAAGACGAGGTGCTGGTCGTGCTGCACCAGTTGCAGCGCTTCGACCCCGTCGGCGTTGCCGCGCGCACGCTCGGCGAATGCCTGCACCTGCAACTGGCGGTGCTGAGCGACGACACGCCCGGCAAGGCGCTGGCGCTGCAGATCGCCGATACCGCGCTGGAACGCCTGCCGCGCAGTGGCGTGGCCGGCATCGCACAGGAACTGAAACGCCCGGTCGCCGACGTCGAGGAGGCCGTGCAACTGCTGCGCACCCTCGATCCCAAGCCCGGCGCCCAGGTGGGCGATCTCTCGCACGACACTTACGTGGTGCCGGACTGCGTGGTCTGGCGCCAGCGCGGCATCTGGCGCGCGGCGCTGTCCGGCAACACCCTGCCGCGCATCAGCATCCATCGCGGTTACGAACAGATGATCCGGCAGTGCGGCGACAGCGATGCCGGCTACCTCAAGGCGCAACTGCAGGAAGCGCGCTGGCTGCTCAAGAGCGTCGAAGCCCGCGGCGATACCCTGCTGAAGGTGATGCGCTGCCTGCTGCACCAGCAGGCCGGCTTCCTCGAATTCGGTGAGCAGGCGCTGCGCCCGTTGACCTTGCGCGATGTCGCCGAAGAAGTGGGCCTGCACGAATCCACCGTGTCGCGCGCCATCGCCCGCAAGTACGTGCGCACGCCGCGCGGCACCCTGCCGATGCGCGCGTTCTTCGCCTCCGGCATCGACACCGACGGCGGCGGCGAAGCCTCCAGCACGGCGATCCAGGCGATGATACGGCGGCTGGTCGATGCCGAGAATCCGCGCAAGCCGCTGTCCGACGCCAAGCTGGCCGACCTGCTGAAGGCCTCGGGCATTCCGGTCGCGCGCCGCACCGTGGCCAAGTACCGCGAGGCCCTCAACATCCTGTCCTCGCACGAACGCGTGCGCATCGCCTGAACCGCGCCCGTTGCGCCCCGGAATCGTGATCGCGTTCCGCCCGCACGAAACGTTTTCCTAACACCTCCCCGGGTCACGAAAAAAAGACCGCCGCGACAGTTGATAGTTGCCGCGGAGGGGTCCATCTTTGTCTTGCAGGCATCCCCTGCCATCGCCACTCGCACAGGAGATCGACGGAACCCAGACGCTACCGCGTGGTCATTCCATGACACGCCCACCGCGCCCCGCGCGCGGCTCTACCGACCCGAAGGAGGCACTAATGCGTATCGAGACTTACGGCCATGAAATCGAAGTCACTCCCGCCTTGCGCGAATACGTCGAAACCAAACTGAGGCGGTTGGAACGCCACTTCGAGCAACCCTGCGAAGTCCGGACGCAACTGGGAACCCGTAAACCCGATTACCTGGCCGAAGCCACGGTCAATGTCGCCGGCCGCAGGCTGCACGCCGATGCCGGTGCGCAGGACATGTACGCCGCCATCGACATCCTGGCCGACAAGCTCGACCGCCTGCTGGTCAAGCACAAGGAAAAGCGCACCGACGTCCAGCGCCACAGCATGCGCGGCGAACTGATCGGCTGACGCACTACCCTGCACGGAGTCGCTCCGCGACGCGGAGCGACCCGTTGCAACTCACCAACGCCTGCCGCCCCGGGATGACCGCAGCCTGCGGTCGCGCGCTCCCGACATGCCGATTACACTGGACTCGTCGCGCCCCTGGCGGACGATGCCGATGCCGGCTCGTGGCCATCGCGCACCGCCCGACGCGGCATTCCCTTCCCGCCGGCTGTCTCCGCATGATGAATACCAGCATCACCGCCCGTGAACTGTTCGATCAGCAGAAGGACAAGCTGGCCCTGCGCTGGCTGGCGGGACAGAAGGGCGAGAAGCGCGTGCTGGAATCGGGCGACACCGTGTCGCGGCGGCCATCGCTGGCCGGTTACCTCAACGCCGTCTATCCCAACAAGGTGCAGATCCTCGGTACCGAGGAACTGACCTGGCTGGATTCGCTCGACTCGCGCCAGCGCTGGGAAACCATCGAGAAGATCGTGCAGGCCAAGCCGCTGGCGCTGGTGATCAGCAAGAGCCAGTCCTGCCCCGAGGACCTGCGCGAAGCGGCGAACGAGAACGACACGCCTTTGTGGGCCTCGCCCAAGCGCGGCCACGAACTGCTCAACCACCTCTCCTATCACCTGGCGCGCACACTGGCGCCGCGGGTGACGCTGCATGGCGTGTTCATGGAGATCTACTCGATCGGCGTGCTGATCACCGGTGAAGCCGGTTCCGGCAAGAGCGAGCTGGCGCTGGAACTGCTGAGCCGCGGCCATCGCCTGGTCGCCGACGACGCACCCGAGTTCACCCAGATCGCGCCCGATGTCCTGGACGGTACCTGCCCGGAACTGCTGCAGGACCTGCTGGAAGTGCGTGGCCTGGGCGTGCTCAACGTGCGCGAGATGTTCGGTGACACGGCGGTGAAGAAGAACAAGTACCTGCGCCTGATCGTGCACCTCACCCGGCCGATGACCGAACCCAATCCGCACGGTTACGAACGCCTCACCGGCGATTCCGGCACCCGCCACGTCCTGGACCTGGACGTCCCGCTGATCACCCTGCCCGTCATGCCCGGCCGCAACCTGGCTGTGCTGACCGAGGCCGCCACGCGGCTGCACATCCTGCGCACCAAGGGCATCGATCCGGCGGCGATGTTCATCGCCCGACACAGCAACCTGCTCGAGCGCAGCACGCCATGACCCAGGGCGACCCGACCCCCGCGGACCCGCGCGACGAGTCCATCGCCGCTCCGCCGCCTCCCACGGTGGTCATCGTCAGCGGCCTGTCCGGCTCCGGCAAGTCGGTGGCGCTGAAGACCTTCGAGGACCTGGATTACTACTGCGTCGACAACCTGCCGGTGGACCTGCTGCCCTCGTTCGTGCGCAGCCTGGTGCGCGAGGACGAGCTGCCGCCGAAAATCGCGGTCGGCATCGATGTGCGCAGCCGTCGCAGCGATCTGTCCAAGCTGGCGCAATGGCGCGCCGCCCTGGCGCAGCTGGGCCTGGAAGGCCGGCTGGTATTCTTCGATGCCGAAGACGACGTGCTGCTGCGGCGCTACTCCGACACCCGCCGCCGTCACCCGCTGGGGCATGGCGGCCTGTCGCTGCAGGAAGCGATCCGCCAGGAGCGCACGATCATCCAGCCGCTGCGCGACGAAGCCGATGTCGTCATCGACACCAGCCAGCTCAACGTGCACCAGCTGCGCCGCCGGATCATCGCCGAGTTCGCGCTCAACAAGGGCACCCAGCTGTCGCTGCTGTTCGAGTCCTTCGCCTACAAGCGCGGCGTACCGGCGGACGCGGACTTCGTGTTCGACGCCCGCGTGCTGCCCAACCCGCACTGGAACCCCGAGCTGCGTCCCTACGCCGGCCGCGACCCCAAGGTGCGGGCCTTCCTCGACACGCAACCGGAAGTGGCCGAATACGTCGGCCAGGTCAGCGGCTTCCTCGATACCTGGCTGCCGCGCCTGCGCGGCGAAACCCGCAGCTACGTGACCATCGCGTTCGGCTGCACCGGCGGCAAGCACCGCTCGGTCTACTTGGCCGAGACCCTCGCGCGGCACGCCCGCGAGCAGGGCTGGGAAGAAGTCGCCACCTTCCACCGCGAACTGGATTGACCCCCGGTTTATAGGGCCGGGCCTGCCCGGCTCACACTTTCCGACACCTCGGGCCGCAGCCGCCGCAGAGCACGCTCCGCTCTGGTAATGCGCAGCCACCCGGAAACCCTGACCGTTCCATCCGCGCCGCTTCCTGCCCGTCATGCCCGTCTGTTAACGTTCCTGCATGGCCTGTGGCATTCTTCTTGTGACTCATCCTGGCGTGGGCGCGGCGATCCTGGCGGTCGCCACGGCGCTGCTGCGACAACTGCCCCTGAAGGCGGAAGCCTTCGAGGTGCCGTTCGACGCCGACCTCGATGCCCTGCTCCCGCAGGCATCCGCGGCGTTGCGGCGCGTCGATGGCGGCGACGGGGTGCTGGTGCTGACGGATCTGTATGGCGCCAGCCCCAGCAACCTGGCCGGCAAGCTGGCCCGCCTGGGCACGCCGGTACGCCGCGTCTCGGCGCTCAGCCTGCCCATGCTGCTGAGGGTGATGAATTATCCGGAACAGGGACTGGACGACCTGCCTGCCACGGCGGCGGCGGGCGCACGCAATGGAGTCATCCACGACGATGCTTGAACGCGAACTCATCATTTCCAACCGCCTCGGACTGCATGCGCGGGCCACCGCCAAGCTGGTGCAGACGCTGTCCGGCTTCCGCTGTAACGCCACGCTGGCGGCCAAGGGCCGCGAGGTGAACGCCAAGAGCATCATGGGCGTCATGCTGCTGGCCGCCGGCCAGGGCACCCCGGTGACCGTCCGCATCGAGGGCGAGGACGAAGCGGCTGCCATGCAGGACGTCGTGTCGCTGTTCGAGCGACGATTCGACGAGGAGTCCTGAGTTGAGGGCGCTGCTGCCGGGCCATGGGGCTTCGCGCGGCAGCGCGCTCGGACGCGCCCGGGTCCGGCTGCCGCATGTGCTGGATGTCGCCGAGCAGCTCATCCGCGCCGACCAGATCGACGACGAGGTCGCCCGCCTGCACGAGGCGGTCGACGCCACCCGCCGCGAGATGCACAGCCTGCGCACGCGCCTGCACGGCGCACTGGCGAAGGAAGTCGGCGAGTTCCTCGACCTGCACGCGCTGTTGCTGGACGACCCCGAGCTGCTGCATGGCCTGGACGAACTGATCCGTACCGGCCGCTATTCGGCCGACTACGCGCTGCGCCTGCAGCGCGACCGCCTGGCGGCCGTCTTCGACGGCATGGACGACGCCTACCTCAAGAGCCGCATGGACGACCTGGACCATGTGATCGGCCGCATCCACGCGCACCTGCAGCAGCGCGCACCCGATGCGCCGGGTGTGGCCGGCGAGATCCTGGTGAGCGACAACGTGGCGCCGTCGGAACTGGCGGAACTGCAGCAGCAGGGCGTGGTGGGTGTGGTCACCGCGGCCGGCAGCACGCTGTCGCACAGCGCGATCCTCGCGCGCAGCCTGCACCTGCCGCTGGTGGTGGGCAATGCGCAGGCCCTGCACAAGATCAACGACGGCGACGTGCTGCTGGTCGACGGCGCCACCGGCGAAGTGGTGGTCAATCCCGATCCGGACGACCTGCGCCGCTACCGCGAACGCCTGCGCGACGCCGCGCGCGAGGCGCGCGAACTGGGGCGCCTGCGATCCAAGCCCAGCCGCACCCGCGACGGCGTCGACATCGCCCTGTGGGCGAACGCGGAATCGCTCGAAGACGTGGCGAAGGCGCACACGCTCGGTGCCACCGGCGTGGGCCTGTACCGCACCGAATTCCTGTTCCTGCAGCGGCGCGAGCTGCCCAGCGAGGAGGAGCAGTTCCAGGTCTACCGCGACCTGGTGCTCGGCATGGGCGGCCGGCCGGTGACCATCCGTACCCTCGACCTGGGCGCCGACAAGGCCGACCGTGCCGGCCTTGTGGTTCATAACGAAGAGAACCCAGCGCTGGGCCTGCGCGGCGTACGCCTGTCGCTGGCGCATGCCGGCGTGTTCGACACGCAGCTGCGCGCCATCCTGCGCGCGTCCAGCTACGGCCCGATCCGCGTGCTGGTGCCGATGGTCAGCAGCCGCGAGGAAATGCTGGAGGTCCGTCGCCGCCTGCAGCGCGCGGCCCTCCAGCTGCGCAAGCAGGGCCATGAGGTCGCGGTCCAGCTGGCGTTGGGTGCGATGATCGAAGTGCCCGCCGCGGCCATCGCGCTGCACGCCTTCGCCGACGTGGTCGACTTCGTTTCGATCGGCACCAACGACCTGGTGCAGTACCTGCTGGCCGCGGACCGCAACAACGACGCCCTGGGCGAACTGTATTCGCCGCTGCACCCGGGCGTGTTGCGCCTGCTGCGGCACGTGATCCGCACCGGCGCCGAACACGATGTCCCGGTGGCGATGTGCGGCGAGATCGCCGGCGATGCCATGCTCGCGCCGATGCTGCTGGCGCTGGGCCTGCGCGAGTTCAGCCTGCATCCGGCCACGCTGCTGGAAGTGCGCCGCGCAATCCGCGATGTCGACCTCGCCGATCTGCAGGCACGCACCGAGAAGCTGCTGCAGGCACGCGACCGTGCCGGCATCGAGCGCTGGTTGAAGGCGGCGGCCTCCGCCTGAGGTCACCGAAGCTTCTTGTGGGAGCGACGCAAGTCGCGATAGGGCATCGGGAAAGCTTCATCGCGACTGACGTCGCTCCCACAACCGCTACCCCGCCACCCACATCCCACACCACACCCGACACCCCTGCCCCAGGGTGTCCATAAATCGCAGCCCGGGCGATAATGGCGCAATGAACGCCTGATGCCCCGGTCGCATCCGCCTGACGGATCGGCCCCATTCCGGAGTACCGAATGGTCGAGACCATCCGCCACGACAAGACCGCACGCCAGTTGCGCCTGCTCTCCGACGCGCTCGACAGCGGTCGGCTGGGGCCCGTGCGCCGGTTGGTCAACACCTTGTCGCCGGCGGAGATCGGCAACCTGCTGGAATCGCTGCCGCCGGGCAAGCGCGAAGTGGTGTGGGGCCTGGTCGATCCCGAGGACGACGGCGAAGTGCTGGTGCACGTCGGCGACGAGGTGCGCGAGAGCCTGCTGGCGGACATGGACACCGACGAAATCGTCGCCGCGGTCGAGGACCTCGACATCGACGATCTCGCGGACCTGGTCGAAGACCTGCCCGACACCGTCATCGACGAAGTCCTCAAGTCGATGGACCGCGAGAACCGCGAGCGCCTGGAGCAGGTGCTGTCGTATGCGGAGGACACCGCCGGCCGTCTGATGAACCCGGACGTGGTCACCGTGCGCGCCGACGTCAACGTCGACGTGGTGCTGCGCTACCTGCGCCTGCGTGGCGAACTGCCGGACCACACCGACCACCTGTACGTGGTCAGTCGTCGCCACCAGTACCTGGGCCGCGTGCCGCTGGCCGCGCTGGTCACGCATGAGGACACCACGCCGATCAACCGCCTGATCGACGATGAGCAGCCAGCCATCGACGTGGGCGAGAGCGCGCAGGAAGTGGCGCGCCAGTTCTCCGACCACGACTGGGTGTCCGCGCCCGTGGTGGACGACAACAACATCCTGCTCGGCCGCATCACCATCGACGACGTGGTCGACATCATCCGCGAGCAGGCCGAGCACCAGGCGCTGGGCGCCGCCGGTCTGGACGAAGACGAGGACCTGTTCTCGCCGGTCAAGCGCGCCGTGCGCGGTCGCGTGGTGTGGCTGGGCATCAACCTGTTCACGGCGTTCCTGGCGGCGACGGTCATCAAGCAGTTCGACGCCACGCTGGAGAAGATCGTCGCGCTGGCCGTGCTGATGCCGATCGTCGCCGGCATCGGCGGCAACGCCGCGGTGCAGGTGCTGACGCTGATGGTACGTGGCCTGGCGCTGGGCCAGGTCGGCGCCAGCAATGCGCGCATCCTGCTGTGGAAGGAAATCCGGGTGGCGCTGATCAACGGCCTGCTGATCGGCGGCATCGTCGGCGTCATCGCGTTCGCCTGGTTCCGCAGTCCGCTGCTGTCGCTGGTCATCGCGATGGCCCTGGTACTGAACTTCTGCGCCGCCGCCACCGCCGGTGTGCTGCTTCCGCTGCTGCTCAAACGCATGAACATCGATCCCGCCGTCGCCGGCACCGTCGTGGTCACCGCCGTGACCGACGTGATGGGCTTCTTCTGCTTCCTGGGCCTGGCCACGGTCATCCTGCTGCACTGATGGTTTCCACGATGGAACGCGTGGGCAAGGTCAGCGAATGGAACGACGACCGCGGCTTCGGCTTTATCGCACCGCTCGACGGCAAACCGGCCCGCGTGTTCTTCCACGTTCGGGACTACCGGCTCGACGGGCGTCGCCCCGAGGTGGGCGAAGTGATCAGGTTCACCGCGCAACGCCAGGCCGACGGCAAGTGGCGCACCCTGACGGTGCGCAGGACGGTACCGGCGGTGCGTCAGGCCAAACCGGCGGCGCCGTCGCGGGCGATGCCATGGCGACCCGGCTCCGCCCTGCCGGGCGCGCTCGCCATCGTGGCCTATGCCCTGCTGATCGCATGGGCGATCGGCGCGGGACGACTTCCGTTGGAAGCGGCCTTGGTGCCGCTGGCGCTGTCGGCGATCACCTTCGTCGCCTACGCGCTCGACAAGCATGCCGCGCAGACCGGCCGCTGGCGCACGCCCGAATCGACGCTGCATATGATGGAACTGGCCGGTGGCTGGCCCGGTGCGTGGATCGCCCAGCAGGTGCTGCGGCACAAGTCAAGCAAACGCGCTTACCGCGTGGTGTTCCGGGCCATGGTGGTACTGCACCTCATCGCCGCCGCTGCGTGGTTGTGGGGGCGGGCATGACGCCGATGCGAGGGACGTGGCCAGCGTTTGTGGCCCGACGAGGCTGAGCCTGCCGGACTGACGTTCGCCCGCACGCGCCGCTTTCCTACAGGCCGCTGCGGCATGTCCCGATTCCTCCGATCGTGTCCGCGCGCGACGCTGCCGCTTCCCGGATCCGGTTCATCGCCATGCGCCTGCTTCTCGCTGCCCTGCTGTGCCTGCTGACGTGGCCCGCCCTCGCGACGCCGCCCCCCGAGCCGATGCTGGCCACGTCCTACCGCGAGGGCGTCGCGGTGTCGTCCTTCCTGGTGAGCGAGAAGCTGGACGGTGTGCGGGCGCGTTGGGATGGCCGGGCGCTCTGGACACGCGGCGGCGCGCGCATCGCGGCACCCGCCACGTTCACCCGTGGCTGGCCGACCGACGCCATGGACGGCGAGGTCTGGATCGCGCGCGGCCGCTTCGATGAAGTCAGCGCTTTGGTCCGCCGCGTCAACCTCGATCCGCAGGCCTGGCGCAGCGTGCGCTTCATGGCCTTCGACCTGCCCGCGCATCCAGGCACCTTCGACCAGCGCGTCGCGCGCCTGCGCGCGGTGGTCGCGGCCGCCGGCAACGTGCATCTGGCGATGATCCCGCAGCAGCGCTTCGCCAGCACCGCCGAGCTGGATGCAGAACTGGCCCGCGTGGTGGCCGCCGGCGGTGAGGGCCTGATGCTGCACCGGCGCGACGCGCGCTACCGGCCCGGGCGCAGCGACCACCTGCTCAAGTACAAGATCCACCAGGACGCCGAAGCGCAGGTGGTCGCGCACCTGCCCGGCAAGGGCAAGTACGAGGGCATGATGGGCGCCGTGCAGGTGCGTACCCCGGAGGGACGCAGCTTCCGCCTGGGGAGCGGCTTCACCGACGCGCAGCGGGCCGCGCCACCGCCGTTGGGCGCGTGGGTGACGTACCGCTACAGCGGACTCACCTCGACCGGACTGCCCCGCTTCGCCCGCTTCGTGCGGGTACGCGAGGACATGCCACCGCCCGATCGCGCACGCTAAACGGTCGGGCCCGCCCGGCTTGGCGGCACCCTCGGGTTATGCTGCCATTCGTTATCCCCGATGCCGACCGCCATGCGCTTTCTCGCCACCGCCTGCCTGGGCCTGCTGCTGATCCTGATGACCGCCTGCACCACGACCGCCCCGATGAATCCCAGCGGCGAATTCGTCGCGCGCGAGATCGCACTCGACGGTCAGACCTACCGTTACCAAGTGTTCGTGCCGGCCGCGCGCTTCCGTAGCGACAAGCCGCCGGTGGTGCTGTTCCTCAACGGCTCCGGCGAGCGCGGCCGCGATGGCGTGAAGCAGACCATGGCCGGCCTGGGGCCGTACCTGCGCGAGCACGCCGACACGTTTCCCGCCCTGGTGGTGTTCCCGCAGGCGCCGGACGATACGGAATGGACCCAGGACGCCGGACCCATCGCCTTCGCCACGCTGGACGCGGCATTGCGCGAGTTCAACGGCGATCCCGACCGCGTCTCGCTGACCGGCATGTCGATGGGCGGCTACGGCACCTGGGAACTGGCGCTGCAGCAGCCCACGCGCTTCGCCGCGCTGGTGCCGATCTGTGGCGGCATCACCGTGGACTGGGGACGCGACCGCCCCAGCATGAACGTGCACAGCGTGGCGGGCGCTGCGGACCCCTTCGCCGCCGCCGCGCAGCGGCTGAAGGATGTGCCGGTGTGGATCTTCCATGGCGGCAAGGACGACGTGGTGCCGCCGTCGCAGTCGCGCCGCATGGATGCCGCGCTGAAGGCCGCTGGCGCGCGCGACGCGCGCTACACCGAATTCCCCGACGCCAACCACAACAGTTGGGACGCGACCTACGCCCACGCGCCGATGTGGGACTGGCTGTTCGCGCAGCGTCGCGGGCGCTGAGCGTGGCCGACCTGATCCCCGACTACTTCACCGCCGGCTGGCGCGACCAGCCGCTGGCCTGCCCCTGCGGCTGGCAGGGCGACAGCCGTGCCATGGCAATGGAACTGCATGACGCCGTCACCGACTACGCCTGCCCCCAGTGCGGCAACCTGTTGCTGATCGTCTCGCACCCGACGCTGGAGCAGGTCCGCGCGGCCGCCGCTGCCGGCAACGCGGAAGCCGCGAGCCAACTGGCCATCATCGAGGAAGCCCAGGCCCGTTTCCCCCGGCACGGCGACTGAGCCAGCGCCGGCACGCCTTGGGTCACGCTTCGGCCGCCTCGCCGCCGCCGGCGGACACGCCAGCCTCAACCCGTGCCCGTCGCGGCCGATAACCCGGCATCCCCTGGTGGCCGACGGGCATCCGCCCATGGCCGTGCGAGCGATTTGAATGGCTGACGCGGCCGACGACAACTCCGGTATCTCTGGCGGCTTCCGCCGGTTGTGGTCGCGTCGCCGCGAGGCCGCTGCACCGGCCTCGCGCGAACTCGCCACGACAAAGACCACCGCCAGGGCCCCGGCGATCAGCGCCGCCCAACTGCAGGCGCTGTTCGCGCACGCGGAGGAACCGGCCGCCCTGCTGTCCGCCTTTGCCGACGGCGTCGCCGGTCTGCCGGGCGAACTGCATGGCATGGGCGAGCGATTGCAGTCCGCACATGCCGACAACGATTGGCCGCGCTATGGCCGCGCGCTGCGCCAGCTCGTCGACAAGTACATCCGCACGATCCAGGATGAGCCGCTGTCGGGCGAAGCGGAGCAGATGCGCGACCTGCTGCACCACCTGCTGGTCGGCGGCATGGAACACCTGCTGCGCGACGACACCACGCTGCTGCCGCAGGCGCACGCCCTGGCCGACCGCGTGCGCCAGTGGCAACCCGCGCAGCCGCTGGCCGAACTCGGCAGCGAGTTGAAGGAACTCTGCCAGCAGGTCGGCCTGCGCACGCACGAAGTGAACGATGCGCAGGAACTGATGCGCAGCCTGTTCGACCTGCTGTTGGAAAACGTCGGCGAACTGATCGAGGACGGCAGCTGGCTGCAGGACCAGATCGGCGCGGTACGCCAGTTGCTCGCCGGACCGCTCGACCGCACCGCGCTGGAACAGACGCGTGCCGGTCTGCGCGAGGTGATCTACAAGCAGGGCCTGCTGAAACAGGGCCTGGCCGAGTCGAAGGCGTCGATGAAGGAGATGATGGTGACCTTCGTCGAGCGGCTGGACGGCATGGCCAGCAGCACCGGCGAATACCACGACCGCATCAGCTTCCACGCCCAGGCCGTGCGCGAGAGCCGCAGCATCGCCGAGCTGGGCAAGCGGATGGAAGACATCCTGGAGGACACCGCAACGGTGCAGGCGCAGGCCGCGCGTGCGCGGGACAGCCTGCTGGAAGCGCGACGCGAGGTGGAGGAAGCCGAGCGCCGCGTGATGAACCTGGAACAGGAACTGCAGTCCGTCTCCGAACTGGTGCGCGTGGACCAGCTGACCGAAGCGCTCAACCGGCGCGGCTTCGACGAGCTGTTCAAGCGCGAATCGGTGCGTGCGCTGCGCAGCGGCCAGACGTTGACCCTGGCCTTGCTGGACCTCGACGATTTCCGCCACATCAATGCCGCGCACGGCCATCTCGGCGGCGACGCCGCGCTGTGCCATGTCGTGGCGCTGGCACGCAACACCCTGCGCGCCACCGATGCGGTCGCCCGCTTCGGCGGCGAGGAATTCGTGCTGCTGTTGCCGGAGACCAGCTTCCTGGAAGCGATGGGCACGCTGGAACGCCTGCGCGACCGCCTCGCGCACAAACCACTGGTCTACGAAGGCCGCGGCATCCTGGTGACCTTCAGCGCCGGCGTGGCGCGCTGGCAACCCGGCGAATCGCAGGACGAACTGCTCGCACGCGCCGACCGTGCCATGTACCAGGCCAAGCAGGCCGGCAAGAACCGCGTGGTCGCCGCACCGGAGTGACCCCGCCGCTGGGAGGCGACGCGATGTCGATCCCACGCGTCATGCCCTGTCTGAACCCGTAACGCCGGCGGTACCTGCATGCGCGTAGCACGTGCGATCGACGCGATGCAGACTACTTTCTCTCCGCGATATCTCAGACCGTCATTCCGGCGTAAGCCGGAACCCAGTGACTTCATCCATGGCAACACGGCACTGCGGCCTCGCTTGATGGGAGAGCGAAAGACACTGGGTCCCGGCCTTCGCCGGGATGACGGTCTGCAAGCTACTCGCAGAATCGCGAGCACGTCACGCATGAGGCCAAGCAGTCCGTCGGGAACCGGATAGTCGCTGAGAATCGAACATCGCGCATGCTGTTGACGCGGCATCCATGTCTATTGACCCGCGATGTCTCAAACCGTCATCCCGGCGCAGGCCGGGACCCAGTGTCTTTGGTGCTGGTGGATGACGTCGCTGGTTCCGGCTTGATCAGCCTTTCGTCTGTTGAGCGCTGCCGCGATGGGGGCATTCGGATCCCCGCGCACATCAAGCAGACATCGTATGCACGACGCAGCGTCGCTACCTTACCCCAGCAGCATCTCCAGCACCGCCATGCGGATGGCGACGCCGTTGCTGACCTGGCGCAGCACCAGCGACTGCGGGCCGTCGGCCACCTCGTCGGTGATCTCGACGCCGCGGTTGATCGGCCCCGGGTGCAGCACTACCGCGTCCCTCGCGGCGTGCGCCAGTCGCAGCGTGGTCAGGCCGTAGTCGCGGTGGTAGTCCTCCAGCGACGACACCAGCCCCTCTTCCATCCGTTCGCGCTGCAGGCGCAGCATCATCACCACGTCCACGCCCTGGAGCATGGCGTCGAAGTCCTGCCCCTGCACGCATCCTGCCAGCGTGCCGTCGTCCGGCAGCAGCGACTGCGGGCCGCACACGCGGATCTCGCCCGCGCCCAGCGTGCGCAGCGCGTGCAGGTCCGAGCGTGCCACGCGCGAATGCTTCACGTCGCCGACCATCAGCACTTTCAGGCGCGAGAAGTCCGCGCCCTTGGCCTGGCGGATCGTCAGCACGTCCAGCAGGCCCTGGGTGGGATGCGCGCTGCGGCCGTCGCCGGCATTGACCAGCGCCGTGCCCTCGCCGGCCTCGGCCGCCAGCGCGGCGACCGCGCCATCGTCGGCGTGGCGGACGATGAAGCCGCGCACGCCCATCGCTTCCAGATTGCGTAGCGTGTCGCGCGCGGTCTCGCCCTTGCGGGTGGACGAGGTGGAGGCATCGAAGTTCAGCACGTCCGCGCCGAGGCGCTGCGCGGCGATGTGGAACGAGCTGCGCGTGCGCGTGGACGGCTCGAAGAACAGCGTGCAGACGGTGGTGCCGTCGAGCACCTGCCGGCGCGGGGTGCGGCCGAGCGCGGCATCGCGGATCTGGCCAGCCCGGTCGATCAGCCGGCAGAGGGTCTCGCGCGGCAGGCCGTCGAGGGTGAGCAGGTGGCGCAGGCGTCCGTCGGAATCGAGTTGTGGGGTCATGGGGTGCGGTCGGGAAGGGTCAGGTCAGCAGGGTCGCGTCGTGCGGCGCGGCCAGCCAGCGTTCGATGATGACGGCGGCGGCGACGGCGTCGAGCGTGGCGGCATCGCGCCGGCGCTTGCGACCTTCGGCGCGGTCCAGCGCGAAGCGTTGCGACGCCTCGACGGAGCTGGTGCGTTCGTCCACCAGCACCACCGGCAACTGGTAGCGCGTGCGCAGCTCGCGGGCGAAGGCATGGGCGCGCTTGCGGATCGGCTGGTCGCCGCCGTCCAGCGTCATCGGGTCGCCGACCACCAGGCCATCGGGCTTCCACTCCGCATGCAGCTTGTCGATCGCCTGCCAGTCGGGGCCATGGCCATGGACGTCGATGACCGCCAGCGCGCGTGCGCCGGTGCCGAACGCGCTGCCGACCGCCACGCCGATGCGGCGGGCGCCCACGTCGAATCCCAGTACGGTGCCGTCCAGCTTCATGCCCAGTGCCTCCGTTCGATGCGGTCTGCGCCATCCTGCAGCGGCGTGCGGCAACGCGACGTCGGCGGATGCGGGTTCATGCGTGGCCGCTGTAGTCCGTCAGGCGCGTCATGTCCACGCCGATCCGTTGGCCCGCGGTCTGCCAGCGCTGTTCCAGCGGCACGGCAAACAGCAGGTCGGCATCGGCGGGCACGGTCAGCCAGCTGTTCTCGCCCAGTTCGTATTCGAGTTGGCCCGCACCCCAGCCCGCACAGCCCAGCGCCACCACGGCGTGCGCCGGGCCCTCGCCTTCGGCCATCGCTTCGAGGATGTCGCGCGAGGTGGTCAGGTACAGGCCGCTGGCGACTTCCAGCGTGGATTCCCACGCGCGCGCACTGTCGTGCAGCACGAAGCCGCGCTCGGGGTGCACCGGGCCACCGGCCAATACGATCTGTTCGTCCAAGCGCGGATCGTGCGAGGCCAGGTTCATCTGCCGCAGCACCTCGCCCAGCGTGTACTCGGACGGACGATTGACGACCACACCCATGGCGCCTTCGTCGTCGTGCTGGCAGATCAGGGTGACAGCGCGCGCGAAATTGGGATCGGACAGCGCCGGCAAGGCGATCAGCAGCTGGTTGGCCAGGGGCGTGGCGGCATCTTGCATGGCCGACATTCTAGCCCGCCCCCGCGCGCCTCGCGCCTTCACGGACGGATCCTGTCCGCAACTGGCCCTAGAATCGCCATTCCTCTTCAGGCGCACGCCCATGTCCGGCTACTGCGACATCGCCCCCGGCCATCCCCTGCACGGCCCCTACCACGACCGCGAGTACGGGTTCCCGCAACGGGACGAGTCCGTGCTGTTCGAGCGCCTGCTGCTGGAGATCAACCAGGCCGGCCTGAGCTGGGAGACGATGCTGAGGAAGCGCAAGGGCTTCCGCGCCGCCTACAGCGGCTTCGATGTCGACACGGTGGCCCGTTACGGCGAGCAGGACCGCGCCCGCCTGCTGGCCGACCCCGGCATCATCCGCAACCGCCTGAAGGTCGAGGCCGCCATCCACAACGCCCAGGTCATCCAGCAGCTCCGCGGTACGCACGGCAGCTTTGCCGCCTGGCTGGACGCCCACCACCCCTTGCCGAAGCCGGAGTGGATCAAGCTGTTCAAGAAGACCTTCCGTTTCACCGGCGGCGAGATCACCAACGAGTTCCTGATGAGCCTGGGCTACCTGCCCGGCGCCCACCGCGAGGACTGCCCCGCCTTCAAGCGCGCCGCCAAGCAGCGGCCGCCATGGATGAATGCCGCGGGACGTTGATCCCGACAGCAAAGCTCAGAAGCAGGTTTCCTGCTTTGCTTCCTGCGGCAACGGGCTGGCCCAGGGTGCCTCGGACTCCCGCCTCCGGGAAGTAATCCGCACCCCGTTTCCCTCCAGGAATGGCGTCACCAGTCCAGCATGGACACGACATCCTCTCAATCACCGCTCACGGCTTCTTGAAGAAGTAGTAGAGACCCGCGCCAAGCAACACCACGCCGAACGCCAGCCCGGCAGTCTGACCCGCCTGATAGGCGCCCTCGGCCGGTGAATCGGACAGCAGTCGCGACACCACGATGCCGCCGCCCCAGAGCATCCCGATCACGCCGGAGATCTTGTTTCTCATGCGTCATTCCATCCTTTGCAAAGATTCTGGTGATTCCCGATCAAGTCGGATCAGTCCCGTGTCTGGAAGTGGTACGCCACCACGTCCGGACTGGGGCGCGCATGGGCCTCACCATCCACTTCAACGACGGGCAGGGCGTAACCGCGATGGTCTGCCAGTCCTGATCCATCAAAGCGCTCATGGAAGGCCTGGCTCGCGCCCGGACGGTCGATATCGACGTAGGTGACCGGAATGTTGCGACCCTGCAGGGACGCGAGCATCTGCCGGGTGTAGCCGCAGCCGTCGCGACCGTAAACCACCACGGTATTGCGTGACGAGGCGACGATGGCAGTCTCCGTCATCGAGGACTGCAACTTAGCCTTGATGTGCTTGTATGCGTGGTGACCGGCGCCCAGCACCACCAGGATCGAGACCAGGACAAGAAACGTACGCGACATGCTTCCTCCATGAAGTGTTGTTGCAGCGCTCGAATCAAAGCAATGACGCTGTGCCCCTGACAGCGCGCCCGCTTGGACGAACGATGCTCCGAATCCTTGCAGACCCTTTGCGTTCTAAGCCGCCAAGGTCCTACCACGCAATCGTCCACGTCACGCGTACACGATTCGCCGATGGATACTAACGCGCACAAAAAGTGAGGTGGTGTCCATACAGACAAATGCTGTCGCGCGGACAGGCGAGCCAACCTCGCCGGCACTTCGCGCGTCCACTTCCGGCCGTCGTCCACCACCGCGCATCATCGCCCGCGCGAATCGCTCCACCGTCTTCATCGCCCACGAAAAAGGGGCGGTCGCCCGCCCCTTTCCGGTGTGCCGCTTTGCGTATGGGATCAGCGGACTTCCGCGATCTCCACGCCGTCCAGTCCCTGCGCCAGCGTGCGGGCGTCGCCGCCCTGGGCAAGCTTGATGCGCAGGCGCACTTCGTTCTGCGAGTCGGCGAAGCGCAGCGCGTCCTCGTAGCTGATCTCGCCGGCCTGGTACAGCTCGAACAGGGCCTGGTCGAAGGTCTTCATGCCGAGGTTGGTGGACTCCTTCATCACTTCCTTCAGTTTGTGCACCTCGCCGTCGCGGATGTAGTCCTGCACCAGCGGCGTGCCCAGCAGGATCTCCATCGCCACGCGGCGCGCCTTGCCGTCCGGCGTGGGGATCAGCTGCTGCGCCACCACGCCCTTGAGGTTCAGCGACAGATCCATCAACAGCTGCTGGCGGCGGTCCTCGGGGAAGAAGTTGATGATGCGGTCCATCGCCTGGTTGGCGTTGTTGGCGTGCAGCGTGCACAGCACCAAGTGGCCGGTTTCAGCAAAGGCGATGGCGTGGTCCATGCCCTCGCGGGTGCGCACCTCGCCGATCATGATCACGTCCGGCGCCTGGCGCAGGGTGTTCTTCAACGCGGCTTCCCAGCTGTCGGTGTCGATGCCGACCTCGCGCTGGGTGATGATGCAGCCCTCGTGCTTGTGCACGAACTCGATCGGGTCCTCGATGGTGATGATGTGGCCGGTCGAGTTCTGGTTGCGGTAGCCGATCATCGCCGCCAGCGAGGTGGACTTACCCGTGCCGGTCGCGCCGACGAACAGGATGATGCCGCGCTTGGTCATCGCCAGCGTCTTGATCACCGGCGGCAGGTTCAGCTCTTCGATGGTCGGGATGCGCGTCTCGATCCGGCGCAGCACCATGCCCACCTGGTTGCGCTGGTAGAAGCAGCTGACACGGAAGCGGCCCACGCCGGCCACGCCGATGGCGAAGTTGCACTCGTGGGTCTTCTCGAACTCCTCGCGCTGCGCCGGCGTCATCACGTTCAGCACCAGGTCGCGCGACTGCTGCGAGGTGAGCGGCGTCTGCGTGATCGGCGAGATCTTGCCGTGCACCTTGATGGACGGCGGCATGCCGGACGTGATGAACAGGTCCGACGCCTTCTGGTGCGCCATCAGCTTGAGGAAGGAGGTGAAATCGATGGTGCTCATGGGTGGCTCCTGTGGAGCCGGGAATAGGGAATGGGGAATGGAGAATCGTGCCGCTGATCCGTTCCAGCCCTTCCGTGTCCCAGCTTTGAACTATTCCCGATTCTCTATTCCCAGTTCCCACGTCGCTTCGATCACTCGAAGAGACGTTTCTCCTTGGCGTATTCCTTGGCCTGCTGGCGCGTGATCAGGCTGCGCTTCACCAGGTCCTGCAGGTGCTGGTCGAGGGTCATCATTCCGTAGTTCTGGCCGGTCTGGATGGCCGAGTACATCTGCGCCACCTTGTCCTCGCGGATCAGGTTGCGGATGGCGGGGGTGCCCACCATGATTTCCCAGGCGGCGGTACGGCCGCCGCCGATCTTCTTCAGCAGCGCCTGCGAAATGACCGCGCGCAGCGACTCGGACAGCATCGAACGGACCATCGGCTTCTCGCCGGCGGGGAACACGTCGATGATGCGGTCGATGGTCTTGGCCGCCGAGCTGGTGTGCAGGGTGGCGAACACCAGGTGGCCGGTTTCCGCGGCGGTCAGCGCCAGGCGGATGGTCTCCAGGTCGCGCAACTCGCCGACCAGGATGTAGTCGGGGTCTTCGCGCAGCGCGGAACGCAGCGCTTCGTTGAAGCCGTGCGTATCGCGGTGCACTTCGCGCTGGTTGATCAGGCACTTCTGCGAGGTGTGCACGAATTCGATCGGATCCTCGACGCTGAGGATGTGGCCGTATTCGTTCTTGTTGATGTGGTCGATCATCGCTGCCAGCGTGGTCGACTTGCCCGAGCCGGTCGGACCGGTCACCAGGATCAGGCCCTGCGGCTGCTGGATCAGCTCGCGGAACAGCGGCGGGCAGCCCAGGTCCTCCAGCGTCAGCACATCCGACGGAATGGTGCGGAACACCGCACCCGCGCCCCGGTTCTGGTTGAACGCGTTGACGCGGAAGCGCGCCAGCGACGGGATCTCGAACGAGAAGTCGACCTCGAGGAATTCCTCGAAGTCGCGGCGCTGCTTGTCCGACATGATGTCGTAGACCAGCGAGTGCACCTGCTTGTGGTCGAGCGCCGGGATGTTGATGCGACGCACGTCGCCGTCCACGCGGATCATCGGCGGCAGGCCGGCTGACAGGTGGAGGTCGGACGCTTTGTTCTTTACCGAGAACGCCAACAGTTCGGCGATATCCATGACGCTGCTTCCCCAAGTTGCTGCGAACTGGAACCTTGATTCCCCGGAGGGCAGTATAGCGCCCTCATCGTTTCCGCCAATGGCTGGACCCACATGCTCGCCGACACCCTCAGCGAGACCCTGCAACGCCTTGAAAACGCAGCGAATGCCGCACATCGGCCAGCCCCCGCGCTGTTGGCCGTGTCCAAGCGGCAGACCGCTTCGGCCGTGGCCGAACTGGCGCGTGCCGGGCAGCGTGCGTTCGGCGAGAACTACGTGCAGGAGGCGCAGGACAAGATCGGCGAACTGGCCGGCATGGGACTGGAATGGCATCTCATCGGCCACCTGCAGTCCAACAAGGCCGACATCGCCGCGCGCCTCTTCGACTGGGTGCAAACGGTCGACCGTCACAAATTGATCGGCGCGCTGTCACGGTATCGCCCTGCCGACCGCGCACCCTTGAACGTGCTGATCCAGGTGAACATCGACGACGAAGCGAGCAAGCATGGCTGCCGGCCGGAGGAGATCGGCGCCCTGGCCGACGCCATCGCCGCCGAGCCGACGCTGCGCCTGCGCGGCCTGATGGCGATCCCGGCACCGCATCCGGAGGCCGCCCGTCGCATCGCCGCATTCGTCCGCATGCAGGCGCTGCAGGACGCGCTGGCCGCACGGCACGCACAGGTCGACACACTGTCGATGGGCATGAGCGACGACTTCGCCCTGGCCATCGCGCACGGCGCCACGATGGTGCGCATCGGCACCGCGCTGTTCGGTGCGCGGCCGGCATGACCGCTTCCTTTCCACATTCTGCCCAGGACCCCAGGCCATCACGGCGTCGCCCACTTCCTCCCTGCTGACCCATCCGCTGGCCTTCATCGGCGGCGGCAATATGGCGCGCAGCCTGATCGGCGGCCTGCTGAAGCGCGGGGCCGACCCCACGCGCATCCGCGTGGCCGAACCCGCCGATGCCCTGCGCGCTGCCCTCGCCGCCGACTTCGGCGTGCAGGTCTTCGCCGACGCGAGGGAGGCCGCGCACGGCGCCGACACCTGGCTGTTCGCGGTCAAGCCGCAGGTGATGCGCGCCGTGTGCGAAGGCCTGGCGCCGCTGGCGCAGGCGCAGCGTCCGCTGGCCGTGTCCATCGCCGCCGGCATCACCACCGCGCAGATGCAGCGCTGGCTGGGCGGCGGCGTGGCCGTCGTGCGCAGCATGCCGAACACCCCTGCCCTGCTGGGCGCCGGCGTCACCGGCCTGTACGCGAGCGACGAGGTCGACGACGCCGGTCGCCAGCGCACGGCGCTGCTGCTGTCCGCCGCTGGCCCGACGGTGTGGATCGACGCCGAAGCGAAGATGGATGCCGTCACCGGCGTGTCCGGCAGCGGCCCGGCCTATGTGTTCCTGCTGGCCGAAGCGATGGAGGCGGCGGCGGTTGCGGAAGGCCTGTCGCCCGAGGCGTCGCGCACGCTGGTACTGCAGACCGTGCTGGGCGCGGCGCGCATGCTGACCGAGAGCGACGAGACGCCCGCCGAGCTGCGGCGCCGCGTGACCTCGCCGAACGGCACCACCCAGGCCGCCATCGAGACGTTCCAGGCCGGTGGCTTCGAGGCCCTGGTGGCGAAGGCGGTGCATGCGGCGACCGTACGCGGCGGCGAGCTGTCGGCAGCGAACGAGTGACGCTGCATCCCGTCCGTGCGGAACGCCGTATGCCTTCGCGTTGCCGAGGAGCCCTTGTCATGAAATGCACCTCCCTGTTCGCCGCCGCACTGATGGCCCTGCTGTCCGCCTGCTCCGGCGGCGAGGCGCCGCGCACGGCGGAGTTCGTGCAGGCCTCGCCGGCCGAAGCCGACTTCGGCACCCTGCGCGTGCGCTACAACGCGTTGCCGACGCTGGCCCTGAGCGCACCGGTGGCGAAGCAGTACGGCGTTCCGCGCGACGCCGACACCGCGCTGGTGCTGGTGGCCCTGCGCGAGATCAAGGGCGACGAGGAGGTCGATGCGGAAGGCGACGTCGCCGTCAGCGCGCACGACCTGTCCGGCGCGCGGCAGACCCTCACACTGCGCAAGGTGGACGCCGGCGGCTACACCGACCACATCGGCACCGCGCGCATCTCGCCGCGCAACTCCTACCGCTTCGAGGTGGTGGTGACGGCGGGCGGGCGCACCGAAACGGTGAAGTTCCAGCGGAATTTCTGAGGCAGGCAGCATTCGCCCGAAGGGGAGCCAGCCTGTGGGAGCGACGTAAGTCGCGATGAAGCACCGCGGTGGCCCATCGCGACTTACGTCGCTCCCAGACATGACATCCCGCATCCGACCGATGCAGCTTCCCACTCAGGTGCGCTGCGCGGCCCACGCCTGGATGATCGCCGCGATCGCCTGCACGCCCTCGGTCAACGCCGCCGGTCCCGGCTGCAGGATCAGCGGCGACTTGATTTCGTGCAGTTCGCCGTCGCGCACCGCGGGAATGGCGTCCCAGCCGGGACGCGCGGCGACGCGGTCGGGGCGGAATTTCTTGCCGCACCAAGAGCCGAGGATGATGTCGGGCGCGCGGCGCACCACCTCGCTGCCATCGGCGAGGATGCGGTGTTTGGCCAGCGATTCCTTCGCCAGCTCCGGGAACACATCGTCGCCGCCGGCGATGCCGATCAGCTCCGACACCCAGCGGATGCCGGTGATCTGCGGCTCGTCCCATTCCTCGAAATAGACCGTCGGCCGGCGCGGCAGCTGCGCGGCCTGCGCACGCACCTCATCCAGTCCACGCTGCAGGGCATCGGCATAGTCGTTGGCGCGCGCGGCGGCGCCCACCAGCGCACCGAGGCGACGCACGTAGTCGACGATGCCGTCCACGCTACGGTGGTTGCTGATCCAGACTTCCACGCCCTGTCGCACCAGCTCGGCGGCGATATCGGCCTGGATGTCGGAAAAGCCGATGGCCAGGTCCGGCTGCAGCTTCAGGATCTCGCCGATCTTCGCGCTGGTGAAGGCGCTGACCTTCGGCTTCTCCTTGCGTGCCTGCGGCGGTCTCACGGTGAAACCGCTGATGCCGACGATGCGGTCCTGTTCGCCCAGCGCGTACAGCGTCTCGGTGGGCTCCTCGGTCAGGCAGACGATGCGTCGCGGACCCATCATTGCGACACCTGTCCTGTGGGAGCGACGTCAGTCGCGAACTGTTGGAGCGCTGGGAAAAGCTCGCGACTTACGTCGCTCCTACAAGAGCCTTGCCTGTCGCTCACGGGAACAGCATCCGCTTGCTCCAGGCGCCGGCGCTGTCGCACTCGTAACGCCAGCGCTCGTGCAGGCGGAACTGCGCGCCGTACCAGAACTCGATCGCCTCCGGCGCCACGCGGTAGCCGCTCCAGCCGTCCGGCCGTGGCACCTCGCCGCCGGCGAAGCGCGCTTCCACTTCGGCCACGCGGGTATCGAACGCCTCGCGCGAATCCAGCGTCTCCGACTGGATCGAAGCCCAGGCGCCGAGCTGGCTCTGGCGCGGACGCGAGGCGAAGTAAGCATCCGCTTCGGCCTCGCTGACCGGGGCGACGGGGCCTTCCACGCGCACCTGGATGCCGGCCTCGCGCAGGCTGCGCCACAGGAACAGCAGCGCGGCGCGCGGGTTGTCGCGGAGTTCGCGGCCCTTCTGGCTGTGCGTGTGGGTGTAGAAGACGAAGCCGCGCTCGTCGAAGGCCTTCAGCAGCACGGTCCGTGCGGACGGGTGGCCGTCGGGCGTGGCGGTCGCCAGCGTCATCGCATTCGGCTCCACTTCGGTACCGGCGGCCTTCGCTTCGCCGAACAGTGTGGCGAACGTGGACAGGGCTTCGGCGTACAGGTCGGTCATGGCGGTGTCGGGGCGGCGCCCGCATGCCGGGCATGCGCTATTGTCGCGCGATGGCGCAGGCAACGCATCCCGATGGCTTTCCCGGCCCGCTCGTGGCCGCAGCGCTGGCCGCCGCACGTGCGCTGCCGGCACGCACGCCCGTGTTCGCCATCAGCGGCCTGCAGGGCAGCGGCAAATCCACACTGGCCATGCAGATCGCCGCCCGGGCGGAGTCGGACGGCCTGCGCGTGGCGGTGCTGTCGCTGGACGACCTGTACCTGACGCAGGCCGAACGCCTGCGCCTGGCGCGCGACGTGCATCCGTTGCTGGCAACGCGCGGCCCGCCGGGCACGCACGACGTGGCGCTGGGCTGCCGCGTGCTGGATGCCCTGAAGGCGGGCGAGGACATCGACCTGCCGCGTTTCGACAAGCTGGCCGACGATCGCGTGGCGAACGCGGCATGGACGCGCGTGCGCGGACGCGTCGACCTGGTGCTGTTCGAAGGCTGGTGCGTGGGCGCCACGCCGGAAGACGACACGGCGCTGGCCATGCCCATCAACGCGCTGGAACGCGACGAAGACCGGGACGGCCGCTGGCGGCGCCATTGCAATGACGCGCTGCGCCGCGACTATCCGGCGCTGTGGTCACGCCTCGATGCGTTGTGGTTCCTGCAGCCGCCCGGCTTCGAGATCGTACGGACGTGGCGCTGGCAGCAGGAACAGGCGATGGTGGCGCGGACACCTGATCGCCACGGCATGGACCGCGCGCAACTGGAGCACTTCATCCAGCACTACGAACGCACCAGCCGCCACCTGCTGGCGACGCTGCCGGCGAGGGCGGATCGCGTTGTCGTGCTCGACGAGGCGCACAGGCCCGTGTCCCGTTGATGCCAGGTGTGGGAGCAACGTAAGTCGCGATGAAGCGCCCGGATGTCGGCATCGCGACTGACGTCGCTCCCACAACGGCCTGTCCGCGACTGAGCCCCCTCAGGTCACCACAAAGCTGATCCGCAGGTTCACCCGCCACTCGGTGACGTTGCCGTCGTCGTCGGTGACCACCTTGATCTCGTTGACCCAGGCGCCCTTGATGTTCTTCACGGTCTCGGAGGTCTTCTTCAGGCCGACCTTGACGGCGTCTTCCATGCTGGTCTTCGACGACGCATTGACCTCGATGATCTTGGCGACGGACATGATGTCCCCTCTTCGGTTGTCCCGGCACAGCGCCGGACGACCACCGTAGACCTGCAGCTGTTAAGTCCACGCCATGCGCGCGGGCGGTGCTAGCATCTGTCCCATCATGAATCCGGCCCCCAACCTGATCCTGGTCGGCCCCACCGGGGCGGGCAAGACCTCCATCGGCAAGCGCGTGGCCGAGCGCTTCGGGCTGGTGTTCGTGGATGCGGACCAGGCCATCGTCGACCGCACCGGCGCCAGCATCGCCACGTTGTTCGAACACGTGGGCGAAGCCGGCTTCCGCGAACGCGAGAAGGCCACGCTGCACGAACTGCTGGCCGGCCATGGCCAGTTGATCTCGACCGGCGGCGGCGCGGTGCTGGACGCCGACAACCGGATACGGATGAAACAACGCGGCTACGTGGTCTACCTGCAGGTCAGCGTGGAGGCGCAGCTGAAGCGGCTGGGCCGCTGCACGAACCGCCCGCTGCTGCAGCGGCCGGACCGCGAGCAGGTGCTGCAGGACATGGCGGTGAAGCGCGAGCCGCTGTACCGCGACGTGGCCGACCTGACCCTGGACACCGACGGCCTGACGCCGCCGGAGGCCACCGTCCGCCTGACCCAGTTGCTGGCGCACCGCTGGCAGCCCATCGAAGAGAACGCATGAGCCACGCACGTACCGTCGATGTCGGCGGCGAGATTCCATATTCCATCGCCATCGGGCCGGGCCTGCTGGCCGACGGCGCCGCGCTCGCGCGGCACGTGCGCGGCCGCCACGTGCTGCTGGTCAGCGACTCGATCGTCGCGCCGCTGTACGCCGGCACCGTGCGCGAAGCCCTGCATGCGGCGCGGCCGGACCTGGCCATCGGCACCTTCATCCTGCCGGCCGGCGAGGAATCGAAGACGCTGTCCCACTTCGGCCACGCCATCGAGGCGCTGGCGACCCTGGGCGCCACCCGCGACGCCTGCGTGGTGGCGCTGGGGGGCGGCGTGGTCGGCGACCTGGCCGGATTCGCGGCGGCCTGCTGGATGCGCGGCGTGGACTGCGTGCAGGTGCCGACGACGCTGCTGTCGATGGTGGATTCGTCGGTGGGCGGCAAGACGGCGGTGGACATCCCGCAGGGCAAGAACCTGGTCGGCGCCTTCCATCCGCCGCGGGCGGTGTTCGCCGACACCGATGCACTGGCGACGCTGCCGCCGCGCGAACTGCGCGCCGGCCTGGCCGAAGTGATCAAGTACGGCGCCATCCGCGACGCGCGCTTCTTCCAGTGGCTGGAGCAGGAACGCGACGCGCTGCTGGCGATGGACGCCGAGGCGCTGGCATTGGCCATCGCGGCCAGTTGCGAGCACAAGGCCGAGATCGTCGCCCGCGATCCGCTGGAGAAGGGCGAGCGCGCGCTGCTGAACTTCGGCCACACCTTCGGCCATGCCATCGAGACCGAGCAGGGCTACGGCGGCGTCGGCAACGACAACCTGAACCACGGCGAGGCCGTGGCCGTGGGCATGGTGCTGGCCGCGCGCCTGTCGGCCGACCTCGGCATGGCGCCGGCGACCGACACGGCCCGCCTGGAAGCCCTTCTGGCGGCCTGTGGGCTGCCGGTGCGGATACCGGCCGGCCTCGCCCCCGAGGCCCTGCTGGCCCGCATGCGGCTGGACAAGAAGAACGTGGCCGGCCGCCTGCGCCTGGTGCTGTGGCGCGGCCTGGGCCAGGCCGAGGTGGTACCGGATGTCGACGAGACCCGCGTGCTGGCCGTGCTCTCCGGCTAAAATGCCGCCATGCGCGTCTTCCTCCAGCAACGCCCCGACGCGGGCGAAGCGCCCCGCTACGTCCAGCTGACCCTGCAGCCCGATCTGTTCGGCGGCTGGGAGTTGCTGCGCGAAACGGGCCAGATCGGCGGCCGTGCGGCGCTCAAGCGCGAGCAATACCTGCTGCAGGACGAGGCCAATGCCGCGTTCGAGAAGGCCCGCGACAGCCACCTCAAGCGCGGCTTCCAGCTGATGTTCGCCCGCGGCGCCGACGCGCCCAAGTAACCCTTTTCGGATTCCCCCGATGACCGCTTTGAAGAACGACCGCTTCCTGCGCGCGCTGCGCCGCGAACCCGTGGACCGCACGCCGGTGTGGCTGATGCGCCAGGCCGGCCGCTATCTGCCGGAGTACCGCGCCACCCGCAAGGAGGCCGGTAGCTTCCTGGGCATGGCGAAGAATCCCGAGATCGCCTGCGAAGTGACCCTGCAGCCGCTGCGCCGCTTCGACCTGGATGCAGCCATCCTGTTCTCCGACATCCTGACCATCCCCGACGCCATGGGCCTGGGCCTGTACTTCGTCGAAGGCGAAGGCCCGAAGTTCGAGCGCACCGTGCGCAGCGCGGAAGACGCCGCGAAGCTCGCCGTGCCGGACATGGAAACCGAGCTGCGCTACGTGATGGACGCGGTGCGGGTGATCCGCCGCGAGCTGGACGGCAAGGTGCCGCTGATCGGCTTCTCCGGCAGTCCGTGGACGCTGGCCTGCTACATGGTCGAAGGCGGCGGCAGCAAGGACTTCGCCCGCATCAAGGCGATGGCGCTGAACGATCCGGCCACGCTGCACCGCCTGCTGTCGGTCAACACCGATGCCGTCATCGCCTATCTGTCCGCGCAGCGCGCGGCCGGCGCGCAGGCCCTGCAGGTGTTCGACACCTGGGGCGGCGTGCTGTCGCCGTCGATGTACCGCGAGTTCTCCCTGCCTTACCTGCAGCGCATCGCGCGCGAACTGGACCGTGGCGAAGGCGCCGGGAAGGCGCCGCTGATCCTGTTCGGCAAGGGCACGGCGGCATATCTGGAAGACCTGGCCGCCAGCGGCGCCGACGGCGTCGGCGTGGACTGGCTGGTCGAACTGGGCGAGGCCGCGCGCCGCACCCAGGGCAAGGTCGCGCTGCAGGGCAACCTGGACCCGGCCACGCTGTACGGCGCGCCCGAGGCGATCCGTCGCGAAGTCCGCCGTGCGCTGGACAGCTACCGCGACGGCAACGGCGGCTCGCGCGACGGCCACGTGTTCAACCTCGGCCACGGCATGTCGCCGGACATGAATCCCGACCACGTCGCCGTGCTGGTGGACGAAGTCCACGCCTACAGCGCACGTTGACGCCACCCGCTCTTCCCGCCGGAGTGACGCAATGGAATGCCGCCACCTGCTTGCCATCGCCACCGCCGTCCTGCTGCTGGTCGCGGGCGCACGTGTCCGTGCCGGGGAGGTGGATGCACCGCGCGTGCTGCACGTGGCCGGCGGTGATTTTCCCGCGCTGGTGATGGTGGTGCCGGACGAGCACGCGGTGCACGGACGGCAGGCGCCGCCCACCTGCGAGCGCATCCGTGCGCGCCGCGTGGACGAACTGGCGCCAGGATGGCGGACCCGCGTGTCGCGCATCGAACTGGACTGCGAGGACACGCTGGCCGACGACGCACAAGAGCGCCTCACTGCGGTGACCGCGCGCGCGTTGCTGCAGCCCGACCGCGTGCAGCTTGCCGGCTTGCCGGTGGCCGAGGTGCGACTGATGGACTCGCAGCGCTGGGGCGACCACCAGTACGTGCTGGCTGCGCCGTTCGCCGCCGCCGGCCCGGCGATCCGGCGGTTCGTCGAGGACAGCTGCCTGGCCCGGACGCTGGCCGATGAAGCGCCCGCCACCGCCTGCACCATGCTGGAGGCCGACGACGGCCTCTACCTTCCCACCTCCGATGCCGGCGGCATCTGGATCCACGTCGATCCCGACGATGCCGCCCGCACCCTCTATGTCGAAGCCTGGGCGGACTGACCCGATGCGTGTTTCCCTGCTTTCGCTGCTCCTCCTTGCGCCAACCACCCAGGCCGCCCCACCTGCGCCGTTCACCGGCCAGTACGGCCATGGCGCGACCGCCGACCGCGACGAGGTGGTCTGGATCGTGCAGGGTGAAGCGCCGTCGTGGCGCCTCACCCGCACCGCGGACGAGGAGCAGGTGGACGCGCAGCGGATGGGCGCGCGCGGCCGCGAGGCGTTCTGGACCCGCATGGACTGGCCCGCCGACAGCAGCACGGACGCGGACTGCCTGACCTGGGGCGAGAAGCCGGCGTCGCTGCAGGACCTGCTGGCAGACACGCCGCCGGCGCCGGTGGCGACGGGCGACGACTACGGCCTGGGCGTGCTGTGCCACGTGCCGGCATCGGCGCGCGCGCGCATCGACTGGCTCGCGGGCAATGCCAGCGACTGGTTCTACTACGACCCGGTCGCGGGCGTGATGGAAGTGCGCCGGCTGCGCTGAGCCGGTCAGCCCACGCCGGAGCGCGGACTGCCCAGGCGCGGCGTGGTGCCGTCGGCATCGCCTTCCGGCAACCGGTACTCGAAGCGGATCTCGCGCATGCCCTCGGGCACGTCCGGCGTCATGTCCTCGGGCGGGTTGCAGCCGGCGATCCAGCGACCGCTCGCGCTGTACGCCATGAATTGCGCGATGACCGCCTGGCTCGACCGCGTATCCACTGCCTCGACGCGATCGGCGAAGCCCACCGCCTGTGCCGCGCCGTCGCCGCCGATGTTCACCAGCGCCCCCGCCGCGTTGGGATCGGGCGCCGCGACCTGCACGATCGGCGGCGGCAGCCAGCAGTCGCCCGTGCTGTACAGCCGGCTTTCGCGCACCAGCCGGACCGTGAAGTCCTTCAGCTCGGCATGCAGACCCTCGGGCGTGTGCGCCGCTTCGTCGCCGCTGTAACGGCCCTTGATGTAGTACAGGTCCTTCGCCAGCAGGCTCATCGCCGACGCATAGCGTGTGCCGTCGCGGGCGAGCATGAAGCCTGCGGAGTACAGGGTGGCGTGCCGGCGATCCTTGTCTCCGGAGAGCGCGATCTGCGACGTCTCCAGTTCGCCCGCCGGCAGCCCGCCGTTCCCCGGCAGCGCGCGGATGCCGTCCACGGTTCCCTGTGCCATCGCACGCACGCGCTCATCCGGCACGACACCAGCCGGGTAGAAATAGACGTCGATCCAGCGGTCGCGCAGGTCGCCATGCTGGTAGCGCACCGAGGCGCCCGCCTCGGCCTGTTCGTACAGGTGTTCGTCGCGAGCGACCCACTGACCGATCGTCAGCGGATACAGGATGCGGCTCTCCTGCAGGAAGCCGCCGAGGAACGGGCGCTCGGCCTGCGTGTCCGCCGCTGCCGCAGGTGCCGACGCGAAGAGTGTTGCCAGCCCACAGGCGACCCCCATGAGGATGCCGCGTGCCTTCCGGTTTCGTCCCTGGATCATGTGGGCTCTCCCTGTTGACCCTCCCCCGAGGCTGTCGCCGCCCCCCTCACGTTGACGATCGCCGCGGCCAGCATGTCGCCGGTCACCGGCTTGCGGACGAAGTCGTCGAATCCCGCCTGTCGCGCCAGCGGCTCGGCTTCGGCATCGGTGCGCGCGGTCAGTGCGATCAGCGGCGTGGTCACGCCGTGCAGGCGCAGCTGGCGCGCCAGGGCCATGCCATCCAGGCCCGGCAGGTCAAGGTCGAGGAAAGCCACGTCGAACACCGTGGAGACCACCTCGGAGAGCGCGGCCAGGCCATGCGGCGCGTGCGTCACCCGGTGGCCGCGCGCGCGCAGCAGGCCGGCCACGACCTCGGCGACGGTCGCATCGTCCTCTACCAGCAGGATGTCCAGCGGCCCGACCGGCGCCGGGGCGTGCGCCGTATCCACGACGGACGACGCATGCGCTTCGCCCTGCGCCAGCGGTTGCAGCGCGGGCAGGTCCACCGAGAACCGCGTGCCGCGGCCCGGCGCACTGTCGACCTCGATCTGCCCGCCCATCGCCACCGCCAGTTCCTGGCAGATCGCCAGGCCGAGGCCGCTGCCGCCATAGCGGGCCGTGGTCTGCGCGCCTTCCGCCTGCTCGAAACGCCGGAACAGCCGGGCCTGCTGCTCGGCGTTGATGCCGGGGCCGGTGTCGCCGACGGTCAGACGCACGCCGTGCGGCGACAGCGGGAGCGCATGCAGCGAAACATGGCCCGTCTCGGTGAACTTGATCGCATTGCCCAGCAGATTGAGCAGGATCTGCCGCAGCCGCAGCGGATCGCCGCGTACCAGGTGCGGTACGCCGGCGGCGATGCCGTCATGGAAGGCGAGCCCGCGCTTGCCGGCCACCGGCCCCATCAGCGCGGCCACGTCGGCCAGCAGCGCATGCAGGTCGAACTCGACCTGCTGCAACTCCAGCTTGCCCGCTTCGATCTTCGCCAGGTCCAGCGCGTCGTTGACCAGGCGCAGCAGGTGCGTGCCGGCGCGCTGGATGGCATCGGCATAGCCCTTCTGCCGCTCGTCCAGCGGCGTGGCCTGCAACAGCTCGGTCATGCCCAGCACGCCGGTCATCGGCGTGCGGATCTCGTGGCCGAGCGTGGCCAGGAAGCGGGTCTTGGCCAGAGACGCCTGTTCGGCCAGTTCGCGCTTGTGTTCGGCCAACTGCCAGGCGCTGCGGCGGCTCACCCGCCGCCGGTACGCGGCGCCGGCCATCAGCAGCAGCACCACGCCCAGCACCGCGAACAGCGCCATGCCCCACGGACTGCGCCACCACGGCGGCAGCACGTGCACCGGCAGCACGAGTTCGCGCGAGGCGTTGCCGGCGGCGTCGTAGGCCTGCACGCGCAGGGTGTAGCGGCCCGGCGTGAGCGTGGAGAACACGCGTTCGCCACTGGCGCCCTGCTCGAGCCAGCTGCTGTCGAAGCCTTCCAGCCTGGAGCGGTAGCGGTTGCCCAGCGGATTCTCGTAACTCAGCAGGCGGGTGCCGACCAGCAACTCGTGGTCGTCGGGCTGCAGCACCAGCGGCTGGTCGATCCGCAGCGGCCTTATGTCGTCGCCACGGCTCACCTGCAGGCTGTCCAGCACCAGGTTCGGAGTCACCGGCCGCGGGTCCGGCAGGTGCGTGTCGAGCAGCGCGACCGAACCATCCGCGGCCGTGCTCGCCAGCAGACCGTCCACCGTCATCAGCAGGCCGCGGTCGTTGAGTTCCTGGCTCAGCAGGCCTTCGCGCACGCCGAAGTTGCGCAGCAGCGCGCGCGAGCCCTGCAGGTTGGGATCGATGCGGAACAGCCCGCGGCGCGTCCCCAGCCACACGCGCCGCTGCGGATCGACCGCCAGGCCGGTCGACTCGAGGGCCGGCAATCCTTCTGCGGCTCCGATGCGGCGCTCGCGTAGCCAGCGTCCGCCCTGGCGGCGCCAGGCCTCCACGCCAGACATACGGTGCAGCCACAGGCGGTCGGCATGTTCGAAGGCGAAGGCGTAAACGCGCTCACCGCCCATCGCGTCCATCGCGACGAAGCGCTGCGTCGCCGCGTCCCAGGCCATCATGCCGGCGGCACCGCCCAGCCAGACGCGCCCGTCCGGCGACACCGCGAGGCCTTCGATGTCAGGCAGGCCGCTGCCGTCGTCCTGCTTGACGAGGGTGCGCAGCACGCGACCGCTGGTCAGATCGCGCTGCTGCACGCTGCCCATCTGCGACACCAGCCACAGGGTGTTGTCCGGCGCTTCGACCAGCCAGTCGATCGAGGTACTGTCGGGCACCGCGTCCTCGCCGCCCTGCCCCCACTGCCGCAGGGCGCCGGTGCGGGGATCCACCCGGATCAGGCCGCTGCGATGGCCGATCCACAGCAGGCCATGGCGGTCCTGGCGCAGCGAGGTGATCCGCAATTCGCCCAGCAGCGCGGCGTGATGCGGCAACGGCGTCACGTGTCCGCCGCGCGTATCCAGCCGTTCCACCTTGCCGGTGCTGCTGGCGATCCAGATGCCGTCGGCGCCGGCCTGCGACAGGCCCCGGTAAAGCCCGCCCCCCAATCCCTGCGCGGACGAGAACGCCGCGATCCGCCGCCAGTCCGATCGCAGATAGGCCAGACCACGCGTCGGCACCGGTACCCACAGGCCACCGTCCGGCAGCGCCAGCACGGTCTGCAGCACGCGGCCGATGCCCACGTTCTGCGCGTCGTAGTTCACCGGCGCCGGTGCGCGGTCGCCTTCGGTACGCCACAGGCCGCCCTGGCTGGCGAGCCAGTACTCGCCCTGGCCATCGCTGGTCATCGCGATCAATGCATTGGGCCGCGCGAACATCGGCGACCACGGCGGCGACATCCAGCCCACGTCCGGCGACCAGCGATGCACGCCGTCGGAAGCACCCACCCACACCGCGTCCGCATCGGCGGTCACCGAATAGATGATCAGGCCATCGCCGCCGGGCAACGCCAGCCGGCGCAGTTGCCCGCCCTCGTAACGGGCCAGCCCGCCCATGGTGCCGACCCACAGCACGCCCTTCGCATCGAAGGCCAGCGACAGCACGTTGTCCGATGGCAGGCCATCCTCGCCTTCCACGACGGCGGCGAAGCGGATGATCGTGCCGTCGGCTGCCAGCCGGTGCAGGCCGCCGCCGAAGGTGCCGAACCACACGTCATCGCCGCGGCTGGTGATGGCGAACACGTCATCGCTGCCCATCTGCGGATGCTGCGCCTGGCGGTAATGGCGGAACCCACGACGGTCGGCCTCCATCACGCTGAGGCCGCCGTTCTCGGTAGCCACCCAGATGCGGTCGCGCGCATCGATATGCAGCGCCTGCACCACGTTGCCGGCCAGCGAGGCGGGATCGGCCGGATCGTGGCGCCAGACCCTGAAGCTGACGCCGTCGTAGCGCGCCAGGCCGTCCCAGGTGGCGATCCACAGATGCCCTGCGCGGTCGCGCGCCAACGCGGGAATGGTGGTGGAAGGCAGGCCGTCACCGGCACCGAGCAGACGGAAGCGCGGGATCTCGGGCACGGCGGCGGGCGCGGGCGCACACAGCAGGCAGAACAGCAGCAACCACCACGCACGCATCGCCATTCCTGCCCGCCCCTCGTTCCGTGGTCGCCCCTGCCGGGCATCGTCGCAACGGACCGTTGCAGGCGCAAGCGGGGTATCTTCATGGGCCGGCCCCTAGAATCCGTCCCCATGCCCGGATCCACCGCCCGTCGCGCGCTGTTGCGCTTCCTCTGCCTGCTGGCGTTGCTGCCTGCGGCGGCGTTCGCACGCGACACCCTCGCCGAGTACACGCTGGACCCGGTGCACACGCGGGTGATGTTCGCCATCTCGCACGCCGGCTTTTCCAACGCACTGGGCACCGTGTCCGGCAGCACCGGCACCGTCGTGTTCGATCCGGACGACTGGACCCGCGCGCGCGTCGATGTCCGCGTGCCGATCGCACGCGCCGACCTCGGCGATGCCGACTGGAACAAGGCCACGCTGGCGAAGTCGCTGCTGGATGCCGAAGGCCATCCCGAGGCCCGCTTCGTCTCGACCCGGGTGGAACCGGTCGATGCGACCCACGCGAAAGTGCATGGCGACCTCAGCCTGCGCGGCGTGACCCGCGCGGTCGTCCTCGACGTCACCCTCAACGCCGCCAAGCGCCATCCCATGCCGCCGTTCCGGCGCACCGTGGGCTTCACCGCGACCACGACCCTCAGCCGCGCCGACTTCGGCATCACCGCGTGGAAATCGGTGATCGGCGACGAGGTGGCGCTGCGCATCGAAGCCGAGGCCACCTACGACGGCAAGGCCGACGAGGAAACCGAGATGGAAACCGCCCCTGCCCTGCCCGCACCCGCCAGCCCGGAGCCGACGCCATGACCCTGAAGAACACCGACGACCGCTGGGGCGCCGTCAGCCAGTTGTTCCACTGGCTTATCGTGGTGCTGATCCTGGTGATGGCCTACCTGGGCCTGACCATGGGCGACCTGCCGAACGGGCCGCGCAAGATCGACATCTATGCGCTGCACAAGTCGATCGGCCTGACCATCCTGGCGCTGGTGGCGCTGCGCGTGCTGTGGCGTCTGTACGCGGGCGCGCCGGCGCCGGTTGCCGGCACGCCGACCTGGCAGCAACGTATCGCCTCGGTGACGCATGTCCTGCTGTATGCGCTGCTGTTCGCCATTCCGCTGTCGGGCTGGGTGCTGAATTCGTCGGCCGGCTATCCGCTGCAGTGGTTCAAGCTGTTCAACCTGCCCGCCATCACCGGACGCAGCGACGGCGTGCACGAGGCGGCCGAAGGCGCGCACGAACTGCTGTTCTGGGTACTGGTGGTGCTGGTGCTGGCCCACGCCGGCGCCGCGCTGTACCACCATCTGTTCCAGGGCGACGCCACGTTGCGCCGCATGTTGCCGGGCAAGCGCGCCACCGCTGCCGCCCCGATGCCCTCTCCCCCCGTCCCGCAGGATTCCCCCGATGAAAACCGCTGACCGCGCGCGCCTGGCGCTTGCTTCCCTGCTGCTGGCCGCCACGCCGGCCCTGGCCGCCGACTACGTGCAGGCGCCGGGCTCCACGCTGGTGTTCGCCAGCAACTACCAGGGCGAGACGTTCACCGGCAAGTTCGGTGGCTTCACCACCACGCTGAGTTTCGATCCGGCACAACTCGCCACCAGCAAGCTCGATGTCGCCATCCAGCTCGCGGGCACGCAGACCGGCAATGGCGACCGCGATGGCACGCTGGTGTCGGCCGACTTCTTCAACGTGGCCAAGTTCGCACAAGCGCGCTATACGGCGACCAAGTTCCGCGCGCTGGGCGGCAACCAGTACGCGGCAGACGGCACGCTGTCGCTGCGCGGCGTCAGCAAGCCGGTCACGCTGACCTTCACCTGGACACCGGGCGCGCAACCGGTGCTGGCCGGCAAGGCGACGGTGAAGCGGCTGGACTTCGGCGTGGGCGGCGGCGAGTGGGCCGACACGTCGACGATTCCGAACGAGGTCGCGATCAGTACGAAGGTCGTATTGAAACCCAAGCCCTGAGGCAGGACGGCGTCAGCCGGCCGGTACCGGCGGAATCCCGAAACATCCGCGCCGGCCCGCCGCGTCGGTGAGGCAACCACGATGACGGCCGGGCACGCGCGCGGCTTCGTCGTCGGCACGGACGACCAGGCCGAACACCTCGCCCGTCCGGGTCAGCAGCACGGCTTCCCAGATCGTGTCGTGGCCACCCAGCTGCAGGAACGTGCGCGCACCGTCGTCCGCTGTGTGCAGCGGCGCATCCGCGGCGTCGCGCAGCATGCGGCGCAGATTCTGCAGATCGAGACGGGCCGGTGCGCTGGTCACCGCCTTCAGCAGCACGATGCGCTCGATGCTGTCCACCGGCAGCACCTGCGCCAGCGTGCGTCCCTCCCACGCAAACGTGCCGGACGAACCGGCGCCGGCCTTCGCCAGGTCGACATCGGCCGCCGCGGCGCTTCCCGAGGCCATGCCCAGCAGCGCGACCCAGCGGGACAGACCGCCCAACGTCATGACAGCCAGGCCTTCACGCGGTCCGCACTGAACGGCCAATCCAGTTCCGCACCCGTGTCGCTGCGATGCAGCACCGGCACGCGGATACCGTAACGCGCTTCCAGCGCTTGGTCGTCATCGATGAAAACGCTCTCGAACTCGGGAATGCGCGCCTCGGCGAGCACGTCCAGCGCCAGGTCGCAGAGATGACAGTCGTCGCGTTGATAGAGGATCAGGGGCATGGCGGCTGAGGAATGAGAGGCGTCCGGCGTCTACGTGCTTAGAATAGCGGCCTTTCCGCGGTGGTTCGCAGCATGGCAGTCAGCACGTTCGACCTGTTCAAGATCGGCATCGGGCCGAGTTCGTCGCACACCGTGGGGCCGATGCGGGCGGCGGCGCGCTTCGTCGCGCGCTGGCTGGTCGATGCCGACCGCCTGCAGGACGTGGTGCGCATCCGCGCCGAGGTGTTCGGTTCGCTGGCGCTGACCGGGCGCGGGCACGGTACCGACAAGGCCGTGCTGATGGGGCTGGAAGGCCACTATCCCAACGAGATCGACCCGGACGTCATCCCGCCCGCACTGGAGCGCATCCGCAGCGACAAGCGCATCCTGCTGGGCGGCACCCACGAAGTCGCCTTCGACGAGAAGCGCGACCTGCTGATGAACAAACGGCAGAAGCTGCCGTACCACACCAACGGCATGCGCTTCACCGCCTTCGACGCGAACGACGAGGTGATCGCCACGCGCGATTACTACTCGGTCGGCGGCGGCTTCGTGGTCAATCAAGATGATGCCGCGGTGGACCGCATCGTCGCCGACGAAACACCGCTGCCGTACCCGTTCAAGAGCGGCGACGAGTTGCTGGCGCAGTGCCAGCGCAGCGGACTGAGCATCGCCGCGATGATGTTCGAGAACGAGAAGGCGTGGCGCGGCGAAGAGGAGATCCGCCACGGCCTGCGCGCGATCTGGAACGCGATGCAGTCCTGCATGGAGCGCGGCATCCGGCAGGAAGGTACGCTGCCGGGCGGCCTGCATGTCTCGCGCCGCGCGCCTGCGCTGCATCGCGAACTGTCGAGCAAGCCGGAGGCCGCCATGCGCGATCCGCTGACGGTGCTGGACTGGGTCAATCTGTACGCGCTGGCGGTGAACGAGGAGAACGCCGCCGGTGGCCGCGTGGTCACCGCGCCCACCAACGGTGCGGCCGGCATCATCCCGGCGGTGCTGCACTACTACGACCGCTTCTGCCCCGGCGCCAGCGAGCAGCGTGTGTTCGACTTCCTGCTGACCGCCGCGGCCATCGGCATCCTCTACAAGGAGAACGCCAGCATCAGCGGCGCCGAAGTCGGCTGCCAGGGCGAAGTGGGCGTGGCCTGTTCGATGGCGGCCGGCGGACTGGTCGCCGCGCTGGGCGGCACGCCGAGCCAGATCGAGAACGCGGCCGAAATCGGCATGGAACACAACCTCGGCCTGACCTGCGACCCGATCGGTGGCCTGGTGCAGATACCCTGCATCGAGCGCAACGCGATGGGCGCGGTGAAGGCCATCAACGCCAGCCGCATGGCGATGCGCGGCGATGGCAAGCACAAGGTCTCGCTCGACAAGGTCATCAAGACCATGCGCGACACCGGGCGCGACATGCAGGACAAGTACAAGGAAACGAGTCGCGGTGGGTTGGCGGTGAATGTGATCGAGTGTTGAACGAGGACATCGTCAACGAACGGGGTGAACGGCTGCTCTCCATTGTCGCCAGCGATTTTGCCGTGCTACCCGCCTTCGCCCTGGTGATCGCCACCCTCGACGACGACGTGGTGCTCGTGCACAACCCGAGACGCGCGGTGTGGGAGTTGCCGGGCGGTTTCGTGGACGCGGGGGAGACCGCCGATGCCTGTGCAGGTCGCGAGTTGCGGGAGGAATCGGCCCAGTGCGTAGCCGATCTGCACGGCGTGGCTGACATTGTGATCAGTCTCCCTGACGGCACTGCGCGACGTGGTCGGGTCTTCCGCGGCACAGTCACACAATGGCGACCCTTCGTACCCACCGTCGAGGCGGATGATTGCCGGACCTGGCGCGCAAGCGCGCTTCCCGTTCGAACGTCCGCCATTGACGCTTACCTGGTGCGGCATCTGACCTGACAGCGGGCCACCCAGCCCGTGTAGCCCGGGTAAGCGGAGCGCACCCGGGGTCCGACTTGCCGACGCGCGTCCCGGGTGCGGCCTTCGGCCTGACCTGGGCTACGTGGCCCCGACCACGTTGGCCACCCACCTGCACCATCCCCGTTATTCCGGCCACGGAGTGACGACACGCCGGCCCGGGCACTCGCCCCTTTAGGCCTGCAGAACCGCGCCGATACCGTTCTTGGTAAACCTACTTACCGGAGACGCGTTCTGTCCGAGCACCTGGACAAGAACCGCCGCGGCACGCCCTGGTGGCGGCGTCGACTGGCGGCCTGGTGCCTGCCCCTGCTGGGCGGGATGGCGGCGCTTTGCCCGCCCGCGCAGGCGTTGGACCCTTCCAAGTCGTTCCACCACTACGTGCGCAACCACTGGGCGCTGGAACAGGGCCTGCCCCAGCTCAGCGTGCTGGCCATCGCCCAGGACAAACCCGGCTACCTCTGGTTCGGTACCCAGGCCGGGTTGAGCCGCTTCGACGGCGTGCGCTTCACCAACTTCGACCTCGACAACACCCCGGACCTGCCCAGCACCTGGATCCAGGCCCTGCATACCGACCGCGAAGGCCGCCTGTGGATCGGCACCCCGCAGGGACTGGCCGTCCGCGACGGCAACCGCATCAAGACGCTGTCGCTCGCCCCCGGCGAGGCCGCCGGCGTCGTCGACGTGCGCGCCCTCGCTCGCGACGTCCGCGGCCGCCTGCTGCTTGCCACGCCTCGCGGCGTCATGGTCGTGGTGGCCGACCGCCTGCAGACGCTGCATCCGATCGACGACGGCGGCGCGCTGGCACTGCACGTCGACGACACCGGCACGCTCTGGGTCGGCGCACGCGGACGCGTGCATGCCTTCGACGGCACCGGCGAACGCGTCCAGACGCTTCCGGCCGGTGCATCGCTCGCCACGGTCACCTCGCTGGCCCGCCACGATGGCCGCCTGTGGGCCGGCTGCGACACCGGCCTGTTCGTGCTCGACGGCGCGCACTGGCGACGCGACCCCACCGTCGCGCCCGTCGCCGGCGGCGTGCAGGCGTTGCACGAAGATCGCGACGGCATCCTGTGGGCCAGCACCCGCGACACCCTGTACCGGCTGCAGAAGGGCCGCCTGCTGGAGCGGATCGACGCGACCGGGCCTTTGGCGGAGATCCGCGCATTCTATGAGGACCGCGAGTCCAATCTGTGGCTGGGCAGCAACAGCGAAGGGGCCAGCCGGACGTGGAATGGCTGGACCCGCCGCTACAGCCGTGCGGAGGGCCTGCGGCAGCCATTGCTGTGGTCCATCGCACAGGCGCCGGATGGCCGCGTCTGGGTGGGCAGCGACGACGGCGTGAGCGTGCTGGAGAACGGCCGCTTCCGCTCGCTGGTCAAGGGCAGCGAGCTGCCGCACCCGGCCGCCTACAGCCTGCTGCCCGAGCACGGGCAGACCTGGATCGGCACGCGCGACGGCGCCGCGCTGTATCGCGATGGCCGCATACAGCGGCCGCGTGCGCTGGCAGCGATGGATGCCGCACAGGTGAACGGCATCGTGCGCGACCGCCATGGCCGGTTGTGGTTCGCGACCAGCACCGGCCTGTACCGATGGCAGGACGGCGAGCGTCTGCACCACTACGGCGAGCGCGCCGGCCTGCGCGACGTGCGCGTGCGCGTGCTGCTGGAAACGCGCGATGGCCGCTTGCTGGTCGGCACGCAGAGCGGGCTGTACGAATTCGTCGACGAGCGCCTGGTCGCGGTTCCGCTGACCGGAACGGGACTGGACGCATCGCATATCGTCTCCCTGCACGAACTGGCCGGCGGACAGTGGCTGGCCGGTGCGCTGTCGGAGGAAATGATGCTGCTGTTCGACGGCCGCCGCTGGACGCGCCTGGACAAGGCGCGCGGGATACCGGCGAATGCGCCGTTCTTCTTCGCCGAGGACACCCGCGGTTTTCTGTGGGCAGGCGGTCTGCGTGGCATCTACCGGGTGTCGGTGGCCGACCTGCTGGGCGCCGCCGATAACCCCACGTTCAAGGTGACTGCGCGGACGCTGCTCAACGAGCGCGGCGACCGCCACGGCGGCCAGAAGGGAGACTGCTGCAACGGCGCCGGCAACAGCCGCGGCTTCATGGCCGACAACGCGCTGTGGCTGCCGACCCGCGACGGGGTGGTGGTGATGGCGACCGACCAGCCCTTGGCCAACGACTATGTGCCCGAATCGGTGATCGAACGCGTGCAGGTGCAGGGACAATGGCGACCCGCCGAACGCGCGACGGAATGGGCACTGCCCAGCGCCGCGCGCGACCTGCGCTTCGAGTTCACTACGCTCAGCTTCCAGGCGTCGGACCATATCGACATCCGCTATCGCCTGAGGGGCTACGACGACGACTGGAAGCTGCTGGACGACCCGCACCAGCGCAGCGCCACCTACACCAACCTGCCGGCGGGCCATTACGTGTTCGAGGTGCTGGGCACCAACAACAGCGGCGTATCCGGACGCGCCGCCGCCACGCAGGCCTTCGCCATTACACCCTACTTCTATGAAAGCGCGTGGTTCTACCTGTTGCTGGCCATCGCGCTGGGCATCCTGGTACTGCTGTCCAACCGCTGGGTGCTGCGCCGCCACCACAACCGCCGCGTGGCGCTGGAGCGCCTGGTGCAGCAGCGCACGCGCGACCTGCAGCAGGCCAACCGGCAACTGGAGGCGATCAGCCTCACCGATCCGCTGACCGGCTTGCACAACCGCCGCTACCTGACCCGGCAACTGCCCGCCGACATCGCCTATTACCAGCGCACGCCGGGCTTCGCCGCCGGCGTGGACGTGCTGGCGTTCGCGCTGCTCGACATCGACCACTTCAAGTCGATCAACGACGGCCACGGCCACCAGGTCGGCGACCATGTGCTGCAGACGGTGGCGCACCGCCTGCGCACGCTGTCGCGAGATGGCGACTACGTCATCCGCTGGGGCGGCGAGGAATTCCTGATGGTGTTCCGGCCCATGCCGCGCCACGAACTGCACGCGCTCGGTCGCCGCATCTGCACGGCAATCGCCGCCGAACCGGTGGAGGTGTCGGGCGCGCGGCTGCAGGTGACTGCGTCGCTGGGACTGATCGGCTATCCGCCGTTCCCCGACGCACCCGACCTGCTGGGCTGGGAGCAGCTGGTCTCGCTGGCGGATCGCGCGCTTTACGACGTCAAGGCGCATGGCCGCAACGGCTGGGCCCTATACGAAGCGACGCCGCTGCCGTTGCCGTCGCTCGATCCCGACCTGCTGCGGCGCGACCCCGGCGAACTGGTCCGCCGCGGCCATCTGGTGCTGCGTGGCCCGCATCATCCGACGCCTTCGCCGCCGGCACCGCCGCGGGTGTGACGGCGCCGCGACACCCTCGCGTTACGATGGCCTGCCCTGTCGCGGAAGCGCCCGCATGAAGATGTTTCCCTCGATATTCGCCACGGCGGCGTTTCTGCTGGCTGCCGCCACGGCGCACGCCAGTTCTCTGCCGACCTATGGCGCCCGCCTGGAAGGCTTCGACTATCCGCATCCGGTGCGCACGTACGCGTTCACCTCGCAGGCGCAGCCGCTGGAGATGGCGTATCTCGACATCGCGCCGGCCACGCCGAACGGCCGCACCGTCGTGCTGCTGCATGGCAAGAACTTCTGCGCGGCCACCTGGGAAGCGGCGATCGCCGCGCTGGTCGACGCCGGTTACCGCGTGGTCGTGCCGGACCAGATCGGCTTCTGCAAATCGAGCAAGCCGCCGGGCTACCAGTATTCGTTCGGCCAACTGGCGGCCAACACGCACGCGTTGCTCGCCTCGCTGGGCATCGAGCGTGCGGTGATCGTCGGCCACTCGATGGGTGGCATGCTCGCCGCCCGCTATGCGCTGCAGTATCCGGCGGCGACGGAACGGCTGGTGCTGGTCAATCCGATCGGGCTGGAGGACTGGAAGGCCGAGGGCGTGCCGTGGCGCAGCGTCGACGCCTGGCACGCACGCGAGCAGAAGACCTCGTTCGACAGCATCCGCGACTACCAGCGCACCGTGTACTACGGCGGCGAATGGAAGCCCGCGTACGAGCGCTGGGTGCGGATGCTCGGCGGCATGTACGCCGGTGAGGGACGCGAGGTGGTGGCGTGGAGCCAGGCGCTGACCTCGGACATGGTGTTCAGCCAGCCGGTGGTCCATGAACTCCCGCAGATCGCGGTACCGACCACGCTCTTCATCGGCCAGAAGGACCGTACCGCCATCGGCAAGGACCTCGCCTCGCCCGAAGTGGCGCAACGCATCGGCGACTATCCGGTGCTCGGCAAGCGCGCAGCGGCGGCGATCCCGGGCGCAACGCTGGTGGAGTTCGCCGAGCTGGGCCACTCGCCGCAGGTCGAGGATCCGGCGCGCTTCAACGGCGCCCTGCTCGACGCGCTGCAGTGAGACGGGACATGCAGGAGTGAGCGGAGAGGAGTGAGGACTGAGTGAAAGCGCTTGCTCCTGCCTCCCCGCGCCGCCGGCTCACTCCTCACTCCTCACTTCTCTCGACTCACTCGCCGATCGCAAGCACGTCGTCCAGCAGCGCGGCGGCGGTGACGTCGGCACCGGCACCCGGCCCCTGGATGACCAGCGGCTGGTCGGGATAGCGGTCGCTGTAGATCGCCACGCGATTGTCGGTGCCGCCGCCACCGCAGAGCGGATGGTCCAGCGGCAACGCCTGCAGGCCGACACTCGCCCGTTCGGCATCGAAGCGGCCGATGAAACGCAGGCGCGCGCCGTTGCGGTAGGCCTCCTTGAACCGCGCGGCCAGGGGCGCGTCCAGTTGCGGCAATGCCGCGTCCAGCGCAGGCAGCGGCAGCGCGGCCAGTTCCGCCGGCACCAGCGAATCCACGCGCACGTCCTCGGCCTGCAACGGCAGCCCGGCGGCGCGGGCGAGGATCAGCAGCTTGCGGCGCACGTCTTCGCCGGACAGGTCCAGCCGCGGGTCGGGTTCGGTGTAGCCGGCCTGCCGCGCCTGGCGGACGAAGCCGGAAAACGCGCGCATGCCGTCATAGTGGTTGAACAGCCACGCCAGCGAACCGGACAGCACGCCTTCGACACGATGGATGCGGTCGCCGCCAGCGACCAGCGCGCGCAGGCTGCGCAGCAGCGGCAGGCCGGCGCCGACGGTGGCGGCATCGCCGTAGCGGGCGCCGGAGCCGGCGCGCGCGCGCGCGATGGCCTGCGCGCGAGACCATGCACCGCCGACACCGAGCTTGTTGGCCGTCACCACATGCACGCCACGCGACAGCCATTCGGCATGCCAGTCGGCGACGCTGTCGCTGGCGGTCGCATCCACCACGATGTCGCCCGCCCGCAGCGCCTCGCCCTCCGCCCACGGCGGCACGTCGCCGTCATGGGCGGCGGACAGGTTGGCAGCCTCCAATGCCTCCCGGGCCGAGCGTCCGCAGGCCTGCAGCGCGCGCGAGTTGGCCAGCCAGGCCAGCGCCGGCACGGGCAGCGCGCGTTCCTGCAAGCGCTCGTAGCGCGCCACGAACGCACTGCCCACCACGCCGGTGCCGAGCAGCGCCAGCTTCGGCGCGGTACGCGGCGCGGTCGCGAGCCGGACGACGGTGCTCATGCGTCGGCGAGTTTGCGTTTGGATTCCGCGGCAACGGCCTCGGCGCGCGCCAGCGCGGCGCTGAGGTCGGCCAGCAGGTCGTCGGTCGCTTCGATGCCGACCGACAGGCGCAGCAGGCCATCGGTGATGCCGGCCTTGGCGCGCGCTTCCGGGGTCATCGCCGCATGCGTCATCGTGGCCGGGTGCGCGACCAGGCTCTCCACGCCGCCCAGCGATTCGGCCAGGGTGAAGTAGCGCAGGCCGTCGACGAAAGCGCGCACCGCGTCTTCGCCGCCCTCCAGTTCGACGCTCAGCATGGCGCCGAAGCCCTTCTGCTGGCGCGCCGCGACGGCGTGGCCCGGATGCGCGGCCAGGCCGGGGAAGTAGACCTTCGACACTACCGGGTGCGCGTCCAGCAGCGCGGCGATGGCGTTGGCGTTCTCCTGGTGCGCACGCAGGCGTGCATCCAGCGTGCGCAGGCCACGCAGGGTCAGAAAGCTGTCGAACGGCGAACCGGTCAGGCCCAGCGCGTTCGCCCACCACACCAGCTGCTGGTGCGTGTCGGCATCACGGGCGATCACCGCGCCGCCGACCACGTCGCTGTGGCCGTTGATGTACTTGGTGGTGGAATGCAGCACCACGTCGGCGCCGAAGGCGATCGGCGTCTGCAATGCCGGCGACAGGAAGGTGTTGTCCACCACCGTGCGCGCGCCGGCCTTGTGCGCGGCGTCGATGACGAAGCGCAGGTCGGTGATCCGCAGCAGCGGGTTGGACGGGGTTTCGATCAGCACCAGCTTGGGCGACTGCGCCAGCGCGTCGGCCAGCGAGCGCGGATCAGTCAGGTCGGCGGTGATCAGCTCGAAGTGGCCCTTCTTCGCCAGCGCGTTGAACAGGCGCCAGCTGCCGCCGTAGGCGTCGTGCGGCACCACCAGGCGGTCGCCCGGCTCCAGCAGCGCGTTCAACACCAGCGTGATGGCGCCCATGCCGGTGGCGGTGATGACGGCACCGGCACCGCCTTCCAGGTCGGCCAGCGCTTCGGCCAGCAGGTCGCGGGTGGGGTTGCCGCTGCGGGTGTAGTCGTATTCGCGCTTCTGCGCGAAGCCGGCGAAGCTGAAGTTCGACGACAGCACGATCGGCGGCGTCACCGCGCCATAGGCGGTGTCGCGGTCGATGCCGGCGCGCACGGCGGCGGTGGCGGGACGACAGGGCGCGTCGGTATCGGTGGGGGCGTAGCTGCTCATGCGAGGTCTCCGGCGGCGCGCAGGGCCGAGGTGAGGATGGAATCGATGCGGTCGGTTTCTTTCAGGAAGGCGTCGTGGCCGTACGGCGAGCGCAGCACGCGCAGCTGGCCCAGCGTGCCGAGGCCTTCGACCAGCGACACGGAATCGGACAGCGGCACCAGGCGGTCGCCTTCCACCGCGACCACCAGCGTGGGCACGCGGACATCGGCGGGATCGACGCGGTGGAGGTCGATGGATTCGGACAGGCGTACATAGGCGGTCACCGGCGTGCGCGCCACGTACTGCGCGCCGGCGGCGTCCAGGTAATCCTCGGCGGCCACGCGCACGCGGCCGTTGACGATCTCCGGGGCGGCATCGAAGCGCTCGCCGAATTCTTCCGGGGTGCGGTAGCTGAGCATGGCGAACTGGCGCGCCAGCGACAGGCCCTGCGCATCGGCGCATTGCAGCTGGCCCAGCGTCACCGCACGGCGCTGCAGGGCACGCCAGGCGGCGGCATACGGATGCGCGCGGTGCGCACCGCTGACGGCGACCAGCGTCTTCAGGCGCTCGGCGTGGCGCACGGCGAACTGCAGGCCGACCAGCGCGCCGTAGGAATAGCCGACGAAGGCCTCCAGCCGCGCAACGCCCAGCGCCGACAGCAGCCTGGCGATGGCGTCGGCCTGGTCGGCGGTGTCGATGGGCGCGTCGAGGCGGCCGTCGGCACCGACGAAGTCGAAGGCGAGCAGCTGGCGCTGCGACGGGTCCAGCGCGCGGTCCGCGCCGACCAGCTCGTTCAGCCAGCCGCTTTCGGCAAACACCCCACTGGCCGCCAGGTGGCGATGCGCGGAGATGCCGCCGGCGACGAACACGACCGGCGCGCCGGCCGGCCCCTGCAGTTCGTACCGCAGGGTCACCGCACGCGTGCCGGCGTGGCGCATGGCCAGTTCCACCACCACTTCGCCGCGCAGCGCGCGCGGACCGTCGTCCTGCGTGGACGGGAACGGAAAACCGTCGATCGACGACGGTTCGGGCAGGCGGTTCAGGGCGGGACTGGCGTAACTCATGGCGGCATCCGGTGGGCGTGATCCCTTGCGGGACGGGACTGCACCACCGAGCTTCGCGGAGCTCGCGTTCGCCGTGCTGAGGACACGGTACGAACCATCTTCCGGCAGACGCTGAGGTCCCCGCAGGATTTGGCACCACCACGGCGCTTGCGCGTCGCTGGCTGCCCCGGCTTCTTCGGGCCTGTCCCTCTGCCGGTCTCGATGGTGGACGGACTTTGCCCGCCTCTGCCGCGGATGTCAATCGCTTTATTCGGATGAAGCGATGAATATTGACGGCGGTCGCGCTGCCGGCCGGTGCGGCAATGCCGCATAATTCCTTACATGACATTGAAATCCGTCCTTGGCGCTCTCTGCGTGGCCTGCCTGGCCGCCTGCTCCACCGCCCCGCTGCACACCTCCACCCCACCCGCCCCGGCCCCGAAAACCGCCGCCGATGCGGTCATCGCGGAGGTCTGGGTCTCCGAACCCGTCGCCGGCGACGAGCTGGACTCGCTGGTCGCCTGGCCCACCGAAGACGGCCAGGTCTGGCTGATCGCCACCGCCAAGGCGACCCATCGGCTGGCCCTCTACGATGCCGACAGCGGCCAGCGACTGCGCACCGTGGGCGGACCCGGCAGCGCCGTGGGCCAGTTCAACCGACCCAACGGCATCGCCGTGTTCGGCGATCTGCTGTTCGTGGCCGAACGCGACAACCATCGCGTGCAGGCGTTCCGCCTGCCCGAGTTCGCGCCGCTCGGCGCGTTCGGCGCCGACGTGCTGCGCTCGCCCTACGGCCTGTGGGTGCACGAGGCGGCGCCCGGCGAGCTCGAGCTGTTCGTCACCGACAGCTACATGGCCGACTTCCGCACCATGACCCTGCCGCCGATGGCGGAACTGGACGGCCGGGTGAAGCGGTTCCGGGTGCGGGTGGAGGACGGCGGCACGCTGGAAACCCAGCTGCTCGGCCAGTTCGGCGATACCGGCCCCGCCGGCGCGCTGCGCATGGTCGAGTCGATCGCCGGCGACCCGGCGCACGGGCGCCTGCTGGTCGCCGAAGAGGACCGCCGCGTAGGGTCCACGCTGCGCGATTACCGGCTGGCCACCGGCACCTACAACCGCCACAGCCTGCCGGTGTTCGACGCCGATGCCGAGGGCATCGCGCTATGGTCGTGCAGCGCCGACAGCGGCTACTGGGTGGCGGTGGACCAGTTGACGCCCACCCGCTTCCGCCTGTTCGAGCGCGCCACGCTGGCGCCGGCCGGCGTGTTCTCGGGCAACGTGACCGCCAACACCGACGGTGAGACCGTCTACGCCATGCCCACTCCGCGCTTCCCGGCCGGCGCGCTGTTCGCCCTCCACAACGACGTGTCGCTGGCGGCCTTCGACCTGCGCGACATCGCCCGCGCGCTCGACCTGCAAGGCGATTGTCCGCGGTGAAGGCGCGCCTGCTGGCCCTGGCCTGCGGCGTCGCCGTGCTGGTCGGCAGCGTCGGCGGGGCGGACGCCGCCCGCCTGTACCGCTGGAAGGACAAGCAGGGCTACACCCAGTACGGCGACCAGCCGCCCCCGCCGGAGCAGCTGGCCGGCAGCGGCCTGGACGTCATGCGCTTCCGCAATCCGCCCAGTGCGCTGGTGCGGCTGCGCCTGGAGAAACAGGGCGCGCGCTACGAAGCCTGGGCCGACAACCTGATGCACGGGCCGGTGGAAGTGCAACTGGGCTTCCGCCGCCAGCGCGATGTGCGCAGCGCCCCCGCCCTGCCCGCCCGTGCGGTGGTGCCGGCGCGCAGCAGCGTGCGGGTCGCCGACATCAGCGTGACCGATCCGCTGCGCGGCGGCGATTTCGAGCTCACCCTGGACGGCATGCCCGGCGATCCGGCCAGCCAGCCGCAGGACTACGAGTACCGCCTGCCGTTCGACTACGGCCGCGTGCGCGTGGACCAGGGGCCGGGCGGACGCTTCAGCCACAGCGACGCGCAGAACCTGCACGCCATCGATTTCGCCGTGCCCGAAGGCACGCGGATCGTCGCCGCACGCGAAGGGCTGGTGATGCAGGTGGAGTCGGACTTCGACAAGGCCGGCCTGAACCGCGAAAAGTACGGCGGCCGCGCCAACTTCATCCGCATCCTGCACCCCGACGGCAGCATGGCGCTGTACGCCCACCTGAAGGCCGAGGGCGCCCAGGTGCGCGTGGGCCAGTACGTGAGCAAGGGCCAGTACATCGGCCTGTCCGGCAACACCGGCTTCTCGACGGCACCGCACCTGCACTTCGTGGTGCAGGCCAACCGCGGCATGCGGCTGGAATCGGTGCCCTTCCGCATGTTCGGGCCGTTGGGGCAGCTGCAGTTCCCGGCCAGCCGCTGAGCCCACCCCGGCGATCCGGCCGGCGCAGCCCGCTATAATCGCGCCCTTCCCTGCTTCCGCCACGCCCGTCCGGGCGCCCGCCCCATGTCCGATCCGAACAGCCCCGTGGCGCCCGAAGCGGCACGTCGCCGCACTTTCGCCATCATTTCCCACCCCGACGCCGGCAAGACCACGCTGACCGAGAAGCTGCTGCTGTTCGGCGGCGCGATCCAGATGGCCGGCTCGGTGAAGGGCCGCAAGGCCGCGCGCCATGCGACATCCGACTGGATGGCGCTGGAAAAGGAGCGCGGCATCTCAGTGACCTCGTCGGTGATGCAGTTCCCGTACGAAGGCAAGATCGTCAACCTGCTGGACACGCCGGGCCACGCCGACTTCGGCGAGGACACCTACCGCGTGCTCACCGCCGTGGACAGCGCGCTGATGGTCATCGACGTGGCCAAGGGCGTGGAAGAACGCACGATCAAGCTGATGGAAGTCTGCCGCCTGCGCGACACGCCCATCATGACCTTCATCAACAAGCTGGACCGCGAGGGCAAGGACCCGATCGACCTGCTGGACGAAGTGGAAAGCGTGCTCGGCATCCAGTGCGCGCCGGTCACTTGGCCGATCGGCATGGGCCAGCGCCTGAAAGGCGTGGTGCACCTGCTGACCGGCGAGGTGCACCTGTACGAGCCGGGCCGCAACTTCACCCGCCAGGATTCGACGATCTTCCCGTCGCTCGACGCGCCCGGCCTTGCCGAGAAGATCGGCGAGGAGATGCTGGCGCAGCTGCGCGACGAACTGGAACTGGTGCAAGGCGCCAGCCATCCGTTCGACAAGCAGGCGTATCTCGAGGGCAAGCAGACGCCGGTGTTCTTCGGCTCGGGCGTCAACAACTTCGGCGTGCAGCCGCTGCTGGACTTCTTCGTCGAGCACGCGCCGTCGCCGCAGCCGCGCGAGACCACCGGCCGCAAGGTGCAGCCGGCGGAGAACAAGCTGACCGGCTTCGTCTTCAAGATCCAGGCCAACATGGACCCGCAGCACCGCGACCGCGTGGCGTTCATGCGCGTGTGTTCGGGCCGCTTCGAGGCCGGCATGAAGACCTTCCACGTGCGCACCGGCAAGGAGATGAAGCTGGCCAACGCGCTGACCTTCATGGCCAGCGACCGCGAGATCGCCGCCGAGGCGTACCCGGGCGACGTGATCGGCATCCACAACCACGGCACCATCTCCATCGGCGACACCTTCACCGAGGGCGAGGCGCTGTCGTTCACCGGCATCCCGAACTTCGCGCCGGAACTGTTCCGCCGCGCGCGCCTGCGCGACCCGCTCAAGCTCAAGCAGTTGCAGAAGGGTCTGGCCCAGTTGAGCGAGGAAGGCGCCACCCAGTTCTTCCGTCCGCTGATGAGCAACGACCTGATCCTCGGCGCGGTGGGTGTGCTGCAGTTCGACGTGGTGGCGTACCGGCTGAAGGACGAGTACGGCGTGGATGCGTCGTTCGAGAACGTCAGCGTGGCCACGGCGCGCTGGATCCGCTGCGACAACGCGAAGAAGCTCGAGGAATTCCGTGACAAGAACGCCATGAACCTGGCGCTGGACGCGGCCGGCGAGCTGGTCTACCTGGCGCCGACGCGGGTGAACCTGCAGCTGGCGCAGGAACGCGCGCCGGACGTGCAGTTCCTGGCGACCCGCGAGCACGCCCACAGCGTCGACCTCGGCTGACGGCGCTTCTGCAGGAGCGGCGCCAATCTCGACCGAGCGGCCGAAGAAGGCAGACACGGATAAAAGCGGATAAAGCCGATGAGAAAGGCTTTATCTGCCGTTATCCGCGCTTATCGGTGTCGATCAAACCGTCTGTCGGCTCGGCCATGCTGAATCCACGGCGGGCGCAGGGATGCGCCGGTTGCTGCGTTGCGGTAGTTTTGTCGCCATGAGTACCGACCCCACTCCGTTGCGCACCCTGCGCGCCCGCAAGCGCGCCGACCACCTGATCGACCTGCGCGACGAGATCGCCAGCGCACTGACGCATGGCCTCGGCGCGTTGCTGGCCCTGGCCGGCAGCGCAGTGCTGATCACCCTGGCCGCAATCCATGGCGATGGCTGGCAGCTGGGCGCGTCCATCGTCTTCGGCGTGACCCTGCTGCTGCTGTACACCGCCTCCACGCTGTACCACGCCATCCAGCACCCGGTGGCGAAAGGACGGCTGAAGGTCTTCGACCACTGCGCGATCTACCTGCTGATCGCCGGCACCTACACACCCTTCACCCTTATCGGCCTGCGCGGCCCCTGGGGCTGGGGCCTGTTCATCGCGATCTGGACGCTGGCGTTCGCCGGCGTGGTGTTCAAGCTGTTCTACACCGGCCGCTTCAAGCTGCTGTCGACGATCATCTACATCGCGATGGGCTGGCTGGTGGTGGTGGCGATCAAGCCGCTGCTGACCTCGGTCGACCTGGTGACGCTGGGATGGATGCTGGCCGGCGGCCTGTTCTACACGCTGGGCACCTTTTTCTACCATCGCGAATCGATCCGCTACTCGCATGCGATCTGGCACCTGTTCGTGATCGGCGGCAGCGTCTGCCACTTCGTCGCCGTGACCCAGCAGGTGTTGTCGCCGCGCCTGGCGTGAACTGCGCGTCCACGTTCGTGTCCCGCGCGTGAACCGCTGACCCCGCGTTTCGCGGCACGTGAACACCGCGCGGCCGAGGATGGGGTCATGCACGATGCACCCCAACCCCGCCGTCGCTTCGCCCTGCGCCCGCTGTCGCGCACCGGCGCCGTCACGCTGGGTGTGCTGGCGGCGGTGATCGTGGTGGTGGCCATCCTGTTCGAGTGGAACTGGCTGCGGCGCCCCATCGAACGCGTCGTCGAATGGCAGACCGGCCGTAGTTTCCACATAGCCGGCAATCTGGACGTGGACCTGGGCCGGGTGACGACGGTGCGCGCGGACGCGCTGACGTTCGGCAATGCCGCATGGTCGAAGGTGCCCGTGATGGCGGCCGCCGACCGCGCCGAAATGAGCGTGGAAGTGCTCCCGCTGATCTTCAGCCGCCAGACCCGCATCCCGCGCATCCACCTGACCCGGCCGCAGATGCGACTGGAACGTGGACCCGAAGGCGTGGGCAACTGGGTGTTCGGCGACACCACCGGCAAAGGTCGGACCCAGTACCGCGACCTCTGGATCGATGACGGACGCCTGCTGTTCTTGGACGGCGCACGCAAGACTGATCTGGACATCCGGCTTTCCAGTATCCGGCAGCCGAAAGCCGACGAACCTTCGGCCGTCGAACTGAAGGGCAAGGGCCGTTGGGCAGGCAACGCGCTGTCATTGCAAGGCCAGGTCGCTTCGCCCCTCGCGCTGCGCGACACCGACAAGCCCTACCGCATCGACCTGCGCGCGACCGCGGGCCCGACGCGCGCGCATGCGCGCGGCACGCTCACCGACCCGTTCCGCCTGCGCGATTTCGATCTGCAGCTGCGGCTGGCGGGCGAGGACATGGAAGACCTGTTCCCGCTGATCGGCATTGCCACGCCGCCGACGCCGCCGTACCGGTTGGACGGGCGCTTCACCCGCGATGGCGACACGTGGCGCTACGACGGGTTCACCGGCGTGGTCGGCGACAGCGACCTGGCTGGATCGGCGAGCGTGACGGTAGGTCGTGAGCGTCCACTGCTTACCGCGAACCTGGTATCGAAGCGACTGGACTTCGATGACCTGGCCGGGTTCGTCGGCGCGCCGCCGCAAACGGGCGGGGGCGAGGCCAGCAACGCCCAGCAGCGCGCAGAAGCCGCTGCGTTGGCCACGGACGCGCGCTTGCTGCCCGATACGCCTTACAACCTGATCAAGCTACGTGCGATGGACGCCGACGTCCGTTGGAAGGCACAGCGCATCAACGCTCCCCGCCTTCCCATCGAGGACATGGATGCGCATCTGTTGCTCGACGCCGGCCTGCTGCGGCTGGAGCCGCTGAACTTCGGCGTGGCGCAGGGCGACATCCGTTCACAGATCCGCATGGATGCACGCAGCGACACCATCCGCACGCAGGCGACCATCGCCGCGCGCGGACTGGACCTGGGCGAGCTGTTCCCGCAGGCCGAACTGACCAAGACGGCCATCGGCCGCATCGGCGGCGACATCAAGGTGACGGGCACCGGCAACTCCATTGCCGGGATCCTCGGGACCGCGGATGGCGACATCGCGCTCGGCATGGGACGCGGACAGATCAGCAACCTGCTGATGGAACTGGCCGGCCTGGATATCGCCGAAGCCCTGAAGTTCCTGGTCACCCGGGACAAGACGGTGCCGGTGCGCTGTGCCTTCGGCGATTTTGCGGTGAAGGATGGCGTGATGCAGGCGCGCACGCTCGCCTTCGACACCACCGACACGATCATCATCGGCAAGGGCCAGATCAGCCTGAAGGACGAGACGCTGGATCTGGAAATGCGCCCGCGCCCGAAGGATCGCAGCATCCTCGCGTTGCGCTCGCCGCTGGTGGTCGGCGGCACGTTCAAGGATCCGTCGTTCCGCCCGGACTTCAAGCGCCTGGGACTGCGAGGCGCAGTGGCGGTGGCGCTGGGCAGCATCGCGCCCCCGGCCGCACTGCTGGCCACGCTCGAGGTCGGCCCCGGCGAGGACAGTGCCTGCGGCGGGCAGTACGCGAAGTAGGGTGAGTCAGCTGGCGATGTAGCGCTGCAGCTGGTCCAGTTCCACCTGCTGGTCCTCGATCACCGCCTTGACCAGGTCACCGATGGAGATGACGCCGACGATGGCCTCGCCCTCCGCGACCGGCAGGTGGCGGATGCGGTGCTCGGTGACCACCTGCATGCAATGGTCGACGCTGTCGTCCGGCCGCACCGTCACCACTTTCGCCGTCATGATGTCGCGCACCGGCGTGTTAGAAGACGAGCGCCCCTGCAAGACGACCTTGCGCGCGTAATCGCGCTCGGACACGATGCCGCACAGCCGCGGCCCCTGCATGGCCAGCACCGCGCCGACGCCCTTCTCGGCCATCAGCCGGATGGCATCGAGGACGGACGCGTCGGGCGACACCGAGAAGACTTCAGGGGCCTTGGCCCCCAGCAACTGACGAACCGTGCGCATGGCGATCTCCGGAAAGGGGAGCGGGTCGATCTGGCCCGACCAAGGATACTCCTGCCGAGGCAGGTTGCCAGGCATCCACCAGGTACAGCGGCCGCTGCTTGGATTCCTCGTACAGGCGACCGAGGTATTCGCCGATCAGGCCCAGCGCCACCAGCTGCATGCCGCCCAGGAAGAGGATGACCGTCATCATCGTCGGCCAGCCCGCGACCGGATCGCCGAACAGCAGGGCCTTGCCGACGATGTAGAGCGCGAAGGCGAAGGCCAGCAACGCGGTCAGCACGCCGATGTAGGTGGCCATCCGCAGCGGCGCGGTGGTGAAACTGGTGATGCCTTCCAGCGCGAAGTTCCACAGCTTCCAGAAGCCGAAGCTGCTGCGGCCCGCCACGCGCGCTTCGCGATGGTAGGGCAGCGCCCTCTGGTTGAAGCCCACCCAACCGAACAGCCCCTTCATGAAACGGTGGCGCTCGCGCAGTTCGCGCAGCGCCGCCAGCGCGCGCGGCGACAGCAGGCGGAAGTCGCCGGTGTCGGCCGGGATCGGCGTCTTCGACAGGCGGCCGATCACCCGGTAGAACGCATGCGCCGTGGCGCGCTTCAGCCAGCCCTCGCCATCGCGCGCGATGCGGGTGCCGTGGACGTTGTCGTAGCCGGCCTGCCATTCGCGCACGAAGTCGCCGATCAGCTCCGGCGGATCCTGCCCGTCGGCATCCAGGATCAACGCCGCGCCGGTCTCGACGCGGTCCAGTCCCGCCGTGAGCGCCGCCTCCTTGCCGAAATTGCGCGAGAGCCGCAGCACCGACACGCGCGGATCGTTCGCCGCCAGCGTGCGCATCACCGTCCACGTCGCATCGCGGCTGCCGTCGTCGACATACAGCACGCGCCCCTGTACGCCTTTCAGTGCATCCAGCGCCGCCATCACGCGCGGATGCAGCAGCGGCAGCGACTGCGCCTCGTTGTAGGCCGCCACCACCACGGTGACCTGCCAGGGCGACGCGCCGCTCATGGCAACGCCTCCAGGTAGCCGGTGCCGCCGATCTGCCGGACCTGGCGCTCGATCCGCGTCGCCCGCCGCTGCACGTAGGGGCCTGGACGCTGGGCGCTGTACCGGCGAGGCGACGGCAGCACGGCGGCCAGGCGCGCGCTCTGGTTGGCGCTCAGGCGTGCCGCGTCCTTGCCCCAGTAACGCCGCGCGGCGGCCTGCCCGCCGTACACGCCATCGCCGAACTCGGCGACGTTCGCATACACCTCCAGGATGCGCCGCTTCGACCACAGCGTTTCGATCAGCAGCGTGTACCAGGCTTCCAGCCCCTTGCGCGCCCAACGCGTGACACGGTTGCTGCCTTGCCACAGGAACAGGTTCTTCGCCACCTGCTGGCTGATGGTGCTGGCCCCGCGCAGGCGCGTCACCGGCCGCCCACGCTTCTCGGCGCGCTCGACCATCTTGCGGTTGTGCACGCGCGCCTTCTCGATCGCCGCCAGGTCGAAGCCATGGTGCGTGGCGAAGTTCTGGTCCTCGGCCGCCACCATCGACAGTGGCAGGCTGGGCGCCATCTCGTCGAGGTCGCGCCAGTCGTAAGCCAGCCGGAAACCGAACTCGCCCTGCCCCCAGGCCTCGAACACGCGCGCCGCCATGAAGGCGGTGAACGGCGGGTCGACGAAGCGCAGCACCACGACCTGCAGGACGCTGGCGGCCGCGAACAGGAACGGCAGGGCCAGCAGCCAGCGGAACCAGCGGCGTCGGCGCGGTACGTGGGCGACAGCGGCTGCACTCATCGGGCGAGCCGGCGCTTGAGGATGGCGTTGCTTGCCCCCATCGTGGTGTTTCCCTTCGTACGTGTCATCGACGGCATTATGCCGAGACACGCGACCGCCCCGCATTCCCCGCATGGATTCCCATGGCCACTGACGCCTCCGCCGACACCCTGACCCGATTCCTGCTCCCCGCCGCCGGCGTCCGCGGCGTGGCCGTGCGCCTGGACGACACCTGGCAGGCCGTGGCGAGCCGTGCCGACTACCCGCCGTCGACGCGCGAGTTGCTGGGCGAAGCCAGCGCGGCCGCGGTGTTGTTCACCGGCCACACCAAGGTCGACGGCCGGCTGTCGATCCAGTTGCGCAGCCAGGGCAGCCTGCGCAGCCTGTTCGCCGAATGCACGGCGTCGGGCACCGTGCGCGGCATCGCGCAGCTGTCCGCCGACCAGGACGCACCGCGCGACCTGCGTGACCTGGGCGACGATGCCCTGTTGGCCATCACCATCGAGAACCCGGGACTGGATCCGCGCGAGCCGCAGCGTTACCAGAGCCTGGTCGGCCTGGAGGCCAGCCGGCTGGCCGAAGCCTTCGAGGACTACTTCCGCCAGTCCGAACAGCTGCCCACGCGGCTGCTGCTGTCCGCCAACGGCGACTGTGCCTGTGGTCTGATGCTGCAGAAGCTGCCCGGCGACGAGGGCGACGACGACGGCTGGAACCGCACAGGCGCTCTGTTCGACACCCTGGGCGAGGCCGAGCTGCTGGCCACGCCGGTGCCGGACCTGCTGCACCGGCTGTTCCACGAGGAATCGCCGCAAATCCTGACCCAGCGCCCAGTTCGCTTCGGTTGCTCTTGTTCGCGCGAGCGGGTCGAGAGCATGCTGCAGTCGTTGGGGGAAGAGGAGGCGACGGCCGCACTGGCCGATGGGGTGGTCGAAGTGCGTTGCGAGTTCTGTGGGCAGGAGTACCGGTTTTCGCCTCCCCAGATCGCGGAACTTTTCAGCCAGCCCAAGGTCGATGTGGACGCGCCCAGCCGCCTGCAGTAGTCCGGCAGCCGGCAAGCCGCCCGGGGACTTGTTAAAGAAACATAAACGGCATAGCATCGGTTCCCCTTCGGGAGGGGAACTCCGGGTCGACCCAGGAGTCTGAAGCGAGCCATGAAACTGCGTAGCCTGTCACTGTCGCTTGCCCTGCTGCTCGCCTCCGGCGTGGCAGCGGACGCGCATGCGCAGAAGAGCACGCGCAAACCGGCCGCCGACGCCCAGCCCACCGCCTTGCCGATCTGGAACAACGACGGCAAGGTCGAGGCGGTACTGCTGCTCGAGCCGACCGGCCAGGCCGAGGCCGGTGCCCGCTGGCGCCTGGGCCGCAATTCGCTGACCACCGCCTTCGGTCTGGACAGCGGCGACTCCCTGGGCCTGGTCTGCAACCGCAAGGCCGGCGTGGTCGGCAACATCGGCAACCTGGCCAGCCACTGCATGCTCGCCACGCTCGGCGACGAGGGCGACGACACCAACGCAAGCCAGCGCGTCAGCGCTTCGGCCGTGCTCAGCCGCCCCGGCGGCAAGCTCGGCCTGTCGGCCGGCACCGGCCGCGACACCCTGCCCGCCTGGCTGTCGTCGGGGCGCGGCACCGGCCGCGTCGAGCAGAACGACCTGACCGTGTTCGGGCAGAAGAACATCGGTCGCGAAGGCTTCGTCTCCATCGGCGGCGCCGTCGCGAAGGCCACCCTGGTGCCCGCTTCCGACCTACCTGCCCTGGCCGACCGCTGGAACAGCCGCAGCCTCACCGTCGGCGGCGGCTACGGCCCCTTCAGCGCCAACATCATCGGGCGCGTCATCGACGTACCCGGCCAGCCCGGCAAGTTCGAGGGCCTCGGCCTGGGCCTGACCTGGCGCACGCCGTGGAGCGGACAGCTCACCGTCGGCGCCGAGAACGTCATCACCCGCGGCAAGAATCCTTTCTCGTTGACCAACGAGAACGCCGACGAAGGCACCGTGCCTTACGTCCGGTACGAGCAGGACCTGTAACGCCCCCTTGTTAAGTCCCTGCCACCGTGCTGATGCAGCGCGGCGGATACGCGTGCCTGCCGCTTGGCATCTTGTTGCGTGGCACCGAGGGTCGCACGACCCGTGAGCAATGCGTGCTCGACATCACAATTACGTAACTAAGCTTATCTCTATCCGCCTTCGGTCTTCACGCGGGTTTAATTCTCGTTAAAAGCCGACTAGTATCCGGGCACCCCCTCGTTTCGTGGTCGCCTGTTTGACCGCCTCGAGGGACACCTTGGGATACCCCTTACGGGAGAGAGAAACAATGAACTGCAAAACCACGAAGCTCCGTGACGCGATTTCGTTCGCGCTGACGGTAGGCGCAGTGTCGGCTGTGGGCACCGGTGCGGTGTTCGCGCAAGAGTCCGGCCAGACCGAAACCACCACCTTGGACCGCATCGAAGTCACCGGCTCGCGCATCCGCCAGGTCGACGTCGAAAACGCCGCTCCCGTGCTGACCATCAGCCGCGCGGACATCGAAAAGCAGGGCTTCCAGTCGGTCGCCGACATCCTGCAGAACATCTCCGCCGTCGGCGCACCCGCCATCAGCCGCGCGCAGCCGCTGTCGGCCGGTGAAAACGTCGGTGGCCAGTTCATCAGCATGCGCAACCTGGGTTCCACGCGCACCCTGATCCTGGTCAACGGCAAGCGCCTGGGCATCAGCACCAGCGGCCTGCAGGACATTTCGCTGATCCCGACCGCTGCGGTCGAGCGCATCGAAGTGCTGAAGGACGGCGCCTCCTCGATCTACGGCTCCGACGCCATCGCCGGCGTGGTCAACATCATCACCCGCTCCAACTTCGAAGGCGCCACCGCCCAGGCCTACTACGGCCAGTACGGCGAAGGCGACGGCGAAACCACCCGTGCCGACTTCGTGATGGGCTTCACCGGTGACCGCGGCTCGCTGACCGCCGCCGTGGAGTACCGCAAGGAAGAGGAAGTGATGTCGGGCGACCGCGAGTACTCCGCGTACCCGCAGGGCCAGTGGCATCCGACCCGCGGCTGGACCACGGTCAGCCAGTGGGGCGTGATCAACCTGCCGGCGGCCGCCGGCGGCAACCGCGTACTGAACACCGGCGCCGACTGGCGCAACATCAACAACTTCCACGCGCTGAACACCAATACCGGTACCAGTGCTGCGGACCCGAACGGCTCGCCGACGGACAAGAGCAATACCAACCAGCAGACGCACCTGCGCACGCCGCTTGAGAGCCGCTCGCTGTTTGTCGACGGCGTGTTCGACATCAATGATGCGGTTCGCTTCCGCAGCAACATGATGTACAGCCAGCGCGATGCTGAGCGTCAGGTGGCGGGTTACCCGTTCCAGAGCGCGGCCTTCGCCGGCACCACCATGGCGATCAACAGCTACTACAACCCCGTGGGCACCTTCCACGGCTACGCCACGCCGCAGACTGTCAACTACTGGCGCCGCACGTGGGAAATCCCGCGCGTCGATCGCCCGACGACGACCAACTGGCGCTTCTCGGCCGGACTGGAAGGCAGCTTCGATATCGGCGAGCGCATCTTCGACTGGGATGTGGGCTACCTGTACAACAACAACAAGGTCACCCAGGAAAACTACGGCAACCTCAACGTGGCCCGTGTCGGCCAGGCGGTGGGTCCGTCGTTCCTCAACGCCCAGGGTGTGGTCCAGTGCGGTACCGCGGCCGCCCCGATTCCGCTGGCATCCTGCGTGCCGTGGAATCCGTTCATCCCGTTCGGTCGCGTGGGCGATGGTGGCCTGACCGGCAACCAGGCGCTGATCGACTTCTTGTTCCAGACGCTGAACTCGTCGGGCGAGACCGAAACCGAAGTGTTCACCGCCAACCTGGCCGGCTCGCTGTTCGCCCTGCCGGGCGGCGACCTGGGCTTCGCGGTCGGCGTGGAAAGCCGCAAGGAATCGGGCGAGTTCATTCCCGATGCCATGGCCGTCACCGGCAATTCGACCACTCTGTCCGCCGGCCCGACCGATGGCAGCTACAAGGTCGATGAAATCTACGCCGAGTTGGCGATCCCGCTGCTGGCCGACCTGCCGGGCGCACAGGAGCTGAGCTTCAGCATCGCCACGCGTTATTCGGACTACGACACCTTCGGCGACACGCTGAACAGCAAGTTCGGCTTCAAGTGGAAGCCGATCGATTCGCTGCTGTTCCGCGGCACCTACGCCGAGGGCTTCCGCGCGCCGACGATCGCCGACCTGTACGGCGGCGGTTCGCAGACGTTCTCGTTCTACACCGATCCCTGCGATACCACTTTCGGTGCAGCTCGCAACAATGCCGCCTGCCAGCGCGACATCGTCAATGCAGCGACGTTCCGCCAGTTGCAGCAGGGCTTCACCCCGGCAGCGGGCACCAACTCGCAGACGCCGGTGGCGTTCTTCTCGGGCGCCAATCCGAACCTGATCCCGGAAACCTCCGAGTCGAAGACCTTCGGCGTCGTTTGGAGCCCCGGCTTCCTGGAAGGTCTGAACGTGAGCCTGGACTGGTGGAACATCCGCATCGAAGACACCATCGTGGCCGATACGCCCACGCAGATGCTCAACGACTGCTACATCCAGGGCGATGCGTCGCGTTGCACCAACTTCACGCGTGATCCGGTGCTGGGTTACGTCAACAGCCTGAACTTCACTGGCATCAATGCCGGCTTCCGTGAAACCGAAGGCTACGACCTAGACCTGAGCTACCGACTGGCGACCGAAGGTTTCGGTACCTTCAACCTGACCTGGCAGACCACCTACACCAGCAAGGATGAAATCAAGACCGATACCAACCCGCTCACGCTGCCGCAGCAACTGGTGGGCTACGCCACGTCGCCGGGCTTCCTGGGCACGCATCGCGTCCGTTCCAACGCGAATGTGACCTGGAATCTGGGCAGCTTCGGCGCCACGTGGGGTGCGCGTTACTACTCCTCGCAGAAGGAAACCTGCCTCTCTGCCGCGCTGTTCCCCGACGAGTGCACGGATCCGACGTTCGTCGCCGCCAACCCGGCACAGACGCGTGCGGTCAACAAGATGGGTTCGGTCACGTTCAACGACCTGGAGTTCCGTTGGAGCGCCCCGTGGAATGCGACCATCGCGATCGGTGCCAACAACGTGTTCGATCGCCAGGGCCCGCAGTTCTACAGCCAGCCCAGCGCGAACGTGTCGTATCACGGTCAGTACGACATTGGCCGCTTCATGTACATGAAGTACCAGCAGAAGTTCTGATCGCGGCCTCCGCGTAGGCAGTACCCACACGGCCCCGAAAGGGGCCGTGTTTTTTATGGGTGGCTCCTTGCAACCATCCCGATACGTCACGCTGCCCGCGGTGTTAATGAAGCAATCGAAACGGGCCGCTCCCGGCACCGTGTGCTCCGGCCGGCGCCCGTCTTCGGGGATAGTGCGCACCGCTTTGGGGCACCCCCCCCCTATTCAGGCAGAGCACCGAAACGCGTGGGCTGCTTTGCCCGTCCTGACTGGGCGCTTTGCCACATGTTGGCCGCTTAACAACACTTTAATTCTTCGCTGCCCCCGACTATGATCGGGCCACCCCCGCTCTTTGGTCGCCGCTTTTTGGCCGGCCGGCAGGGTATCCCTAGGGCTTTATCAACGTCACCCGGAGAGAGAATGAACCACAAGACCACCAAGCTGCGCGAAGCCATCGGCTTTGCCCTGGCAGTGGGTGCGACCAGCGCCGCCGGCACCGGCTTCGCTTTCGCGCAGGAGTCCAACGAAGGCGCCAAGACCCTGGATGCAATCCAGGTGACCGGCTCCCGTGTGGCCCGCGTCGAAACCGAAACCGCCAGCCCCGTCGTCGTGATCGACCGCGCCGCCATCGAACAGACCGGCAAGCTGACCCTGGGCGACCTGATCCAGGAAATGCCGGCCATGTCGGGCGCCCCCACCAACCCGCAGGTCAACAACGGCGGCGGTGACGGTTCGTCCACCATCGACCTGCGTGGCCTGGGTTCGGCCCGCACCCTGCTGCTGGTGAACGGCCGCCGCGTTGTCAACAGCGACGTCAACTCCATCCCGGCGTCGGCCGTGGAGCGCATCGAAATCCTGACCAGCGGCGCCTCGGCCGTGTACGGTTCGGACGCTGTCGCTGGCGTGGTCAACTTCATCCTGCGGCGTGACTTCGACGGCCTGACCGCTTCGGTCGACTTCGGCATCACCCCGAGCAAGCAGGACGGCCAGCGCAGCGGCGGTTCCATCACCTTCGGCCAGGTGGGCGACAAGGGCAACATCATCGCCGGCCTGAACTACAACAAGTTCGACGGCATCTCGTCCAACGATCGTGATTTCTCGAAGGACGCCACGTACCTGTACAGCGGTTACGTCACCGTCTTCGGTTCCAGCCGCAACCCGAACGGCCGCATCTACTTCCCGGCCGGCAGCGCGCTGGCAACCCAGTACGGCTGCTCGTCGGTCACGCTGACCCCGGGCACCAGCGGCACCTCGACCGGCGACTTCCGCTGCTACAACGGTGCGCGCGACTCGTACAACTACCAGGCCACCAACCTGATCATGACGCCGCAGGAGCGCACCAATGCGTTCTTCCTGGCGAACTATCAGATCACCGACAACCTCAACGCGTTCGCCGAGGTCTACCACAACAAGACCTCGTCCAACTTCGCGATCGCGGCCCTGCCGTTCGACGCCAACAGCGACGGCGTGGTCATCTCGGCCGACAACTACTACAACCCGTTCGACCAGAACTTCGGTCCGGCGGCTGACGGTAGCGTCAACCAGTTCCTGACCCGCTGGACCTCGCTGGGCCAGCGCCGTTCGTACTACGACACCACCACCTCGCAGGTCGTCGCCGGCCTGGAAGGCTTCGTGGGCGAGAGCTGGAAGTGGGATGCCGCCTTCAACTACGGCCACTACTTCAGCGAGAACACCAGCTACGGCTACGTGGACTACGCCAGCCTGACCGACGCCCTGGGCCCGTCCTTCATGGACACCGATGGCGTGGTGAAGTGCGGTGCGCCGGGCGCGATCATCGCGGGCTGCACGCCGCTCAACATCTTCAACATCTTCGACCCGCAGTCGATCGCCACCATGCAGGCGGCGGAAGCGCGTCCGGTCTACTCGACCATGTACCAGACCCGCAGCTTTGAGGCCAATGCCTCGGGCGAACTGTTCAGCCTGCCGGCCGGTGCCGTGCAGCTGGCGTTCGGCGGTGCATGGCGCGAGGAATACCAGCGCAGCGAAGTCGACTACATCGCGATCGCCGACGACACCGGCCGCTGCATGATCTCGCAGGAAGCCTGTTCGTCCCCGGTCGGTGGCAAGTACGACGTGACGGAAGTCTACGGCGAACTGTACGTGCCGATCCTGTCCGACCTGCCGTTCGCGCACCTGCTGTCGGTGACGCTGGGCAGCCGCTACTCGGATTACTCGACCTTCGGCGACACCACCAACAGCAAGCTGCAGGTGGAATGGCGTCCGATCGAGAACCTGCTGTTCCGCGGTACGGTGGCGGAAGTCTTCCGTGCCCCGACCATCGGCAACCTGTACGACGGCCCGCAGGGCAACGCCCCGCAACTCAACGACAAGTGCGAAGGCTACGGCGCCACCGGCACGCCGCGTAACCACGAAAATGCGTGCGGCGCGGGCGCAGGCGCCACCAACATCCCGGCCGGCGGTATCGGCCCGGCGCCCACCAGCCAGTCCAACGGCGTGTGGTCCGGTGCCGTCGCGGCAGGTTTCGACCTGAAGCCGGAATCGGGCAAGTCGTTCTCGTGGGGCGTGGTGTACGACCCGCAGTGGGCTCCCGGCCTGTCGGTCAGCCTGGACTACTGGCGCCTGTACCTGGACGACACGATCACCCGCGCCGATGCGCAGACCGTCGTCGACACCTGCTACAACGATGACAGCCACCCGTTCTGCGAATTCATCAACCGTCGCAGCGATGGCCAGGTGGACTTCATCCGCGAGCCGATCGTCAACCTGGGCCGCCTGGACACGCAGGGCTACGACCTGGCCGTGCGCTACCGCCTGCCTGACACCGCATGGGGCAGCTGGCTGTTCGGCCTGGACGCGACCTATATCGATCGCTACGACAACGACACCAACCCGCTCAGCGAAGACGATGCCGTCAAGCACATCGCCGGCACCTACAACCCGTCGTACGGCATGTACGCCCGCACCCGCGGCCGTCTGTTCGTCAACTGGAACAAGGGCGACCTGGGCCTGAGCTGGCGTGCCCGCTATGTCAGCGGCTTCGACATCGGCAGCAACGACCTGCGCCAGGGCACCAGTGCGGACGCGGGTTGCAACGCGACGTTCGCGCCGGAGTTCTGCTATGCCCGTCGCTTCGACGACTACCTGGTGCACAGCTTCAGCGCCGCGTACTCGCTGCCGTGGTTCAACTCGAAGGTCGAGGTGGGCCTGGACAACGCGTTCGACAAGCAGCCGCAGACCCTGTTCCAGAACAACGTGCTGAATGCCAACACCGACGTGCAGACCTTCGATACGGTCGGCCGTTACCTGTGGGCACGCTACACGATGAACTTCTAAGCAGGTTGAATTGACCGCTGTACCCTGGGCCGCGCGGCGTAAGCCGCGCGGCCTTTTTATTGCCACGCTAGAATCCCGCGATGAACCAATCCCTGATCCAGCAAGCGGTCGTGCTGCTGCAGACCGGCCGCTTCGAGGAAGCGGCGACGTTGAGCAGGCAGGCGCTTGCGGACGCTCCTGACGATGAGAGTTTCGCCACGCTGCTGGCGATGAGCCTGCAGAACCTGGGACGCGACCAGGAAGCGGCGCCGGTCTACCGGCAGCTCGCGCGCGCGCACCCTCAGGCTGCCGGCCATTGGGCCAACCTTGGCCTGGTGCTGCGTCGTCTGGGGGAATACACCGAATCGGAACACGCCTACCGTCGCGCGCTGGCACTGGAACCCCGCAACACCGGCTTCCTGATAGATTACGGGCTGCTGCTGATGGACATGGGCCGCATCGCCGATGCGCGCCACCGATTCCTCGACGCCGTGGACCTGGAGCCCGGTGCCGCCGAAGCCCATATCTATGCCTCGCTGGCCTGTTTCGAATGCGGCGATGCGCAGCGGGCCGCGTCGCTCATCCCGCCCGCCGGGGTCTGGCACAGCCTGCCACCGCACCTGCGGGAAGAACTGGCCACGGCCCTCATGCAGGTGGGTCGCACCGAAGAAGCCGAAGCCCTGCTGCTGGCGCCGGGCATGCAGCAGTCGGCGTCCGGCATCATCCGCCTGGCCCAGCTCAACGAGCGCACCAACCGGATCGAGCAGGCCGAGTCACTGCTGGTCCGCGCCCGCGCCGCCCTCACCGTGGCCGGCCGCCAGGAACAGATCGACCTGCTGCACCTGGAGTCTTCGCTGGCCATGCGCCGCAAGGACTACGACAGCGCCCATCAGGCTGCCGACGCCGTCATCGCGCTGCAACCGCACGTGCAGGCGGAAGCCAACGCCCACTTCACCTTGGCCAGCATCGCCGACAAGCGGAAGGATCCGGCGACGGCCATGGCGCACCTGCAGAAGGCACATGCCATCCACTTCCGGCTCGCGGAAGACGTGGTGCCGGAAATCGCCCACTCCGATGCCGAACCGTTGAAGGTATCCAGCAAATGGCTCGCCGACGACGCGTGCGGTTTCCGTCACGACCCGCGCGTCCCCGACGAAAAGGCCTCTCCTGTTTTCATCGTCGGCTTCCCGCGTTCCGGCACCACCATGCTCGAACAGATGCTGGATGCGCATCCTGGCTACGCCTCGATGGACGAACGCGCGACGCTGCAGCGCTGCATCGAGCACATAGAGAAACGCGGCTTCGACTATCCCCACGGGCTCGGCCGGCTGGATGCGGCTGCGGCCGACGATCTGCGTACTGTCTACTGGGCCGAGGTGGCGAAAGTCATCACCCTCCAGCCTGGGCAGCAACTGGTCGACAAGAATCCGCTCAACATGCTGCGCCTGCCGATGATCGTGCGGTTGTTCCCGCACGCGAAGATCATCCTGGCGCTACGCCACCCGTGCGACGTGCTGCTCAGCTGCTACATGCAGAACTTCCGCTCGCCGGCCTTCATGGTGCTGTGCTCCAGCCTGGAGCGGCTGGCGAAGAGCTACGTCAATGCGATGCGTTTCTGGATCCACCACCAGGCGCTGCTGTCGCCGGACACGCTGATCCTACGCTACGAGGACACGGTCGGCGACTTTCCTGCGCAGGTCGACCGCATCGGTACCTTCCTGGGCATCGAGGACCGCGACTTCCTGGCGCAGTTCAGCCAGCATGCCGCACGCAAGGGCTACATCAGCACGCCCAGCTACTCGCAGGTGGTCGAACCGGTGAACAGCCGCGCCGTTGGGCGCTGGCAGCCGTATGCGCCGTGGCTGGCGCCCGCATTGCCGATCCTGCAGCCGGTGGCCGACCATTGGGGCTACGACCTGACGGTACGATGAGCCGATGAAAGCCCTCGCCGACTGCATCCGCACTTACGACGACGCTCTGCCGGCCGCTTTCTGCCAGCAGTTGATCGACAACTTCGAGGCCTCCGCGCCATTCCAGATGCCGAACGGGCGCGGCTACCGTCCCGCGCTGGACGACAGCCGCTGGACCGAGCTGAACCTGACGCGGCTGGCGGACCCGGCCTTCGTGGGGTTCTTCATGACGCGCATCGAGCAGGCACTGGCGCGCTACAACGCGGACCTGGCGCTGACGCTGCCCGTGCCGTTGCGGCCCCGCATCGACCGGTTGACGATGAAGAAGTACCGGGCCGACAGCGGCGATACCTTCCAGCCGCATTTCGATTCCGTCGACGAAGTCGCCGGCCGCTACCTGGTCTTCCTCTGGTATCTCAACGACGTACAGGAAGGCGGCGCCACCCGCTTCACCGATCTCGACATCGAGGTGCGGCCGCGCGCCGGCCGGCTACTGATGTTCCCGCCTTACTGGATGTACCAGCATGTGGGCGCGCCGCCCGTGTCCAACGACAAGTACATCCTGTCGACCTACCTGCTGTTCGACAAGCCCGGCACACCGGACCATACCCACGAGTAGCCGGCATTCACGCGACGCCGGCGCGCGCGTTGAAGTCGCCGATCGTCTCCACCAGGCGTTTGAGCGCCCGCACTTCCACCTCGCTGAGGCGCGGATGCCAGGTGTCGAGAATCATCACCACACGCAGGCGGTCGCTGCGGTTCCAGGCGGCATGCAGGAAGGTGTCGTCGAACGTCACGCAGCGGCCTTCCGTCCAGGCGTGCTCCACCCCACCCACCTCCAGCGCGCAGTCCGGCGGCACGATCAGCGGCAGGTGGGTGACCACCCGGCTGTTGGTCACGCCGTGATGCGGCTTGATCACCGTGCCGGGCGACAGCAGCGAAAACAGCACTTCCGGCGCATGGCCCTCGATGCGCGTCAGCGGCACCTGCGCCAGCGCAGCGGCCGTCGCGGGACAGGCGGCGAGGTGATCGGCGAACACCTCGCCGTGGCGGTAGAAGAAGTAGGCATCCCATGCCGCCGCGTCCGGGTCCTGCGTGCTTTCGAGGAAGTCGCCCTTGCGCGCACCACCACTGAAATCCAGGAACGGCTGCAGACCCGCGCGCGCGGACAGCACCTGCTGCAGCTCCGCACGGATCGCGTCCGCGGCGTGCTCGAGTGCGGCGTACCAGGGAAACAGCGCGCGGTCGAAATAAGGCGCCGGTTGCAGGTCCGGCACATGGAAGAACGTCGGCTTCTGCCGCGGATCGGGACTCTCCGCGGGCCGCAGGCCCAGGTAGCCTTCCAGCGCCTGCACGACGCGCTGCAGGTCGGCGGTGCCGTATTGCTCGATCAGCGGCGCGATCGTTTCGAAGAACAGTGCGTGCCGACCGGCGTCGATGATGGCCATGGCCTGTCGTACGCGGTCGCGCAGATCAGGCGCGGTGGTCTGCTCGTTGAGCCAGCGTCCCTTCGCCTGCGCGCTGGTGACGGCGCGGAAGAAATGGACCAGCGCGTCGTCGGTCCGCCCCAGCCCCTGCAAGCCTTCGGCCAGCTGCAGACGCGCGATGAAGGATTCCGGCGCCCAGGCCAGGCCACGCTCCAGCGCTGCAACCGCGCCAGCCGTGTCACCCAGGTGCAATCGACAGGCACCCAATCGCATCCAGGGTTCGCCTGTCTCCGGCGTGGCGGCCGTCAGGCCTTCGAGCCGCGTGGCCGCCTCGGCGAATCGCCCCAGCGCCATCAGCCCCTGCGCGGCGACCAGGTGCAAGGCGTGGTCGCGGGGATGTGCCGCCAGGCCCTGTTCCGCATCGGCCAACGCCTGCGCGGCATTGCCGGTTTCCAGATGGTGGCGTGCCTGTTGCACATGGAATGCGGCGCTGGTCATGCGGCGGTGCCTCTGCCTCGATCATCGGGAATCCTTCGATGATACGGGACACGCCGGCTCCGCCGACGCGTCACTCCACCCGCACTTCCGCACTGCCGGAGAACGTCTCCAGGCTGACCCGGCCGCTGCCGCTGCCGTAAGTGGTGCTGAAGCTGGCGCCGGGGCCGCGGCGCTTCTCGATGGTCACGCCGGTGGCCTTGAGGCTGCCGCTGAAGCTCTCGCCACTGACCTGCGCCGACACGTCGCGGGGCAGGCGCAGCAGCAGGCTGCCGCTGACCGATTCCATGCTGATCTCGCCGGCCGGCGCCAGCGCCGTGCTCACGTCGGCGCGGCCGCTGACGGTGGTGGCGCTGAGGTCGCGGATGCGCTCGCCGTTGACGTTCACCTCGATGCGGCCAGAGACCGTTTCCGCGTCGATGTCGCCGTTCAACCGACCGCGCAGCACGATGGAACCGCTGACCGTGCTGACATCTACGTCCTCGCTGTTGAGGGTCAGGGTGGCGCTGCCGCTCACCGTTTCCACCTCCGCCTTGCGCGGCGCGGCGGCGGCGAACACGCTGCCGCTGACGCTGCTGATCGACAGCTCGCTGGAAGCCATGCCGTCGACATGCACGTCGGCGGCCACGGACTCGATGTCCAGGTCCGCGCGCACCGGCACCATCACCACCAGGTCGGTGGGGCCGGTCTTGTTGCCGCCCCAGCCGCCGCTCTTCGGGTAGCGCACCTCGATGCTCAGCTGGTCGCGCGAGCCGTCGATGTCCAGCCGCTCCACGCCCTTGCCGAGCGTGCCGGTCACCTGCACCTCGTTGCGCTCCCAGCCGCGCACCTCGATGCGGCCCTTGACGTTGCTGATATCCACCCGGCCACGCGCATCGAGCGGGCGGGTCTCGTTGATGGCGCTCTGGGCCAGGGCGGTGGGCGCCAGCAGCGCGGTGGCCAGCAGCAGGGCGAAAGAAGACGTACGCATGGGGAACTCCTCAGGTCATGACCGCGCGCTGGGTCAATGCCAGGCGTCGGGCGTAGGTGCGGCGCAACTGCTCCAGCAGGAAACGCGCTTGCGGGTCGGTGGCGATGGCGTGGCGGATCTCGGCCGCGCTCTGGTCCAGCGCGTGCAGCGCCGGGGCGTATTCGGGCGAAGCCTTGGCCTGCGTATCCATCTGCGCCAGGGCACCGGTGTAGTCGCGGGTCATCGCCGCGGCTTCGCGCTGGATCACCGCATCGCCCTGCGGTGCGCGTTGCAGTTGCCAGGTCATCGTGACCGCCAGCAGCACCGAGGCGGCCAGGGCGAACGGCGCCACACGCTGGCGACGGCGTGCGGGCGTCGCCGTCACCTGCTGCGGCGTGGTGGCGAGTCTCGCCGCGATATCGGGCCACAGGTTGCGCGCGGGTGGCACGTCCTGGCGCAGGGCACGCAACTGCCAGCGCAGCGCGTCGTCGGACAGGGGAACGGGATCGTGGGGGGTCATGCGTGTGCTCCTAGACGCTCGCGCAGCAGATGCCGCGCGCGGTGCAGCTGGGCCTTCGAACTGCCGACCGCCATGCCCAGCTCGGCGGCGATCTCTTCATGCTTCCAGCCTTCGACGTCGTACAGCACCAGCACGGCGCGTGCGCGCGGCGGCAGCGTGGCAACGGCCCGCTCCAGGTCCATCGACAGGGCCGTACCCTGCCCGGCGCTGTCGGCCAGGCCCAGCCCGTCCAGTGCGTCTTCGTCGTCGTCGAAGCGCGGACCCTTGCGCCGGCTGCGCAGTTCCATCAGCGCGGTGTTCACCGCCAACCGGTGCAGCCAGGTACCGAAGGCGCTCTCGAAGCGGAACGCCGGCAGCGCCTGCCAGGCCCGCACGAAGGCTTCCTGCACCAGATCCTCCGCCCGCGCGCCATGCAGCCCGACCAGGCGCTGGATGACGCCGTGCACGCGGCCAGCGTGGCGCCGGTAAAGCGCCTCGAAGGCCCGCATGTCGCCCCCGGCGGCCGTGCGCGCCAGGGCGGTGTCCTGGGCAGCGGCGTCCTCGGGCGTGAGGCTGTCGGCGAAAGGGTCGATCACGGCATTCAGCATACTGAGTGGGATGCAGCGAAGTGCGCAGGGGTTTAGAACCTTGACGGTCTTTTTCTCACGCGCGCTTGCTTCCGCCAGAGACGCTTGAAGGCGCGTGGGGTTAAAGCCCCTCTCCCCGCGGGAAAGGGATTGCGGTGAGGGTCGGCGAAGTCCGCCTGATCTGCGCGCTGCGACACCGACAGCATCCGCTGTCCGCTTCTGGCGAAGAACAAGGCGGCCTAAGAACGCGGCTCCGTCGGCCCTCACCCCCACCCCTCTCCCGCAGGGAGAGGGGCTTGGAGCCGCTTGCCGATCTTCACAGCAAAGTCCCCGGGCGTTTCGCCAGAGGGAGTTGAAGACGCGCGAGGTCTTAGCCCCTCTCCCCGCGGGAGAGGGGTGGGGGTGAGGGTCGGCGAGGTCCGCCTGATCTGCGTGCTGTGGCACCAACAACGTCCGCGGCCCGCTTCTGGTGAAGAACAAGGCAGCCTAAGAACACGGCTCCGTTGGCCCTCTCCCCCACCCCTCTCCCGTGGAGAGAGGGGCTTGGCGCCGCTTGCCACCCACGAAAGAAAAAGCCCCGCGGCGTCCCGGGAGGACGTGCGCGGGGCTTGCGCAGGAAAAGGGTGCGCGAGGCGGGGAATCAGTTCGCCAGTCGGGCGGCGATGCGCTGCTGTTCGTCCTTCAGGGCTTGCGGGGTGCGGTCGCCGAATTCCTGCAGGTACTCGCCGATGCTGGCGAACTCGGCCTGCCAGCCGGCGCGGTCGAAGCCGAACAGCAGCTCGTGCGCTTCATCGCTCAGCGCCACGCCGTCCAGGTTGAGGTCTTCGGCACGCGGCAGGTGGCCGATCGGCGTTTCCACGGCATCTGCTTTGCCTTCGACGCGCTGGATCATCCACTCCAGCACGCGCAGGTTCTCGCCGAAGCCGGGCCACAGGAATTTGCCGTCGCCGCCCTTGCGGAACCAGTTCACGTGGAAGATCTTCGGCAGCTTGGCGCCGGCGCCGTCGAACGACAGCCAGTGCGCGAAGTAGTCGGCGAAGTTGTAGCCGCAGAACGGCTTCATCGCCATCGGATCGCGGCGCATCACGCCGACCGCACCCGTCGCAGCCGCGGTGGTTTCCGAGCCCATCGCCGCGCCGACCAGCACACCGTGTGTCCAGTCGCGGGCCTCGAACACCAGCGGCACCAGCGAGGCGCGGCGGCCGCCGAAAACGATGGCGCTGATCGGCACGCCCTGCGGATCCTCGGCCTTGGTCGAATAGCTGGGGCACTGGCGGGCGGACACGGTGAAGCGCGAGTTGGGATGCGCGGCCGGGCCGTTGGCCGGGTCGTACTTGCGGCCCTGCCAGTCCAGTGCCGGCGTACGCGAATCCAGGCCTTCCCACCACGGCTCCTGCTCGTCGGTGACGGCGACGTTGGTGAAGATGGTGTGGTGGCTGATGGTCGCCAGCGCATTGGGGTTGGAGCTGTCCGACGTACCGGGCGCCACGCCGAAGAAGCCGGCTTCCGGATTGATCGCGTACAGGCGACCGTCGGCGCCGGGGCGCATCCAGCAGATGTCGTCGCCGACGGTCCACACCTTCCACCCTGCCTGGCGGTAACCCTCCGGCGGGATCAGCATGGCCAGGTTGGTCTTGCCGCACGCCGACGGAAATGCGGCGGCGATGTAGTGCGTCTCGCCCTGCGGGTTCTCGATGCCGACGATCAGCATGTGCTCGGCCAGCCAGCCCTCGTGGCGCGCCTGGTGCGAGGCGATGCGCAGCGCGTGGCACTTCTTGCCCAGCAGCGCGTTGCCGCCGTAGCCGGAGCCGAAGCTCTTGATGGCCAGCTCATCCGGGAAATGCATGATGAAGCGGCGGTCCGGATCCAGTTCGCCGGTCGAGTGCAGACCCTTCACGAACGTCCCTTCCCGCTCGATGCGCGCCAGCGCCGGCGCGCCCATGCGGGTCATGATCCGCATGTTCGCCACCACGTACGGCGAATCCGTGATCTCCGCGCCGCAGCGCGAGAGCGGCGAATCGATCGGCCCCATGCAGTAGGGAATGACGTACAGCGTGCGCCCGCGCATGCAGCCGGCGAACAGCGCGTCCATCTTCGCGTGCGCCTCGGCCGGCGCCATCCAGTGGTTGTTGGGGCCGGCGTCTTCCTGCTGCGGCGTGCAGACGAAGGTCAAGTGCTCCACGCGCGCCACGTCGCTCGGGCTGGAGCGGTGCAGCCAGCTGTGCGGATGGGTTTCGGGGTTCAGCGGCAGCAGCGTGCCGTCGGCCAGCATCTGCTTGGTCAGCAGGGCGTTTTCGGCATCGCTGCCGTCGCACCAGTGGATGCGGTCGGGCTGGGTGAGCGCGGCGACCTCCGCAACCCAGGCAGTCAACGCGTGCAGCGAGCTGCCCGGAAAATCGTTGCGTTTGAAAACATCGACCGCTGCGTTCATGCCCCGCCCTCTAAAAGTGAGACCAAAATGATACCAATGTCCTGTCCCGCTGACGAGGAGAACGCGTCCGGGGCCGGTGGGAGGTCAGTCCGAGGGGGTGCAGGCCGCGCAATCCCCGCCACGGGCACGCGGTTGTGTCTCACGGAGCGGCGAGAAGGGCGAAGCGCTAGGCTCCGAGCCCCGCCGATGGAGCCCGGAGCCTCGTCGCGGGGGATCAGAGGGCCATCGATCGGGCTCCAGGCCTCGTGGATGGGGCTTCGGACCCCAGCGATCGCCCCCGGAATGCCAACGGCGGAGCGCTGCACGCCCATCGACGGCTTTCAGAAAGCCATCAATGGCACTCCCGGAGCCATCGACCGGGCAGTGAGCCTCGTCGATCGGGCTCGGAGCGCCGTCGACGGAGCTCAGAGGCCGAGCGACGAGGCCCGGAGGGCCATCTCGACGGAGCTCGGAGCGCCATCGATGGCGCTTGGAGGGCGGGACATGGAGCGCTGAAGGCCATCGATGGGATTCCGAGCCCCATCCCTGGGATTCCGAGCTCGATCACCGCCCGGGCGCCTAGGCGTCGCGCGAGCGCCGGTACGGATTGAATAGCTGCAGCAGCCACGGCTTCTGCGCCAGCACCAGGCTGACGCCCACCCGGTCTTCGGCCGGCAGCGTGGCGTCCCGTGCCAGCAGGGCGTCGAACTCGCGCGCCACTTCGTCCAGCCGCAGCCGCAATTGCTTCACGCCGTCGATGCTCAGGCTGCCGCTGAGCAGCAGCAGCGCGTCCTGTTCGCCATCGAAGGGGTCGGCGAAGTAGTCGGTCAGCAGCGTGTGGCGGAAATAGCGCTCCATCGGCCCGTCGGCGCGCCAGCGGAAATTGCGCGCGGTCAGCGCGCGGCCGCGGTTGCCGGGCATCAGCTCGATGATCTCCAGCCGGTCCAGCTTCACCAGCAGCCCGGTCCACTGCGCGGGGGTGAAGCCGAAGTGGCCCATCACGTCGTCCTCGCGCCAACGGTTGAGGGTAAGGAACAACGCCATCAGCAGCCGCGGATCGTCCACCAGCGCCTGTTCCTGCGCCTCGCTCAACTGCGCCATCGCCTTGCGCCCCCGCGAAGCTTCGGCGCTGAGCTCGGCCAGGCCCACATCGAGCACGTCGCAGATCTGCTCCAGCCGCTGCAGGCTCATCGCACGGCGGGAGAACATGCGCTTGACCGCGGCCTCGCTCATGCGGATGCGGGTGGCGAGCTCGCGGTAGGTCAGGTTCTGCGCGCGCAGGCAGCGCTTCAAGGCATCGATCAGGTCGACGGAGACGGCCATCGGTAGCGCATTCCTATACCGGGTGATGCGCCGGAGCTTACCTCGTCGATGCCGGTTGAACAGCCACGCCGGCCACGCCCAAGGTGCGGCGAACCCGCAGGAGCCCGTCATGACCCGCCTGATCGCCCGTTCGCTGACCCTTGCCCTGGTGATCGCGCTGTCCGGCGGCATCGCCCTGCCCGCCCACGCCGCAGCGCAATCCGACGGCGCCAGCCGCCTCTCGCAGGCCAGCCTGGAAGCCTCGATCGAAGTACCGGTCGCGGTGATCCACGCGCTGGGGCATGGCGCCTCGGCCGTGGTCACCGGCGTGGCGGTGGTGGCCGGCAGCGTGGCGGTGACAGTCTCCGTGGCGGCAGCGGGAGTGGTGGGTGCGGCCTCGTTCGTGGTGTACCTGAGCGCGGAAGCGATCAAGCGGCTGGGCATCGCGGTGGGCACGGCGGTCAGTGTCGCGGCGGTGGCCACGGGCTGGATCCTCAGCGCCGCCGGTGAGGCGCTGTGCTTCATCGCCAACGACGCCGCCCGCCCGCACATCCACAGCCATCGCTACGGCGGGTGAGCGGATGATGCGTGCGCTCGCGATTCTGTTCGTCTTCGTCCTCGCGCTGCCAGGGACGGCACGCGCGGGCGATGCCTGCCAGTCGTTGGAGATGCCGCCGTACAAGGTGGCGGACGCGGCGCGCACGGCCCTGCTCGCCGCACAGCAGCTGGACGAGGTGGATGCGCCGGTCGCGTTGCTCGCGCGCGTCGGCACCGACCTGTCGAAGCAGGGACTGGTCTACAGCCACGCCGGCTTCGCGGTGCGCGACCACGCGCACGGGCGCTGGACGGTCGTGCACCTGCTCAACGAATGCGGCAGCGACCGCTCCGGCCTGTACGCGCAGGGACTGGTGAACTTCTTCGCCGACGACCTGGTGAACCAGGACCTGCGCATCGTCTGGTTCGCGCCCGAGGTCGCCGACCGGCTCGCGCAGCGCCTGCAGCAGATGCCGCGCCACAGCCTGCACCACCCGCGCTACAACCTGATCGCACGCCCCAGCAGCGACGACTACCAGAACTCCACCACGTGGATCGTGGAAGTGATGGCCGCCGCACTCGCCGATCGCGGCATCTACGACCGCCGCAGTGCCTACGCCTTCGCGCGCGGGGACGGCTTCGTGCCGGACACGGTCCACATCGCCTACTCGAAGCGCGTGCTGGGGGGACTGTTCTCGGCCAACACCGATTTCACCGACCACCCGGTCGGTACGCGCCTCTCGGGCGATTACCCGGTGGTCACCGTGCGCTCGATCTTCCGCTGGCTGGAGCGCAGCGGGTATGTGCGGGAGCAGCGGGAATGGCGGGGTGGGGTGCGGCAAGTAGTGATGGGGCCGGCGTGAGGATCCCGAACGCCCAGAACCCCTGACGTTACCGACGCGGGATGAAGTGATGGGCAGGCTTCGAGGCCGGCGGTTTCTGACGCTAGCAGTTGCGCCGCGCCGCAGCCATCGGAATCCAGTTCTCTACCCCTCATCTACATGATGTTTAGCGCCAAAGGAGGATGAATGATCGTTGCAGCACTGTTCGCGATGTCGGTCGCCGCCGGAGATGACACAGCGTTCGAGTTGGCTGGAGCTCGCATAGGACTCGGCTACACGGAGCTCCGGCAGCAGCATCCGCACATGCAATGCACCGTTTCCTGCGTGGACCCCACCGCCAAGATGCTCGGACATCCAGGCAACCTCTGGGCAGGCATCGGTCACGGAGCAGTCAACCAGCTGGCGTTCCGGTTTGTTCCCGCACTCACGGATCGGGAAGCGACGTTTGTGTCCAGCGCATACCAAGCGCTCTACGGAAAACCCGCGCGACGCAACGCGCCTGACGGCTGCGAAGAGTGGGATCGGGCAGGCGGCGCTATCGTGCTGTGCGTCAGGAACGGTCTTTCGCTCACCTACTGGAAAGACGAAAACTGGGGCGTGACCAAGAGCGTCATCCCAGATGCTGCGGAGTGATTCAATGACGCCGCCACCGCTGCTTCGCGGCGCGTCTCAAGTCGGCTTCGTAGGGTGGGCCTCGGCCCACCTTTGATGACAGGATGACGGGCGGTGGGCCAAGGCCCACCCTACGGTCAGGTCGGGATCAAGGTCGAGATGACGTGTTCGAGGTAGGTCTCGAATTCTTCCGAGGTCATGCGCGGCTGCTGCAGTTGCAGCGACAGCTGCAGGAAACCCACGTAGGCCGCATAGGTCAGGCGCGCGCGGTGGGTGGCATCGGTGCGCTGCAGGCCGGCCTGGCGGAACATGGCGACCAGGTACTCCTGGCGGCGCTGGGAGATGCGGTCGATGACCGGCTGCACGGCCGGATGGTCCAGCGCCTTCAGCAGCTCGCTGTAGATGATGTGCGGCTTCACCTCGTGGCCGACCAGCTGGAACAGCGTGCGCAGGCGCTCGCGCGGATCGGCGACCTTCTCCAGGCTGCCGAAGATGTTCTCCTGCTCACCGGCCTCCCAGCGCTCCAGCGCCGCCTGCAGCAGCGCATCGCGCGAGGGGAAGTGCCAGTAGAAGCTGCCCTTTGTGACACCCAGCCGGCGTGCCAGCGGCTCCACCGCGACCGCGGACACCCCCTGCTCGGCGATCAGGTCGAGCGCCGCCTGGGCCCAGTCGTCCGCACTGAGGCGGGCATTGCGGGCGGGCGCAGCGGCGGGTGTTTCCGGACGGGGTGTGCTCATGTGCCGCATTTAACCATACGCCGGGGTGTGTAGCGGTACGTTTGTTGCGACGCACCACAAATAAAGCCGAATCAATCGGTTGCATGTGAAATTCCCATGGCGAACCGATTGACTGCTCTAAATGCGACAACCCATACTAGGCCGTATGGTGATCCCTGCCTCTCCTGCCCTCACGCCCTCCTCCCACGTCACTGACGCCGGATCGGATCGCGTGCTGAACGGACAGGGCGGCATCGCACTGGCGATCCGCCAGTTCGCCTCACCGGGCCCGCTGCAGTCGCATCCTGCACTCATCTACGCGCATGGCTTCGGCCAGACACGCGGTGCCTGGAACCGCACCGGTGAGTTGATGGCCGCGCACGGTTATGCCGGCCTGGCCTACGACGCACGTGGTCATGGCGAGTCGCACCGCAATGCCGCCGACCTTCACTATACGGGCGACCAGTTCGCCGACGACCTGATCGTGGTGGCCGGCGAACAGCCGGAGCCGCCGGTGCTGGTGGGCGCATCGATGGGCGGACTGTTCGGCCTGATCGCCGAGTCGCGCTGGCCCGGCCTGTTCCGCGCAATGGTGCTGGTCGACATCACCCCACGCTGGGAACACGCCGGCCTGCAGCGCATCCTCGCCTTCATGACCGCGTTCCCGGACGGCTTCGACTCGCTCGACCACGCCGCCGACGCCATCGCCGCGTACCAGCCGCAGCGCCGCTCGCGCAAATCCGCCGACGAACTGCGCGAGCTGCTGCGCGAAGGCGCCGATGGACGCTGGCACTGGCACTGGGATCCGCGCCTGGTCGACGAACTGGCCCGCGACAGCGCGCAGCACCAGGACGCCATCGCCGAGGCGGCGCGCCGGGTGCAGTGCCCGGTGCTGCTGATCAGCGGCGGCCGCAGCGACCTGGTCTCCGAGAAGACCGTGGAAGAGTTCAAGACGCTGGTGCCGCATGCGCGCCACGTGCACCTGCCGCAGGCCACCCACATGGTGGCCGGCGACGACAACGACGCATTTACCGCCGTCGTGCTGGAATACCTGGCAAGCCTGTCGGCCTCGCCCGGTAATGCCGAATCCGATGTAACCGAATCCGTGTCCGGAGCAACCCCATGAGCATCGTCATCCCCTTCCTCGCCTTCCTGCTGGCGGGTGCGTTCGCCGCCTACCACCGGCTCCGGCTCGCCTATTGGGCGGCGATCACCGCCAGCCTGCTGGTCGCGTGCTGGCTGCTGGGCGCCAATCCCGCCGCCACCGTCGTCGCCGCACTGGTCGTAGTGGCGATCGCGCTGCCGCTGCTGATCCCGGCGATCCGCAAGCCGCTGATCACCGCACCGGCGCTGGGCTTCCTGCGCCGCGCGCTGCCGCCGCTGTCGCAGACCGAGCGCATCGCGCTGGAAACCGGCTCGGTCGGCTTCGAGGGCGACCTGTTCACCGGCGACCCGGACTGGAACAAGCTGCTCGCCTATCCGAAGCCGCAGCTCAGCGAGGAGGAGCAGGCCTTCCTCGACGGTCCGGTGGAAGAGCTGTGCCGGATGACCAACGATTGGGAAATCACCCATATCCACGCCGACCTGCCGCCGGAGCTGTGGGACTACATCAAGAAGAACAAGTTCTTCGGCATGATCATCCCCAAGCAGTACGGCGGCCTGGGCTTCTCGGCGCTGGCGCACCACAAGGTGATCCAGAAGATCGCCTCGGTCAGCAGCGTGGTCAGCTCCACCGTCGGCGTGCCCAACTCGCTGGGCCCGGGCGAACTGCTCAACCACTACGGCACGCAGGAACAGAAGGACTATTACCTGCCGCGCCTGGCGATCGGCCAGGAAGTGCCCTGCTTCGGCCTGACCGGTCCATTCGCCGGCTCCGACGCCACCTCGATCCCCGATTACGGCATTGTCTGCAAGGGCGAGTGGAACGGCGCCAACGTGCTGGGCATCCGCCTGACCTTCGACAAGCGCTACATCACGCTGGCACCGGTCGCCACGATCATCGGCCTGGCGTTCCGCATGTACGACCCGGACGGCCTGATCGGCGACACCCGCGACATCGGCATCACCCTGGCGCTGCTGCCGCGCGACACGCCCGGCGTGGACGTCGGCCGCCGCCACTTCCCGCTCAACTCGCCGTTCCAGAACGGCCCGATCCACGGCAAGGACGTGTTCATCCCGCTGAGCCAGCTGATCGGCGGCGTAGAGATGGCCGGCAAGGGCTGGAACATGCTCAACGAGTGCCTGGCCGTGGGCCGTTCGATCACCCTGCCCTCTACCGCCAGCGGCGGCGCCAAGGCCGGCGCGCGCGTCACCGGCGCGTACGCGCGCATCCGCAAGCAGTTCGGCCTGTCGGTCGGCCGCTTCGAGGGCGTGGAAGAGGCGCTGGCGCGCATCGGTGGCAAGGCCTACGCGATCAGCGCGCTGTCGCAGGCGACCGCCGCTGCCGTCGACCGCGGCGACGTGCCGTCGGTGCCGTCGGCCATCGCCAAGTACCACTGCACCAACATGGGCCGCGACGTCGCCAAGGACGTGATGGACATCGTCGGCGGCAAGGGCATCATCCTGGGCCCGCGCAACTTCGCCGGCCGCGCATGGCAGGCCTCGCCGATCGCCATCACGGTGGAAGGCGCGAACATCATGACGCGCAGCCTGCTGATCTTCGGCCAGGGCTCGATCCTGTGCCACCCGTACATCATCAAGGAAATGCGCGCGGCGCAGGATCCGGATACCAAGGCAGGCATCCAGCAGCTGGACGCGGTGCTGTATCCGCACATCGGCGGCGCGATCTCCAACGCCGTGCGCTCGTTCTGGTTCGGCATCACCGGCTCGAAGATCGGTGCGGCGCCGGGCGACGCGTACACGAAGAAGTTCTTCCGCAAGCTCGACCGCTACGCCGCCAACCTGGCGCTGCTGACCGACATCTCGCTGGGCGCGCTGGGCGGCAAGCTGAAGTTCAAGGAATCGCTGTCCGGCCGCCTGGGCGACGTGCTGAGCCACCTATACATGATGAGCGCGGTGCTGAAGCGTCACCACGACGACGGCACGCCGGAAGCCGACAAGCCGCTGCTGGCCTGGGCCTTCCACAACAGCGCGTACGAGATCGAACTGGCGCTGTCGCAGGCGCTGCGCAACTTCCCGATCAAGCCGCTGGGCTGGCTGCTGTGGCCGGTGGTGTTTCCGTTCGGCCGCCGCGCCGTGGCCCCGGGCGACCGCCTGAGCCACCGCGTCGCCATGCTGCTGATGGCGCCGAACGAGGCGCGCGACCGCCTGGGCCAGGGCGTGTTCCTGACCCCGTGCGAGAACAACCCCGGCGGCCGCATCGACAGCTACCTGGCCGCGGCCGTCGCCGCCGAGCCGGTGGAGCGCAAGTTCCTGAAGGCGCTGAAGACCAAGGACATCGAAGCCCTGGACTACAGCGCGCAGCTGGACGAAGGCGTGCGCGAAGGCTGGATCACCGTCGAAGAACGCAAGCTGCTGGAAGAGCTGCGCGCGATCACGCTGGACACGATCACCGTGGACGACTTCGACACCCACGAACTGCGCGCGGCCAGTTTCTACGACCTGCCGCAGCACAAGCGTCAGCCGCGCGAAGCGGCCTGACGCAGACCCCAGCAACGATCACGACGGCGGGCATGTCCCGCCGTCGTCACGACAGGAGTTCCGATGAGCGCCGATGTCCTGAAGATCTACCGCAGCCTGAGCCGCAAGCCGTTCGGCCACTGGCTGTTCTCACGCCTGATCTGCTTCAAGGCGCCGTACTTCGGCAGCATCGGCCCGCGCATGACGCGGCTGGAACCGGGACGTGGCGAGGCGACGATCCGCCACCGGCGTTCAGTCACCAACCACCTGGGCACGGTGCACGCGATCGCGCTGTGCAACCTGGCCGAGTTCGTCGGCGGGCTGACCACCGACGTCAGCATCCCGCGCTCGATGCGCTGGATTCCCAAGGGCATGACGGTGGAATACCTGAAGAAGGCCGTCGGCACGATGCAGGCCGTCGCCACGCCGGCGTTCGAGCCCCGCGAATCGGAGGAAGGCTACGACCTGCCGATGGACGTGGTGGTCAGCGACGCGCAGGGCGAGCTGGTGTTCCGCGCCCGCATCGGCATGTGGGTGTCGCCGAAGCCCGCGCGCGACACGCACTGAGTTCTGCGAGGCAGGCGTGGGAGCGACGTAAGTCGCGATCGCACGACATCGGCCTGCATTGAGGCTGGCCATGCGCCTTGACGGCCCCATCGCGACTTACGTCGCTCCCACGTCGGTCCTGAAGGCGCTCAGCGAAACCACACCGCCACCAGCGCCGCGATCGCCGGCAGGCCCTGCACGAAGAAGATGCGCTTGTTGACGCTCCACGCGCCGTACAGCGCGGCCACGACCACGCACAGCAGGAAAAAGATCACGACGTTCCCCTGCGCGGTGACCAGGCCCCACAGCAGGCCGGCAGCGAGGAAGCCGTTGTAGAGACCCTGGTTGGCCGCCAGCACGCGCGTGGTCTCTGCCTTCTCGGGCGTGTTGCGGAAGGTCTTCAGGCCCAGCGGCGTGGTCCACAGGAACATCTCCAGGACCAGGAAGTACGCGTGCAGCACTGCCACCAGCACCACCAGTACCGTCGCGATCGTTCCCATTCCCGCTTCCCCTGCCGTCGTATCGCGGCAGCATAGCGGCTGCGTGACCCTGCGTCTGCCAGCCCGCGTCAGGCCTTGGCGGCGGCCGGCGGCGTAGCGGCGACGGCCCGCTCGGACGGCAGCTTCGATTCCTCGCGCAGCAATCGCCACGCACTGAAGGTCATGGCGCTGGCGACCAGCAGGCCGGCACCGAACACCACGTTCGACCCGAAGGCGGACAGCAGCTTGTGCAGCCAGACGAAGCTGAGGTCGCCGCCGCGGTAGATCACGGTGTCGATGGCGGCGCCGGCCTTGTAGCGCCATTCGCGGCCCACGCGCGTGTAGATGGTCTCGCGCGCCGGCTTGGCCAGCGAGAACTCGCTGGCGCGGGTGACCACCTGCACGATGGCGACCATCATCGGCAGCGGCGACGCGGAAAGGATCGAGAACCCGAGGATGATCGCGCCGCCCGGGATCAGCAGCGCCGGCGCGATGCCGAAGCGGGACAGCAGCGTGCGGGTGAGCAGCAGTTGCACCACCAGCGTCAGCGAGTTGACCGCCAGGTCCAGCGTGGCGAAATAGTCGGCGCGGGCCTCGGCCGAGGTGAACATGGTGCGCGCGATGGCATTCTGTTCGTTGTAGAGCAGCGTGCCCACGCCGACCCCCATCACCACCATGACGGCGAGCCAGCGCAGCAGCGGCTCGCGCACGATCAGCTTCAGTCCCGCCAGCACCTCGCCCCCCATCGGGATCTCGCCACTGGCCTGGCGCCGCTCGGCCTCGCGTGCCACGGCCCAGGTCCGCAGCCTGAAGATGCACAGCACGCAGACCGAGAACAGGAACGCCGACACCAGCATCATGTTGGGGATGCCCACGCGCACGACCAGCGCCTTGGTCAGCGCCGGGCCGAGGAACGCGCCCATCGTGCCGGCCGCGCCGATGTAGCCGTAGTACTTGCGCGCTTCGACATTGGTGAACACATCGGCCATGAAGCTCCAGAACACGGCCACCGCGAACAGGTTGAACACCGTGATCCACAGGATGAAGGCCAGTCCGCGGCCGGCGATGCCGCTGTCGAACATGGCGTAGAACACCAGCAGCGTGGCGATGAAGAAGCCGTAGATCACCGGCAGGAAGACCCGGCGCGGGAAGCGGCTCACCAGCCAGCCGTACACCGGCTGCAGCACCAGCATGATCAGGAACACGGCGCTGAAGATGAACTGCAGCGTGAACTCGCCCAGCGCGATGCCGCGGCCGGCGAAGAACGCGATCAGCGCAGGAGGAAACACCGCTTCGATGTCGCTGGACGCCGCCATCGCCTCGCGTACCGGCCGCAGCACGTAGTAGCCGCTGAGCAGGCAGAAGAAGTAGACGAAGGCCCACAGCAGCGGCGGCGACTCCGAGACCGCCGCGCGGAATCGGCCGAACCGGGAGATCGCTGGGGGAGACGGGTCCATGGGGCGCGGCCTGCGATCGCATCATCGGGACGCGGGCACCGCCCGCCTGTGGCGCGCAAGGTATCCGATGCACTGCAACATCGCCAGCGTTTCATGCTCGCCCGGCGACCGGAAACGCATGCAGGCCCTCTCTCCCGCCCGCCGCTGCAATGGCCCGAGCATTTGCTCTATCCCCCGCCGCTAGGTTCGGCCGGACTTCGCTACAGGGCAGCATGTGTACGACTACATCATCGTGGGCGCCGGCTCCGCCGGCTGCGTCCTGGCCCACCGCCTGAGCGAAGACCCCGCGTGCCGCGTGCTGCTGCTCGAAGCCGGCCCGCGCGACTGGCATCCCTTCATCCACATGCCCGCCGGGCTGGCCAAGCTGGTCGGCCAGAAAGGCGTGAACTGGAACTACGACACCGCGCCCGAGCCGCACCTCGACAACCGCCGCCTCTGGTGGCCGCGCGGCAAGGTGCTGGGCGGTTCCAGTTCGATCAACGCGATGTGCTACATCCGCGGCGTGCCGCAGGACTACGACGACTGGGCCCATGCCGGTGCCGACGGCTGGGACTGGGCCAGCGCGCTGCCGTACTTCCGCCGCTCCGAACGCAACGCGCGTGGCGCCGATGCGCTGCATGGCGGCGACGGTCCCCTGCATGTCGCCGACCTGCGCTACACCAATCCGCTGTCGGCCGCCTTCATCGAGGCCGGCGTGCAGGCTGGGTTCGCCCGCAACGACGACTTCAACGGCGCCGAGCAGGCCGGCTTCGGCCTCTATCAGGTCACCCAGAAGGACGGCGCCCGCTGTTCGTCGGCGGTCGCCTACCTCGACCCCGCGCGCGATCGCCAGAACCTGGACATCGTCACCGGCGCACTGGCTCGCCGCATCCTGCTGGAGAAGGGACGTGCGGTCGGCGTGGCCTACGCCCGCGGCGGCCACGAGGTCGTCGCACGCTGCGACAACGAGGTGCTGCTGAGTGGCGGCGCGATCAATTCGCCGCAACTGCTGATGCTGTCCGGCATCGGCCCGGCGGCGCATCTGGAGGACACCGGCATCACCGTACGCCATGCGTTGCCGGGCGTCGGCCGCAACCTGCAGGACCACCTCGACATCTGCACCCTGCAGCACAGCACCCAGCGCATCACCTACGACCGCACCAGCGAACTCCGGACCGCGTTCGACTACTTCCTGCGCGGCCACCGTGGCCCGGGCAGCAGCAACATCGCCGAAGCCGGGGCCTTCGTCCGCTCCCCGCTGGCGCCGGACGAGCGCCCCGACATCCAGATGCATTTCGTGCCGGCCATGCTGGACGACCACGGCCGCAACCGGCTGGCCGGCGACGGCTACACCGCGCATGCGTGCTTCCTGCGCCCGCACAGTCGTGGCCGCATCCTGCTGGCCAGCGCCGATCCGCGTACCGACGCGCGCATCGAGGCGAACTACCTGAGCGATCCGGAAGGATTCGACCTGAAGATGATGGTGGAGTGCGCCAAGCTGTCGCGCGAACTGTTCGCCCAGCCGGCCTTCGATGCGTACCGTGGCGCACCGATCCATCCCGCGCGCAACGACCTCTCGGATGCCGAGCTGGTCGCCTTCATCCGCGCCAAGGCGGAGACCGTGTACCACCCCGTCGGCACCTGCCGCATCGGCGACGACGAGGACGAGGACGCGGTGGTCGATCCGCAGTTGCGCGTGCGCGGTATCGAGGGACTGCGCGTGATCGATGCATCGGTGATGCCTTCGCTGATCGGCGGCAACACCAACGCCCCCACCATCATGATCGCCGAGCGGGCATCGGACCTGATCCGCGGCATCCCGCCACTGGCCGGCGGCCAGCTTCAGGTGACGCCCAAGGCCCCCGCGCTCGTCTGCTCGGACTGATCCGCGCGACGCGTCGCTCGATCGCCTGCCTTCTCGAGGGCGAAGGCGATTCTCCTGCGTATTCAGCTGACGCGGAGAATCCAGCTGAATACGCGCCCACCATGTCGAATAGCGTCACTGCGCGCACGTCCGCGCCTGAATGACGCAGGGATCGGCGCGGAAGTTGCATGTCCTCCTGCACGCATGCCTGCATGAACGCATGCGTCGCGCTCATCGAGCGTCGATCCGTGGGCAAGCCCCGCAAACTGGGACGCCCGCCACATCTGCCATCAGCAGCAGGATGAACAACATGGACATTGAACTTCTCGTTGTTTGTGCAATCGAAAAAAGCGGCGTTATGATCCTTGACAGCCCCCGCTCACGCAGGCGTCACGCACGATGAAACACAAGACAAGCCGGCGATCGCTGGACATCTTCCGGATCGGTCTGGTCGGGCTGATGCTTCCGTTGACGCTGTCGTCCACGGCGCAGACGCCGCTGCGCTGGACGTCCTCCCCGTCAGGCTCCGAGGCGACCGCGACTTCGGGCAGTGGAGCGGCCAGTATGGCGCCGCGCGTCTCGCCGACGCAGCCGCAGCCGTACCGCACCTCGCTTCCGGGACAGAACATCCAGCCGCTCGCGGCCGGTTTCGACGTGCGCGCGTTCGAGACCATGGCCGAGCACCTGACCGTCGGCCAGCGCGTGCCCGGCCTGGCCATGGCCATCGTCCACAACGGCAGGGTGCTCAGCGCGCGCGGCTACGGCGTCACCGACGTCGTCAATCCGCAGCCCGTCGATTCGCACACCGTGTTCCGGCTGGCCTCGCTGTCGAAGGCGTTCGCCAGCACGCTGGCCGGCCTGATGGTGCAGGACGGCTCGCTGCGCTGGGACAGCAAGGTCAACCAGTTCGTGCCCGGCTTCCAGCTGCGCGACCCCAATGCGACCTCGCACGTGACCGTCGCCGATGTGCTGAGCCACAGTGTCGGCCTGCAGGCGCACAACGCCTTCGACCGCGACATCGAGGCGAACGCCGAGTACTACGACGTCGCCCGCAAGCTCGCCTACGCGCCGCTGAAGTGCGCGCCCGGCGATTGCTACGCGTACCAGAACGTGGCCTTCAGCCTGATCGGCGACGTGGTGTTCGCCGCGTCCGGCACGTTCTACGATCAGGCGGTGGATCGCCGCATCTTCAAGCCGCTGGGCATGAACGACGCGAGCATGGGCCTGGCAGGCATCGAGGGCAGCACGCGCTGGGCACGTCCGCACGTGCGCAGCCGCAACGGCTGGGTGTCGCTGACGCCCAAACCGACCTACTACCGCCTGCCGCCTGCCGCCGGCGTCAACGCCAGCGCCAGCGACCTGGCGCAATGGCTGATCGCCCAGACCGGCCATCGCCCCGACGTGCTGCCCGCGCCGCTGCTGGCCACCCTGCATTCGCCGGTGGTGAACACGCCGGGCGAGATGCGCGGCGGCTGGCGTCGCGAACGCATCCACTCGGCCAGCTACGCGCTGGGCTGGCGCGTGTTCGACTACGCGGGCCAACAGGTGGTGTTCCATGCCGGCGCGGTGCAGGGTTATCGCGGCCTGGTCGCGCTGGTGCCCGGCCAGGACTTCGGCGTGGCGCTGGTCTGGAACAGCGACAGCTCGCTGCCGTCCGGACTGCTGCCGACGATCCTCGATCGCGCGATGGGCCTGCCGGGCCAGCCATGGGTCGAGACGCCCGCCGATTACGACCTGCTGCTGGCCGAGTCGCCGGATGGCACGCCCGCCACCGACAGGAAGGACAGCGGCACGTCCTCGCAGCGCGCTACCGCATCGCCGCGCTGACGACGTCGCGGCGGCGCACGGCCGCCGCCTTCGTCAGGAACGCGGGTCTGCTTCCAGCATGGCCTTGAGTCTGGCCAGACCCTTCTCGTAGTCCGCGCCGATCATGCGGTCGAACACCAGGCCCAGCCAGCGCTTGAACGGGTTTAACCCGTGCGCGCTGTCGAACGCCCACGTCACCCGCGTGCCCTGGCCTTCCGGCGCCAGCAGGTAGCTCGCCTGCGCCTGGCTGCCGTCGAAGTCCAGCGCCACCACGATCCGACGGTGCGGCTCGCTGGCGGTGATTTCCTGGCTGCCACTGCCGACTGCACGATTGCCCACCCAGCGCATGCGCGCGCCCGCGCCACGAGCAGGTCCCTCGAAGGTGTATTTCGCCTGGGGATCGTACTCGGCCCATGGCGACCATGCCGCGAAGCGCTCGAACGAATCGAGCGTGGCGAAGACCTGGGACGGACTGCGGTCGATGACCACGCTGCGCTCGATATGGGTCGTCGACGGCAGCAGCAGGCCGCCCGCCACGAAGACCAGTCCCAGCACGACGATGGCCGCCAGCACCCACCTGATGAACTTCATGCGCCGCCTCCTCGGCATCCGGGGAACGGCAGCCTAGCCGTTCGCCCATAAAAAAACTCTCCCCCCGCTGGGCACAGGGAGAGAGTCCATGGTGTTACGGATAACCGGGGTGGGCTTAGATCAGCGGAGCCGGGGTGGCCGGCAGCGCGACGGGGGCCGCTTTCTTCTTGGACTTCTTGGCAGGCTTCTTGGCGGCCTTCTTCGCGGCCTTCTTGGCCGGCTTCTTGGCTACTTTCTTGGCAGCCTTCTTCGCGGTCTTCTTGGCGGCCTTCTTGGCAACCTTCTTGGCCGGCTTCTTGGCTACTTTCTTGGCAGCCTTCTTGGTGGCCTTCTTCGCGGTCTTCTTGGCAGCCTTCTTCGCCGGCTTCTTGGCTACTTTCTTCGCAGCCTTCTTGGCGACCTTCTTCACTGCCTTCTTGGCCTTGGCGACCTTCTTGGCGACCTTCTTGGCAGCCTTCTTGACTGCCTTCTTCACGGTCTTCTTCGCAGCCGCCTTCTTGGTGGCCTTCTTGGCGGCCTTCTTGGCGGCCGGTTTCTTCTTCGCAGCTTTCTTCATTGCCATGTGATGGCTCCTCGTCAGTGAACTATGGATTTTTACGTCTGGCTACAGCACATCTGCCCGGAGGCAGGCCCAGCTGCAAGAAACGCCGCGGGAGTCGGACCCGTCGGCAGCCGTCGTCGCGACACGCGCGGCGATGCGGATTCCCCAGGGTGCCGGGCGTGCGAAACCCGGCTCCCTACAAATACGAAAACACCCGTGTCGCCAGGCGACACGGGTGCGAAGAAAAGGGGGTGGTGCGTTTTTCCGGGGGAAGCGAGTCCTGCGTCCACCGCGTTCCGGGTGCGGACGATGGGCTGTGTTGTCTCTCGCGCCTTCGTGTTGATTCGACTCACTCGCTTCCGCAGCAAGCGCTGCTTGGGGCGAAACCTAATCACGGTTTTTCAAGGTGTCAACACCTTCGAGCAACTTTTTTTCCTTGGCCGTCATGCCGGGGCGGCATCGGAAAGCGGCGACAACGGCAGCGGCGCACGACGATCGACCGCGCCGGATTTGCCGGACGGACATCGGCTTGAAAAAAAACATCGGTAAAACGCGCTTTTTTTTCTTCGCGGCATTGCGCGGACAGCACCGCCGCCACGACGGTGCGCGCACCGGCACCCTGCCGACGCGTGCGCCAACGGCTTGAACGCAGGCTAAAAAAAACTTTCCGGAAGGCCTTCCGATTTCGCGTCGCACAAGCCCGATTGCGCGGAAATGCGCAAAGATTTTTCCGTCCGTCGACGACGTTGTCGACGCGTCGACGGCCTCGCGCGACGATGCGAAGCGTCTTCGCGCGGCGCGGGCGATGCACTCCCTACCACCTTCGTTCCGGTCGGCACCACCCGCCGCATGCTCGCCGTTCGTCGGTCGCCAACGCCGCGTGCGCCGGCATGCACATCGCGTTCCGCCTCGATGGCATCGCCGGGCGCCTCGCCTTCTTCGCCCCGCTCGCCGTCATCCCCACGGCGCAAAAAAAACGGGGAACCGGGACCGGGGAGGAACTCCGCCGTCACCGATTCCCCGCGAGGGGCTGCCCGTGGGCGACCTCAGTGGTCTTCGTCTTCGAGCAGCTCGGCGTAGTCGTCGGGCGACAGCAGTTCGTTGAGCTGGTCCAGCTCTTCGGCTTCGATCACGAAGATCCAACCTTCGCCGTAGGCATCCTCGTTGATGGTTTCCGGCTTGTCGGACAGCGCCGCATTGACCTCGACGACCTTGCCGGTGACCGGGCTGTACACGTCCGACGCCGCCTTGACGGACTCCACCACGGCGCTGGCGTTGCCGGCTTCGATGCGGTCGCCGACGTTGGGCAGCTCGACGTAGACCAGGTCGCCGAGCAGACCCTGTGCGTGATCGGAAATGCCGACGGTGACGCGGCCGCCCGCTTCCAGGCGGGCCCACTCGTGGGACTTGAGGAACTTCAGATCGCCAGGAATCTCGCTCATAGGGGTGCTCCGGATCGCAGCGTGGCTCGGGAAGGGGAAGATAGTTTAGCGGAGGAATGCGCGGGGGAAAGTGACCGCACGCCGTTCACTCCAGCACGCCGGGCTGCGCCTGGCCCTCGCGCACGAACGGGAACTTCACCACGCGCACCGGCACCTCCTTGCCGCGGATGTCCACGCGCACGTCGCCGCCGGCGCCCAGCGGGATGTCGCCGGCCGGCACGCGCGCGAACGCGATGGCCTTGCCGAGCGTCGGCGAGAAGGTGCCGGACAGGATCTCGCCGTCGCCGTGGGCGGTGAGCACTTTCTGGCCGTGCCGGAGCACGCCCTTCTCGTCCATGACCAGGCCGATCATCTGCCGCGATGCGCCGGACGCCTTCTGCGCTTCCAGCGGGGCGCGACCGGTGAACGCGCGCCCCTCGTCCAGCGAGACCGTCCAGGCGAGCGCCGCTTCGTACGGCGACACCGTGTCGTCCATGTCCTGGCCATAGAGGTTCATGCCGGCTTCCAGGCGCAGCGTGTCGCGCGCGCCCAGGCCGGCCGGCTTGACGCCTGCCTCGATCAGCGCGTTCCAGAACGCCACGGCCTGCGCCTGCGGCAGCACGATCTCGTAGCCGTCCTCGCCGGTATAACCGGTGCGGGCGACGAACAACGGCACACCGTCGGTGCTGGTGGCGTCGGCCGCGGCGAAGCGGGTCAGCTTGCCGACCTTTGCGCGGTCTTCCTCGCGCAGCAGACCATGCACGCGCTCGCGCGCGGTCGGTCCCTGCACGGCGACCATGGAGAAGTCGGGACGCTCGCTGACCTGCACGTCGAAGGAGGCCGCCTGCGCGCCGATCCACGCCAGGTCCTTCTCGCGGGTCGCGGCATTCACCACCAGGCGGAAGAAGTCCTCGGCCAGGAAGTAGATGATCAGGTCATCGATCACCCCGCCCTGCTCGTTGAGCATGGCGGTGTACAGCGCCTTGCCCGGTTTCTGCAGCTTGTCCACCGAATTGGCGACCAGCTGGCGCAGGAACTCCCGCGTGCGCGGGCCGCGCAGGTCGACCACGGTCATGTGACTGACGTCGAACATGCCGGCGTCGCGGCGCACCTGGTGGTGTTCTTCGATCTGCGAGCCGTAGTGGATCGGCATGTCCCAGCCGCCGAAGTCGACCATCTTGGCGCCGAGCGCGCGATGGGTGTCGTTGAGGATGGTCTTCTGGGTCATGGCGGCTTCCGGAACGGACAAAGAGGCGCATTATCCCAGAACGCACCAGCGCGGTGCGCCGCTACTACAAACCGTCGTACGCCTCGTTGAGGCAGTCCACGGCGCGCGCGTCCAACCGATCGAAACGGCCCTCGGGCAGTTTCAATCGTCCTGCCCAGGCGACGTCCTTCAACCATTCCGTCGCGGTGTCGCGCTGGCGCACGATGGCGGCCACGCGCGCGTCGTCGCGCCCGTTCACACGACAGGTGCCGAACTGCAGGTAATAGCCGGGCCGTGCGACCGGATACGGCAGCGCATCGGTGATGCGCCACTGCGCGCGGGCGCCATCGCGGCCGGCGAACTGGCCGGCGACCACGAAGCGGGGAACGGGTTCGCCACCGGCATTGCCGGCGGGCGAAGCCAGCACGCCGACCGAGTAGTCGCAGACACGCGCCGGCTCGGGGGAGTCGGAGACGCAACTGCCACCCAGTTCATCGAGCCCGGCGGGATACGGCGGCACCACCCGGCCAACGAGGTCCGTCGCGGCCAGCGACAACGGTGCCAGCACCGACATCGACCACGCCAGCCCCGTTCCGCCCACTTACGCCTCCTGCACCTTCAGGGTCATGCCGTTCGCTGCGACCACCCGCACCTGCGTCCCCACTGGCAGGTCGGGACCTTCCACCATCCAGAACGCGTCGTCGATCTTCACCCGGCCGCGGCCGCCCGCGATCGGCTGGTCGAGCAAGGCGACCGTACCGACCAGCTGTTCGGCGCGGCGGTTGAGCAAGGGCTTGTCGCTCTGGCGCCCCGCGCCGCGGAACCACGTGCGGTAGATCTGGATGGAGACGAAGCTGAGCACCACGAAGGCCGCGACCTGCGCCAGCAACGGAATCCCCGGCACCACCAGCACGCCAAGGAACACCACCACTGCGGCGAAGCCCATCCACAACATGAAGGCGCCCGGCGCCATCGTTTCGGCGGCGAACAGCAGCAGCGCCACCGCCGCCCAACCCGCGACGTCCCAGCGCATGGCTCAGCCCCCCACGCGCGGCGGCGGCACGCGCGGCGGCGCGGCCTGCTGCTTGCCCAGCGCTTCCTTGGCCAGTTCGGCGATGCCGGCGATGGAGCCGATGATGCCGCTGCTCTCCATCGGCATCAGCACGAACTTCTGGTTCGGCGCGGTAGCCAGCTCCTTGAAGGCTTCCACGTACTTCTGTGCGATGAAGTAGTTGATCGCCTGCACGTCGCCCTTGGCGATGGCGTTGCTGACCATCTCGGTGGCCTTCGCTTCCGCTTCTGCCAGACGCTCGCGCGCTTCCGCATCGCGGAACGCGGCCTCCTTGCGGCCCTCGGCTTCCAGTACCGCCGCCTGCTTCTCGCCTTCGGCACGCAGGATCTCCGACTGGCGCGAACCCTCGGCTTCCAGGATCTGCGCGCGCTTCTCGCGCTCGGCCTTCATCTGCCGGGCCATCGAGTCGATCAGGTCGCGCGGCGGCTGGATGTCGCGGATCTCGATGCGGTTGACCTTGATGCCCCACGGGTTGGTGGCCTGGTCGACCACGCTGAGCAGCTGCGCGTTGATGGTCTCGCGCTGGCTCAGCGATTCGTCCAGGTCCATCGAACCGATCACCGTACGGATGTTGGTCTGCACGAGGGCGATGGTGGCGACTTCAAGGTTGGACACCTCATACGCCGCCTTGGCCGCGTCCAGCACCTGGAAGAACACCACGCCGTCCACCTTGACCACGGCGTTGTCCTTGGTGATCACGTCCTGGCTGGGCACGTCCAGCACTTGTTCCATGACGTTCACCTTGCGGCCCACGCCATAGATGATGGGCACCAGGAAGTGCAGCCCGGGATCCAGCGTATGGGTGTACTTGCCGAAGCGTTCGACGGTCCATTCGTAACCCTGCGGCACCATCCGCACCGTCTTGAACAGGATGATGACGCCGGCCACCAGCAGTACGATGGCGACGAAACTGGTCTCGAACATCGATGTTCCCCTCGTGATTCCCGATGCGGGCCAGTATAGACCGCGGCGCAGGACGGATCGGGACGCCCGGCCGCCGATCGGTGAGCGATGAACTTTCGGGATGCTGCGACGGTATTGCCTTCTGCCGCATCCCTACCTTCGAACACCCGAAGAACCTCCCCGCTTGAGCCGATCGCAATTCGCCATCGACGTCCCCGACCGCCTGGTCGCCCGTGCGCGCACCGGCTGCCGGGAGGCGTTCGAACAGATCTACCGACGGTTCGAGCGGCCGGTGTTCACCCTGGCGCTGCGCATCTGCGGCGACCGCGAGCAGGCCGGCGACGTACTGCAGGACACCATGCTGAAACTGTTCCACCACCTGCCCGATTTCCGCGCCGACTGTCCGTTCTGGGGCTGGCTGCGCCAGATCGCGGTCAACGAGGCGCTGCTGCATCTGCGCCGACAGAAGCGGCTGGTCGCCGAGATCGCAGTGGACGAAGACGACCTGCCCGAGGATCGCGGCCTGCCGCCCTGGGCCGCGGCCGATGCCGCCCTGCTGCAGCGTGCGCTCGATGCATTGCCGGCCGCCACCCGCAGCGTGCTGTGGCTCTACCACGCCGAGGGCTACACCCACGACGAGATCGCCTCGCTGATGCAACGCACGCCCAGCTTCTCCAAGTCGCAACTCGCCCGCGGCACCCGCCGCCTGCGGGCGCTGCTGAACATCGAGGAACCCGTCCATGCCTGATTCCCGTAGCCGCGATCCGATGCCGCGCGACTGGCGCGAGGCATTCGGCGCCCTGCCGCTGGAGGCGCCACCCGAGGGCGGGTGGCAGCGCATCGCCGCCGCCTTGCCGCCCGCACGGACCTCCGTTCGTCGCGCCCGCTGGCGGCGGCCCGCGCTGGCGCTGGTGGCGACGGGCTTCTTCGCTGCCGTCATCCCGCTGATGCACTGGCGGAACGTGCAGACCACCCCGCCGCCATTGCAGCGCCCCGCCGTCGTGGCGGCGACCACGACGCCTGCGCCGGCTGACGAGCGGCTGCCGACGGCAGCCGATGCCATGCCGACGGCTTCGGTCGCCACCGCGAACGTCGTGCCGTCGAGGGTCGCGCGTGCACCGGCCACATCCCGACCCCGCGTGCAGGCCGGGCACGATGCCGCACCGGCGCGGCTCGATGCGCTCTACACCGAATCCGCGCGACTGGAAGCCGTGCTCGCGCATCTGCCCGACAGCGGCACCGGCAACGTCGCCGCGCTCGCGGTCAGTGCCGACCTGCAGGACCAGGTCGCCCACATCGACCTGGCGCTCTCGCAACCGGCGTTGCCGGACGTCACCCGCACCGCGCTGTGGGAACAGCGCGTGGACACCCTGCGCCAGCTCACTGGCGTGGAAGCCACTCAGCACTGGCAAGTCGCGCTGAACGACAGCGCCGACGCCGCCATCTATTGATCCGGAACATGCAACGAGGAGATCCCTGATGCTCAAGCCCCTTACCGCCCCTCTGATGGCCCTTGCGCTGATGGCGCCCTTGCCGGTGCTGGCGCAGCAGGACGAAGCCGTCACGAAGAAGGAACTCGAAGACGCCCGCGCCGACCTGGAGCGCGCGGCCAAGCGGTTGGCCGACCTGTCGCGTGGCTCCGGCGACCTCCGCATGCCGATCAATATCGCCACGCGCATCGTGAGTCGCCCGCGGCTGGGCGTGCTGCTGTCCGGCGACGACGCGGCCGGCGTACGCATCACCGGCGTGACGCCGGAAAGCGGCGCCGCCAAGGCCGGGTTGAAGGCGGGCGACCGCCTGCTGCGCGTGGCCGGCGAGCCGGTCCGCGGCGACACCGCCGACGCACGCGTCGCCCATGCCCGCGAACTGCTGACCGACCTCAAGGTCGACACGGCGGTGCAGGTCACCTACCAGCGCGATGGCAAGACGCACGATGCCAGCGTCACCCCGACGCCGGTATCGCCGCGCATCGCCTTCGGCAGCGCCGGTCCGCGCAGTGTCTTCTTCCGCGGCAGCGACGGCGGCATGCCGCAGATCGAGGGCATGCCCGTGCCGCTGGACCAGATCGCGAGCGTCATTTCGCCCGACGTGCAGCGGGAGCTGCGCCAGCTCGGCAGGCTGGGCGACTGTAAGGAAGAGGAATGCCGTCTGCCTGCGCTGGCCGAGGCGTTCCGCTGGAGCAACCTCAACCTGGCCACGGTGGATGCCTCGCTGGGACGCTACTTCGGCACCGACGCGGGCGTTCTGGTGCTGACCGTCGGCGAGGAACTGGAGGGTTTGCAGGCCGGCGACGTGATCCGCAAGGTGGACGGTACGCCGGTGACGACACCGCGCGACGTCACCCGGGCGCTGCGCGGCAAGCCGGAGGACGCGAAGATTGCCGTCGAGTACCTGCGCGATCGGCAGACGCGGACGAGCACGGTGTCGGTACCCAAGGCATCGGCCTTCCGTTTCCCTGCGACCTCGCGGATCACCGTCAAGCCGCGTGTCGCCGTCGGCGCGGGCGAGACGCCGACCATCGTCGAAAAGCGCCGCGTGATGATCGTTACCCCGGACGGCAACGTGCAGACCTTCGACGACGACAGCGATGCACGACCCATCGCACCGCCCGCACCGCCTGCGCGACCGGCCGGCAAAGGCGGCGCGCTGCTCTGACACCTATTACTAGAGAAGAGAACCGCGTGAATCCCCTGCCCCCGCCTCGCGGGGGTCTTTTTTGGAAGGCGGCACTTCCCTGTGCCGGAGAGAACATCAGCGGGAAGCCGCCGCGACGACTGCCGGTTCGACCGGCGCCGGTTCCACCCAGTCGGCGAACACCTTGGCGATGGCGGCATCCGCGACCGGTTTGCCTTCCTGCACCTCGCCGGCCTGGGTGAACAGCGGAACGATCATCGCCATGCCGTCGACCCTGGTTTTCAGGCGCACGCCCGGCGCCTTCGACAGGAAGCCATTCCAGTGCGCACGCACCTTGGCCCAGTAGCCGGCTGTGGCACGCCAGTAGTCGCGTGCGGGGGTGAAGTCGACCTCGGTGGTCCTGAGGTAATCGTTGAAGCCGAACTCGCGCGCCAGTTCAACCTCCGTGCCGTCGGGCTTGCGCAGCACCTTGGTGTTGAACTGCTCGTGGGTCCAGCCGTTCGGCGTCAGCGTGTGGCGGTTGATCACCGACAGTGCGTTGTAGTCGCTGCGCTTGCTGTACTCGCGGCGTGGCAGCGGCCGCCAGCTCAGGTCGCTGGTCCAGGTGGCCACGCCGTTGGCGTAGTTCCAGCGCCCGGTGCCGCAGTAGCGCGGCGCATCGCTGACTTCGTAGACGCATTGCGTCCACGCACCGCGCGTGGCGTCGGCAGGAAGGGGGCGCACGTGCCAGGTCTGGTCGGCGGTGAACTCGAAACGCGTCGGCGCCTCGTAGAACCAGTCCTGCCGCCAGTGCTTGGTCACGTGGCCGCTCTTCGCGTCCACCAGGATGTGCTGCAGGACGATGCGGTGGGGCGTGTCCTCGACGAGGATCACCGTCTCGTCGCCGCCGCTGCGCATCGCCGACTGGCGCTCGTAACCGGGCTGCAGCAGCACCGTTTCGTCGAAGGCGAAATCGACGGTGTAGTCGCCCTGCATCGCCAGGATCGACTGGCGGTCGCGGGCGGGATCCGCCGCCAGGGCGGACGTCGACAGGGGCAGGATGAGGATGGACAGCGCAAGGGCGACCGGTGTTTTCATGGCGGCGTTCTCTTTACTTGAGTCTGATCAGCGGCACGACGTTGTCGGCCGTCGCGTGGGTGTGTTCAAAGGGGATGGCAGTGAACGCAGCGGCGTACTCGCAGCCGCTGTCGTGCATGCCGGTTTCCAGGTCGGCGCCTTCCGCATGCGCGATGCGTCGCGCGGTGGCGACGCCCAGCGGCGACATCAGCGACAGGCTGGCGGCGAGCACGGGCATTGCCGCCGGCCGCGGTACCGCATGCAGTTGCAGGGCGCACGCGCGCCACTGGCCGCCGACCAGGAGGCCGGCAAGCCGTTGCCACAGGCGATCGGCAAGACCGGCGGCCTCATCGCCTCCGCCGGTCGGCAACGACGCCACCAGGCGGTCCCATGCCACGAAGTCGCTGTCCGGCAACAGGCACAGCCGCCAGCAACAACGGCCCTGCGCGTCGAAGAACAGGAGTCGCTCGTCCAGTCCATCGCTGTCGACGCCGGTGTGGACTTCCACCCGCACCGCCTGCTGCCACCCAGCCAGCTCACTGCCCTGCTGCGCTCGGTACAGGCACAGCACCGGACCCAGGGCCGCCAGCTGGGCGGCGGCCGGAAAGCCCTCTTCTGGTACGCCGGTGAGGGTGCCGGGCAGCGCGCGCAGCGTCGCCATGGCGCTACCAGCTCACCGACAGGCTGGCCGACAGCGCGCGGCCGGGCGAGGTGTAGCGGTCCAGCGTGGTGCTGGCGGCGGCGACCAGCGCGATGTCGCCGGCATCGATGTACGTCTTGTCGGCCAGGTTCAGCACGCCGACGTTCACCGTGGCGCCGGGCGCGAAGGTCCAGTGTGCGTAGAGGTCGAGCACGCCGTAGCCCGGCTGCCGGTAGTACGTGTCGGCGGACACGCGGTCCTTGCGGTCCACGAACCTTCCCGCCAGTTCCGCGCCCCACGCCTCGGCATCGTAGGCCAGGCCCAAGGTCGCGGTGAGCGGATCCACGCTGTCCAGCGGCACGTGGTCCACGCGGTTCCTGCCGCGCGACCATGCCGCCGCGCCACGCAGGGACCATCCTGCGAGCGACGGCGCCCATGCGCCAAGGTCGGCACCGGCCTTCAACTCGACGCCTTGGATCTGCGCTTCGGCGACGTTCTGCGACTGGTACACCATCAGGCCGTCGTCGTTGACGCCGATGAAGCGCATCGACTCGATGAAGCCGTCGTAGCGGTTGTAGTAGCCGGACAGGCTGGCATGCACGGCATCGCCGGCGTAGCGCACGCCGAACTCCAGCCCGTCGCTGGTTTCCGGCTTGAGGTCGGGATTGGCGATGGCGGTGTAACCGAACTGCACGTTGGTGAAACCGATGTTGACGTCGTTGTACGGCGGCGAGCGGAAGCCGCGCGCGTAGCCGCCGAACAGCGACCAGTCCGCGCCGAACTTCCACACCATGCCCAGCTTCGGCGAGACGCTGGTTTCGCGGATGTCGGCCAGCACCACGCCCGGGTTGTCGCCGGCGAAGATCGCATCCTGTTCGGGATCCAGCCGGTAGTGGTCCACACGCAAGCCGGGCACCAGGCGGAATCCACCTTCGGCGAAGCTGATTTCGTCCTGCACGTACAGCGCAGCCGTGGTGGTCGTGCTGACCGGGAAATCGCGCACCGGGAACACATCCGGCAACATCACCGGCGTGCCGACGCCGGTCAGCGGGAACGTGCGCAGGCCATCGCGCTTCTGCCGCGTTTCGGCACGCGACAGGTCGATGCCGTAGGCCAGTTCGTGCCGCACGTCGTCTCCGAACCCTCTATGGAAATTGGCCTGTAGGCCGTACGTCCGCTGATCGAAATCGAACTCGCGCTCGCGGACGTCGCGCAGCGTGGGCGCGGGCAGCGTGCGTTCCTCGCGCGTGTACTGGGTGGTCTCGCTGTCTTGGCGGTAGACCTGCCAGTCCAGGCTGTCCGCGAAGACGGATTCCACCCCGTTCCATTCGTGCGAGAACGCCACCCGCGCACGCGTCTGGTGGTCGCGTGCGGTCACCGAGTTGTGGGTGGCGCCCGTCAGCGGCTGCAGGCCGCGCTGTGTCAGCAGGTCGGTATCGGTCGCGTCCTCGTTGCCCTCGACCGTTAGGGTGAACTGCTGGTGGGGGTCCGGCGCGAACACCAGCTTGCCCAACAGGCTGCGACCATCGCGTTCTTGCGGGTTGGGCTGCGTGCGGGCACTGCCGGTACCGCCGACGCTGCCCTGGTTTCCGGTTTCCTCGCCCTGGCGGTGGCTGACGTTGACCAGGCCGCTCCAGCGTTCGCCGCCGAAGGCCGCCGTCGCGCCGCCGAGCAGGCCGTCCCAGCGACTGTCGTAGCCCAGGCGCAAGCCGAAGTAGGCGTTTTTGCCTTCTTCCAGATAGTCGGAAGGATCCTTGGTGATGAAGGACACCACGCCACCCAGCGCATCCGATCCGTACAGCGAACTGGACGGACCGCGGACGATCTCGACGCGCTTGAGCGTGTCCAGGTCGATGAAATTCCGGTTCGCGTTCGAGAAGCTGCCGATCGAGAACGCATCCGACACGGCAATGCCGTCGGTCTGGATCCGCACGCGGTTCGCCTCCAGCCCGCGGATGCGGAAGCCGCCCAGGCCGAAGCGGCCGAAGCTCGACGTCACCGTGACGCCGGGTTCGTAACGGACCAGGTCCTTGATGTCGCGGACCAGCCGGTCGTTCAGTTGCTGGCGATCGATGACGCTGACGGTGTTGGGCACGTCCACCATGGCGCGCTCGGTGCGGGTGGCGGTGACCTGGATGCGGTCGAATTCCTTCGCATCGGCAGGCGACGAGGCGGAGGTGTCGGCGGGTGTTTCGGCATGGGCATGACCGGCAAGGGCCAGCCACACGGCCGCAGTGAGCAGCGTGGGACGCATCATGGCGTACAGCATTCCTGTGGGGTATGGAAAACCCGGAAGGCTGGCGGCCGGAGAATCCTTGGCTGGCGCCCGGTGGAGAGGGTCGATGCCGTCGGCGGTACGTGACGACGGGGTGGCGGTTACTTGGTGAGGATCAGCTTGTCGTTGCTGGTGTGACGCAGGCGGTAGAGGCGGTCGCCGTGGCGGATCAGCACTTCGCGCTGGCCCTTCAGCAGACTCTCGCTGTCCAGGGCGTCCTGGTCGCGGGGAGCGATGGACGGCAGGGAGAGGCGCTCGCGCAGCGCCGACGTGTCGGCCAGGGGCAATGCAGTGACGTTCGAGATCATGGGTGGGGCTCCGGAGAAGGAACGTCATTGATGATAATGATTCTTATTTGCGAGTCAACACCTCCGCATCCTGCCCGGACGGGCGGTCAAATGAGAATGGCTTCGCCCCTCCGCGGCACACATCCTTACAATGCGCGCACTTTCCTCCTCCGGGGAGTAGCCCACCCGTCCTGACGGGTTCCGCGCGTCAACACACTTGGTCCGCCGACCATGGTGCGCGGGACGAAGCGATCCGCTTCGCCGGGCAAGACCGAAGGCAGGCGTCGTGCTTACCCGGGCCGGGCAGTGCGTCGTTTGCCTTCGCGCCTGACGCGAATGCCTGGCCCCGGAGTTGTTGATGCAATCGCTGCACGCCCTGCTGGTGTCCACCGGCACCGTCACCCTGGCCGAGATCGGCGACAAGACCCAACTGCTGGCCCTGCTGCTGGCCGCGCGCTACCGCAAGCCGTGGCCGATCGCCTGGGGCATCCTGGCCGCGACCGTGGTGAACCACGCCCTCTCCGCGTGGCTCGGCGCCGAACTGACCGAATGGCTTTCGCCCGAGGTGCTGCGCTGGCTGGTGGCCGCCAGCTTCCTGGCCGTGGCGCTGTGGACCCTGAAGCCGGACACGCTGGACGAAAACGAAAAGCTGCCCGCCCACGGCGCCTTCATCGCCACCACCCTCGCCTTCTTTCTGGCCGAGATCGGCGACAAGACCCAGGTCGCCACCGTTCTGCTGGCCACCAAGTACACGCCGCTGTGGCAGGTGATCGCCGGCACCACCGTCGGCATGCTGCTGGCCAACCTGCCGGTGGTCTGGCTGGGCCATCGCTTCGCCGACCGACTGCCGCTGACGCTGGCCCGGACCCTGGCCGCCGTGGTGTTCCTGGCCCTGGCGATCTGGGTGGCCTGGCACGGGATTGCCTGAACGGACTGGCCGAGCCGGCGCGCTGCTAGACTGCGCGGTCAGAACAACACGCAGGACTGGGGGAATACATGCTGGAAGTCTTGGGGCGGATCGGCTTCGGCCTGTTCGGTCTGGCGGTGCTGATCGGCATCGTCTGGCTGTTCTCCAACAACCGTCGGGCGATCGACTGGAAGCTGGTCGCCACCGGCATCACCCTGCAGATCGCCTTCGCGGCGCTGGTCCTGCTGGTGCCGGGCGGACGGGAAGTGTTCGACGCCCTCGGCCATGGCTTCGTCAAGATCCTGAGCTTCGTCAACGCCGGCTCCAGCTTCATCTTCGGCAGCCTGATGAACACCGAGACCTACGGTTTCATCTTCGCGTTCCAGGTGCTGCCCACCATCATCTTCTTCGCCGCGCTGATGGGCGTGCTTTACCACCTGGGCGTGATGCAGTTCATCGTGCGGATCATGGCCCTGGCCATCACCAAGGTGATGAAGGTGTCCGGCGCGGAGACCACCAGCGTCTGCGCCAGCGTCTTCATCGGCCAGACCGAGGCCCCGCTGACGGTACGTCCGTACATTCCCAAGATGACCGAGTCCGAGCTGATCACCATGATGATCGGTGGCATGGCCCACATCGCCGGCGGCGTGCTGGCCGCGTATGTCGGCATGCTGGGTGGCGGCGACGCCGAACAGCAGGCTTTCTACGCCAAGCACCTGCTGGCGGCCAGCATCATGGCGGCGCCGGCCACGCTGGTGGTGGCCAAGCTGCTGATCCCGGAAACCGGCACGCCGCTAACCCGTGGCACGGTGAAGATGGAAGTCGAGAAGACCTCCAGCAACATCATCGATGCGGCCGCTGCGGGTGCGGGCGACGGCCTGCGGCTGGCGCTGAACATCGGCGCGATGCTGCTGGCCTTCATCGCCCTGATCGCGCTGCTGAACTGGCCGCTGACCTGGTTCGGCGAAGCGACCGGGCTGGCCGCCGCGATCGGCAAGCCGACCGACCTGGCCACGATCTTCGGCTACCTGCTGGCGCCCATCGCCTGGGTGATCGGCGTGCCTTGGCAGGACGCGACCACGGTCGCCTCGCTGATCGGCCAGAAGGTGGTCATCAACGAGTTCGTCGCCTATCTGCAGCTGGCCGATATCGTGAACGGCAAGGTTCCCGGCGTGACGCTGTCGGAAGAAGGCAAGCTGATCGCCACCTACGCGCTGTGCGGCTTCGCCAACTTCAGTTCGATCGCGATCCAGATCGGCGGCATCGGCGGGCTGGCGCCGGAGCGGCGTTCGGACCTCGCGCGCTTCGGGCTGCGTGCCGTGCTGGGCGGCACCATCGCCACGCTGATGACGGCCACCATCGCCGGCGTGCTGTCGCACTTCGGCTGATCGGGGCAGGGCGGCCGGCGGCCGCTCCGCTCTTTCTGTCTACGTTCCCCTCCCGTGACCGCGGCGTTGCCGCGGTACGGACCTCAGGTATCACCGCATGAACACGCCTTCCCCCACCCTGTCCCGCGTCGTCGTCGTGGGCTCCTTCAACGTCGATCACGTCTGGCGCTGCGATACCCTGCCCGTGGCCGGCGCCACCATCGCCGGCCGCTACGCCAGCGGCGCGGGCGGCAAGGGATTCAACCAGGCGATCGCCGCGGTGCGCGCGGGCGCGGCCACCACCTTCGTCTGCGCCCTCGGCGACGATGCCGGCGGTCGCCTGGCCCGCGACCTGGCCAGCGTCGATGGACTGGACCTGCGCGCGCAGGCCAGCGAGGAACCGACGGGCACGGCCGGCATCTATGTGGATGCGCACGGGCGCAACACCATCGTGATCGGCGCCGGTGCCAACGCCGCGCTGTCGACCGGCTTCATCGACGCACAGGCGGACGTGCTGGCCGCTGCCGGGGTGGTGCTGGTGCAGCTGGAATCGCCCTTGGACACGGTGCTGACCTCGCTGCAGGCCGCACGTCAGCAGGGCGCGGTGACGGTGCTGAATCCTGCCCCGGCCAACGCCGCGACGACGACCGAACTGCTGGCGCTCGCCGACCTCATCACGCCCAACGAAACCGAGTTCGCCGCGCTGCTCGCCCGCCATCTGGGCGAACGCATCACCGCCGACGACGTCGCCACGCTCGACGGCGTGACCCTGCACCAGCATTGCCGGCAACTGCTCCCGCACGGCACGGTCGTGGTGACGCTGGGCGCCACCGGCGTTTACGTCTCGCATCCGGAGGACGCGCTTCGCGGCGACCCGCGACCGCACTACCGCGTGGCGGCCGAGGCGGCCACCGTCGTCGACACCACCGGCGCGGGCGATGCCTTCAATGGGGCGCTAGCCGCCTCGCTGGCCGGGACCACGGCGCCGGCCTTTGCCGACCACGTGCGCTTCGCCAACCGCTATGCCGCCCTGTCGACCGAACGCGCCGGCGCGGCACTGGCCATGCCGACGCTCGCGGAGCTGATCGCCCGCCACGGCGAGCAGGCCTGACGGTTTCCCGCGCCGGGCGGGCGGCGGATAATGCCGCCATGCAGATCGGACCCTACCGCATCGACCCGCCGGTGATGCTGGCCCCCATGGCCGGCGTCACCGACAAGCCGTTCCGCCTGCTGTGCAAGCGGCTGGGCGCGGGCCTGGCGGTGTCGGAAATGACGATCAGCGACCCGCGCTTCTGGCACACCGCCAAGTCGCTGCACCGCATGGACCACGAGGGCGAGCCCAGCCCGGTCAGCGTGCAGATCGCCGGTACCGAGCCGGAGCAGCTGGCGCATGCCGCGCGCTACAACGCCGACCACGGCGCGCAGATCATCGACATCAACATGGGCTGCCCAGCCAAGAAGGTGTGCAACGCCTGGGCCGGCTCGGCGCTGATGCGGGACGAAGCGCTGGTGGGCCGCATCCTGGAGGCGGTGGTGAAAGCAGTGGACGTACCGGTCACGCTGAAGATCCGCACCGGCTGGGACTGCGACCATCGCAATGGTCCGATGATCGCACGCATCGCGCAGGAAAGCGGCATCGCCTCGCTGGCCGTGCACGGCCGCACGCGCGACCAGCATTACACCGGGACCGCCGAGTACGACACCATCGCCGCCATCAAGGCCGCGCTGCGCATCCCGGTGGTAGCCAACGGCGACATCGATTCGCCGGAGAAGGCCGCCTACGTGCTGGCGAAGACCGGCGCGGACGCGGTGATGATCGGCCGCGCCGCACAGGGACGGCCCTGGATCTTCCGCGAGATCGCGCATTTCCTCGCCACCGGCGAACACCTGCCGCCGCCGTCGCTGCCAGAAGTCCGCGACCTCCTGCTCGGCCACCTGCATGCCCTGCATGATTTCTACGGGGAACCGCAGGGCGTGCGCATCGCCCGCAAGCATCTGGGCTGGTACGCCAAGGACCGGCCGGAGAACCTCGCCTTCCGTGCGGTGGTGAACCGCGCGGAAAGCGCCGACGAGCAGGTACGCCTGACGCGCGACTACTTCGATGCCCTCGTCGCCGGCGAATCGCTGGCGACGGCGGCCTGACCGCTCATTTTCCGGAGTCTTCCATGACCGACACCAATGCCGTCTACGTGCACGGATTCTCCCCGGTGGAGCAGGCGCGGCTGATGAAGCAGGCCCGCTTACTGGAAAGCACCATCTTCAACCGCATCGACTACACCGGCGTGCGCCGCCTGTTGGAAGTCGGCAGTGGCGTCGGGGCGCAGACCGAGATCCTGCTGCGCCGCTTCCCCGACCTCCATGCCACCTGCGTGGACCTCAACACCGCGCAGCTCGACGCCGCACGCCACAACCTGGCACAGATGCCGTGGTGTCGCGACCGCTATGCGCTGCAGGAAGCCGACGCGAGCCGGCTGCCGTACGGCGCCCGCGAATTCGATGCCGCCTTCCTGTGCTGGATCCTGGAGCATGTGCCGAATCCGGCCCGCGTGCTCAGCGAGGTCCGTCGCGTGCTGGCGCCCGGTTCGCCGATCTACATCACCGAGGTGATGAACTCCTCGTTCCTGCTGCACCCGTACTCGCCTAACACCTGGCGCTACTGGATGGCGTTCAACGACTTCCAGTACGACAGCGGCGGCGATCCGTTCATCGGCGCCAAGCTGGGCAACCTGCTGCTGGCCGGTGGCTACCGCGATGTGGTGACGGAGATCAAGACCGTGCACTTCGACAACCGCGAGCCGGCACGGCGTAAGGACATGATCGCGTTCTGGGAGGAACTGCTGCTGTCGGCCGCCGACTCGATGGTCGACTCCGGGCGCGTACCCCAGGACGTGGTGGACGGCATGCGCAACGAGATGCGCGATGTGCAGAACGATCCGGACGCGGTGTTCTTCTACGCCTTCGTGCAGGCGCGGGCGACGGTCTACTGAGCTACGGTGCGGCCGGCGCGTCCTGCGCCGGTGCGGCGGGCGCACTGCCCGGCCCCAGCGCGGCGCGTATCGGTTCCGTGGAGGGGTGGCGGATGCGCTGCCACATCGCCGCCAGCAGGGTGCGCACGCCGTCCCAACCTGCGAGGGGCATGGACCAGGGTTGCTGCACCGGTGCGATGGCCTGCCAGCGTCCGTCGCGCTGCTCGGCCACGTTGAAGCGGAAGTTGTAGTCGGGCTCCATGCCCATGCGCAGGTCGGACAGCACCAGTTGCCCCTCCTGCACCTGGGCGCGCATGAAGCCGCGGTTGAACCAGCCCAGCCGCTGCACGGCCGGCACGTCCGCCGCTTCGCGCAGCGCCTGCACGTTGGACGGATAGCCGCGGAAATGCAGGGGTCCGTCGTCGACCAGCACCGACCGCTCGGCTTCGACATAGCCCGACGGCGTCATCGCCACCACGCGCCACAGCAAGGTGTTGAACGGCATCGGCACGGAGAAATACGGCGCATCGCCCAGTCCCATCGACGCGAGCGTCCGCTCGGCCTCGCGGTCCACCATCGACTTGGCCAGCAGCGACCAGCCGAGGTAGGCACAGCTCAGCACCAGTCCGACCGCCAGCGCACGCTGCGCGGCCACGCGCTGGTGCAGGCACCATGCGGCGATGCACGCGACCAGCAGCCATATCGTGTAGAGCGGGTCGATGATGAACATGCTCGACCACATCGTCGGCGGCGGCGCCAGCGGCCACCACAGCTGCGTGCCGTAGACGGTGAAGGCGTCCAGCAGCGGATGCGTGACCAGCGCCAGCTGGATCGCCCAGAACCACCGCACCGGCGAGGCCGCGACGCGCCCGTTGCCGAAGCGCTTGAACAGCCACCAGACCAGCCAGCCCACCAGCGGCAACACGAACAGCGAATGGCTGAAGCTGCGGTGCACGGTCATCAGCGTGACCGGATTGTCGGAGAACAACGCGATGGGCAGGCTGTCGAGATCCGGCAACGTGCCGAGGGCGGCACCCGCCAGCAAGGCGGCGCGGCGATGCGCGGCGGGGGCGATGATGGCGGCGACGGCGCCGCCGAGAACGATCTGGCTGAGGGAATCCATGCGCCGATCCTAGCAGCCGGACGTGCGTTTCCTCACGCGGCGCGTGGCGTGTCCTGCGCCACCAGTCGCAGCCTGGGCGCCACTTCGCCCAGCACCTTGCCAGTGTGCGACAGCAGGCACAGCGTGCCATCGGCCTCCTCGCTGAGCGCGGTCAGGCTCTCGACCCAGTCGCCGTCGTTCGCGTACAGCAGGCCATCGCGCTGCAGCAGCGAGGCGCGGTGGATATGCCCGCAGACGATGCCGTCAAGCCGCGGCGACGCGCATCGTCCAGGCCGGCCTGAACGAAGCGGCCGATGTAGCGCTCGGCGGCGTCGCTCTGCCGTTTGAGGTATTCGGCCAGCGACCAGTAGCGCAGGCCGAGGCGGCGGCGCAGCCGGTTGGTCAGGCGGTTGCCGGTGAGGATGCGGTAGTACAGCCAGTCGCCGAACTTTTCCTGCAGGCCGCCGAAGTGTGTGACGCCGTCGTAATCGTCGCCGTGCGTCACCAGCAGGCGGCGACCATCCAGTGTGGTGTGGATGGCGCGTCGGCGCACCTGCATCGCCGGCAGCATCAGGCCGCAGAAGCGACGGATCGGACGGTCGTGGTTGCCGGGGACGTAGATCAGTTCGGTGCCGTTGCGCACCAGCGCATGCAAGGCTTCCACCACGCGGTTGTGGGCGGCGTCCCAGGAAGCACGACGCTGCGCCATCCACCACAGATCGACGATGTCGCCGACCAGGTAAAGCCGTTTGCACTGCAGGCCGGCCAGGAAATCGGCGAACTCGGCCGCGTGGCAGTGTTTGGAACCCAGATGGACGTCGGAGACGAAGACCGCGCGCCGCATCGCAGTGGGCACGGTCCGCGGGTTCATGCCGCCGCCTCCACGGGGCGCCACGCATCGCCGAGGTAACGCTCCCGCTTTCGCGGCCGGATACGGTGCAGGTCCACTTCGATCAGGCCATCGAGGGAATCGCTGAAATCCGGATCCACGCCGAAGGCGAGGAAGCGCGCGCCGCCGGGTTCGCACAGGTCGGTGTACTGCTTGTAGAGCATCGGCACGGTCGCCCCCAACGTATCGAGGTTGGTCTTCAGCACGCGGAAGGCGGTCTCGGCATCCAGCGCATCGAAGCACGGCGGCGTCGCGGTGTAGCGGAACGGATGGCGCGACCGCGCTTCGCCGCTCGGATCGCCGTAGTAGTGCGCGTAGTACGCGACGATCTGCTCGCGCGCATCCAGCGGCAGCGCGGCGCTCATGGACACCGCGCCGAACAGGTAGCGCACGCGCGGATGCCGGCGCAGGTAGGCGCCGATGCCCTGCCACAGGTAGTCGATGCTGCGGCTGCCCCAGTAGTCGGGCACCACGAAGCTGCGCCCCAGTTCCATGCCCGCGGCCAGCCGCGGCAGCGCATCGTCGGCGTAATCGAACAGCGACGCGGTATAGAGCCCCTTCAGCCCCTGCGCGGCCAGCACCGGCGCGCCACGGGCGATGCGGTAGGCGCCGGCGATCTTCCGCTGCGCCGCGTCCCACAGCACGATGTGCTCGTACCAGGTGTCGAAGGCATCCACATCCATCCGCTTGCCGGTGCCCTCGCCCACCGCACGGAACGTCAGCTCGCGCAGGCGGCCGATCTCGCGCAGCAGCGGCGAGCCGCCCGCCAGCCTTCCCACGCAGATGCGCTTGCCGTCGGTGGTCTCGCCCAGCACGTCGAGCGTGTCGATGCAGGCGGCCAGCAGGTCCGGCGCCAGCGCGCCCACCAGCGGTTCGGCCGTGTCGGCCGGTTCCGGTGACGCCGCCTTCGCGGGCCGTCCGAGGGCGTACAGCGCCGAACGCACCCGCTCGATCACGGTGGCGGCGGCTTCTTCCGCATCCACGCGCAGCACGTGGCCGACATGCAACTGCAAGCGCCGCTGGCTGCGGCGGAACATCTCGCGCGCCAGCAGCGCGGTGCCGGCCGGCTTGAACAGCGCCGAGGCGCCGTAGAACAGCGGGGAGTTGCGCGCCTGCACGCGGATCGGCAGCACGGGTGCTCCGGTCGCCCGCGCGAAGCGCAGGAAACCGCGGCGCCAGCGCGTATCGCGCACGCCACGCGGCCCCAGCCGCGACACCTCGCCGGCCGGGAATACGATGACGCACTGCTCGGCCTCGAGCGCCCGCTCGACGGCGCGCACGCTGTCGGCGCCCGGCGCGCCGCCCAGGATGCGCACCGGCAGCAGCAGTTCCGCCAGCGGCGCGATGCCCATCAGGAAATCGTTCGCCACGATCCGCACGTCGCGGCGCACGCGGCCGACGAGTTGCAGCAACGCCAGGGCATCGAGCGCACCGGACGGATGGTTGGCGACGATCAGCAAGCGGCCCTGCGCAGGAATGCGGCGCTCGCCTTCGGGCTCGACCGTCGGGCGCAGGTTGAGGTGGTCGATGGCCGCGTCGACGAAGGCCAGCCCTTGCAGGTGACCGTGGTCGGCGAGGAAGGCATAGGCCTGGTCGAGCTTCGACCAGCGCCCCAGCGTGCGCAGCAGCGGCTGGGTCAGCCGGGCACGACGGCCACGGAACCAGTGGGGATAGCGTTCGGCGATCTGGCGTTCCAGCGGGTGCATGGCAGGGGCCGGCGGCGGGGTTTCGCCGCGCAGCCTGCGCGCGTCCGGCGACAGCCCGGTTGCCGTTTTCTGGCAATCCGGTGACAGCAGGCCGTGACCCGCGCTTAACCCGCGGCGACCCTGAACGACGCAGAATGCACGCACCCTCTGCGGCGTGTATCATGCGCGCCCATCTTTTCATCCGAATTAAAGGATATAAGCCCGATGTCCAGCTACCTGTTCACCTCCGAATCGGTCTCCGAAGGCCATCCGGACAAGATCGCCGACCAGATTTCCGATGCTGTGCTGGACGCGATCCTGGCCCAGGACAAGCGCGCACGCGTGGCCTGCGAGACGTTGGTGAAGACGGGTGCGGCCATCGTGGCCGGCGAAGTCACCACCACCGCGTGGGTCGACATCGAGTCGCTGGCGCGCAAGGTCATCAACGACATCGGCTACGACAATTCGGACGTCGGCTTCGACGGCCACACCTGCGCCATCATCAACATGCTGGGCAAGCAGTCGCCCGACATCAACCAGGGCGTGGACCGCAAGAAGCCGGAAGAACAGGGCGCCGGCGACCAGGGCTTGATGTTCGGCTACGCCTGCAACGAGGCGCCGGAATTCATGCCGGCCCCGCTGTACTACAGCCACCGCCTGGTCGAGCAGCAGGCCAAGGTGCGCAAGAAGGGCAAGCTGAAGTGGCTGCGCCCGGACGCCAAGTCGCAGGTCACCCTGCGCTACGACGGCAACAGCATCCTCGGCCTCGACGCTGTCGTGCTGTCGACCCAGCACGATCCGGACATCAAGCAGAAGGACCTGATCGAGGCCGTGCGCGCCGAGATCCTGGTGCCGGTGCTGCCGAAGAAGTGGCTGGATGCGCTGCCGAAGAACAAGGTGCACATCAACCCGACCGGCAAGTTCGTCATCGGCGGCCCGGTGGGCGACTGCGGCCTGACCGGCCGCAAGATCATCGTCGACAGCTACGGCGGCATGGCCCGCCACGGCGGCGGCGCGTTCTCGGGCAAGGATCCGTCGAAGGTCGACCGCTCGGCCGCCTACGCCGCGCGCTATGTGGCCAAGAACATCGTGGCCGCCGGCCTGGCCGACAAGTGCGAGGTGCAGGTCTCCTACGCCATCGGCGTGGCCGAGCCGACCTCGATCTCGGTCACCACCTTCGGCACCGGCAAGGTCGGCGACGACCTGATCGAGAAGCTGATCCGCAAGCACTTCGACCTGCGCCCGTACGGCATCACCAGGATGCTGGACCTGGAGCACCCGATCTACCAGCCGACCGCCAGCTACGGCCACTTCGGCCGCAAGCCGAAGGAGATCAGCTACACCGACGGCGCCGGCAAGAAGCACACCGCGACCGCCTTCTCGTGGGAGAAGACCGACCGCGCCGACGCGCTGCGCAAGGACGCCAAGATCAAGTGACGACCCGGCGCGCCTGCGTAAGCGCAGGCGCCCTTGCCGGGCCGTCACCCCTGCGAAAGCAGGGGTCCAGTGCCTTCAGGAACGGGCCGCGAAAGCGGCCCGTTTCCTTTTCCAAGCAAGGGCTGCACGGCCCGCACCGGGATCGGTTAGCCTGCCCGCCAGTTCCCCGCGGACGCATGCCATGGACACCCTGAAAAGCCACCAGCTCACCATGACCGTGCTGATGACGCCGGACATGGCCAACTTTTCCGGCAAGGTCCACGGCGGCGCCATCCTCAAGCTGCTCGACCAGGTGGCCTACGCCTGCGGCAGCCGCTATGCCGGCAAGTACGTGGTCACCCTGTCGGTGGACCAGGTGATGTTCCGCCAGGCCATCAACGTGGGCGAACTGGTGACCTTCCTGGCCTCGGTCAACCACACCGGCACCTCGTCGATGGAAATCGGCATCAAGGTGGTGGCCGAGGACATCCGCAAGCAGAGCGTGCGCCACGCCAACAGCTGCTTCTTCACCATGGTGGCGGTGGACGACGAGGGTCGGACCACCCCGGTCCCGCCGCTGGAACCGTCCACGCCGGACGAGATCCGCCGCTTCGCCGCCGCGCGCCTGCGCCGTCAGTTGCGCGAGGAAATGGAACGGCGACACGCCGAGCTCGGCAGCCTGGCGGCGGAAAACGCCTGATCGGCCGCTGCGACCGGCGCGCGCCGGCTACAATGCGCGCATGTCATTGATGCAATTCCAGCGGGTCGACTTCAGCGTCGGCGGGCCGCTTCTCCTCGAACACGTCGACCTGTCCATCGAAGCCGGCGAGCGCGTCTGCATCGTCGGCCGCAACGGCATGGGCAAATCCACCCTGATGCGGCTGATGGCAGGCGAACTGAAGCCGGACGACGGCGAGATCCGCGTGCAGAACGGCGTGGTGGTCGCACGCATGGCGCAGGAAGTGCCGCAGGACACGCAGGGCACCGTGTTCGACGTGGTCGCCCAGGGCCTGGGCGACCTGGGCCAGCTGCTGGCGCGTTACCACCACGCGCTGCACGACGGCGACATGGACGCGATGGGCGAAGCCCAAGCGCAGATCGAAGCCCAGCACGGCTGGGACCTGGACCTGCGCGTGCAGCAGGTGCTGACGCGCCTGGAGCTGCCGGAAGAGACCGACTTCGCCGCGCTGTCCGGCGGCATGAAGCGCCGCGTGCTGCTGGCGCAGGCGCTGGTGCGCAATCCCGGCATCCTGCTGCTGGACGAGCCGACCAACCATCTCGACATCGAGGCGATCGCCTGGCTGGAAGGCTTCCTCAAGTCCTTCGGTGGCAGCATCGTGTTCGTCACCCACGACCGCAGCTTCCTGCGCTCGCTGGCCACGCGCATCCTCGAGATCGACCGCGGCCAGCTGACCAGCTGGCCCGGCGACTACGACAACTACCTGCGTCGCCGCGAAGAGCGCCTGCACGCCGAGGCGCAGGAGAACGCGCGCTTCGACAAGCTGCTGGCGCAGGAAGAGGTCTGGATCCGCCAAGGCATCAAGGCCCGCCGCACCCGCAACGAAGGCCGCGTGACCGCGCTGAAGGCGATGCGCCGCGAGCGGGCGCAGCGCCGCGACCTGTCCGGCAACGTGCGGATGGAAGCCGCAGCGGCGCAGTCGTCGGGCAAGAAAGTCATCGAGGCCACCCACATCACCCAGGCCTACGACGGCCGCGTTCTGCTCGACGACGTGTCGGCGACGATCATGCGTGGCGACCGCGTCGGCATCGTCGGTCCCAACGGCGCCGGCAAGTCGACACTGCTGAAGATCCTGCTGGGCGAACTGGCCCCGCAGCAGGGCGAGGTGAAACTGGGCACCGGCCTGCAGATCGCCTACTTCGACCAGCACCGCAGCCAGCTGGACGACACCCGCACCACGCTGGAGAACGTCGCCGAGGGCAGCGATTTCGTCGAGATCAACGGCAGCCGCAAGCATGTGATCGGCTACCTGCAGGACTTCCTGTTCTCGCCCGAGCGCGCCCGCGCGCCGATCACCCGCCTGTCCGGCGGCGAGCGCAACCGGCTGCTGCTGGCCAAGCTGTTCGCGCAGCCGTCCAACCTGCTGGTGATGGACGAACCCACCAACGACCTGGACGTGGAAACGCTGGAACTGTTGGAAGAGCTGCTGCTGGACTACAAGGGCACGCTGCTGCTGGTCAGCCATGACCGCGACTTCCTCGACAACGTGGTCACCAGTACGCTGGTGCTGGAAGGCGAGGGCCGGCTGGGCGACTACGTGGGCGGTTACTCCGATTGGCTGCGCCAGCGGCGCACGCCTGCCGCAACCTCCGCCACGCCTGCCAAGCCGACGCTGTCGCACCAGCCCGAACCCGCCGCCGCCAAGCGCAAGCTCGGCTTCAAGGAAGCGCGCGAGCTGGAACTGCTGCCCTCGCGCATCGAAGCGCTGGAAGGCGAGGTCGCCAAGCGCACCGCCGCGATGAACGATCCGGCCTACTACCAGCAGTCCCCTGCGGACCTGCAGCGCGCCAACGACGAACTTGCGGCCAAGCAGGCCGAACTGGACCACGCCTATCAGCGCTGGTCGGAGCTGGACGGGTAAGCGACGGCAGGTAGTGGGAATGCATGTGGGAGCGACGTAAGTCGCGATGGAACATGTGTAATGCTTCATCGCGACTTACGTCGCTCCCACCCCAAACCTGGCTCGATCCCTCGGTGTCCCGCATCCCCTTCGACATGCGCTTGATGCTCGTGGCTCGCGACCGGCCTTGAACGCGCGCGAACGACGGTCGGGTTGCGAAACCGGCGATATGGGACTTTGCGTACCAGCGTCATCCGGAGCTGGGGGACCGCAGCGGCATGATGTCGATGTGGGAGCGATGTAAGTCGCGATGGAACACCGGTAACGCTTCATCGCGACTTACATCGCACCCACATCACACTCTCTGCCTTCACCCGGTGTTCTGCACACCCTGCGACACGCCGTTAATGCTGGCGACCAGGGCATGCAGCAGCGTGTCGTCCTCGCGGTCGCTGTCGCGCCAGCGCTTCAGCAGGTCGGCCTGCATCACGCTGATCGGGTCGATGTAGGGATTGCGCAGGCGGATCGACAGCGCGAGGCGCTGGTCGTGCTGCAGCAGCCATTCGTTGCCGTTGAGCGCCAGCACCCAGCGCACCACGGTGGCGTGCTCCCGCTGTACCTGCGGGAAGAACTCGTCATGCAACGTACCGGACATCTTCGAGTACATCTCGGCGATGCTCAGGTCGCCCTTGGCCAGCACCATCGAGACGTCGTCGAGGAAGGTCTTGAAGAACGGCCAGTCGCGGGCCATTTCCGCCAGCGCATCTTCGCCATACGCGTCCACCGCCGCCTGCAGGCCGGTGCCCACGCCGTACCAGCCGGGAATCACCGCGCGCGCCTGGCTCCAGGCGAAGACCCACGGGATCGCCCGCAGGTTGCCGAGGGCGGCGTCCTGTCCCAGGCGCCGCGAGGGCCGCGAGCCCAGCGTCATCCGTTCGATCACGTCGATCGGCGTGGCGCTGCGGAAATAGTCCATGAAGCGCGGCGACTGCACGAAGGCGCGGTACGCCTGCGAACTTTCCTCGGCCACCCGCGCCATGATCTCGCGCCAGCGCGCCTCGCGCGGCTCCGGCGGGCGCGGCCGCAGGCTAGACAGCAGCACCGCGCCGACCGACTGCTCCAGCGAGCGCAGCGCCAGCGCACGGATGCCGTACTTGCGGTGGATCACCTCGCCCTGCTCGGTCACGCGCAGGCGTCCGTCGACGCTGCCGCGCGGCGCCGCTTCCAGCGCGCGCGAGGTCTTGCCGCCACCGCGGATGATGGAGCCGCCGCGGCCATGGAAGAACGTCAGCTTGATGCCCAGGTCCTGCGCGGCATCGACCAGCTCCACCTGCGCGCGCTGCAGCCCCCAGCGCGAGGCGGCGATACCGCCGTCCTTGCCGCTGTCGGAGTAGCCGAGCATCACCATCTGCACGTTGTCGCGCGCGGCCAGGTGAGCGCGGTAGACCGGATCGGCGAGCAGATCGCGCAGCACGTCCGTGCCATGGCCAAGGTCATCGATGGTTTCGAACAGCGGCGCGATGTCGAGCGGCACCTGGCCGGCGTCGTCGACCAGGCCACCGCGCCGCGCCAGCGCCAGTACGGTAAGCACGTCGGCGCGGCTGTGCGCCATGCTGATGATGTAGGTGCCGAGCGCATCGGTGCCGTGGCGCGTGCGCGCATCGGCCAGCGCGCGGAACACGGCATCGAGCCGGTCGTTGCCCTCTTCGCTGCTGGCGGGCAGCATCGCGTCTCCGCTGGCATACGGCCCCAGCAGCGCCGCGCGTTCGACTGCATCGCGGTGTTCCCAGTCCGCATCTTCCAGTGCCGCCGCGACGGCGCGCGCATGCACGCTGGACTCCTGGCGCACGTCCAGCCGCGCGAGATGGAAGCCGAACGTGCGCACGCGCCACGCCAGCCGGCGCACGGCGAACCAGCCGGCATGCAGGCCGCGGTTGGCTTCCAGGCTGTGCAGGATCAGGTCGATGTCGGCCGCCAGTTCCGCGGGTGAGCCGTAGCCCTCGGGGCGATCGTCCAGTGTGGCCTGCAGCCGCGCGCGCATCAGGTCGTTGAGCAGGCGGTACGGCATGTCGCCGTGGCGCGGACGCGACTTCTTCGCCGCGTCCGGCATCAGCGCGCGGTAGGCCTCCACGCGCGCGGTGACCTCGGGCGACACGCCGATGATGGCGCTGGACTGGCTGAGCAACGTGGTCAGCTGGCGCAGTTCCTTCAGGTAGCGCGTGAGGATGGCGCGGCGCTGGGCGTCCAGGGTGGCGCTGACCGTGCGCGCATCCACATTCGGATTGCCGTCCATGTCGCCGCCGACCCAGGTGCCGAAGCGCAGCACGCGCGGCAGGTGCGTGGTGACCTCCGGCGCGGGACCGTAGACGTCGGTGATCGCGCTTTCCAGCGTTTCGTACAGCACCGGGATGACGCGGTAGAGCACTTCGATCAGGTAGAAGCCGACGTGTTCGCGCTCGTCCTCCACGCCCGGGCGCACCGGCGACGAATCGGCCGTCTGCCAGGCCGACGTCAGCGCCATGCGGAAGCGGGCGGTGTCGGTGGCCAGTTCGCCCGGCGTGCGCGTGCCGTCCAGCCCATTGATCAGGCTGGCCACCATCAGCTGCTCTTTCTCCAGCAACGCACGGCGCACGGCTTCGGTTGGATGCGCGGTGAACACCGGTTCCACGTCGATGCGCGGCAGCCACTGCGCGAGTTCCTGCAACGTCACGCCCTGCGCCTTCAGCTTGGACAGCGTGTCGTGCAGGCCGTCCGGCTGCGGGCGAGTGCTGCCGGCACGCTGGTACTCGCGTCGGCGGCGGATGCGGTGCACGCGTTCGGCGATGTTGACCACCTGGAAGTAGGTGCTGAAGGCGCGGATCAGCGATTCGGCCTGCGCCGGGGCCTGGCCCTCCAGCAGGCCGGCCAGCGACTGCGGCGGATCGCCGGCCTGCCGGCGTGCGATGGCAGTGGTGCGCACACGCTCCACCTCGGCCAGGAAGGCCGGCGAGACCTGTTCGGCGAGCATGTCGCCGACCAGGGCACCGAGCCGGCGCACGTCTTCACGGAGGGGGACATCGGGCGGAGCAAATTCGAGGCTGCGGGGGCTGTTCATGCGCGCGGCGGGGTTCCCGTCTTTCGTGGCTGGCCGTGATTGGTATGGTCGTTCGGGACGATTGGTCTGCTGCAAGGCAGCAATCCGAAGCCTACCCGATCACGTGAACGGCGGCGTCATCGTTTCATCCGGAACAAGCGATATAATGGGCGCCCTTCGCCGAGGGGCGCTGCGACCGTGACATGTGCGGATCCTTCCGCAAAAGCCTGCACATCCCTGTGCAGACTTTCCACATAGTCCGGCCAGGCTCGGTGGAATGAACCTGCAACGGCGCCCGGATACCCTGCGACCCTGATCGCACAGACCGGAGCAAGAGCCATGAACGCAGTACGCAAGTTTTCGACCGAAGGCGACTACAAGGTCGCCGACATCTCGCTGGCCGATTGGGGCCGCAAGGAACTGGACATCGCCGAGCACGAGATGCCGGGCCTGATGTCGATCCGCCGCAAGCACGCCGCCGCCAAGCCGCTGAAGGGCGTGCGCGTGACCGGCTCGCTGCACATGACCATCCAGACCGCGGTGCTGATCGAGACGCTGAAGGACATTGGCGCCGACGTCCGCTGGGCCTCGTGCAACATCTTCTCGACCCAGGACCACGCCGCCGCCGCGATCGCCGCCACCGGCACGCCGGTGTTCGCCTGGAAGGGCGAGACGCTGGAAGAGTACTGGGACTGCACGCTGGACGCGCTGACCTTCACCCTGCCCGACGGCACCCTGACCGGCCCGGAGCTGGTGGTGGACGACGGCGGTGACGTCACCCTGCTGATCCACAAGGGCTACGAGCTGGAACAGGGCGACACCACCTGGGTGAACAGCGCCGCCGGCAGCCACGAGGAGCAGGTGATCAAGGACCTGCTGAAGCGCGTGGCCAAGGAGCGTCCCGGTTACTGGACCCGCGTGGTCAAGGACTGGAAGGGCGTGTCCGAAGAGACCACCACAGGCGTGCACCGCCTCTACCAGATCGCCGAACAGGGCAAGCTGCTGGTGCCGGCGATCAACGTCAACGACTCGGTCACCAAGTCCAAGTTCGACAACCTGTATGGCTGCCGCGAGTCGCTGGCCGACGGCCTGAAGCGTGCGATGGACGTGATGCTGGCCGGCAAGGTCGCGGTGGTCTGCGGCTACGGCGACGTCGGCAAGGGCTCGGCGCATTCGCTGCGCGCCTACGGCGCCCGCGTCATCGTCACCGAGATCGATCCGATCTGCGCGCTGCAGGCGGCGATGGAAGGCTTCGAGGTCAACACGGTCGAGGACAGCCTGGGTCAGGCCGACATCTACGTCACCACGACCGGCAACAAGGACATCATCACCCTCGAGCACATGAAGGCGATGAAGGACCAGGCCATCGTCTGCAACATCGGCCACTTCGACAACGAGATCCAGGTGGACGCGCTGTACGCCTCGGATGCCACGCGCATCAACATCAAGCCGCAGGTGGACAAGTTCGTGTTCCCGAACGGCAACGCGATCTTCCTGCTGGCCGAAGGCCGCCTGGTGAACCTGGGCTGCGCCACCGGCCACCCGAGCTTCGTGATGTCCAACTCGTTCGCCAACCAGACGCTGGCGCAGATCGACCTGTGGGCCAACAAGGACGTATACGAAAAGACCGTCTACCGCCTGCCCAAGCAGCTGGACGAGGAAGTCGCGCGCCTGCACCTGGAGAAGATCGGCGTGAAGCTGACCACGCTGACCAAGGACCAGGCCGACTACCTGGGCGTGGCGGTCGAAGGCCCGTACAAGCCGGACCATTACCGCTACTGATCGCCTCCGCGGTCACGACGCAAAGGAACGGGCGCCCCAGGGCGCCCGTTCCTCATTGCGTGACGGGCATCGGCTCCTGCCACCGCGCAGACGCGCCTCCGCGCTTGCCTCACCGGCGCGATCATCGCAAGCTTGGCCGCCGTTCCGATCGCCACCGGCCAGCGCTCCGCGCGGCCCGTCGCACCACGGAACACTCCGGGAGTGGACATGCCACGCGATGAAGGGAGCGCGGACACCGCGCGCGCCGCCAGCCGCACGACCGATGCCGCGGCGCCGCGCCTGCGCGAGAAGGTCGGCTACGGGATAGGCGACTTCGGCTTCAACCTGTACTGGGCGAACATCTCGGCGTTCCTGCTCATCTTCTACACCGACGTGATGGGCCTGGCCGCCGCCGCGGTCGGCACGATGATGCTGGTCACCAAGGTGGTGGATGCCATCACCGACCCGCTGATGGGCGCGCTGGCCGATCGCACGCGCAGCCGCTTCGGCCGCTTCCGTCCCTACCTGCTCTATGGCGCGTTGCCGCTGGCGCTCACCGGCGTGCTGACCTGGACCGTGCCCGACCTGGGCGATGGCGGAAAGCTGGTATGGGCCTATGCGACCTTCACCCTGATGATGCTGGCCTACACGGTGCTGAGCATTCCGTACTCCGCACTCTCCGGCGTGATCACCGCCGACAGCCAGCAACGCACGCAGCTGATCAGTTTCCGCTTCATCGCCGCCTTCGCCGGCACCATGGCGGTCAACTGGCTGACGACGGACCTGGTGCGCTGGCTGGGACGCGGCGATGAGGCGCTGGGCTGGCAGCTGACGCTGTCGCTGTACGGCGTGGTCGCCGCGGCGGCGTTCGTCACCGTGTTCCTGACAACGCGCGAGCGCGTGCTGCCGCCACCGCAGCAGCGCAGCGCCGTCCGCCAGGACATGCTGGACCTGCTGCACAACCGGCCGTGGATGGTGCTGTTCGCGCTGGCGCTGATCATCATGGTGACCATCGTGATGCGCGGCGGTTCGCTCGCGTACTACCTGAAGTACCACCTCGGACGCCCCGAGCTGACCGGCCTGTTCCTCGGCACCTACGCGCTGGCGCTGGCCGTGGGCGCCGGACTGACGCCGCTGATGACCCGCTACGTGGACAAGCGCCGCCTGATGGCGTGGCTGATGGCCGGCGTGGGCGTGGTGAGCTGCGCGATGTTCTTCGTTCCCGCGGAATCGCTCTGGACCATGTTCGCTCTCAACCTGCTGGTCGGCCTGATGCTGGGACCCAAGTCGCCGCTCGCGTTCTCGATGTACGCCGACTGCGCCGACTACACCGAATGGAAAACCGGCCGCCGCGCCACCGCGATGACGTTCGCCGCGGCGACGTTCTCGCAGAAGCTCGGCGGCGCGCTGGCCTCGGCGACCATCGCCTGGATCCTGGCGGGGATGGGCTACGTGGCCAACGAAGCGCAGTCGGATGCGTCGCGGCTCGGCATCGTGCTGCTGCTGACGGCCATCCCCGGCGGCGTCGCCCTGCTGGCGGCGTGGGTGATGCGGTTCTATCCGCTGGATGACGCCGCGCTGGCGCGCATCCAGGCCGATCTGCATGCGCGACGGGAGGCGTCGGCATGACGGACGTACCCTACGGTTTCGAGGAACAGGGTCGCCGCTTCGTGCTGACCAGCCCCACGGCGATGCCGGCCGCGTCGACGTTCCTGTGGAACCGGCAGATGCTGCTGCAACTCAATTGCCGGGGCTTCGCCACCGCGCAGTTCATGCAGCCGGAGCCGGCCAAGTACGCGCATGCGCCGACGCTGGAGGCCAAGACCTTCATGCAGCCGGAACAGCCGTACTACGCACACCACCCCGGCCGCTTCTGCTACCTCAAGGACGAGGAGGATGGCGCGCTGTTCTCCGTGCCGCACGAACCGGTGCGCCGCACGCCGGACGCATTCGCGTTCTCCGTGGGCCTGTCGGATGTCGCGTGGCGGGTGTGCTGCGATGGCCTCGAGGTGGAGATGGGCGTGGTGCTGCCGGTCGACGACGTGGCCGAGCTGTGGACGGTGCGCGTGCGCAACCGCTCGGGGCGACGACGACGGATGAGCCTGTATCCGTATTTCCCGGTCGGCTACATGTCGTGGATGAACCAGTCCGGCCGCTATCGTGACGACCTGGGCGGGATCGTCTGCGACAGCATCGCGCCGTACCAGAAGGTCGAGGATTACTTCCGCCAGCGCGACTTCAAGGACCGCACCGCGCTGCTGCACGAGCGCACGCCGGACGCCTGGGAAGCGAACCAGGCGCAGTTCGAGGGCGAAGGCGGGCTGCATGCGCCGCACGGCATCGTCGGCGGCGAGCGCCTGGGCGGTGGCGATGCGGCCTACGAAATGCCGACGACCGTGCTGCAGTACCGCATGGCGCTCGACGACGACGAGGTCCAGGAATACCGCTTCCTGTTCGCCCCCGCGCGCGACGACGACGAGATCCGCCGGCTGCGCGCGCGGCATCTTTCGTCCCAGGGATTCGCCGCCGCCCATGCCGGCTGCGCCGCGCATGTCGATGCCGGCGCGGGCTGCCTGCGCATCGAGACGCCCGACCCGTGGCTGGATGCGTTCGCCAACCACTGGCTGCCGCGGCAGGTGTTCTACCACGGCGACGTCAACCGTCTGACGACGGACCCGCAGACACGCAACTACCTGCAGGACCACATGGGCATGGCCTTCCTCCGCCCCGAGGTGGCGCGGGCGGCGTTCCTGCATGCGTTGTCGCAGCAGGAGCCGTCGGGTGCGATGCCGGACGGCATCCTGCTGACCGAAGGCGCGGAGCTGAAGTACATCAACCAGATCCCGCACACCGACCACGCCGTGTGGCTGCCGGTCTGCCTGCGCGCCTATCTGGACGAGACCGGCGACGACGCCCTGCTCGACACCATGGTGACCGACCGGGAGGGCCATGCCGCCCCGGTCGGCGAACGCATCAGCCGCGCCATGCGCTGGCTGCTGCAGGCACGCGACGCGCGCGGGCTGAGCTACATCGCCCAGGGCGACTGGTGCGACCCGATGAACATGGTGGGCTGGCGCGGACACGGTGTCTCCGGCTGGCTGACGCTGGCCAGCGCGTATGCGCTGACGCAATGGGCGGAGATCTGCGCGCGACGCGGCGACGATGCGCTCGCCGAGGAGTTCCGCGCGGGTGCGGACGCCTGCAACGCCGCCATGAACACCCACCTGTGGGACGGCGACTGGTACGGCCGTGGCATCACCGACGACGGCGTCGCCTTCGGCGTCAGTGCGGATCGCGAAGGCCGCGTCTTCCTCAATCCGCAAAGCTGGGCCCTGCTCAGCGGTGCGGCGAACGACGACAAGCGCGCGCGCATGCTGGCCGCAGTCGACGCGTACCTGGTGTCGCCGTACGGCGTGACCATGTACGACCCGCCGTACACGCGCATGCGCGAGGATGTGGGTCGGGTGACGCAGAAGTTCCCCGGCAGCGCCGAGAACGGCGCGGTCTACAACCATGCAGCCGCGTTCTATCTCTACAGCCTGTACCAGGTGGGGGATGCCGATCGCGCCTGGCAGGTGCTGCGCGCGATGCTGCCATCGCCGGCGCCGGACGATTGTCTGCAGCGCGGCCAACTGCCGGTGTTCGTGCCGAACTACTACCGCGGCGCCAGGCGCCTGCACCCGCGTACCGCCGGCCGTTCCAGCCAGTTGTTCAACACCGGCACGGCCGCGTGGCTGTACCGCTGCCTGGTGGAGGAACTGTTCGGCCTGCGCGGCGACGGCGATGCGTTGCGGATCGCACCGCAGCTGCCCTCGCACTGGCCGTCGGCACGCGCGTCGCGCTGCTTCCGGGGCGCCACCTTCGAGGTGGAGATCGAACGCGTGGCCGGGCTCGCGCAGGCGCGCGTGGCGCTGGATGGCGTCTGGCAGGACGGCGCGGTCATCCGTGACATCGAAGCCGGCCGCACGTACCAGCTGCGAGTGGAAGTGCCGGCATGAACGAGCGCACGCGCGTGGCCGTGGTGATGGGCGTATCGGGGAGCGGCAAGACCACGCTCGCACGCGCATTGGCCGACGCATGGCCGGCGACCTTCCTCGATGCCGACGACTTCCACAGCCTGGCTGCGAAAACGCGGATGGCCAGTGGCCATCCACTTACCGACCGCATGCGCGCGCCCTGGGTGCGCCGCATCGCCGCCGACCTGCAGCGCCGCGTGGCAGCCGGCGAACGCGTGGTGCTGGCCTTCTCCGGCCTGCGTCGGCGCCATCGCGACCGTCTGCGCGCGACCGGATTGCCGCTGCGCTTCCTGTTCCTGCAGGGCGACCCGGCGCTGGTCGCGGCACGCATGCAGGCGCGGCAGGGCCACTACATGCCGCCGTCGCTGCTGGACAGCCAGTTCGACGCCTTGGAACTGCCGCAGGCAGAGCCTGACGTGGCGCGGATCGCGATGGACGATACGCCCGCCGCGCAACTGCGCCACGCACTGGCGATGCTCGACTGACGACGCGGCCTGTGCGAGCGCTGGCTACGGGCGCCAGTTGGCGTTGCGCTCCCAGAACGCCACGCTGCGCCGATAGGCCGCCGCATCCAGCGGCACGCCGGATCCGCCCTCCTCCACGCCCAGCGCGTTGCGCATCATCGTGATGGGTGCCATCGGGATCTCTTCCGGCGTCTGCGTGTACAGGCAACCGACGATGCCCCAGTCGCCGGTGATCGGCGCATTCTCCTTGGCCAGCTGTGCGGCGCTGTACAGGATGACGATCAGGTACTCGGCTACCGGCGGTTCGACGCCTTCGAACCAGCGCACCAGCACGGGCAGTTCCGCGGACGAGCGCGCTTCGTAGCCCGATCGCAGCAGGTGGCGGTTGTCGTCGGTGATGGGCACGGTCAGGCACCGGGTCGACGTCCAGTTGCGATGCACGTGGAGGCGGCAGAACGGCGCATAGCCGTCGAGCACCGCCAGCGGCGCCTCCGCGTTGAGGCGCTGCTCGAACGCCTGCGGCGTACAGTCCTGGATGGCATTGCGGCGCCGGTCGGCCGGGAACAGGCGGGTGCGGGCGAACGGGGTCAGGACGATGGTCATGCGATGGCCGGGGACGTGAGGGCGACAGGGTACCCGCAGCCGACGAGCCGACGGCAGAGGGCAGGCATTTCCGACAGCCGATGGCACGCGGCCCTCGCTATAAACATTCATCCGGATGAAGCGATACAATGCGGCCTCGACCCGAACGGCGCCGTCCATGCCCTCCATCAGCTTCGAGTTCTATCCGCCCAAGACCGATGAGCAGCGCGCGCAGCTCGACCGCACCGCGGACAAGCTGAAGGCCTACCGGCCGGAGTACGTGTCGTGCACCTTCGGCGCCGGCGGCTCCACGCTGAGCTACACCTCCGAGACGGTCCGCCACCTCAACCAGCACCATCGTTTCGATGCGGCGCCGCATCTTTCGTGCGTCGGCGGCAGCCGAGAGGAAATCCGCGAACTGCTGCGCCTGTACCGCGCCCTGGGCTGCAAGCGCATCGTCGCGCTGCGCGGCGATCTGCCCTCCGGCATGGGCCATCCGGGTGACCTGCGCTATGCGTCGGAACTGATCGAATTCATCCGCGCCGAGCAGGGCGACACGTTCCATATCGAAGTCGGCGCCTATCCGGAAACGCACCCGCAGGCCGACGACGCGCTGACCGACCTGCGCCACTTCAAGGCCAAGGTCGATGCCGGCGCCAATGGCGCCATCACCCAGTACTTCTACAACCCCGACGCCTACTTCCACTTCGTCGATGCGGTGCGCAAGCTCGGCGTGGAGATCCCGATCATCCCCGGCATCATGCCGATCTCGAACTTCTCGCAGCTGCGTCGCTTCTCCGAGGCCTGCGGCGCGGAGATCCCGCGCTGGATCGGCAAGCGCATGCAGGCCCTCGGCGATGATGCCGAGGCGATCCGCGACTTCGGCGCGGACGTGGTGGCGAACCTGTGCGAGCGCCTCGTCGCCGGCGGCGCGCCGTCGCTGCACTTCTACACGCTCAACCTGGCCAAGCCGACCCAATCCGTGCTGTCGCGCCTGGGCTGGTCGGCCTGAACCACCTGCGGTTCCGTTCGTCCGGCAGGTGAACGAGCGCCGATTCCGTGCGCGCGTGCCATGACCTGGGTGCGTCCGCCGGATTAGGCTGGCGGCATGCGTTCCCTTCCCCTCTCCGTCCTCGCCTGCCTGCTTGTCTGCGGCGGCCTGCGGCCCGCCATCGCACAGGCGCAGCAGCAGGGCGTGCAGCGCTGCACCACGATGTCCGGCGACACGGTCTACACGGACAAGCGCTGCGAAGACGTCGGCGCGATGGATCGCCTGCCCTCCTCCACCACCACCACGGCCGCGACCGGCGCGCTGTACCGCGGCGGCTGCTCACGCACGCTCAGCGACCTGGTGATGCAGGTGTCGTCGGCGATCCAGGCGGGCGACGTGAACCGCCTCGCAGGCGTCTATCACTGGGCCGGCACCTCCGATGCCGGCGCGCTGCGCATCCTCGACCGGCTGGACGTGGTGGCGCAACGACCGCTGGTCGATATCGTCCCCATCCGGCCGGCACCCGCACCGGTGCTCGACGCCGCCGGACAGGTGGTCGACGCCAACCAGGATGGCTACTACCCCCAGACGGCCACGCAACGGCAACGCCCGGTCGGCCTGCGCATCGTGCAGACGCTGAAGAACAGCGCCACGCCCGCCGACACGACGTTCGGCCTGCGCCGGGCCTACAACTGCTTCTGGATCGCGCTCTGACGATGCCTTGGGCGCTCAGGCGCCCTGCGTGGACCCGTTGACCGGTTCGTCGGGCACCACGCCGCGTTCGGGAGAGAAGCGCAACGTGGCCACCACGCCCTTCGGTTCGCCCGGGCGCACACCCACCTGCCAGCCGTACAGCGCGCACAGGCGGCTGACGATCGACAGGCCGATGCCACCGCCCTGCGAATGGCCGGCGTGCGTGCCGCGGTAGCCGCGCTCGAACAGCCGCGCCGCGTCTTCCTTGCTGAGGCCCGGCCCGGAGTCGACCACTTCCACTGCATCCGGCAGCAGCCGCACGACCACCTCGCCTTCCTTGGTGTACTTCACGGCGTTGCCGATCAGGTTGCCGAGCGCCACCGACAGCGCGGCTTCGGGCGAATCGACCGTCACTCCGCCCTCGCCTTCCACGCGCAGCACCAGCGGCTTGCCGCCCAACGTGGCGCGGTGCGCATCGAGCAACTGGTCGACCACGCGCGCGACATCGGTATTGCCATGGCCGCGCTCATTGCGCGACAGCAGCAGCAGCGCGCTGATCAGGTCGGTGCACTGCTGCTCGGCGCGCTGGATGCGCTGGATGCGGGTGCGCGTCTTCTCGTCCATGTCCGGACGCGACAGCATCAGCTCGACCGAACCGCGGATGATGGCCAGCGGCGTGCGCAGTTCGTGGCTGACATCGGCATTGAACTCGCGGTCGCGCTGGACGACTTCGGTAAGGCGTCCGGAATAGTCGTCCAGCGCCTTGGCCAGTTCACCGACCTCATCCTCGGGGAAGTGGGGCGCCAGCGGACGCGGGTTGCTGCTGCCGCGGTAGGCACGGAGACGTGCGGCGAGTTCAGACACCGGACTCATCACGCGCGATGCCGACCACCAGCCGATCAGCAACGAGATGCCGGTGAATACCACCACCACGCCGATCAACGCGCGATTGAACTTGTCCTTTCCCTTGGCCGACTCGGTCATGTCGTAGGCAAGGAAGAACCACGCTTCAGGGGTCTTTTGCACTGCGAGCCAGTAGGAGAACGGGGAGCCGTCCTCGTCGATGCCGGACAGGCCGTGGATGCCGTCAGGCAATTCGTACCAGTCCGGCTGATCGCGCTTGAGCTGATCGAACTTGTCGGGCGCGAACGCATACGCGCGCATCGTCTGCACGCGCAGGTCGCGCTGACGACCGCCGCTCTCGACGTATCGACGCTGGTACTCGGCGATGTTCTGGCTGATCGCATCGACCACCAGGTCTTCTTCGACACGGTTGCGGACCCAGTTGGCCGAGAACGCGAGCAGCAGCGTCAGGCCAAACCCCAACAGCACGAACGACAGGATGATGCGGGTGCGCAGCCGCCGCCGGAAACGGCGGTGGCGGCGGGGGTTAGACGACTCAGCTGCTGGCATCGGGTGCGGCGATGCGGTATCCGATGCCATGGCGGGTCTGGATGTAGGGCGAGTCGAACGGCTTGTCCACCACGGCGCGCAGGCCGTGGATGTGCACGCGCAGGGAGTCCGAATCCGGCAGCTCCTCGCCCCAGACGCGCGTTTCCAGTTCCTGGCGGGTCACCACGGCGGGCGACGCCTCCATGAGGGCCTGCAGGATCTTCAGCGCCGTGGGATTGAGCTGCAGCAGCTTGCCCTGGCGGCGGACTTCCAGCGTGTCCAGGTTGTATTCCAGCTCGCCCACCTCCAGCACGCGCGTCTGCACGCCCTTGCCGCGGCGCGACAGGGCGTTCAGGCGGACCTCGACTTCCTGCAGCGCGAACGGCTTGATCAGGTAGTCGTCGGCACCGGAGTCGAAGCCGGCCAGCTTGTTGTCCAGCGAATCGCGCGCGGTCAGCATCAGCACCGGCGTCTGCTTGCGCGCCTCGTTGCGCAGCTTGCGACAGACCTCGAGTCCGTCCATGCCCGGCAGGTTGAGGTCGAGGACGATCGCATCGAACTCGTGCACGACGGCCAGGTGCAGGCCGGTCACGCCGTCGGCGGCGAAGTCGACGGTATGGCCCCGCTCTTCGAGGTAGTCGCCCAGGTTGGCGGCGATGTCGCTGTTGTCTTCGATCACGAGGATGCGCACCGGGCTCAGCTCCCCTTGTTGAACGTGCCGGACGGATTGCGGCGCATGGTTTCCTGCGCCTCCTGGGCGTCGCGGCGGCGCTCGGCCACGGTCTTGCACTGCGTGGTGGTACGCAGCGAACCGATCTGCGCCTCGCGGCGGCACACCATGCGGCTGTCGGACGCCGCCTGCGAGAGGATCTGGTTGATCGTGTTCTGCTCGTTCAGCAGTTGGGTCTTCTGCTCCGGATTCAGGGCACCGCCACTTTCGTTGACGATCGCGGCGAGCTTGGCCAGTGACGCCTTGACGTTGGCGCGGTCGGCAGCCGCGATCTCGGCGTAGGTCTCGCCGTCGTCGAGCTGCTTCTGGATCAGTTCGACCTGTTCGGCCAGCGGTTTGTCCAGGTCCAGCGCGCGCGCCTTCTGGGATTTGTCGCGGGGGGCGGCATCGGCGGCGGCGACAAAGGCCAGTGCCACCAACGCGGCGAAAATCGAGCGGCGCATCATGCGTCCTTACGTAGGGAGAGTTACCGAATTTAGCCAGCGTGCGACGGGGCGGCAAGTGGCATGCGCTTGAAAGGGCTGACAAAACAAGGCCCAGGCGGGTGGTTGCCCGCCTGGGCCAAACTAATGCCCCGATTACCGTAATCCTGTGCTTCCAGAGGTATCCACCGGAGGGACGCAGAGCTGCGGTCCGGGGAAGGCTACGCGGTTTTCGATTAAACCACCGTTAAAAACCGCGTTAAATCCATGTGAAATCAGCGCGCACCGATACCCGGCGCCCGGGTCACCGCTATTCAGCCTGCGCCGCCAGGTGTTCCACGATGCGACCGGCCACATCCACGCCGCACACGGACTCGATGCCCTCCAGACCCGGGGTCGAGTTGACTTCAAGCACCAGCGGGCCGCGCTTGGCCCGGATCAGGTCCACGCCTGCCACGCCCAGCCCGAGCACTCTGGCAGCCCGGATGGCGACGGCACGTTCCTCCTCCGTGGCCACGGCGTGCAACGCCGTGCCCCCTCGGTGCAGGTTCGAGCGGAAATCCCCTTCCGGTGCCTGTCGGCGCATGGACGCCACGACCTCGTCGCCCACCACGAAGCAGCGCAGGTCGGCTCCCTCGGCCTCGCCGATGAACTCCTGCACCACGAAGCTGGCATACAGGCCGCGCAGCGCCTCGACCACGCTGCGGGAGGCCGACGGCTTCTCGGTCAGCATCACGCCGGCGCCCTGCGCGCCCTCGTTCAACTTGATGACGTGCGGCGGCGGACCGAGCATCGACAGCAGGTCGCTGGTGTCGTCCGGGTTGTCGCCGAAGACGGTCACCGGCAGGTCGATGCCCTGCGCCGCCAGCAACTGGTGCGTACGCAGCTTGTCGCGCGCGCGCAGGATGGCGTCGGACGGATTGGGGCTGTATGTCCCCATCAGCTCGAACTGCCGCAACACGGCGGTGCCGTAACGGGTGATGGACGCACCGATGCGGGGAATGACCGCGTCGTACCCGGCCAGTGAGCGGCCCTTGTAATGCAGCTGGAAGCCGCTCGACGCGATGCGCATGTAACAGCGCAGGGGATCCAGGACGCGGACGGTATGGCCACGCTGGCGCGCGGCCTCGACCAGGCGGCGCGTCGAGTACAACTTGCCGTTGCGCGACAGGATGGCGAGCTTCATGGGGAGTCGGTCACGGGGGACAGACACAGCATGCCACGCCCGCGGTGCGGGACGATGACAGGATCAGGGAAGGAAACGCGGAATGGAGCGGGTGATGGGAATCGAACCCACGCTAGCAGCTTGGGAAGCTGCAGTTCTACCATTGAACTACACCCGCACGATGGCGCGAGTCTATGCCGCGGCACGCGGCAAGGCAATGCGGCGCCATTCTCCGGCGCCGCATTGCCCGGCGTGCATCAGAAGCCGCCGCTCAGGGTCATGAACGCGGTGGTATTGGTGCCGCCGCCCTGGTTGACCGTGGTGTTCACGCCGAGGTTGGCGTCGAAGCCGAACAGCTTCGTGCGGGCACCCAGCAGCAGCGTGCCGTAGCTGTCGTCGGTATCCAGACCCGGCACTGCGTAGGGCGCGGTGCCCGGCAGCGACAGCGACTGGGCGAACACTTCCGCCGCCGGATCCTCGAACTCGCGGTCGACCGTCAGGCGCGCATACGGCGCCAGGTGATCGTTGATCGCGTAGCTGACCTGCCAGCCGGCGCTGCCGATCAGCGAGTCGAAGTCCTGGTCCGGGTAGGCCAGCGCGGTCGAGTTGACGTCGCTTTCGCTGTAACCATCCATCTCGATGGTCTGCGACACCACGCTCACCACGGGACCATGGCGGAAGGCGCCCTCGCCGAACTCGTAACCGGCGCTCGCGCCGACGGTCAGGTTGGTGCCGTCCGGCGAGCCGCTGTGGCGGCGCGTCACCCCGCCCAGCTGGACTTCGCGGTCCACGTCGTACGAGAGCCAGCTGTAGCTGACCTGCGCGTTCGCCCACAGATGGTCGCCGTACCATCCGGCAAAACCGCCCAACGTCGCATCGGACTCGTCGAAGCTGCCGCGGCGCAGACCGAAGTCGTACTTCGCCCGGCCATAGCCGGCGAACGCGCCGTAGACCCAGGAGCCGCGCGACCAGTCCACACCGAAGGTGCCCGCAGGGCCCACGCCGTCGTACAGATCGCCGTCGCCGTAGCGCAGGAAGTCGCCACGCACGTCGCCCCACCAGCGCATGCCGTCCGCCTCGGGCTTGCCCGCCACGTGCGACGCCACACGGTCGGCACGGGCGCGGCCGTGCACCGACGCGGTGTACGGCAGCAGCGCGATCTGGCGCGGCCCCTCCAGCATCGCCTGTGCGTACTGGGCCAGGATGCCGTGCGCCTTCGACGACGGATGCACGCCATCGGCGAACGCGTACACGTCCGGCGCATTGGGCGACGCATAGTTGAGCGGGCTGCAGGTGACCGAGGACGCGGTGATCTGCGGGTTGCAGGCGGTGCCGGTGACGTTGCCGAAGCCGTAGTCGGCCGGGCTGGCGACGATCTCGCGCAACAGGGTGAAGGTATCCAGCGGGATCACGCGCAGGCCGGCCGTGTTGAGCGCGCCGAACAGCGCGCTGTTGTAGGTGGTGGCCAGTTGGGTGCCCGTGGCCTGCGCCACCGCACCGCCGGCGCGGAACTGCGGGGTCACGCCCAGGTCGGGGATCGTCGGCACCAGGATGTAGCGCGCACCGGCGCTCTGCAGCGTGCCGATGATGCCGACCTGGGCCGTGACGGCACCCGTGATGGTGGTCTGCGCCGGGGCGCCTCCGACCACGGCGAACAGATCATTCGCCCCACCCCAGACCGTGTACAGGGCGTTCGGATCGGCGCGGCCGCCATTGGCCGACAGGTAGCTGGTCAGCTGCGTGGTCATCGACGGGATCGGGCCCAGCGCACCCGCCGTATTGGTGCCGACGCGCGCGCCACCGACGGCGTAGTTGGTGCCGCCCTGGTTGGCGCTGGTGGCGCCGGTGCCGTAGTACTCGGCCAGGTATTCGGACCAGACCAGGCCGGGATTGGTGGTGAAGCGGCCCAGCAAAGCGCCGTTCGGGCCTACCGCCTGTACCAGCGCCGGGCGGAAATGGCCCGAGTCGGTCAGGCTGTCGCCGAAGAACACGGTCTGGGAATAGGGGCTGTCGCCGGCCAGGGCGGGAGCCGCCGCCACCGCCAGCGCAACGGCCAGCAGGGAACGAACGGGCGAAACGGAACGCTTCATGGGATCTCCGGGGCAAGGTGTCGAGGGCTGCGTGCCGGCTCTGCCGTACGGCTGCGCATGGCGCGCATCGTTCCATCAAGCCCGCCGTCGCACACGCTGCAATGCGGCAAGCCGCCGGACCATCGGCGACAATGGCGGCATGGACATCCACTTGAACGGGCAGCCGCATGCGCTGCCGGAACAGAGCACCATCGCCACCCTGCTCCAGCGTGAGGGACTGGCCGAGCGTCGCGTGGCCATCGAGGTCAACGGCGAGATCATCCCGCGCGGGCAGCACGCACAGCATGTGCTGCTGCCGGGCGACCGTGTCGAGATCGTCCACGCGCTTGGCGGCGGTTGAACGCACGACCGCGGCCACATCCGCGGGACGCACCGGCGCGACATGGGCGATAATCGCCGCATGTCCAACACCGCCCCCCATGACCCGCTGGTGATCGCGGGCAAGACCTACCGTTCCCGCCTGCTGACCGGCACCGGCAAGTTCAAGGATTTCGAGGAAACCCGCCTGGCCACCGAGGCCGCGGGCGCCGAGATCGTGACCGTCGCCATCCGCCGCACCAACCTGGGCCAGTCGCCCAACGAGCCCAACCTGCTCGACGTGCTGCCGCCGGACAAGTACACCATCCTGCCCAACACCGCCGGTTGCTACACCGCCGCCGACGCCGTGCGCACCTGCCGGCTGGCGCGTGAACTGCTGGACGGCCACACGCTGGTCAAGCTGGAAGTGCTGGGCGACCCGAAGACCCTCTACCCCGATGTCGTGCAGACCCTGGCCGCCGCCGAGACGCTGGTGGCCGACGGCTTCAAGGTGATGGTCTACACCAGCGACGACCCGATCCTCGCGCGCCGCCTGGAAGAGATCGGCTGCGTGGCGGTGATGCCGCTGGCCGCGCCCATCGGCTCCGGCCTGGGCGTGCAGAACAAGTACAACCTGCTGGAAATCATCGAGAACGCCAAGGTGCCGGTGCTGGTCGATGCCGGCGTCGGCACCGCCTCCGATGCCGCCATCGCGATGGAGCTGGGCTGCGATGGCGTGCTGATGAACACGGCCATCGCCGGCGCAAAGCATCCGGTGCTGATGGCCAGCGCCATGCGCAAGGCGGTGGAAGCCGGCCGCGAGGCGTTCCTGGCCGGCCGCATCCCGCGCAAGCGCAATGCCTCGGCCTCCAGCCCGATCGACGGACTGATCGGCTGATGACGGACCCGTTTTCCAGCCCGGGCGCCAAGACACCGCCCAAGCCGTTCACCATCAGCGAGGGCAGGCGCGAGATCCGCAGCTTCGTATTGCGCCAGGGCCGCTTCACCGAGGCCCAGCAACGCGCGTTCGACACGCAATGGCCGCGCTTCGGACTGGACTACACCGGCGCGCCGCGCGACTACGATGCCGTGTTCGGCCGCACGGCGCCGCGGGTGCTGGAAATCGGCTTCGGCAACGGCGAGGCGCTTCGCTTCGCCGCCGCCCATGACAAGGACCGTGATTACCTGGGCCTGGAAGTGCATGCCCCCGGCGTCGGCCGGCTGTTGAACGCCCTGGCGGAAGACGGCAGCGACCACGTGCGCCTCTACCACCACGATGCGGTGGAAGTGCTTCAGCACGAGGTCGCCGACGGATCGCTGGACGAGGTCCGCATCTACTTCCCCGACCCCTGGCATAAGAAGCGCCACAACAAGCGCCGCCTGTTGCAGCCCGAGTTCGCCGCGCTGATCGCCCGCAAGCTGCGCCCGGGTGGCCGTCTGCACTGCGCCACCGACTGGCAGGCCTACGCCGAACACATGTGGGACGTGCTGGATGCCACCCCGGGACTGGTCAACCGCGCCGGCCCGCGCGGCAGCGTGCCGCGCCCCGACTGGCGCCCGCAGACCCATTTCGAGACCCGCGGCCAGAAGCTGGGGCACGGGGTGTGGGATCTTGTCTATGACCGGGATTAGGGATTCGGGATTCGGGATTTGCAGGAGCCCCGACTCCTGCGTCGCGCGACCACCGCGCGATACTGTGCGTCCGCAGGGATGCGTGGCCCCGTCGACTCGCCAATCCCGAATCCCGAATCTCGAATCCCGGCCCTGATGGACAACGCGCTGACGCTGACCAACGACATGAAGCTCGTTCTCGGGCTGGTCGGCTTCACGATGGCGATGTTCCTGTTCGAGCGCATCCGCGCTGACCTGGTGGCGCTGGTGGTGCTGGTGGTGCTGGGCATCACCGGACTGATCGCACCGGAGGAGATTTTCGGCGGCTTCTCCGGTAACGCGGTGATGAGCATTATCGCCACCATGATCCTGGGCGCGGGACTGGACCGCACCGGCGCGCTGAACCGGTTGGCCTCGTGGCTGCTGCGGCGTGGCCACGGCATCGAGCAGCGGTTGCTGCTGATGACCGCCGCCATCGCCAGCCTCAATTCGTCCTTCATGCAGAACCCGTCGGTGATGGCGCTGTTCATGCCCGTCGCCTCGCGCCTGTCCTCGCGGACCGGCCTGTCGATGCAGCGGCTGCTGCTGCCGATCGCCGCCGCCATCGTCATGGGCGGCGCGTTCACCATGGTCGGCAACTCGCCGCTGATCCTGCTCAACGATCTGCTGGTGTCGGCCAACAACAACCTGCCCTCCGGCATGGCGACGCTGGAACCGCTGCGCATGTTCGCGCCGTGGCCGATCGGTCTGGCGCTGGTGATCGCGTCACTGGTGTATTTCCGCTACGTCGGCGACCGCAAGCTGAAGGACGATACCCAGGACAACGACGGCGTGGTGACGCCGGCACGCACCGAGAGCTATTTCGCCAACACGTACGGCATCGAAGGCGATGTGTTCGAACTGGTGGTCAGTGCGGAAAGCCCGCTGGTAGGCATGTCGCTGGGCGAAGCCGAGGCCCTGCACAACGCACCGTTGATGCTCGCCCTGCAGACCGGCAACGACACCCGCCTGGCGCCGCCGGCGGACATGCGCATCTGGGTGGGCAGCGTGCTGGGCGTGATGGGCACGCGACAGGAGATCAGCGATTTCGCGCAGAACCAGTTCCTGCGCATGTCCTCGCGCCTGCGCCACTTCGGCGACCTGTTCAATCCCAGCCGCGCGGGCATTTCCGAGGCGGTGGTGCCGCCGACGTCGAAGTTCATCGGCAAGACCGCGCGCGAGCTGCGCCTGCGCAAGCAGAACGGCATCAGCCTGCTTGCGATCAACCGCGACAAGAAGGTCATCCGCGAGAACGTGCGCGAGGAAAAGCTGCGCGCCGGCGACATGCTGGTGTTCCACAGCATCTGGCAGGACCTGGGCCTGGCGGCCGAGAGCCGCGACTTCGTGGTGGTGACCGACTACCCGAAGGGCGAGCAGCGGCCGCACAAGTTCAAGATCGCGATGACCATCTTCGCCATCACCATCATCATCGCGCTGACCTCCAAGCTGCCGGTGGCGCTGACGCTGATGACCGGCGTGGCCGGCATGCTGCTGACCGGCGTGCTGCGCATGGACGAGGCCTACGGCGCGATCAACTGGAAGACCGTGTTCCTGATGGCGGGGCTGATTCCACTGGGCTGGGCGATGGACAGCAGCGGCGCCGCGGCCTGGGTGGCCGGCCACACCGTGGAGCGGCTGCCCGAGGGCATTCCCATCTGGGTGCTGGAGATTGCCGTGGCGCTGCTGACCACGGCATTCTCGCTGGTCATCAGCCATGTCGGCGCGACCATCGTGATGGTGCCGATGGCGATCAACCTGGCGCTCGCCGCGGGCGGCAATCCCACCGCGTTCGCGCTGATCGTGGCGCTGTCGGCGTCCAACAACCTGATGACGGCGTCGAATCCGGTGATCTCGATGATCGTCGGCCCCGCCAACTACACCTCGCGCCAGCTGTGGCGCGTCGGCGGGCCGCTGTCGCTGGTCTACACGATGGTCGTCGTGCTCGCGGTGAATGCGCTGTTCTGGTGGAACGGACGCGGCGGATGACCACGCCATCGCTGAACCTGTTGCTTCTGCCAGGTCGCTACGCCGTCGCGCAATTGCCGGCCGACGCCGCCCTGCCCGTCTGGTGGCCCACCACCGGCATGCGGCATGCCGGCTGGACCGACGACGAACTGTCGCTGGTCTGCGAGGAAGCGCATGTCCCCGACGACGTCCGTTGCCAGCGCGGCTGGCGCATGTTCAAGCTGCAGGGACCGTTCGACTTCGCCCTGACCGGCATTCTGAAAGCGGTGCTGGATCCGTTGGCGACGGCAGGCGTGGGCATCTTCGCGATCTCCACGTTCGACACGGACTACGTGCTGGTGCAGGCGCACCAGTTGGACGTGGCGATGCAGGCCTTGCGTGACGATGGCCATGTTCTGCGGGAAGCGGATTGATGTCCGGCGCCTGGTCGACTGCCGCATGGTTGCTTGCAGGATTCGGCCTGGTCATTGCCGGGTTTGTCCTTCCACTCCCGTCCAACATGGCCACGGTATCTTGGGTTTTGATCGTGATCGGCGGCATCGCCTTGATGTTGGGTGCCACGCAACTACAGATGATGATCGGATCGCTCTTGCAACGATCAGATCCTGCGGGGCCGCGCAAGGGCGTCAACAAGAACGATTGATGCGTCAGTCGCGACGCAGGGCGATGCGCGCCAGCACCGCGCCGAAATGCAGCCAGATCGCGGCGAACACGCCGATCCTGGTGAACACGCCGCACTGCGCGGCCTCGAACTTGCCGAAGTAGCGCCACAGGCCGCGATGCTTGTGCCATTCCACGAATACCGGGCGCGCGCGGCTCGATACCCCGCGGATATGCAGCACGCGGATGTCGTTGGCGACGGCGACCAGCGCACCTTCGGCGCGTGCGCGACGGCAGAGATCCATATCCTCCGCATGCAGGCGATAGCCCTCATCGAAGCCGCCGATCCTGTCGAACAGCGCGCGCGGCATCAGCATCAGCGCACCGGAGACGATGTCCACCGGCTGCAACACCTGCGCATCATCGACGGGGACGCCCAACGTCGACGCCGCGCCGGGCGAGCGCAGCATCGCCGCGAACTGCGGATCACGGCGACGCGCGGCGACATCGCGCACGCCGTCTTCGTCGACCAGATCGACACCGAGCACCACCGCGCCCGCCATGTCGCTGGCATGCGCGCGCAGCCGCGACAGCGTGTCCGCTTCCACCATCAGGTCCGGATTGACGAACGCCAGCCACGGCGCGTCGGAGTCGCGCGCGCCCTGGTTGCAGCCGACCGCGAAGCCGGGGTTGTCCGGATTGGCGATGAAGCGCAGGCGCGCATCCTGCAGCGCGTGCCGCTGCACGATCTCCATGGTGTCGTCGGTCGATGCGTTGTCGACCACGCGGATCTCGTGGACGCCGTGCGCTACGCGCAGCCGCATCAGGCAATCGTCGATGCTGGACGCGCTCTCGTGCGTCACCACCACGGCGACGATGCCGGACAGTTCAACCGAAGAGATCACGCTGGCGCTCCGGTGATCCCGCGTCGGCGTACAGCGCATGCAAGCGCTCGCGCGGCTGGCGCAGGGGGTCGTCCATCAGGAAGGTCGCCAGCCGCGGCGTGAAGGTCGGCCAGCGGGCATTCAAGGCGTCCATGTCGCCGTCGGCGGGACCGCCTTCGCCACCGCGTGCGACGAACGCGGTCTCACACAGCACGTTGCGCCAGCCCAGGCCGGCCAGGCGCAGCGACAGGTCGACCAGCGCGGCGTACCACGATCCGTAGCTCGCCGCGTCCAGCCCGCCGACGCGTTTGCGCGCGCTGCCGCGCAGGGCGACGGCGTGCGCGACGGCGGCAGGGAGTTCCGGATGCAGCGGCGACATCGCCGCGCAGGCGAGCGCGGTGCGCTCGACATCCGCGGGAGGCGGACTCACTTCGCCCAGGCGCGGCCAGGCGGCGGCTTCGCCGGCATTGCACCAGGGCGTGGCGGTGGCGATGGCGGCGTCGCGGGCGAAACAGGCGGCCAGCTGCTGCAGCCAACCGGGCAGCGGTTGCGCGTCGGGCGCCAGCACCACCACGTCGGCATCGCCGCAGGCGGCGAGCATCTGGTCGACGTGCGCAACCTCGCCCAGCATGCGCGGGCGCCGCGTGTAGTCGGCCTGCAGGCGGGTGCGCGCCAGCCAGCGCTCGATGATGGCCAGCCCGCGCGGGCCCGCCTGTGCGTCATCGGCCAGCCACAGGCGCGTGCCGGCCGGCGTGGCGGCGTCGAGGGCGCCGAGGCAGGCGTCGAGGGCGTCGTCGTCGCTGCCGATCGGCAACAGGACGATGGGCAGGCTCGAAGCGGGCGGCGTCACTTGCGCGGTGCGTTCAGCGGTTCCAGCGCGCGGAAGCGTTTGCCGTACTCGTCGGTCAGGTCGTTCGCTTCCTGCGGATTGCGCACGATGGTCGGCGTGAGCAGCACGATCACTTCGCTGCGCTCCGAGCTGGTGGTCTTCCGGCCGAACAGGCCGCCGATGATCGGAATCCGGCTCAGTCCGGGGATGCCGGCCGAACCGTTGGTGGCGCTGTCGCTGATCAAGCCCGCCAGCATGACGGTGTTGCCTGCCTGCACGGCCGCCTCGGTCTTGAACCGGCGGTTGTTGATGCGGACGTTGCCGTTCTCGTCCGGCACGTCGCCGGGCGTGCTGACTTCCTGCACGATTTCCATGAACACCACGCCGTCCTTGGTCACGCGCGGTCGCACCTTCAGGATGATGCCGGTGTCGAGGTATTGCACCTGGCTGAAGGTGCTGTCGCCACCCAGCCCGGGATTGACGGTGACCGAAGAAATCGGAATGCGGCTGCCGACGTTGAGCGTGGCTTCCGCGTTGTTGCGCACGAAGATCGACGGCGTCTGCAGCAGGCGGAGGTCGCTGACTTCGTCGAGCGCGGTGATGACCGCAGCCGCATCGTTCTTGACCAGTGTCCACACCGCACCCGCGCCACCCACGCCGCCGATGCTGCCGGCCAGCGTGCTCCAGGCGCTGGGCCCGCCTGCGCCCGGCGCAGCGAAAGGACCCAGGCCGTTGTCGGTCATCGCACGCTCGAGGAACCAGCTGACGCCGTAGCTCAGGTCGCCGGTCAGCGACACCTCGGCGATCTGCGCTTCGATATGCACCTGCATCGGCATCACGTCGAGCTTGTCGACCACCTCGCGGATCGATTGCCAGGCGCTGGGGCTGGCGCGCACCAGCAGCGTGTTGGTCTCTTCCACGGCAGCCACGCCGACGCGGCTGCCATCGACCTCGAGCGTCACCGCGCCGTTGCCGCCGTCGCGCTGGTTGAGCGACAGCGAGCCACCGCCCAGCCCGCCGCTGCTGGAGCCCGTGCCACTGCTGCTCCCGAAATCGACGCTGCCGCCGCTGCTGTTCATGCCGCCGTCGTTGATCTGCACGGACTCCGTGCCCGGCATCAGCGACACGTTGCCCGGCCCGCCGGTCGAACGGCCGTCGCTGTCGCTGCCACTGTTGCCGCCGGAGGAACCGAACACCTCCGCCAGCCGCTGCGCGAGTTCGCGCGCCTTGATGTACTTCAGTTCGTACGAGAACAGCCGGCTGCCCTCGCCCGCGCCGTCGATGCGCTCCAGCCACTGCTGGATCTGGTCCAGGTACGCCGGCTGCGGGGTGATCACCAGCACGGCGTTGGCGCCTTCCAGCGGCATGAAACGGAACATGCCGGCGCTGGGCGTCTTGCTGTCGTTGCCGAACACCTTCTCTAGGTCGGCGACCACGCGCGTGGCGCGGCCGGTCTGCAGCGGGAACACGCCCACCGACATGCCGGACAGCCAGTCGACGTCGAAGATCTCGACGGTGCGCAGGTAGTTTTCCAGCTCGGTCCGCGTACCGGCGAGGGTGATGACGTTGCGGGTGGCATCGACATTGACGATGGCGTTGGGCCGCGCGTACGGCTCCAGCACCTTCTTCATTTCGCTGGCGGAAATGAAGCGCAGCGGCACCACGCGCACCTCATACCCGCGAGCGCTGGACGCAGGGCCGGTGCGCGGCGCCACGCTGCCGGCCAGCGCCTGGTCGGCCGGGATGATGTTGTAGCGGCCGCCGCTGTAGACCAGCCGCGCGTTGTTCCAGCCCAGCACCATCTCCAGCAGGTTCAGCGCCTCGGCCGGCGACACCGGCTTGGGCGTGCCCAGCGTGACCGTGCCCTGCACGCCCGGCGCGATCACGTAGTTCTGCCCCAGCATGTCGCCGAGGATGGCCTTGACCACGGCATGCACGGACTCGCCTTCGAAGTTGAAGGTGGCCGATCCGCTGCTGGCGCCGCCGAGCGACGGCAGCGGCGACGCTGCCGCGCTGCGGTTGATCATCTGCCCGTTACCGCGGCGGATCTGCGCCTGCGGGCCGGCGACCGGAGACTCGGCCTCCGGCAGCGGCGTGGTCTGTGCGGTGCCGGCCACGACCTCGCCGGTCTGGTTGCCGGCGGTGCGGCGCACGTCCGGCGACGGCGCGGTCGCGCAGCCGGCCAGCAGGCCCAGACAGAGGGAAAACAGGATCACACGTAACGTCATGCCGGCACTCTACTGTGTCTTGCCGGGCGTTGCCGGCGGCGTGGTGGGTTGCGCCTGCTGCTGCCGCAGCTGCGCGCGGCGCTGCTCGATGCGCTGGCGGATGGCTTCCATCTGTTCGTCGGTGGTGGCGACCGGTGCGGACGGCGTGCTCGACGACGGCGACGAAGAAGGCGTGGGCATGGCGACCGGCGCCGGCGCCTGTCCGGGTACCGGGGGCGAGGCTACGGTCGGCATGGCCACCGGCGCGCTGTTGCCTCCGGTGGTGCGACCGCCCGGCATCGCCGGCGGCGCGCCCGCCGCAGCGGGCGGCACCATCGGCGGGACGGTGGCGACCGCGGTCGGCGGTTGTCCGCCGGCGCCGTCGAAGACGCGCAGTTCCAGTTCGCGGCGACCTTCCGGTCCGTCGAACACGGCGCGGCGCGGACCCAGTTCCGCCAGTTGCCAGCCGGGGAAACCCGCCGGCGACTCGCCCACTTTCACCCGCAGGCCTTCGCCTCCCTGAGCGGGCTGCACGATCGCCAGTTGCAGCGACGGGGTGATCAGCACGCTGGTCAGCACCAGATCGAAGGTCGGTGCCGCGGCTTCTTCGCCGGACAGGAAGAACGGCTTGGGGCGGCGGTCTTCGGAGAACAGCGGGCGCGCGCCCACGTCGGCGTACTGGTCCAGTGCGCCCAGGCGCTCCGGCGGACTGGGCGGCAAACGCGGTAGGGCCTGCACCAGGGCCGGATCGGCCGGCAACGGCGTGATGCGGCTGCCCAGCCCGAACAGTGCCAGCAACGCGGCCAGCACGGCCCATCCCGCCACGACGGCGAGCAGCCAAGTGCGGACGCTCCAGGCATCAGCGCGCACCGGCAGGCTCCTGGTTCACCGCCGGCGAGGGCTTGAGGTAACCGTACAGGTCGAAGTTCACATCCAGTCCACCGGTACCGCTCTCGCTGGCCTGGAAGGCGTAGCGCTGTGCGAGCAGGTTGACGTTCTCGACGAACAGGCGCGGGCTGCCGGATTCGATCTGGTGCAGCACCGAAGCGAGTTCGGGCGCGCCACAGCGCAGGCGCACCTGCACCACCACGCGCGGGTAGACCTCGCGACCGCCAACCGCCAGCGGCGACTGGTTGGCGATAGCGCAGCTGCGGTTGCCCGGGCTGGCCTGCTTGACGATCGTTTCCAGCCGCTGCACCAGCCCGGCAGTGGCCAGTTCCACCGTCGCTTCCGGCAGGAAGCCCGGGCGCTGCGCCTGCTGCGCCAGCGCGGCCGTCAGTTCGCGTTGCACCTGCGGGGCCTGCTGCAGCTGGGTGCGGATGCGCAGTTCGCGCTCGCGCAGTTCGTCGACGCGCGCACCGACCTCCTGCATCGGCACCGTCCACCACGGATGCACCAGCACGAAATAGCCAAGCAGCAGCGCGGCCAGCAGCAATGCCAGCGCCAGCCAGCGGTCGCGGTCAGTCACGGCCAGCGGCATTGGCGTCTCCCTGCGGGTTGGCGGCCGGGTCCTGCTTGCCCAGCAGTTCGGCGGTCAGGGTGAAGCGGTCCATGCGCGTGCGCGGATCCGGCTGCAACGCGCCGCTCAAGGCGGGATTGCGCCACAGCGGGGAGCCCTGCAGGCGCGCCACCAGTCCGGAGGCTTCCGGACTGAAGCCGATCAGCGTGAGCCGGTCGCCTTCGATGGCGAGCTTTTCGAGATAGGTGTTGTCGGGCAGGCGCCGGGTGACGTCGTCCATCACTTCCAATGCGGTGGGACGGCGGGCGCTGGTCTGGTTGAGCACCGTGGTGCCGGTGACCAGGTCGACCAGCTGCTGTCGTTGCGCGGCCACGTGCCGCGCGGCGTCGGCGCGGCTGTCGACCTGGGCGGCGAAAGCGTCGGCGGCCGCGCGACGGTTGTCCAGCACCGCCCAGGCCGCGAACACCAGCGCCACCACCGCCACCGCGGCGAGCGCCAGGTGCAGGCCACGCTGCGGCGCCTGCCGGGCCACGCGCGCGGCCTCGGGCAACAGGTTCAGGCCGAGGATCCCGCCCTCGGCGTCTTCCACATCGGCACCCGCCATGCCGTCCGCCAGTCCCCCCAGGCGGGCCAGGCCGCTGGTGAAGGCGACGGTCGGCACCGCCGCCAGTTCGACCTCGAGCTGGCCGTCCCCGCGCACGCCCAGCACGCGCGCATCGAAGCACGCCTCGTTGGCGGTGAACGGCGTCTGCCGGTCCAGCTCGAACGCCAGCACGTCGCGCAGGCGTTCCGCGGCGGCAGCGGGCAGCAGCAGGCGGCGACGCAAGGCCATGCCCGCCGGCACCAGCCACCAGCGCGGCACGCCGGCCAGGCGGTTGCCGAGTAGCGCGCGCAGTTCGTCCGCCGTGACGGTCGCCGGCAGGCGCGCGAGCGTATGCCGCTGCGTGCCTTCCAGCCAGCTCATCTCGATCTCGTCCTCCTGCCGCTGGAACAGCAGGCGGTCGCCGGTCAGCCCCAGCAGCACGCGCCAGCGTGCCGGCAACCAGGTCGCCAGCGCCTGTCCCCACCACGCCAGGAAACTGCGTGGCCCGGGGCCGAAGCGCGCACGGAAGCGCTGCAGGGTGTCGCGTACGCCGCTCATTGTGGTGACGCTCCCTCCTCCCAGCGCAACAAGGTATAGGCCGAACCCGGCACCGGGCTGGCTCCCGCGCGCACCACCGTCCTCAGCGCCGCCTCGCGGCCATCGGCCAGCCGCGCACGGCTCTCGATACTATACGTGCCGCTCCCGGTGCCGACGAGTTGCGGGTTGCCGGCCGCACCGGTGGCATTGCGCTGCGCCAGCCACGCCGCCGCATCCACGCCCATCGCTTCCAGCACCGGACCCTGCGCATAACTCGCGTCCGGTTGCCCGCGCCCCGAGTACAGGGTCAGGAACGGCGCCATCCGTGCGTACAGGTCGGGCGTCATGCCCAGGACCTGTTCGACCTCCGCGAGGGTGTCGAACGGCGCGTCCTTGGCGCCGTAGTCGCGACCGGCTGCCGCGTAGTCGCCGTCCTCGGCGCCGCCCACCGGCTGGCTGAGGTTGTCGGCATCGCGCCAGTCGACGATCGCCGCCGCCAGCGCGTCGCTGACATCGGCCGGCTGTCCGAGCGCCTGCATCAGGCGCGACAGCAGCGGCAGGTCGGCCTGGTTGAGATCGACCTTTCCCGTCTCGTCGACGATGCGCACCTGCACCTCGTTGCCATCGAAGCTCCATGCGTAGGCACGGCCGTTGGGTTGCCAGTGGGTCTCGGGATTGCGGTCGGACACGCGCACCAGCGCGTACTCGATGCCGGCCCGCGCGATTTCCTGCGCCACCGCGCCGCGGCTGCCTACCCGCCCCTGCAACGCTTCCATCCGCGCGGTCAGCGCGTAGGCGCCGACCAGCGCGGTGAGCAACGCCACCAGCCACAGCACCAGCAACAGGGCGGCACCACGCGCACGGTTCATGGCAGCACCGGATTCGTGCCGCCCGGCAGCAGGCCACCGCCCGCGCCGCCCTCGCTGCGCGCCAGCGTCACCACCAGGTCGGGCCAGCGGCCGCCGTGCACCGCTTCGGCTTCCATTTCCACCTTCACCTGCAGCGGCAGCATCTCCGAGGTTTCCCAGCGGTCCTGCCATGGGCCGAGCCGGTTGTCCGCGTCCAGGCCGCGATAGCGGAAGCGCACCGCGCGCAGGCCGTCGGCGAGGCGTTCGGCGCGCTGGCCGCGGGCGGCCTGGTCCACCTCTTCCAGCGACGCTTCCGGCCGCGCCACGGAGAACGCCACCTGCAGCCGCCCCTGGTCGTCGGCGACCAGTTCGTGCAGGTAGGGGCCGCCGTAGCCAAGATAGTCCGGCAGGTCCGCCACGAAGCGCATGCGCTGCGGCGAACCGATGAAGCGCGCCTGCCGCAGCGAACTGCGATCGGTGGCGAACACGATGGGCTGCGCGGAGGCCAGCCGCGCGCGCAGGTAGCCGTGGACCGCGCGCATGCGTTCGCTCGCCTGCGCCATGTCCTCGCCGCGAGTCACCACGGCGGTGGACGAGCGCAGCGTGGCGAACGCCAGCGCCAGCCCGGCCGCCATCAGCACCAGCGCCACCAGCACTTCGATCAGGGTGAAGCCACCGGCCTGCGCGCGCCTCACGGCATCACCGCCTGGTTGATGTCGCGCGGCGCCAGCCGCAGCGTGCGCCACTGCATCGCCTGCCCGCGCTCGTCGCCCCAGCGCACCATCAACCGCACGTCGAGCAGTTGCGGCGCGCTGCCATCGACCTGCGCGCGCGCCGCCAGCGGATCGGCGAACGGCGCCACGTCGAGCTGCCAGCGATAGCGGTCGCCTTCGAAGCTGCCTTCCTGCCGGCCCGGCTGCAGGACCTCACCCGCGCCCAGCTGCGCCAGCAGCGACTGCGCGTGCAGGGTGGCGCGACTGCTGTCGGCCGATTCCCGTACCTGCCGGCTCGCGCCGGACAGCGAGCCGAGCAACAGGGTCAGCGCGAGCGCCAGCAGGGCGAAGGCGACGATGACTTCGAGCAGGGTGAAGCCGTGCTGGTCGCGGCGTGCCGGCGGCGTCATGGCGCCCGCACCTCGTCGCGCAGCAGCCGGGTTTCACCGGTCAGCCAGGCCACGTCGGCGCTCCACGCCGCCGTTCCCGCCGACAAGGTCACGCGGCCACCGGTGGAGCCGCCATCGGGAAAGAACAGGATCGCGCCCTCGCCCGCACGCAGCTGCGCCTCGCGCACACCGGTGAAGTGGACCGACAGCGACCCGTCGATCTCGCCGCGACGGTCGCCGGCGGCTTCCCACGCATGCGCACGCGGATCGATCCGGAACAGCTGCGGTTGCCCGGTCGCGATGGCGCGCGCCCGCGTGTAGCGCAGCTGCGCGGCGATCTCCTTCGATTCGGAACGCAGCCGCATGCCGTCCATGCCGCCGGTGAACACCATCGCCGCGAGGATCGCGGCCGCCGCCATCAGCGTCATGACCAGCAGCGTTTCCAGCAGCGTGAATCCACCGATTCGCGCACGCGCGCCGGCGCGCCCGGAGGCGGACAGGTGCGCAGGGACGGAGCGGCGTGCCACGACGGCGGGCGTCGCGCTTATTCGTTCTTGATGTCCGCGTTGACGCTGTCGCCACCGGCCTGGCCGTCGGCGCCCAGGCTGACCAGGTCGAAGCGCTGCGTCTCGCCGGGAATACGGTAGTCGATCGGGTTCTTCCACGGATCCTGCAACTCGCTTTCCTTCGCATACGGCCCCAGCCAACCGGGCGCGTTGCCGGGGTTGGTCACCAGGTCGGTCAACTGCGCCGGATAACGTCCGGTGTCCAGCTGGTAGGTTTCGATCTTGCCCGCCAGCGTCTGCACCTGCGACTGCGCCAGCTTGACCTTGCCGCTGTCGGCGCCGCCCATCACGCGGCTGCCCACCAACACCAGGATGCCGCCGATCAACACCAGCACGATGATGATCTCGAGCAGGCTGAAACCCTGCTGGGAACGCGGGGAACGGAACGCAGTCATCGAACGCATGCGGGACATGATGGCGGACTCTCCAGTAAGGCTCAGTTGATGGCGCCGGTCAGATCGTACAGCGGGACCAGCACGGCGATGATGACCACGCCGACCACGGCGGCCAGGACGAGCGTGATGGCGGGGACGAGGGCGGCCAGCATACGGTCCAGCACCTGAGCGGTTTCCTGCTCGAAGGTCTCGGCGGTCTTCAGCAGCATGCCGTCCAGCGCACCCGACTCCTCGCCCACCTGGATCATCTGCAACGCCAGCCGCGGGAACCGCTTGCCCTTGCCGAGCGAGGCGGACAGGCCATGGCCGTTCTTGACGTCCTCGGCGGCCACATCCACGTCGGCCGCCAGCGCCCGGTTGCCCAGCACGTTGCGGGCGATCCCCAGCGCGGTGAGCAGCGGCACGCCATTCTTCAGCAGCGTGCCCAGCGTGCGCGCCAGCCGCGCGGTCTCCAGGCGCGCAACCAGCGGTCCGACCAGTGGCCGGCCCAGCAACCAGGCATCCAGCCGCCCGCGGAAGGCGGCATCGCGGCGGCGGCGGTCGAACCACAACAGTGCCAGCGCCGGCACCGCGATCAACACGAACCAGAAGTCGCGCACGAAGGCGCCCACCCACAGCACGCCCTGCGTGAACCAGGGCAGCGTCACGTCCAGGCTCTCGTACATCACCGCGAACTGCGGCACCACGTAGCCCAGCAGGAACAGCAATGCGAAGCCCACCACCACCAGCAGGATGGCCGGATACACCAGCGCGTTGACCACGCGCCCCTTCAACGCGCGGCTGCGCTCCAGGTAATCGCCGAGCCGCTGCAGTGTGTCGTGCAGGCTGCCGCCCGCTTCGCCGGCGCGCACCATGTTGATGTAGAGCCGCGAGAACAGGCCATGCTGCCGATCCAGCGCCGTCGACAACGGCGCGCCGCCGCGCACGGCATCGCGGATATCGGTGATGACGCGCCTCGCCTTCTCGTCTTCCGGCAGGTCGAGCAGGATGCCGAGCGCGCGATCCAGCGGCTGCCCCGCACCCAACAACGTGGCGAGCTGCTGGGTGAACTGCACCAGCCGGTCGCCGGCGAACGCATTCGGCCGCCACAGCTGCCGCAGGCTGCCGCCACCACCGGCGGAGGCCAGGGCGGCTTCGACCGGCAGGTGTCCCTGCTCCTGCAGACGCGCGACGACCTCGGCATCGCTGGCGGCGTCCATCTGGCCGTCCAGCATTTCACCGTGCGCGTTGAGGGCCTTGTAGCGGTAGAGCGGCATGCGGCAGGACGATCGGGGAATGCGCCAACTTACCGTATTCGCCCGTCCAGCGTCATGGGCGGGCATCACGTCACGACACGAAGCGGCCCCGGTGTCCCGGGGCCGCCATGCCGTGAATTGCCGTTCGTGTCAGGGCGCGGTGAAGCTGCCCCGCACGCTGACGCCGGCGAACTTCGTCTTGCCCACCAGAGAGACGTAGTACGTGCCTGCCTGCGGACTGGCGATGTTGATCACCTCATTGTTGCCCGGCCGCGCCGAACGCAGGTCGTAGTTCGTCGCCGTGGCCGCGCTGCCGAACTTCACGTAGACATCGGCATTGCCGCTGCCGCCGTAGCTGATGAACGACAGGTTGGTGGCACCGGCCGGCACCACCAGCGCGTACTGCACCACCGCATCCTTCGCGCCGGTATTGCCACCGACCGCCACGTTGTTGGTCAGCGGCGTCGCCGTGGGCGGCTCGCCGCCGCCGATGACGGCCTGCACCGCCGCCGCCGCGTTGACGATGCCGGCACCGATCGGCCGGTTGGCCGGCGGCGCCACCGGGAACGGACGCACGGTCGCCTTCAGCGTGGCCAGCACCTGCGCCGGCGTCAACGGCGTCGCGGCGACGCTCTGCATCAGCGCGACCACCGCCGCCACGTGCGGCGCCGACATCGACGTACCGCCCAGGCCGAAGTAGGTTTCGGTGGTGGGCACGGTGGTGCCCGCATTGCCGGCCGACCACACGTAACCACCCGGGTTGCCGTCGACGCTGCCGCCACCACCCGGCGCCGAGATGTCGACGCGCGCGCCGTAGTTGGAATACGAGGCGATGCCGCCGGTGATGCGCGTGGCGCCCACCGTGATGACCCCGGCGCAGTTGCCGGGCGAGAAGCCTGTGACGTTGCTCGCATCGTTGCCCGCCGCCACCACCACCGTGCTGCCGTTGGCGATGGCGATGTTGAAGGCGTTCTGCTCCACCGCGCTGCAGGCGCCGGTACCGCCGAGGCTGAGATTGATGACTTCGGCCGGATTGGCATTGGCCGGCACACCGGCAACGGTACCGCCGGAGGCCCAGATCACAGCATCGGAAATGTCCGAGGTGTAACCGCCGCAGCGGCCCAGCACGCGCGCGGGCACGACCTTCGCATTGAAGGCGCCACCCGCCATGCCCTTGGCGTTGTTGGTCACCTGCGCGACCGTGCCGGTCACGTGGGTGCCATGCCAGCTGCTGTCCTGCACCGGAGAGCCCGCGTAGCACTCGCCCGCAACGGGATTCCAGTCGCCTTCGTCGAGCGGGTTGGCATCGCGCAGGTCACCATCGCGCGACACGAAGGTATCGCTGATGAAATCGTAGCCGGGCAGGATGTTCGCATCGAGATCGCTGTGCGGCGTGATGCCGGTGTCGAGTACGGCGACCACCACGCCCGCGCCGGTCGCATCGTCCCAGGCGGCCGGCAGGTTGATGCCGCCGACCGGATCCTTGAAGTGCCACTGATACTGGTTGTAGAAGCTGTCGTTGGGCACCAGCCGCGCATAGCGGCGCGCGTCCACCTCGACGAACTCCACGTCCGGATCGGTCGCCAGCTGGCGCAGCAGGCTCTCGGCCTCGACGCGGTCCAGCTTGCGCGAGGTCTTCACCAGTTCCGCGCCAATGCCCAGGCGGCGCAGTTTCGCCGCACTCACGGCCTTGCCGTTCGAAGGACCGAGCGCAGCACGCGACACGGCGCCCAGCAGGGAACGCTGCAACGCGGTGCCGTTCGCGCGCGCCGTGCTGCCATCGCGGTACTTCACGATGAAGCGGTCATAGGTTTCGCCGTCGCGCAGACCAGCGGCACTGACATCACCCGCCGATGCACTCGCTGCGAAGCAACCAAACGCGACGATTGCGGCAAGTGCAGCAACCAGGGGACGACGGTGGGAAAGGCGGAAAGAAGAATATGGATTCACTTGACCTGCTCCATGTCTACAAGGATGAACGAACTGGTTAACCCGTTTACAACGTGCGTACTCAATGACTTGCGACTTCCCTTTCAAGCGGCGCGTGCAGGTACCCCTGTTTACCTGTCACGACACTCTTCACGCAGCGCATACACCCTCTGCACATGGCTTTAACGCCTTGTTTTCAGCTGTTTCGTCGCGCTGGGTCGAACGTAGCAAATCTCTCGCAAATTGCACAACGCGGATGTAGTGTTCGATCACACGGAGTTGTTTTGCATCATCTCGGGATGAGGGGATGGGGAATGCGGGAATCGTTTTTCGGCGCGACTGCTTTTTGTTTCGCACCTCCACATGCACGTCTTTTCCGCGACGCCTCCGCGTCGTGTTTCCTGTACCTGCGGCAGCACACCCCGGTGTTGCCGTTCGATGTCCGCACACCCTTCTCCCTCGCTTCCGTTGCTTCGTGCGACCCGGCCCTGCGTCTCCCCTGTCGCAGGCCGCGCTGTCTGTTTCCCTGAGCAGTCCGCCTCGAATCCCCGTGCCGCCTGAAGGCCCGGGTGCTGTCGTATTCCCCCGAAAACACAGAATGAAGGACGTGATCGATGAACAGGATTTACCGCAAGGTGTGGAACCCCTCCCTCGGCATGCTGGTGGTGGCCTCGGAGTTCGCGCGGCGTGCGCATGGCGTGCTGTCGTCCGGCGCGCCGGTGCGTGCGCGCCTGGGCGTGACGCTGTTGGCCACTGCGCTGCTCGCCTGCGTGTCGTCCGGCGCGGCGTTCGCGCACGACAAGCAGAAAGGCAAGCCGCAGAACGACAAGCCACAGATCGGAACGGGTCCGGCCTTCTGCGTGGATGCGCGCGGCAATCCCATCATCGATGGACGTCCCGGCGAGAACGCGGTGTCCTGCGGTGACGGCGTCGATGCCTCCGGCCGCCATGCGGTCGCCGTGGGCTACAAGAGCATCGCCAACAAGGCCGGCGCCACCGCCGTCGGCGGTTACGCCGAGGCCAAAGGCGTGAACGCAACGGCCGTGGGCTACGACAGCAGCGCGACCGCGCAGGGCGCGACGGCGCTGGGTAGCCAGAGCAACGCGACCGGCGCGAATGCCACCGCCGTCGGCACGCAGGCCAACGCGACCGCAACGGGCGCGAGCGCCATCGGCACGGGCAGCAGCGCCACGGGCGCCTATGCCGGCGCGTTCGGAAGTGCGTCGTCGGCAGCGGGCACGCAGTCGCTGGCCGCCGGCCACACGAGTACGGCGAGCGGCGTCGCGACGGTGGCGGTCGGCGGATTCGCCAATGCCTCGGGCGGTTTCGACACGGCGGTCGGCTATGGTTCCGAAGCCAGCGGCGGCGACAGCACCGCGCTCGGCTCCGGCTCCCTCGCCACCGGCTACAACAGCGTGGCGGTGGGTGGATCGCTGCTCGGCTTCCTGCCGACCGAAGCGTCGGGCGATTTCTCGACCGCGGTGGGCGGCGGCGCGTGGGCGCCGGGCACGAACGCGACGGCCATCGGCAACCTGGCCTCGGCCAGCGCCGACAACAGCGTGGCGCTCGGCGGCGATTCCGTTGCCGACCGCGAGGACACCGTATCGGTCGGCAGCGCCGGCAGTGAGCGGCAGATCACCAACGTCGCGGCGGGCACGGAAGGCACCGATGCGGTGAACGTCGACCAGCTCAACGCCGTCGCCGAAGCGTCCGAAGACGCTACCCGCTACTTCAAGGCGAACGGCGAAGGCGATGGCAGCGACGATGCGACCGCGACCGGCGACTACGCGACCGCCTCCGGCTCCGCCGCGCTGGCAGAGGGTGTCGGCGCGACCGCGACCGGCTCCGGTGCCTTCGCACTGGCCGACGGTGCGACGGCCACGGGCTCTGGCGCCACGGCGAGCGGCAGCAACAGCGTGGCCAACGGCAGCAGTGCCGAAGCCAGCGGGGAATCCAGCATCGCCATCGGCGGCTCGGTGGATGCCTTCGATGCCGATGGAAATCCGATCACCGTCAACACCGTGGCCTCCGGCCTGGGTGCCACGGCCGTCGGCTCGGGCAGCCTGGCGTCGGGACTCGGCAGTTCGTCATTCGGTGTGCTCAGCGAAGCGAGTGGCGAAGCCAGTTCCGCCTTCGGTTATGGCAGCGCGGCGAGCGGTGCCTATGCCTCCAGCTTCGGCCATGCCAGCGGCGCCACCGGCGACTACAGCGTGGCCGTCGGCGGACCGGCGGACCTGATCCCCGGTTTCGGCTTCCTGGTCTACACCCAGGCCAGCGGCTTCAGTGCCGCGGCGTTCGGTGCTGGCGCGATCGCGGCCGGCGACTACAGCCTGGCGGCCGGCAGCCTGGCCGAAGCCTCCGGACTGGAAAGCACGGCGGCGGGCTTCTTCTCCTATGCGCCGGGCGACTATGCCACCGCGCTGGGCGCGGAATCCTGGGCCAGCGGCGACAACAGCACGGCGGTCGGCTTCTACAGCACGGCGCTGGGCGACAACAGCGTGGCACTCGGCGCCAACTCGACGGCGGACCGCGACAACACGGTTTCCGTGGGTGACGTGGGCAGCGAACGGCAGGTCACCAACGTGGCGGCGGGCACGGAAGGCACCGATGCGGTGAACGTCGACCAGCTCAACGCCGTGGCGGAAGCTTCGGAGAACGCGACGCGCTACTTCAAGGCCAACGGCGCCAATGACGGCACCGATGACGCAGTTGCGAATGGCGACTACGCCACGGCCTCCGGCTCGGCCGCGCGGGCCGAAGGCGTCGGCGCGACCGCGACCGGCTCCGGTGCTTTTGCACTGGCGAACGGCGCGACGGCGACCGGCTTCAACGCCACCGCCACCGGTGCGAACAGCGTCGCCAATGGTGCCGGTGCGCAGGCCACCGGCGCAGGCTCGGTGGCCGTCGGCGGCCAGCGTCAGCTGTTCGACGAGAACGGCGATCCCGTGCTCGATGAAGACGGAAATCCGGTGTATGCCAGCACCGAAGCCACGGCAGACGATGCCACGGCGGTGGGCGTAGGCGCGGTCGCCAGCGAGGTCGGTGCGAGCGCGGTAGGCGCGGGTGCGAATGCCTCCGGTGCCTATTCCTCCGCGCTCGGCACCGAGGCCAGCGCATCGGGCACACAGGCCACGGCCGTCGGCTTCCGCAGCGATGCGTCGGATGACGCTGCCTCCGCCATCGGCAGCTACAGCAGTGCGTCCAACTTCGGTGCCTCGGCCTTCGGCTACGGCGCCGAGGCCAGCGGCAACAGCGCCACGGCACTGGGTTTCGGCGCGGTGGCGAGCAACTTCGACTCCACCGCGCTGGGTTCCAACTCCATCGCCAGCGGCGACAACAGTGTGGCCGTCGGTGGTGCGTTCTTCGGCTTCATTCCGACCGAGGCCTCGGGCGACTACTCCGTTGCCGTCGGTGGTGGCGCTTTCACGCCCGGCTTCAATGCGGTCGCGCTGGGCAACCTCGCGACGGCCGAAGCCGACAACAGTGTCGCCATCGGTGGTGATTCGGTTGCGGATCGCGAGGACAGCGTATCGGTCGGCAGTGCCGGCAGCGAGCGGCAGATCACCAACGTGGCGGCGGGTACCGAGGACACCGATGCGGTGAACCTGGGCCAGTTGAACGACGTTGCGGAAGCATCGGAAAACGCCACCCGCTACTTCAAGGCGAACGGCGAAGGCGACGGTACGGACGATGCGGTGGCCAGCGGCGACTACGCAACGGCGTCGGGCTCTGCCGCACTCGCCGAGGGTGTCGGCGCGACCGCGACCGGCTCCGGCGCCTTCGCACTGGCGAACGGCGCAACGGCGACCGGCTTCAATGCCAGCGCCACCGGCGCGAACAGCGTCGCCAACGGTGCCGGTGCGCAAGCGGTTGGCGCAGGCTCGGTGGCCGTCGGCGGCCAGCGTCAGTTGTTCGACGAGAACGGCGATCCGCTGCTCGACGAAGACGGCAATCCCGTCTATGCCAGCACGGAAGCGACGGCCGACGACGCCACCGCCCTCGGCGCAGGCGCCATCGCCGGCGAGGTCGGCGCCAGTGCAATCGGCGCGGGCGCGAATGCATCCGGTGCCTACGCCACCGCGCTGGGCACGGAAGCGTCGGCGTCCGAGACCCAGTCCACCGCCGTCGGCTTCCGCAGCAGTGCCGACGGACTGGCCTCCACCACGGTGGGTGGTTACAGCAGCGCGGCAGGCGACTTCGCCTCGGCCTTCGGTTACGGCGCGGCGGCGGGTGGCAGCGGCGCGACCGCGGTGGGCGAAGGTGCGAGTGCGGGCGGCGATGAAAGCACGGCGGTCGGCGGCACCACCTTCTTCGGCCTCATCAACACGCGCGCCAGCGGCACCGGCGGTTCGGCGTTCGGCAATGGCGCCTGGGCCACCGGCGAATACAGCACCGCGCTGGGCCACAACAGCTACGCCGACGGCGACGACAGCGTGGCGATCGGTGTGAACTCGGTGGCGGAGGCGAGCAACAGCGTCGCGATCGGCGCCAACTCGTGGAACGATCGCGCCGACACCGTGTCGGTCGGCGATGTGGGTGCCGAACGCCAGATCACCAACGTGGCGGCCGGCACCGAAGGCACGGATGCGGTGAATCTGGATCAGCTCAACGCCGTGGCCGAGGCCTCGGGGAACGCCACGCGCTACTTCAAGGCGAACGGCGCGGGCGATGGCAGCGACGATGCGACCGCGACCGGCGACTACGCGACCGCCTCCGGTTCGGCCGCACTGGCAGAGGGCACCGGCGCGACGGCGACCGGCTCCGGCGCGTTCGCACTGGCGGACGCTGCGACCGCCACCGGCTTCAACGCCACCGCGAGCGGCGCCAACAGCGTCGCCAGCGGTGCGGGCGCGCAGGCGGCCGGTGCAGGTGCCGTCGCGATAGGCGGGCAGCGGCAGCTGTTCGATGAGGACGGCAACCCGCTGCTGGATGAGGACGGCAATCCCGTCTACGCCAGTACGGAAGCGACGGCGGACGATGCGACGGCCGTGGGTGCGGGCGCCGTGGCCAGCGACACCGGCGCGACCGCGACCGGTGCGGGCGCCAGCGCGTCCGGTGCCTATGCCACTGCGACCGGCACGGAAAGTGCCGCGTCGGGCCTGCAGGCTACCGCCACCGGGTTCCGCAGCGATGCCTCGGGCGATGGCTCGGCCGCCATCGGCAGTTACAGCAATGCCTCCGCCTTCGCCGCATCCGCGTTCGGCTATGGCGCGGAGGCGTCGCAGGAGAGCGCCACCGCGCTGGGCTTCGGCGCCGTGGCGAGCAACTACGATGCCACCGCGCTGGGCTCGAACGCCGTCGCCAGCGGCGACAACAGCGTGGCGGTCGGCGGCGCGTTCTTCGGCTTCCTGCCCACCGAAGCGTCGGGTGACTACTCCGTCGCCGTGGGTGGCGGCGCGTACACGCCGGGGGTCAACGCGGTCGCATTGGGCAACCTGGCCACGGCCGAAGCCGACAACAGCGTGGCCATCGGTGGCGATTCCGTCGCCGATCGGGAGGACACCGTGTCGGTCGGCAGCGCCGGCAGCGAGCGGCAGATCACCAACGTCGCGGCCGGTACCCAGGCCACCGACGCGGTGAACATGTCGCAGCTGAGTTTCGTCGCCAGTGCGCTGGGCGGCGGCGCCGGCTTCTCCGGCGGCGTGTTCATCGCGCCGAGCTACACGATCCAGGGCACGTCGTACAACAACGTGGGCGCGGCGTTCACCGCCGTCGACGCCAAGCTCAACGAGTTGTACGGCATGTACAGCGGATCGGGTAGCGGCGCCACCGCATCCGCCAGTGCGGCACCGCCGACGCAGGCTAGCCAGGGCCAGGTCGCCGGCGGGACGGCCGCGGCGCCCAGCGACGGCGGCAACGCGTCGTCGCCGACCCGCGGCACGGCGACCACCACGGATGCCGCCGGCAGCGGCGCCGTGGCCAGTAGCCAGCCTGCGGTCGCGGCACCGACCGACACGACCGCGGCAGCGGACGTGCCGGCCGCGGCGGCGTCCTACGCCGATGCGGGCGACGCCAACACGCTCAGCAGCGCACAGTCCTATACCGATCAGTCCTCGGCGAGCACGCTGGCCAGTGCGAAGGCGTACGCCGACTTCCAGGTCAAGGCGCTGGAGGACGACTTCAACGCCTTCCGCGGCGATGTGGACCGTCGCTTCTCCGAGCAGGATCGTCGTCTCGACCGGATGGGCGCCATGAGCTCGGCGATGTTGAACATGGCGATCAATGCCGCCGGCAGCCGCAGTCCGCGCGGACGGGTCGCCGTGGGCGCGGGTTGGCAGAACGGCGAGAACGCCTTGTCGGTGGGCTACTCCAAGCCGATCGGCGAGCGTGCGTCGTTCAGCATCGGTGGCGCGTTCAGCGGCGACGAGAAGTCGGCTGGCGTGGGTTTCGGTATCGACCTGTAACCCATCCGCTGCAACGAAGAAGGGCCCGGCATGGCCGGGCCCTTTCTTTTCAGGCGAACCGCCGACTCAGTCGCATACCATGCGGCCCTTCGGCAACACGCGTGGATTGCCCAGCGCGAAGGCCTGGATCGGCCGCTCCCACATCTCGAACGAAGACACGCCCGGCGTGACGCCACAGCTGCTGGCGTATTCGAACCGTTCGCCGTCGGCGGACACGTAGAGGTCGAACTTGACCGCCACCGGCAGCGTGCTACTGACCATCAGCGTGGTCTGCGTGGCATCACCGCTGCGCGTGGCGCGCAGGTTGCCCGGCGCGTCGCCGGCGGGCGCGGACGTCGTGACCTTGCCGTCGACGAGCTCGACCTGCAGCGCCAGCGAGGGCGAGCCCGTGCCGATGGCAAAACCGGCGGGCAGGTCGCCGCGCGTCAGCGTCTTCGGCGCGGGCTTGCCGGCCGCTGCGATCACCGGCATCGCGCACATCGCCGCCAGCAGGCATCCCGTCAGCATCCTGTTCATCGCCTCAGCCCTCCTCGGTCACGCGCAGCACTTCCTCGATGGTCGTTTCGCCGGACAGCGCCTTGATGATGCCGTCCTCGTACATGGTGCGCATGCCGGCGTCGCGCGCGAGCTGCTCGATCTCGCCCATGCCGGCGTGCCGCATGATCGCGCGGCGGACCTCGTCGTTCATCACCAGGAACTCGACGATGGTCGTGCGGCCCAGGTAACCCGTCGGCGCGATGGCCGAGCCGCGCGGGCGGTACAGGAAGATCTCGCCCTGCGGCTGGAAGCGGCGCAGGTGGAACTTCTCGATTTCCTCCGGCGACGCGGCGTACTTCTCCGCATGCGTCGGCTCCAGCCGGCGCACCAGGCGCTGGGCGAGGATGCCGTTGATGGTGGAGGTCATCAGGTAATCCTCCACCCCCATGTCGAGCATGCGGGTGATGCCGCCGGCCGCGTTGTTGGTGTGCAGCGTGGACAGCACCAGGTGGCCGGTCAGCGCCGACTGGATGGCGATGCGCGCCGTTTCCAGATCGCGCATTTCGCCGATCATGATGATGTCCGGATCCTGCCGCACGATGCTGCGCAGCGCATGGGCGAAGTCGAGCCCGATCTGCGGCTTGGCCTGGATCTGGTTGATGCCTTCGATCTGGTACTCGACCGGATCCTCGACGGTGATGATCTTGACGTCCGGCGTGTTGAGCTTGCTCAGCGCGGTGTACAGCGTGGTGGTCTTGCCCGACCCGGTGGGGCCGGTGACCAGCAGGATGCCATGCGGCTGCTCCAGCACTTTCTGGAACTGCGGCAGGAAGGCATCGGTGAAGCCCAGCTTCTTGAAATCGAACACCACGGTTTCGCGGTCGAGCAGGCGCATCACCACGCTTTCGCCGTGGGCGGTGGGGACGGTGCTGACGCGCAGATCCAGCTCCTTGCCCTGAACGCGCAACATGATGCGCCCGTCCTGCGGCAGGCGGCGCTCGGCGATATTGAGCTTGGCCATGATCTTCACGCGACTGATCACGGCGGCGGTGAGGTTGGCCGGCGGGCTTTCGCCTTCCTCCAGCACGCCGTCGATGCGGTAGCGCACCTTCAGCCGATTCTCGAACGGCTCGATGTGGATGTCCGACGCGCGCAGTTCGACCGCCCGCTGGATCACCAGGTTGACCAGGCGGATGACCGGCGCCTCCGAGGCCAGGTCGCGCAGGTGTTCGACATCGTCGAGATCGGCGGTGGTCTCGCCATCGGCATTCTCGACGATGGCGCCCATCGCACTGCGGCCCTGTCCGTAATAGCGCTCGATCAGGTCGCTGATCTCCGACCGCAGCGCCACCCGCGGCCGCACCGCGCGCCCGGTCGCCAATCGCACGGCGTCGAGTGCGTAGTGGTCCTGAGGATCGGCCATCAGCAGGTCGACGTGGCCCTCGCCCTCGCCCACCGGGCAGACATGGAACTGCTTGAGGAAGCGCAGCGACAGCACCACCGATTCCGGCGGCACATCGGGCGCGTCCTTGGCCACCACCAACGGCAGCCCCAGCACGTCGGCCGCGGTTTCGGCGTGGTCGCGTTCGGACACCAGGCCCAGGCGAGAGAGCAGCGCCAGCAGGCCCCCGCCGGCTTCTTCCTGCAACCGCCGCGCCCGCGCCAGGTCGGCCTCTTTCAACCGCCCGCGGGCCAGCAAGGCGGCGACGATGCGTTCGTCGTCGGACAGCATGGGGTCGGATACGGCTGCGTTCACGGAGGCCTCCTGCAAGGCCCGGACTGTATCAGGTGGCGCATTCGCCCGGCGTGGCCCGCGACGCATCGCGGGCCATCGTGGTCATCCCACCCACACCCGCGCGTTGCGGAACATCCGCAGCCACGGCGAGTCGTCCGGCCAACCGGCCGGATGCCAGCTGTGGTTGACGCTGCGCGGGGTGCGCTCGGGATGCGGCATCAGGATGGTCGCGCGGCCGTCGTCGCTGGTCAGGCCGGCGATGCCGTCGGGCGAACCGTTCGGATTCAGCGGATACGTCGTCGCCACCGCGCCGTCGCCATCCACGTAGCGCAGCGCCGTGCGCGCGGCGGCCTGGTCGACCGTGCCGGCGAACGCGGCGCGGCCCTCGCCGTGCGCCACCGCCACCGGGATGCGCGAGCCGGCCATGCCGCGGAAGAACACCGACGGCGAGTCCTGCACTTCCAGCAGCGCCACGCGCGCCTCGAACTGCTCGCTCTGGTTGCGCAGGAATACCGGCCAGTGCTGCGCACCGGGGATGATGTCCTTCAACTGGCTCATCATCTGGCAGCCATTGCACACGCCCAGCGAGAACGTGTCCGGCCGCGCAAAGAACGCCGCGAAGGCATCGCGCAATGCGCTGCGCTCCAGGATCGAGGTCGCCCAGCCACGACCGGCGCCCAGCACGTCGCCGTAGCTGAAACCGCCGCACGCGGCCAGGCCGCTGAAGCCGTCCAGCGCCACGCGGCCGCTGATCAGGTCGCTCATGTGCACGTCGAAAGCGTCGAACCCGGCGCGCGCGAATGCCGAGGCCATCTCGATCTGGCCGTTGACGCCCTGCTCGCGCAGGATCGCGACCTTCGGGCGCTTGCCGGTGACGATGAACGGCGCGGCGACATCGTCGCCGGCGTCGAAGGACAGCTTCGGCTTCAGGCCCGTGCGACCGAACTGGCGCGCGGTCTCACGCTCTTCATCGGCGGCATCCGGGTTGTCGCGCAGCTTCTGCATGGCATGGGTGACCGACCACCAGGCATCGAACAGCTCTTCCCAGCGCCACTCGGCCAGCACCTCGTCATTCTGCTGCACGCGCACCACCGACGCCGTGGTCGGGCGCGCGATGCGCTGCGCGCATTCGATCAGCGCATGGCGCTCGACCAGGTCGGCGAACGCGGCACGATCTTCATCCGCCACCTGCACCACCGCACCCAGTTCTTCGGCGAACAGCGTGCGGAACGCGTCGTCGCCCCAGCCGTCGAGGTTGATGTCCAAGCCGCGATGCGAGGCGAAGGCCATTTCGCACAGCGCGGCGAACGCACCGCCGTCGCTGCGGTCGTGGTAGGCCAGCAGCAGGCCCGATTCGCGCGCATCGGCGATCAGGTGGAAGAAGTCGCGCAGGCGCTGCGGGTCGTCGAGATCCGGCACGCTTTCGTCGCGGCCATCCCCGGCGAACGCCGGCCAGACACCGTCGCCACCGGACTGCGGATACACCTGCGCCAGCACCGAACCGCCCAGGCGCTTCTTGCCCGCGCCCAGGCCGATCAGCCACAGCTCGCTGTCGTCTTCGCGCGACAGCAGCGGCGTGAGCTGCTGGCGCACGTCGGTGACTGGGGCGAAGGCGCTGATGATGAGGGAGACGGGGGAGACGGATTTGTGGTGGGTGATTCGTGATTCGTGATTCGTGATGTTGGCTTCGCTGTCGCCTTGGCCTTGCGTTTCACCAATCACCAATTGCGAATCACTACTCACAGGCCACTGCGCCTGCATCGACAGCGAGTCCTTGCCGACCGGGATGCTGATGTCCAGGTCCGGGCACAGCTCCATGCCGACGGCCTTCACCGCATCGAACAACAGCGCGTCTTCGCCGGGATGGCCGGCGGCGGCCATCCAGTTGGCCGACAGCTTCACGCGGTGCAGCGATTCGACCGGCGCGGCGCAGAGGTTGGTGATGGCCTCACCGACGGCCATGCGCGCGGCCGCGGCAGCATCCAGCAGCGCCAGCGGCGTGCGTTCGCCGATGGCCATCGCTTCGCCCACATACCCTTCGTAACCGGTCAGCGTGATAGCACAGTCGGCGACCGGCATCTGCCACGGACCGACCAGCTGGTCGCGCGCGGTCAGGCCGCCGACGCTGCGGTCGCCGATGGTGATCAGGAACTGCTTGGACGCGACGGTCGGATGCGCGAGCACGCGCAGGCCGGCTTCGCGCAGGTCCAGGCCTTCGGTCTGCAGGGCGGGCCACGTCGGCGCGCGCGGATAGCCGGTGTCGCGGTGCATCTTCGGCGCCTTGCCGAACAGCACGTCCATCGGCAGGTCGATCGGTGCATCGGACGGGGTGTTGCCCGGCGTGGCGCCATAGGCAACCACCAGGTGTTCTTCCTTCGTCGCCACACCCACCGCCGCGAACGGACACCGCTCGCGCTCGCAGATCGCCGCAAACTCGGCCAGCCGCGCCTGCGGCACGCCCAGCACGTAGCGCTCCTGCGATTCGTTGCACCACAGCTGCATCGGCGACAGCGAGGGATCGTCGCTGGGCACCTTGCCCAGGTCGATCACGCCACCCACGCCGGAGTCGTGCAGCAGTTCGGGAATGGCATTGGACAGGCCGCCGGCGCCGACGTCGTGGAACCACAGGATCGGGTTGTTGTCGCCCATCGCCACGCAGCGGTCGATGACTTCCTGGCAGCGGCGCTCCATCTCGGGGTTGTCGCGCTGCACGCTGGCGAAATCCAGCTCTTCGGCGCTCTCGCCGGAGGCGACCGAACTGGCGGCGCCGCCGCCCAGGCCGATCAGCATGGCCGGACCGCCGAGCACGATCACCGCATCGCCGGGCGACAGGGTCTTCTTCTCCACCTGGATGCGGTCGATCGCGCCCAGTCCGCCGGCCAGCATGATCGGCTTGTCGTAGGCGCGGGTCAGGCCCTCGCCTTCGGGCAGCTCGAAGCTGCGGAAGTAGCCCAGCAGATTGGGCCGGCCGAATTCGTTGTTGAACGCGGCGCCGCCGAGCGGGCCGTCCAGCATGATCTCCAGCGCCGGCGCCATGCGCGGGTTCAGCGCGCGCGGTGCCTCCCAGGGCTGCGGCAGCGTGGGGATGCGCAGGTGAGAGACCGAGAAGCCGGTCAGGCCGGCCTTCGGCTTGCCGCCGCGGCCGGTCGCGCCCTCGTCGCGGATCTCGCCACCGGCGCCGGTGCTGGCGCCGGGAAACGGCGCGATCGCGGTCGGATGGTTGTGCGTTTCCACCTTGATGCAGAACGCCGAATCCAGCGTCGCCTCGAGCCGATACTGGCCGCTGCCGTCGGGACGGAAGCGCGCCGCCGGATAACCTTCCACCACCGCCGCGTTGTCGCTGTACGCGCTGAGCGTGTGCTCCGGCGTCTGCGCGTGGGTGTGCTTGATCATGCGGAACAACGACCGGTCCTGGTCCTTGCCGTCGATGGTCCAGCTGGCGTTGAAGATCTTGTGGCGGCAATGCTCCGAATTCGCCTGCGCGAACATCATCAGCTCGACGTCCGACGGATCGCGGCCCAGCTCGGTGTAGCGCTCGCGCAGGTAGTCGATCTCGTCGTCGGCCAGCGCCAGGCCCAGCCGGCGGTTGGCGGCTTCCAGCTGCGCCAGCGGAATGCGTTCCAGCTCGCCACGCGCCGGCGCGGTGAACAGGGCCGAGGCCTGTTCGCGCGTGGACAGCAGCGACTGCGTCATCGGGTCGTGCAGCGCCCTGGCGAGCGCGGGCGAGGCTTCGTTCCAGCCTTCCAGATCGATGCGCATCCCGCGCTCGACGCGCTTCACCGGCTGGCCGGCGCCGCGCAGCAGTTCGGTGGCCTTGCTGGCCCAGGGCGACAGCGTGCCCAGGCGCGGGGTGACGAAGCGCGAGACGGCGCCGTCGGCCAGCGGCTCGTCCTGTTCGCTGGCCTGCAGGATGCGGCGCAGCGTGGCCAGGTCCGGCGCGGCGCCGGCCTCGGGTTCGATGAAATAGACATGCCAGGCACCGCGAACACGCACGTTAGAAGCGTGGACAGCAGGAGCAATGGACTGGAGCCTGGATTCGAGCCGCGCGCGGCGGAAGTGCGACAAGGCCGGTTGGCCTTCGAGGACGATCATGTCCGGAACCGTGGGGGCGTGCCGTCAGACGGGGCCCGCTATTGTAGCGAAGCCGGCGCGGGGCCGGCTTCGTTCGGGTCAGGGAGCGGCGCCGGCGGCGGCGGCCGGGGCCTTTTTCGCGGCCAGTTCGTCCAGTTTGGCCCGCAGGGCGGCCGGCGGCAGGTAGCCGCCCAGCTGCACGCCCTCGGCCGAGAAGATGGCCGGGGTACCACTGACGCCGACGCGCTGGCCGACGTCGAACTCCATGGTCACCGGATTCTTGCAGTCGCGCGAGGCGATCGACTTGCCGGCCTTGGCATCGGTCAGCGCGCGCTTGCGGTCGGGGGCGCACCAGACCGAGATCATGTCCTTGTGGTCCTGGCTGCCCAGGCCCATGCGCGGGAACGCGAGGTATTCCACCGCGATGCCCTGGCGGTTGATCTCGGCGATTTCCTCGTGCAGCTTGCGGCAGTAGCCGCATTCGATGTCGGTGAACACGGTGACCGTGTACTTGGCGTTCGGCGGCGCGAAGACGATCTTTTCGCTGTGCGGGATGGTGGCGATCAGCTTGCTGCGGTGCTGCGCCAGGGCCGCGCTGTTCTGCATCAGGTCTTCCTGCTGCTGCAGGTCCAGCACAGCGCCCTGCATCAGGTAGCGGCCATCGTCGCTGATGTACAGCAACTGCCCGCCGGCGATGACTTCCCGGAACCCCGGCAGTGGCGCGGCACCGACATAGTCGACGGTGGCCCGCGGGTTCAACTGCGCCACGGCGGACCGCGCGCGCTCGTCGGCGGTGGCCCCCTGCCCGGGCTTGAACTGGGGTGCCGGCGCCGGCGTGGCCGCGGCGGCCTCGCCCTTGGCCGGCGGTTGCGGGGCCTGGGCGCAGGCGGACAGGCTGAGGGCACCCAGCAGGGCGGCGGTGATCAGGCGGGGCATCAAGGGCATCCGGATAGGCCGCAGGGCGGCAGGCTGGCAGGAACAGGCGGGGATTCTGGCACAGGCCGGCGGGCAGGCGGCTTAACCGGCCTGCTGCGCACGCTGGCTCATGCACGCGGGTGGTGGCGGCCGTGCAGCTGTTTCAGGTGCTCGCGCGCCACCAGTGTGTAGATCTGCGTGGTCGACAGCGAACTGTGGCCCAGCAGCAACTGTAGCGCGCGCAGGTCGGCGCCGCGGTTGAGCAGGTGGGTGGCGAAGCTGTGCCGCAGCCCGTGCGGGCTGATGCGGACCGGATCGATGCCGGCCGCCGCAGCGTAGCGCTTTACCAGACCCCAGAATTGCTGCCGGGTCGGCGGTTCGGCGGTGGTGCCCAGGAACAGGAACGGCACGCTGCGCTTACCGGCCAAGGCCGGCCGCGACTGCGCCAGGTAGGTTTCCAGCCAGTGCTGCGACTCCTCGCCCAGCGGTACCAGCCGGTCCTTGCTGCCCTTGCCGGTGACCCGCAGCACGCCCTGCCGCAGGTTGACCGCAGTGGCGGGCAGCGTGACCAGTTCGCTGACCCGCAGGCCGGCGGCGTACATCAGTTCCAGCATCGCGCGGTCGCGCAGGCCGAGCGGCGTGGCGGTATCCGGGGCCGCCAGCAGCGCGTCGATCTCGGTCTCCGCCAGCGCTTTGGGCAGCGAGCGCGGAAGCCGCGGCGGGTCGAGCAGCGCGGTCGGGTCGTCGCGGCGCTGGCCACGGCGCAGCCGATGCGCGAAGAACGCGCGCAGGGCCGACAGCAAACGCGCGTTGCTGCGCGGCGAATAGCCCTCGCGCGTGCGCCAGGCCAGGTAGTCGAACAGCGCCGGGCGATCCGCAGCGGCCAGGCCGCCTTCACGCCCGTTGCGCCAGCGGGCGAAGCCTTCCAGGTCACGCCGGTAGCTGTCCAGCGACGGCCGCGCGAGACCGCTTTCGGCCCAGATCGCATCCAGGAAGCTGGCGATGTCGGCGGCATCCGCGTCGGGAACGGGCGGCAGGGCGTTCACCTGTTGGCGGCGTTCGGCGGGCGTGCGGGCGGTCATGGGGCTAGCTTAGGCGATGCATCCGGCGTCTGGATGCGCCTGCTTCTTGTGGGAGCGACGTCAGTCGCGAAAGAGCATCCTTTCGACCGGTCATCGCGACTGACGTCGCTCCCGCAACACCAAGGGAGCTTGCTTGGGCTTAGCCGGTATCCTGTCGCGATGACGGATTCCGCTCCCACGCCCGAAAAACCCCGCGCGCTGATCGGCTGGCGCCTGCTCGCGCTGCTCTACGACGTCTGGCCGGTGCTGGCGCTCTGGATCGCCGTCGCGGTCCCGTTCGTGATCGTCGACGCCGTCGCCACCGACAACATCCGCCACAACATCGAACCCTACAGCCTCATGTGGTGGCTGCTCTGGTCCTGCTGCTGGGGCGCCGCAGGCCTGTACGCCACCTTCAGCTGGCTGCGTGGCGGGCAGACCCTGGGCATGCGGCCGTGGCGGCTGAAGGTCGTCGCGCCCGACGGCAACGCACCGACGCTGGCTGCGCTGTGGCGCCGCTACGCGCTGGCGACCGTCTCGACACTGGCCGGCGGCCTGGGCTTCTGGTGGGCGTGGCTGGACCGGGAGCGGCTGACCTTCCACGACCGATTCAGCGGCACGCGGCTGGTGCGGCTGCCGAAGCGCGTCTGACCGCGCGTCAGCGGCTCCGGCGCCGGAACATCAGCCAGGAAATACCCAGCAGGGCGAACGGCGGAATGGCGTAGGCGAGACGGTAGTCGAGCCGGAACGCACCGGCCAACCGCACGAACATGGTCTGCAGCACGTAGAAGCCCACGGCAAACACGATGCCGAGGAACAGCCGCTTGCCCATGCCGCCGCTGCGCAGGCTGCCGAACGCGAACGGGATGGCGGCCAGGCACAGCGCCAGCACGTTGAGCGGGTAGAACCAACGCGCCCAGTACTGGTCTTCGTAATCGCGCGCATCCAGGCCGTTGCGCTTGCGGTAGTCGATGTTCTGGCTCAGCTCGCGGGTGGGCATGTTGCGCGCGCGCACCAGGCTGGACGACAGCACGGCGGCGTCCAGCTCCGACTCCCAGCGTTCCCCCAGCACCGTGGTCTGCACGGCCGAGCGCTCCTTGAAGGTAGTCCGGCGCACGTTCTTCAGCAGCCAGTAGCCGTCCAGGTGTTCGGCGATGGCGGCGTGCGCGATGGACGCCAGACGCCCGTCGTCCGCCAGTTCGTACATGCGCACGTCGCGCAGCTGCAGCGACACCTTGCCGCCGCCCTGGTCCTTCTCTTCGCCACTCTGCGCGTACAGGAAGGTGTTGCCTTCGCGCGCCCACACGCCGGAATAGCGGTCCATCGCGACGTTGCCGGTGCGCGCGGCCATCTTCAGCACATCGGCCTGGCGCTGGCCCCAGGGGCCCAGCGTCTCGCCGCTGAACATCATCAGCACGGTCAGGATGCCCAGTGCCGCGGCGACCGACACGCTCAGACGCAGGCGCGACAGGCCAAGCGCACGCAACGCGGTCAGCTCGGAGCTCGCCGCCAGCTGGCCCAGACCCATCAGCGAACCGATCACCGCTGCCGTGGGAAACATGGTGTAGGCGCGGCGCGGCACGGTGTACAGCACCCACGCGACGGCATGGCCGAAGGTGTAGTTGCCGGTGCCCAGATCGCCGATCTCGCCGGACAGCGCCATCACCACGTCCAGGCCCACCAGCACGGCCCAGGTCAGCAGCACGGTGACCAGGACCACCTGGCCCACGTAGGTGTCGTGCAGGCGCGGCAACAGCCTCATGCGTGCCTCCGCGGCCGCGACAGCCGTCCATCACGCAGGTAGAACCAGAGGGCACCGGCCAGCAGCGGCAGGCTCAGCCACCACAGGCCGACCAGACCCGGCAGCTTGCCGTCGGCCAGCAGCTGGGTGCCGTTGAACATCAGGCTGATGCCCACCAGGTAGGCCAGGAATCCCAGCATCACCCGTCCATAGCGGGTCTGCCGCGGCGAACTGCGCGACAGCGGCAGGGTCAGCAGGGCGAAGGCCAGTGCCAGTAGCGGCGGGGTCAGGCGGGCGTGGATCTGGGCATTGGCCTGCGGGCGGGCGTCTGCCAGCAGTTGGGGCGTCGGCAACAGCGCGGGATCGTCCTTGTCCAGAGTGTCGGCCCGGTCCGGCAGCGCCACTTCGTTGGACTTGTAGCGGATCAGCCGGTAATCCAGGCCCGCGCCATCCGGCCCCTCGACCCGGAAACCATCGTCCAGCCGCAGGTAGCGGTTGCGCTCGCCTTCGAAGAACATCTGCCCGGACTTCGCCGTCACCACGTCGATGCGGCCCTCGTCCGCGCGGTGCATGAACACCTTGCTCAGCCCGGTGCCGTCCGGCGACAGCGCGCTCACATACACCACCGCGCCGCTGGACAGCACGGTGAACTTGCCGGCATCCAGGCCGGACACCACCAGGCTGCGGTTGGCGTGTTCCAGCATGTTCTGCGCCGTGCGCAGCGCCCACGGGCCCAGCCACAGCGAGCACAGGCCGACGATGACCACCACCGGCACCACCAGCATCAGCAGCGGCCGCAGCAGGCGGCGCGGTCCAATGCCGGCCGCCGTCAGCACCGCCATCTCCGAATCCCGGTACAGGCGTGAAAACGCCAGCAGCAGGCCCAGCATCAGCGCCAGCGGGATGATGTAGGGCATGTAGTTGAGGAACTGCAGGCCCAGCTGGGACAGCAGCAGGCGCGCCGGCACCTTGCCGTCGGCCACGTCGCCCAGCAGGTCCGCCATCACGCCGCCCACGCTGACCATCAGCAGGATGATCAGGGTGGCCAGGAAGCTCTGGGTGAATTCCCGGAAGAGGTAGCGGTCCAGCTTCGGCATCAGGGGGGCTTGATCTACAATCTCGGGCTTGTGCGCCGCGCCTGCGGCGGCGGTCTCTGCGGTCCGGGATGGCATCCGCCACCTTCATCCGGCCCGCGATTGTACGTAAATGAACCGGGAATCTGATCAATGACGCTGGAATTCACCCTGAACCACGAAGCCCCCGCCCAGGCCGGCGTCGATTGCATCGTGGTAGGCGCCTATGCCGACAAGAGCCTGACCGCCGCCGCGCAGGCCGTGGACGCGGCCAGCGGCGGCAAGCTGTCGGCGCTGGTCCAGCGGGGCGACATTGGCGGCAAGACCGGCAAGACCACCCTGCTGCACGACCTGCCCGGCGTGACCGCGCCGCGCGTGCTGGTGGTGGGCCTGGGTGAGACGGCCAAGTTCGGCGTGGCGCAGTACCTGAAGGCCGTGGGGGACGCCGCCCGCGCGCTCAAGCTCGGCCCGGTCCGCAGCGCGCTGTTCACCCTGTCCGACGTGGCGGTCAAGGATCGCGACGCCGCGTGGAAGATCCGCCAGGCCGTGATCGCCGCCGACCACGCGTGCTACCGCTACACCGCCACGCTGGGCAAGAAGAAGAACGACGATCCGGGCCTGACGCAGTTCGCCATCACCGGCGACGATGCGGACGCGCTGGCGCAGGGCATCGCCATCGCCGCCGGCGTGCAGGTCACCCGCGAGCTGGGCAACCTGCCGCCGAACATCTGCACGCCGGCCTACCTGGCCGAACAGGCGCAGCAGTACGCCGCGGAGAACGGCGCCGAGGCCGAGATCCTCGACGAAGCGCAGATGGAAGCGCTCGGCATGGGCTCGCTGCTGGCGGTCGCCCGCGGTTCGGTCAACCGGCCGCACCTGATCGTGCTGAAGTGGAACGGTGCCGGCGACGCCGACGCCAAGCCCTACGTGCTGGTCGGCAAGGGCATCACCTTCGACACCGGTGGCGTCAACCTGAAGACCCAGGGCGGCATCGAGGAAATGAAGTACGACATGCTGGGCGCGGGCAGCGTCCTCGGCACCTTCGTGGCCGCCGTGAAGATGAAGCTGCCGCTGAACCTGGTGGTGATCGTGCCGGCGGTGGAGAACGCCATCGACGGCAACGCCTATCGTCCGTCCGACGTCATCACCAGCATGTCCGGCAAGACCATCGAGGTCGGCAACACCGATGCCGAAGGCCGCCTGATCCTCTGCGACGCGCTGACCTACGCCGAGCGCTTCAAGCCGGCCGCCCTGGTCGACGTGGCCACGCTGACCGGCGCCTGCATCGTGGCGCTGGGCCGCTACGCCAGCGGCTTGATGAGCAAGCACGACGACCTCAGCAACGAACTGCTGGGCGCCGGCGAGACCGTCTTCGACCGCGCCTGGCGCCTGCCGCTGTGGGACGAGTACCAGACCCAGCTCGAATCCAGCTTCGCCGATGTCTACAACATCGGCGGCCGCTGGGCCGGCGCGATCACCGCCGGCTGCTTCCTGGCCCGCTTCACCGAAGGCCAGCGCTGGGCGCACCTGGACATCGCCGGCGTGGCCAACGACGAAGGCAAGCGCGGCATGGCCACCGGTCGCCCGGTCGGCCTGCTGAGCCAGTGGCTGCTGGACCGCGTTGAGAAGTGAGCGCAGAGAAGTGAGGAGTGAGCAAAGCGTTGCTCCCCCTCACTTCTCACTCCTCCCCACTCACTCCTGCCTTCTATGCCTCGCGCCGACTTCTACCTGATCGCCAAGCCGCGTTTCCTCGAGGAGCCGCTCAAGCTGGTCTGCGAGCTGACCCGCAAGGCCTACGACAGCAACCAGTGGACGCTGATCCTGGCGCGCGATGCCGCGCAGGCGGAGGAACTGGACGAGCTGCTGTGGGAGTTCGATCCGGACGCCTACATCCCGCACCAGATCGCCGGCGACGAAGAGGACGAGCTGACGCCCGTGCTGATCGCTACGCCCGAGGTCGACGTCCCGGCGCGCGCGCTGGTGATCAACCTGCGCGACGACGCCTTTGCCGGCGCCTGCGAGCGCGTACTGGAAGTCGTACCCGCCGACCCGTCCGCGCGCGAGCCGCTGCGCGAGCGCTGGAAGCAGTACAAGGCACGTGGCTTTGACGTGAACAAGCACGACATGTAAGAGCGAGAATCGAGCGGAGAGGAGTGAGGAGTGAGCAACAGGTCTCCTCTTCCCGCTTCGCCTACTCACTCCTCACTCCTCGACACTCTCTACTCGCCCTATGTCCCTCGCCTCCAGCTACGACCCCAAATCCTTCGAATCCCGTCTGTACGCGCAGTGGGAAGCCGCCGGCTACTTCAAGCCTCGTGGCGAAGGCCAGCCTTACACCGTGCTGCTGCCGCCGCCGAACGTCACCGGCACGCTGCACATGGGCCATGCGTTCCAGCACACGCTGATGGATGCGCTGGTGCGCTACCACCGCATGCGCGGCTACGACACGCTGTGGCAGATGGGCACCGACCATGCCGGCATCGCCACGGAAATGGTCGTCAGCCGCAACCTGGCGCAGGAAGGCAAGGGCGAGACGCGCGATTCGCTGGGCCGCGACGGCTTCATCGCCAAGGTGTGGGAGTGGAAGGCGCAGTCCGGCGACACCATCGAACGGCAGATGCGCCGCATGGGGGCGTCGGGCGACTGGTCGCGCAGCACGTTCACGATGGACGAGCAGGCATCGGCCGCGGTCATCGAAGCCTTCGTGCGCTGGCATGAGCAGGGCCTGATCTACCGCGGTCAGCGTCTGGTCAACTGGGACCCGGTGCTGAAGACCGCGATCTCCGACCTGGAAGTGGAGAACGTCGAGGAAGACGGCTTCCTGTGGTCGATCGACTACCCGCTGGCCGACGGCAGCGGTTCGCTGGTGGTCGCCACGACGCGTCCGGAAACCATGCTCGGCGATACCGCCGTGATGGTGCATCCGGAAGACGAGCGCTACGCACACCTGATCGGCAAGACCGTGAAGCTGCCGCTGACAGACCGCGAGATTCCGGTGATCGCCGACGAGTACGTCGACCGCGAGTTCGGCACGGGCGTGGTCAAGGTCACGCCCGCGCACGACTTCAACGACTACCAGGTGGGTCTGCGCCACGACCTGCCATTGATCAACCTGCTGACGCCGACGGCGGCGATCAACGACAACGCGCCCGAAAAGTATCGCGGCCTGGATCGCTACGAAGCACGCAAGGTCGTGCTCGCGGACCTCGAAGACCTCGGCCGGCTGGTCGAGACCAAGCCGCACAAGCTGCAGGTGCCGCGCGGCGACCGCACCGGCCAGGTCATCGAGCCCTATCTGACCGACCAGTGGTTCGTGAAGATGGACGGGCTGGCCAAGCGCGGTCTGGAGCTCGTCGAGTCCGGCGAGGTGAAGTTCGTCCCGCCGAACTGGATCAACACCTACCGCCACTGGATGGAGAACATCCAGGACTGGTGCATCAGCCGCCAGCTCTGGTGGGGCCACCGCATCCCGGCGTGGTTCGACGAGGCGGGCACGTGCTACGTCGGTCGCGACGAGGCCGAGGCGCGCGCGAAAGCCGGGCTGTCCGCCGATGTCGTGCTCACGCAGGACAGCGACGTGCTGGAGACCTGGTTCTCCTCGCAGCTGTGGCCGTTCAGCACGATGGGCTGGCCGGATGCGGACGCGATGAAGGCGCGCGGATTCGACCGCTACCTGCCGTCGTCGGTGCTGGTCACCGGCTTCGACATCATCTTCTTCTGGGTGGCGCGCATGGTCATGGCCACCGACAGCTTCGTCGGCCAGGTGCCGTTCCGCGACGTCTACATGACCGGCCTGATCCGCGACAAGGACGGCCAGAAGATGTCCAAGTCGAAGGGCAACGTACTGGACCCGCTCGACATCATCGACGGCATCTCGCTGGAAGACCTGGTGGCCAAGCGCACCGGCGGCCTGATGCAGCCGAAGATGGCGGAGAAGATCGAGAAGGCCACGCGCAAGGAGTTCCCGGACGGCATCGTGCCGCACGGCGCCGACGCACTGCGCTTCACCATCGCCGCGCTGGCGACGCACGGCCGCGACATCAAGTTCGACATGGGCCGCGCCGAGGGCTACAAGAATTTCTGCAACAAGCTGTGGAACGCCACCCGCTTCGTGCTGATGAATACCGAGGACTTCACCGCCACCGGTGCGCCGCAGCCGAAGACGGACGCCGAGAAGTGGATCCTGTCGCGCCTGGCCAAGGTCACCGCCGAGGTCGAGACCCAGTTCGCCGCCTACCGCTTCGACCTGCTATCGCAGGCGCTGTACGAGTTCGCCTGGAACGAGTTCTGCGACTGGTTCGTCGAACTGGCCAAGCCCGCATTGAACGGCGATGACCCGGCGGCCGCCGCCAGCACCCGCCACACGCTGTTGCACGTGCTGGAGTCGCTGCTGCGCCTGCTGCATCCGCTGACGCCGTTCGTCACCGAGGAACTGTGGCAGCAGGTCGCGCCGAAGCTGCGCATCGACGGCGGCACCGTCTCGCTGCGCCCGTACCCGACCGCAGGCGATTTCGCGGGTCAGGATTTCGCGCAGGCCGAGGCCGACGTGGAATGGCTGAAGACGATGGTGTCCACGCTGCGCCGCGTGCGCAGCGAGCTCAACGTCTCGCCGGGCAAGACCATCCGCCTGCTGCTGCAGGATGGTCACGACAACGACCGCGCCCGCATCGCGCGCTTCGCCCCGTCGCTGTCGTTCCTGCTGAAGCTGGACGACATCGCGTGGCTCGACGCCGGCGCCGATGCGCCCGCCTCCGCCGCCGCCATGGTGGGCGAACTGAAACTGCTGGTGCCGCTGGAAGGCCTGGTCGACCTGGACGCCGAACGCGCGCGTCTGGACAAGGAAATCGCCCGCGTCGCCGGCGAGAAGGACAAGAGCGAAGCCAAGCTGGCCAAGTTCACCGACAAGGTCCCGCCCGCAGTAGTTGATCAGGAACGCCAACGCCTGGTCGACTGGAGCCACCAGCTCGCCGCCCTGCACGGGCAGCGCGCGAAGCTCTGAGCAGGCTGGATACCCGCGTTCCGCCTCCGCTGGTGATGGTGCTGTGTGGCGCCATCGCCTGGGTAGTCACGTACGCAGTCCCTGCGGGGATCATCGCCCTGCCGTCATCGCTGCGCGTGATGCTGGTCGCGTCGCTCGCAGCGCTCGGCCTGCTGTCCAACCTGTGGCCTAAGCTTGTTTTCGGCCGGGTCGGCACGACGGTGAACCCGCTTCGCCCGGCATCGTCTCGGGTACTGGTACTCACCGGACTGCATCGCCTCTCGCGCAATCCGATGTACATGGGACACGCGCTGATGCTGGTCGCCTGGGCCTGCTGGCTGCAACATCCCGCCGCGTTGGTTGGTGCGCCGTTGTACATGGCGTACGTCACCCGATACCAGATCCTGCCGGAAGAGCGCGCGCTTTCGGCGACGTTCGGAGCCGCTTACGAGGCGTATCAGGCCCGCGTGCGGCGCTGGCTTTGATGCACGGAAAGCCCGCGCCGTGTCACCGACCGTTGACGTCATCCCAGCGCACGCCGGGAGCCACGTTGACGTTGCTGTTGTCTCTTCAGCGCAGCCGGAATCAGAATGGATTCCCGCGTTCGCGGGAATGACGGACAGACGGCGGACCAGGGCCCGCCCTACAGCGGCGGCATCGTGGCGATGTCGTCGGCGACCAGTTCGATCGCCATCACCAGGGCGTCCTCGCGCCCGTCGCGGGCGGGGTAGTAGCGCGGGCGACGGCCGATCTCGTTGAAGCCCTCGCTGTGGTACAGCGAGATGGCGCCGGGATTGGACGGGCGCACTTCCAGGAAGACGCGCTGCACGCGCAGGTCACGGGCGATCTTCACCAACGCCCGCAGAAGATACCGGCCCAGGCCGCGGCCCTGCCGCTCCGGCGCGATGCAGATGTTCAGCACATGCGCCTCGTCGGCAGCGATGCTCAGCAGGCCGTAGCCGATCACCAGTCCGTGCTCGGTCAGCACCCATGACGGGTAGCCGGCCTTCAGGCAGTCCTTGAAGATGCCGCGCGTCCACGGGAACGGGTAGGCGCGCTGTTCGATGGCCATCACTGCGTCGAGATCGCCCTCGCGCATCGGCCGCAGGCTGGACGTGGACACCGGTGAGGCCTCGACGCCCAGCGCACTCATTCCGAAGCGCTCCGACGCAGCCGCCGCAGACGGGGCCACAGCGCGCGCTTGGCGGCCGGGTTGCCGCGCAGTTCGGCCGAACTCGGCCATTGCGCGAACAGTTCCGCCGCGCCCGGCGCATTGGGATTGCAGCCCGACGCGCGGATCAGCGCGAAGTGCAGGCGGTCCGGAAGCTTCCCGCCGCCCATCCGCGGCGTGGATGCAGGACGCACCGGCTCCGGCGTGTCGATCGTCGCGCGCGCGGGCGGACGTGCGCGAGGTGCAGGCACGGCAGGCACGGCAGGCACGGAATCGGCCGCTGCGGCGCGTTCGGCAGGCGCTTCCGCCACGGCGGGCGCCCCGGCCTCCGTTGGCCAGTCCGCCGGCAGGTAGACGGCGTGACCGAGCGCGCGCAACCAGCCCTGCTGCTCGGCCGACCACAGGCGGTCCGCCGCCAGCGTCACGCGGCGGCGTCCTTCTGCCGGCGCATGCGCTGCCACAGCCACAGGCCCGGTCCCGACACGGCATACACCACGCCCACCGCCAGCAGGGTGCGCGGCAGGTCGATGAAGAGGATCGCCAGCACCAGCGGCACCAGTGCCAGCACCACGAACGGAATGCGGTCGGCCTTCGCCCCGCCCTCGCCCGTGCCCTTGAAACTCCAGAAGCGGATGCGGCTGACCATCAGCAGCGCCGCGACCAGGGTGACCGCCAGCGCCACATAGCGCAGTTCCTCACCACTCCAGCCCAGTTCGCCATCGGCGAACGCCCACACGAAGGACATCATCAGGCCCGCCGCCGCTGGGCTGGCCAGGCCGACGAACCAGCGCTTGTCCACCGTGCCCACCTGGGTGTTGAACCGGGCCAGCCGCAGTGCCGCGCAGGCGGCGTACAGGAACGCCACTACCCAGCCCACGCGTCCCATCACGGTGCCATCGAACTTCAGCGCCGACAGCGACCAGTGATACATCACCAGCGACGGCGCCAGGCCGAAGCTGACCAGGTCGGCCAGCGAGTCGTACTGCACGCCGAATTCGCTGCTGGTGCCGGTCAGGCGCGCCACCCGCCCGTCGATGCCGTCCATCAGGCCCGCCACGAACACCGCGATGGCCGCGTTGACGAACTGGCCGTTGGCCGCGGCGATGATCGCGAAGAACCCCGCAAACAGGCCTGCCGTGGTGAACAGGTTGGGCAACAGGTAGATCCCGCGAGAGCGCGGGGGCGGCTTGATTTCGTTCATGGGTCGCAGTTTAGCCCAGCCCTCACCCGCCCGGCTTGCCTGCGCGGCCCGGGGGTGCTGCAATCAGGCCTCCCGCGATCCGGAGCTTCCCATGCGCCTCCTGTCCTGCCTCGCCGTGCTGGCGTTCTGTCTGGCGACCGCCGCCACCGTGCAGGCCCAGCAGGTCTACCAGTGGAAGGACAAGAACGGGGTGACGCACTACTCCGACAGCCCGCCGCCCAACCAGACCACGCAGAACCGGCGCATCAACCAGTACGGCGCGGCTGCGGCCGATCCGGCCCAGCCGGCCGGCAAGCCAGTCGAGAATGCGCAATGCGCCGGTGCCCGCGCCAACCTCCAGATCCTCGCGTCCAGCAAGGGCCCGGTCCAGCAGGACACGGATGGCGACGGCAAGCCCGATACGGTCCTGGACGACAGCGGCCGCGAGAACCAGCGCAATCTGGCCGAAGCCGCTGTGAAGGCCTATTGCCCCCCCGCGGGCACCTGATCCCATCGGATGCGCGCGTGGGCGGCGATCGTCGCGGGCATTGCGCTGGGCGTCGGCGTCGCCTGGTGGCTGGCGCGCGAATCGCCTGAGACCACCTCACGCAAGCAGGCCCGTGCGGAACAGGCCGCGGCCGCCCAGGCCGACGATGCGCGGCCCTCGCTGTACCGATGGCGCGACGATGCCGGCGTGCTGCAGATCACCGAGCAGCCGCCGAAGGACCGCCGCTACGAACGCATCGATCGCGACACGCCGGCCGGCATCCGCGTGAGCGGCGACGCGGCGACCGACGCGGATTGACCCGCCGCCGCCCCGCCCGCGGCCAAGGCTGGCAAAATAGGCGATTCGCCCTTCCCGGATCTCCCTGCCGATGCGCCTGTCGCAGTTCCACCTCCGCACCACCAAGGAAACGCCCGCCGACGCCGAACTGGTCAGCCACCAGCTGATGCTGCGCGCCGGCATGATCCGCAAGCTGGCCGCCGGCCTGTACACCTGGTCGCCGCTGGGCCTGCGCGTGCTGCGCAAGGTGGAAACCGTGGTGCGCGAGGAAATGGACCACGCCGGCGCGATCGAGATGATCATGCCGACCATCCAGCCGCGCGAACTGTGGGAAGAGACGGGACGCTGGGAGAAATTCGGCGGCCAGCTGCTGAAGATCAGCGACCGCAAGGAACAGCAGTTCTGCTACAGCCCCACCGCCGAGGAGGCCGTCACCGATTTCGCGCGCCAGGAGCTGTCCAGCTACAAGCAGCTGCCGGTCAACTTCTACCAGATCCAGACCAAGTTCCGCGACGAGATCCGCCCGCGCTTCGGCGTGATGCGTGCGCGCGAGTTCGTGATGAAGGACGCCTACTCCTTCCACATCACCGACGAGGACCTGGTGCGCGAGTACCGCAACATGCATGCGGCCTATACGCGCATCTTCACCCGTCTGGGTCTGGATTTCCGCGCGGTGCAGGCCGACAGCGGCGCCATCGGCGGCGATGCCTCGCAGGAATTCCACGTGCTGGCCGACTCGGGCGAGGACGCCATCGCGTTCTCCACCGGTTCCGACTACGCGGCGAATGTCGAAGCCGCGCAGGCGGCGGCACCGGGCCCGCGCGCCGCCGCCTCGGAAACGATGAACAAGGTCGCCACGCCCACGCAGAAGACCTGCGAGGACGTGGCCGCGCTGCTCGGTATCCCGCTGCAGCGGACGGTGAAGTCGGTCGCGGTGATGACCGACGCCGGCTTCGTGCTGGCGCTGGTGCGCGGCGACCACGCCGTCAACGAGATCAAGCTGGGCAAGGTCGCCGGCATGACCGATTACCGGCTGGCGACGGAGGCCGAGATCCTCGCCCACCTCGGCAGCGAGCCGGGCTTCTTGGGCCCGGTCGGTGCGAAGCAGGCGATCCGCGTGGTCGCCGACCGCGACGTGGCGGCGATGGCCGACTTCGTGGTGGGCGCCAACGAGGCCGGCTTCCACCTGGCCGGCGTCAACTGGGGTCGCGACCTTCCCGAACCCGAGACCGTCGCCGACATCCGCAACGTCGTGCCCGGCGACAAGGCGGCCGACGGCGGCGAGATCCGCATCGTGCGCGGCATCGAGGTGGGCCACGTATTCCAGCTCGGCCGCAAGTACAGCGAGGCGATGAAGTTCACCGTGCTGGACGAAACCGGCAAGGCCGCCACCCCGGCGATGGGCTGCTACGGCATCGGCGTGTCGCGCATCGTGGCGGCTGCCATCGAACAGAACCACGACACCAACGGCATCATCTGGCCGGTGCCGATGGCGCCTTGGGCGGTGGCGGTGTGCGTGATCAATCCGAAGAGCGATGCGGCGGTGAACGACGCTGCCGAGCAGTTGCTGCAGGAACTGCAGGCCGCGGGCATCGAAGCGGTGCTGGACGATCGCGGACTGCGTCCCGGCGCGATGTTCGCCGACATCGAACTGATCGGCATCCCGCACCGCGTGGTGGTGTCCGAGCGCGGACTGGCCGCCGGCACGTTCGAGTATCGCGCCCGCCGCGCCGCCGACGCCGAGAACATCGGCCGCGACGAACTGCTGGCGCGCCTGCGCGGCTGAAGCCGGGCATCGATGCGCGGACGCATCCACGCGTTCGCGCAGGGTGCGGTTTGTGCCGCGATTAACTCGTCCATTATCATCGGGTCACCGCCAAGGATGGGGTGTCCCTTCCTGACTGGAGATAGTTGATGTCGATCGACCTGCGTAACCTGTCCGCCAAGGAACTTGGCGCCCTGATTGCCAAAGCCAAGGAACAGCAGACCAAGCTGTCCAAGCGCACGCCCATTGCCACGGTCCGCGGCAAGATCACCAAGTTCGCCAAGGCCGAGGGCTACACGCTGGAGGAACTGTTCGGCACGGCCGGCGCGCGTCCCGCGAAGGTCGCAGCCAAGCCCGGCCCCCGCGCGGGCAAGAAACTCGGCAAGGTCGCGCCGAAATACCGCAATCCGGCCAATCCGAAGGAAACCTGGACCGGCCGCGGCAAGCACCCGCGCTGGATGGCGGCATTGATCGCCAAGGGCAAGAAGGCCGAAGACTTCCTGATCAAGAAGAAGTAATCGCGACCGCAGAGAATCGAAAGAAAACGGGAGGCCTGGCCTCCCGTTTTCCGTTTCCGGCGCCGGTAATGCCTCAGAGATTCTTGCGCGAGGAAATCAGCAGGTTGCCGAACAGCAGGCCGGCCACCAGCGCCATCACCACGTTGGTGACCGCCAGCAGCGCGGACTGGCCCACGCCCACGTCCTGCTGCTGCACCAGCGTCAGCAGCCCGCGCAGGCTGGTGCTGCCGGGCACCAGCATCAGGATGCCCGGCACGCGGATCAGCGCGCCCGGCCGGTTGGCCCAGCGCGCGAACGCATTGCCGGCCGCGGTCAGCGTCAGCGCCGAAAGGAAGATGCCGACCGGACTGCCCCAGGTCTGCCCCGCATAGCGCGAGATGCTGTACCCGGCGATGGCCGCGGCCATCACCCAGAAATAGTCGCGCCGGTGCGCCTTGAACAGCACGGCGAAGGCGTAGGCGGCGAACACCATCGCGGCCCACTCCACCCATTCCGGTTGCGGCCGCGAGGCACGCACGTCCGGATACAGGCCCATCAGCTGCGCCAGCGTCACCGCGATCATGCTGCCGACGGTCAGCTTGAGCACGGTCGCCATCGCGCCGGCGAAACGCGCCACGCCGGACACGAGGTGCTGGCTGGTCAGCTCGTTCACCGCATTGGTCAGCGCCATGCCGGGCAACAGCACGATCAGCGAGGCGATGATCACCGTGTTGAGGTTCAACGGCGCGATGAAGTTGGCCACCAGGATCGCCACGAAGCCGGCCACCAGCGCCGAAATCGCATCGCTGGCTTCCTTCATCTTCGGCCGCCGCGCGATCACTTCGCCCAGCACGCCGATGATCACGCCGATCAGGCCGGCGGTGGCGATGTCCAGCCATGGCAGCCGCCACAGACCGGCGACGGCGGCCGCGGCCAGGCCCGAGGCGAAGATCTGCATCGCCCGCCAGCGCCAGCTCGGCGTGCGGTCGAGCGCACGCAGCGCGGTATGGCCCTGGGCGATGCTCATTTCACCGGACGACACCGCATCGGCGATGCGGTCGGCTTCGCTGAGCTTGTGCAGGTCGGTTTCGCCCGGCGCCAGCCGGATCACCCGCGTGCTGTCGCTGGCACCGAGCGGGCGCGACGGATCGCTGAAGCTCAGGATCAGGCCGGTGGGGTTCGACCACGGTTCGCAGTCCAGACCGAGGCGCTGGGACAGGCCCACCACCGTGCCTTCCAGTCGCTGCGCCGTGGTGCCGTAACTGTGCAGGCGCCCGGCAATCTCGCAGACGAAGGCGATGCGCTGGGCATAGGTGGCGGTGGTCAGCATGTCGTCGGGCATCGGCACAGTATCGCCCAAGGCGCCGCACGGTGGCTTCATGCCGGGCCGCTTACACTGGGCGCGGACGACGCGGGCAGGGGGCAAGGTGGGGATCGGCGAAGCCATGGCACTGGGCAGCGCGGCCGCGTGGGCGGTCGGCGTGATTCTGGCGCGTCAGCTCGGCGCGCACCTGCCTCCGCTGACGCTCAACCTGCTGAAGAACGGGCTGGTGCTGGCGGTGCTCGCGCCGGTCGCGTGGCTGGTCTACGCCGGCGAATGGCCGGCCTTGCCGGCGCGCGACATCGCGGTCGTGCTGGCCAGCGGCGTCATCGGCATCGCCCTGGCGGACACGCTGTATTTCCGCGCGCTCAACGAGCTCGGCGCCGGGCGCATGGGCATCATCGGCAATCTCTACAGCCCGCTGGTGCTGCTGCTGGGATTCGTCTTCCTCGACGAGCGCCTCGGCGGCATGCAATGGCTGGGCTTCGGCCTGGTGGCGATGGGCGTGCTGCTGGTCAGCCGCCCGCCCGGCGAATGGCGCACGCATCCGGAGCACACCGCGCGCGGCGTGCTGCTGGGCCTGCTCGCCATCGCACTGATGGCCGTGGCCATCGTGATGGTGAAGCGCACACTGGAAACCCAGCCGCTGCTGTGGGTGACCGTGCTGCGGCTGGTGGGTGCGGTCATCGGCCTGCTGCTGGTGGCCACCCTGCCGGCGATGCGCCGGCGCATGCGGTTCGTCGCCGGCAACGTGCCCTGGCACCGGCTGGTGCTGGCGGCGCTGATCGGCCAGGGCCTGTCGATGGTGATGTGGCTGGGTGGCTACAAGTACACCAGCGCCTCGGTGGCCGCGATCCTCAACGAAAGCGCGTCGGTGTTCCTGGTGGTGCTGGCGGCGCTCTGGCTGCGCGAGCCGCTGGGGCGCCGCGCCGGCGTCGGCGTACTCCTCACGTTCAGTGGGATAGCCTGTATGCTCCTCGGCCGAGCGACGCCATGACCCCCACCCTTGCCCGCCCGCAGTACGAAGCCGACCCCGGTGACCCCCAGCGCGTGAAGCTGGCGGGCGACTGGACGCTGGCCAGTGCATTGACGGTCGCGGACCAGCTGAAGTCGCTTCCCGATGCCGTCAACCGGCTCGACGCCACGGCGATCAACCGCATCGACTCGGCCGGCGTGCTGCAGCTGCTGCGCTTCGCCAAGCGGCGTGGCATGGACCCGGCGGACATCGAATTCCGCCAGGACCACCAGGCGCTGGTCAGCACCATCGAGGACGTGGCCGACGACCGCCCGCCGCGCAAGCGCGACTACGGCTTCCTCGCCGCGTTGTCCCGCCTCGGCTACCGGGTGCACGAGAACAAGCAGGAGATCATCGCCCTGCTCAGCTTCACCGGCGAGAACCTGGTCAAGCTGGTGCGCATGGCCAAGGAACCGCGCCGCTTCCGCCCCACCGCCACGGTGGCGCACATGGAAGCGGTGGGCCTGGATGCGGTGCCGCTGGTGATCCTGCTGTCGTACATGGTGGGCGCGGTGATCGCCTTCCTCGGCTCCACCGTGCTGCGCGATTTCGGCGCGGAGATCTATGTGGTGGAACTGGTCAGCATCGCCTTCCTGCGCGAATTCGCGGTGCTGATGACCGCCATCGTGCTCGCCGGCCGCACCGCCTCGGCGTTCACCGCGCAGATCGGCGCAATGAAGAGCCGCGAGGAGATCGACGCGATCCGCACGCTCGGTCTGGACCCGATCGACCTGCTGGTGATCCCCCGCCTGATCGCGCTGCTGGTGATGCTGCCGCTGCTGACCTTCATCTCGATGATGGCCGGCCTGGCCGGCGGCGTCACCGTCGGCGCCTTCGACCTGGGCATTCCGCCGCAGATGTACATCGCGCGCATGCACGACACCATCGAGGTGAAGCATTTCCTGGTGGGCCTGTCGAAGGCGCCGGTGTTCGCGCTGGTGATCGGCCTGATCGGCTGCCTGGAAGGCCTGCGCGTGGAAGGTACGGCGCAGTCGGTCGGCGAGCGCACCACCTCCAGCGTGGTGCAGACGATCTCGCTGGTGATCATCATCGACGCGCTGGCCGCGTTGTGGTTCATGCACATGGATTGGTGACGGCGCATGACCGACGAATCCCCCATCATCCAGGTGCGCGGCCTGGTCAACCGCTTCGGCGAGCAGACCGTGCACGAAGCCCTCGACCTGGACGTGCGCCGTGGCGAGATCCTCGGCGTGGTCGGCGGCTCCGGTACCGGCAAGTCGGTGTTGATGCGCTCGATCCTGGGCCTGCGCCAGCCCGACGAAGGGCAGATCACCGTGCTCGGCGAGGATGCCCGCTCGGAGGATCCTGCCGCACGCCAGCATATCGAGCGCAATACCGGCGTGCTGTTCCAGGATGGCGCGCTGTTCTCGTCGCTGACGGTCGGCGAGAACGTGCAGGTGCCGCTGAAGGAGCATCATCCGGAACTGCCGGACAGCTGGCGCTACGAACTCGCGCTGCTGAAGGTCAAGCTGGCCGGCCTGCCGGCCGATGCGCTCAACAAGCTGCCCTCTCAACTGTCCGGCGGCATGCGCAAGCGCGCCGGCCTGGCGCGTGCGCTGGCGCTGGACCCGCCGCTGCTGTTCCTCGACGAACCCACCGCAGGCCTGGACCCGATCGGCGCGGCCGCGTTCGACCGGTTGATCAAGACGCTGCAGGAAGCGCTGGGCCTGACGGTCTTCCTGATCACCCACGATCTGGACACGCTGTACGCGATCTGCGACCGCGTGGCGGTGCTGGCCGACCAGCGGGTGATCACGGTGGCGCCGCTGCAGGAGGTGGAGCGCTTCGACCATCCCTGGGTGCAGGAATACTTCCACGGTCCCCGTGCGCGCGCCGCGCGTGACGGACAGCAGGCCTCCGGGCCCCTCTTTTCGCAAACGGCGGTCTGATCCATGGAAACACGCGCCAATTACGTGCTCATCGGAGCCTTCACCCTCATCATCGCCGCCGCGCTATTGCTGTTCGGCCTGTGGGCGGCGAAATACTCCTCCGAGCGCACCTGGCAGGAATACCAGGTGGTGTTCCGCGAGGCGGTGACAGGCCTGACCGTCGGCAGCCCGGTGCAGTACAACGGCATCGCGGTCGGCTCCATCACCAAGCTCTCGTTGGCCCCGAACGATCCGCGCCAGGTGATCGCCCGCATCCGCGTGGAGTCGTACACGCCGGTGAAGACCGACACCCGCGCCAAGCTGGCGATCACCAGCCTGACCGGCCCGACCATCATCCAGTTGAGCGGCGGTACGCCGCAGGCGCCGTCGCTGACCAGCGTGGATTCGCGCGAGGCACCGGTCATCCAGACCGCGCCGTCGGCGCTGCAGAACATCACCGACACCGCCAACCGCATCGTCGAACGCCTGGACCAGGCGCTGAGCGACAAGAACGTCGCCAGCATCACCGCCACGCTGGAGAACCTGGAGACGATGAGCAACGCGCTGGCCAGCCGCGAGGACGGGATCGAAGCGTTGATCACCAGCGCGCGCGACGCCGCGCAGAATCTGGACAAGACCCTCACCACCACCAACGGCGCCATCGAGCGGCTGGACAAGAACCTGGTGCAGGAACTGCCGGGCATCCTGGACAAGCTGGAAACCACGCTGGGCAAGCTCGACTCGGCCGCCGGCAACGCGGACGCTATCCTCGGCGAGAACCGCGCCGCCATCAACAGCTTCGCCAGCGACGGCCTGGGCCAGCTGGGCCCCACCCTCACCGAACTGCGCGGCCTGGTGCGCGACCTGCGCCGCGTCAGCGACCGTCTCGAAGGCAATCCCGCGCGCTACCTGCTCGGCCGCGACGCACCCAAGGAGTTCGACCCGAAATGAAGCCGCAGCGCCTCACCTTCGCCCTCCCCTTCCTGCTGGTGCTTGCCGGCTGCTCGATCCTGGGCAGCGAGCAGCGCGACCCGGTCACCATCTACGCGCCGGATGTCAGGGTCGCACCGCAGGCCGGCTGGCCGCAGGTGGACTGGACGCTGATCATCGCCAAGCCGACGGCTGCGCGCGTGATCGACAGCCCCCGCATCAGCGTGCGGCCGATGCCCGGCGAACTGCAGGTCTACCGCGGCGTGTCGTGGGCGCTGCCCGCAACCGACATGCTGCAGGACGCGGTGCAGCGCACGCTGGAGGATTCGGGGCGCATTCCTGCCGTGGCCAGCGCGGATGCCGGCATCCTCGGCGAGTACAAACTGGTCATGGACCTGCGCCGCTTCGAGGCCGATTACGCCGGCGGTGCGTTGCCATCCGCCGTGGTCGAAGTGAACGCCAAGCTGGTCAACAACCGCGGCCAGCGCGTCGTCGCGTCGCGCACGTTCCTGCAGCAGAAGCCCGCGAACAGCGTCGACGTCGCGCAGGTGGCGACGGCCTTCGAGGAGGCGCTGGAAGCCGCCACCGCCGATATCGCCGGCTGGGTGCTGGTCTCCGGCAACGGCGACCCGAATGCCGAGCGTTGATCGCTGATCGGTGCTGCAACTCAGCGACGGCGCGCCGGATCGATCCAGCGGAACGTCAGGTTGATGCGCGGCCCCACCGGCTTGGCCGTGCGCGGCAGTGCATGGCGGTAGTGCCGCTGCGTATCGCCCGCCATCACCAGCAGACTGCCGTGCGGCAAGTCGAACGCTGAACGCAGCGCCGGATCCTGCCGGTGCTTGAGCAGGAAGCGGCGCACGCCACCCAGGCTGACGGAGGCGATCACCGGCTGCGAGCCGAGTTCAGGCTCGTCGTCGCTATGCCAGCCCATCGCATCGCGCCCGTCGCGGTACAGGTTCGCCAGCAAGCTGTTGAAGGGCACGCCGAGTTCGTCCTGCAGCCGCGCGCGCACGCCAGTCAGCGCCGCCGTCCACGGATGCGGCAGGAAGTCGGCACCCGAATACCGGTACACCGCCTCCGCATCCCCGATCCAGGCACTCAGTCTGGGCGAATCGACATGGCGCCCGAAGATCCGGATGCGGTGCACGCTCCACGGCAGCGACGGCCGCAGCGCATCGAACAGCGCATCGGCCTCCACGCTGGGCAGCCACGCGGGCCGATAAACGAGATGCGCGCCCGGCAGCGCCACATCGTGTCCATCCGCAGGGAGCGGCAGGGGTATGGTCATGCCCGCGATGCTCGCGGATTTGCCCCTTCCGGCGCAAACCCCGAAAATGCCGGGAGCCTAACGCCATGCTGGAGCCACGCCCGATGTCCGATGTCGAACGCGATGTGATGGAGTACGACGTCGTCACCGTCGGCGCGGGGCCGTCGGGCCTGGCCTTCGCCATCCGGCTGAAGCAGCTGAATCCCGAGATCTCGGTCTGCGTGATCGAGAAGGCCAGCACCATCGGCGCCCACATCCTGTCCGGCGCGGTGATCGAGCCGCAGCCGCTCGACGCGCTGCTGCCGGGCTGGCGCGACAATCCGCCGCCCGTGTGCGTACCGGCCGCGGATGACGAGTTCTGGTACTTCAGCAAGGACGGCGGCCGCAAGTTCCCGATCGTGCCGCCCGGCATGCGCAACCACGGCAACTTCATCGTCTCGCTCGGCGCCATGTGCGCCTGGCTGGCGCCGCAGGCCGAAGCGCTGGGCGTGGAAATCTATCCGGGCTTCGCCGCCGCCGAGACGCTGCATGACGACGAGGGCAAGGTCATCGGGGTGCGCATCGGTGACATGGGCATCGCGAAGGACGGCAGCCACAAGCCGGGCTACACGCAGGGTATCGACATCCGCGCCAAGGTCACCGTACTGGCCGAAGGCGCGCGCGGCCACCTGACCAAGCGGCTGGTGAAGCGCTTCGCGCTGGACAAGGACAGCGACCCGCAGGCCTATTCCATCGGCATCAAGGAACTGTGGCAGGTGCCGGAAGGCCGCGTCACGCCGGGCAAGATCGTGCACACGCTGGGCTGGCCGGCCAGCAACGACATCTACGGCGGCAGTTTCCTGTATCACCTGGAGAACAACCAGATCGCGCTGGGCTACGTCAGCGGACTGGATTACAAGGACCCCGAGTACAAGCCGTGGGAGGCCTTCCAGCAATGGAAGAACCACCCGCTGATCAAACCGCTGCTCGAAGGCGGCAGCATCCTGTCCGCCGGCGCGCGCGCCATCGTCACCGGTGGCTGGCAGTCGCTGCCGAAGGTCGAGATGCCGGGCGCCCTGCTGATCGGCGACACTGCCGGCCTGCTCAATGTGCCGAAGATCAAGGGCACGCACCAGGCGATCCGCAGCGGCATGCTGGCCGCAGAACACCTGGTCGCCTCGCAGCTCGCGCCGGAAGGCTTCGACGCCAAGCTGCGTGCGTCAGATGCGATGGCTGAGCTGAAGGCCGTGCGCAACATCAAACCCGGCTTCAAGAAGGGCCTGTGGTTCGGCATGGCGAATGCCGCCTGGGAGACCGCCGTGGGCGGACTCTCACCGTGGACCCTGAAAGTAAAGCCCGACTGGTCGTCGCTCGACAAGGTCGGCGAGTACGAAGAAACGAAGCGCGATTACGTGGACCGCACCCTGGCGCCGCGCGACCGCCTACAGGGCGTCTACTACGCCGCCACCGAACATGACGAAGATCAGCCCGTGCACCTGCGCGTGCACGACACCTCCGTCTGCGTCAGCCGCTGCGCCGCCGAATACGACAACCCCTGCACCCGCTTCTGCCCGGCCGGTGTCTACGAGATCGTCGACGACGGCGATGGCAAACGCCTGCAGATCAACGCCGCCAACTGCGTCCACTGCAAGACCTGCGATATCAAGGACCCCTACCAGATCATCGACTGGGTGACGCCGGAAGGCGGGGCGGGGCCGAATTACCAGAAACTGTAGGAATTCCGTGGCAACGTCCCTGTCCCGTCGCGTTCGCACCGCGCTGTTCTATGCCCTGCGGACCGCCTTCCGCCTGACACCGATGCCGCAAGGCACCCGCGACAGGCTGCGCGAACGATTCCTCGACACGAAAGGCCACTGGGTGCCGGAAGGGCCGAAGGGCCAGGCGCCAATGGGAGAACTGCCACGCAGGCCTTATGTGCGTTCCGATGAACGCGCGATCGGCTACGTGCCATACGAGAAGGGCGAACTTCCGGATCCGCTTCCCGCTACGCTCGTGGCTTTCTATCTGCCGCAGTTCCACACCATTCCCGAAAACGACGAATGGTGGGGCAAGGGCTTCACCGAGTGGCGCAACGTCACCCGCGCCCTGCCGCAGTTCGAAGGCCACTATCAGCCCAAACTACCCGGCGATCTGGGTTTCTACGACCTGCGCAACGTCGAGGTCATGCACGAACAGGCCCGCCTCGCCCGCGAGTACGGCATCAGCGCCTTCTGCTTCTACTTCTACTGGTTCGGCGGCAAGACCCTACTCGAAACCCCGCTGCGCAACTGGCTCAACGACAAGACCATCGACCTGAAATTTTGCCTGTGCTGGGCCAACGAGAAATGGACGCGCACGTGGGATGGGCGTGGTGACGAGATCCTGATCGATCAGAAGCATTCGCCTGAAGACGACATCGCATTCATTGAGTATGTGGCGGAGTACATGCGGGATCCGCGGTATTTGCGGGTAGATGGGAAGCCGGTGCTGGTGGTGTATCGACCTGGCTTGCTGCCGGACGCTTGTGCCACTGCCAAACGATGGCGCGAATGGTGTGACTCACACGACATAGGCGACCTACAGATTGTCTATGTCGAGAGTTTTGAATCCCCACCCCCAGCGCAGTACGGGCTAGACGCCTCTATCGCCTTCCCGCCAAACCAGCACCCTGCTACAGACGTCACGACGCGACAGGTGCTCTTGAATCCCGCGTTCCAAGGCGAGTTACTGGACTGGCGGACGCTGCCCAAGGTCGTGGTGCCGTCACGGGGTAACCGCTACCCGGGGGTGGCGCCAGGTTGGGACAACGAAGCGCGGCGCCCCGGCCGCGGCCGAGTAATGCTTCATGCTTCCCCACGCGGATATCGCGATTGGCTGGTAAACAGCATCCGTGACGGAAACGCGCTAGCCCAACACCTCGTTTTCATCAATGCATGGAACGAATGGGCTGAAGGGGCCATGCTGGAGCCTGATGCCAGGCTTGGTTATGCGAATCTCCAAGCTACGCGCGATGCGCTGACTATTGTTGCCTGCAACGAGGATCGCACACATGCCATAAAGCATGCTTCCACGCACGCTGTGGTCCACGCATGGCATGTTGATGTTCTGACAGAAATCTTGGATACACTGAAAAGTGGTGGCTTGGACTGGCACCTTACTGTTACCACGACGTACGATCGCGCCGCAGAAGTCCGCGAATCCTTGGAATCGTCGACTTTTCCCTTCAACCTAATCATCGTTGAGAACCGCGGACGTGACATGCTGCCCTTCCTCATTGCCTCCGAGCATCTGCTGGCAAACGGGGTTGAAGTTGTTCTTAAACTCCACACTAAAAAATCCCTCCATCGGTGGGATGGAGATGCATGGCGACGCGATCTGCTTACGAAACTGGTATCCGGCGATCGTGCGCGAGAAGCCGTGCTGACAATGGAAAACAATCACCACGCAGGCCTTATCGCGCCAACTGGTCATATCCTTGGCTTGGATTACTACTGGGGCGCGAACGAACGCTCTGTCCACTCACTAGCGCGGCGCACCGGACTTCCTCCCGTAGACTGTCATGACGGGAGGTTTGTCTCTGGAAGCATGTTCTGGGTTCGGCTCGCGGCCATTCGTCCGCTACTCGACGCACACATCCAGCCAAGTGAGTTCGAGCCCGAACAAGGACAGGTAGACGGAACGCTCGCGCACGCCTTCGAGCGGATCATCCAGCATTGCGTGATAAGCACTGGCTTCAGTACATTCTTCTTGGCGGAGAGCGGCTCGGCTGGAGACACTCCATCGACCGGCGACAACACCTATTCCTACGCCAGTCGCGGCTGATCTCTCGTCCGCCGCGCGCTGCCGCTTGCCGTGCGAGCCATCCCGCACAGATCAAGCCCTGAGCCGACAGGATCCTCGATCAATCCAAACGAAAACCCGCACGTATTCCGCTTCCAGATACACGTGCGGGAATCTCGTCTGCAATCGCATAGACGAATGCCTGCACCTACAGCTTGGGCGACCAAACTGTGGCAACCGGCTCCATCAACATGCTGTTCGCGGATCGACCTGCCCACCAGACGATGGTCGCGCCGGACGTTGGGTTGTGCCAGAAGAGATCCGCCTTTCCGTCGCCGTTGTAGTCGCCCGACGTCGCCACCTGCCAAGTGGTTTGGACGGTCACCTCCGCGAATGATCCCGCATACGCACCTGAAGGCCACACCGCCGTTTGGCCCGACGTGGCATGAACCCAGAACACATCAGTGGTGCCGTTAGCGTCGTAATCCCCGGTCGCCGCGACGCGCCATCCTTGGTCAGGAATGGTTACCTGAACCCATGAATTCGCGATTGCCCCCGATGGCCAGATTAGATTCTCTCCCGTGTTGGAGTTCCTCCAGAACAGGTCATCGCGACCATCGTTATTGAAATCGCCGACGCCGACGACGCGCCAAATGACAGCCACTCCAGTTCCATTTGCAGTGGTCGCCGGGTCTGCAGACCACCAAGTGATGTTTTGCCCGCTAATGGAGTGGCGCCAGAAAAGATCGGATCTGCCATCGCCGTTGAAGTCGCCGATCCCGACGATCTTCCAGTTGACATCGGGAATCGCTTGCACTACCCGAGAGGAGTTGCCAGAGCCCGCCGACCAGATGATGTTTTGACCGTTGGTGGCATGCCTCCAAAAAATGTCCCACTTGCCGTCTCCGTCGAAGTCTCCCGAACCAGCGATCTGCCAGTTCTGGTCTGAAACGGTTTCCGAATAGTAGCTATCCGCGCGACTGCCCGCCCTCCAAACGACGTTTTGCCCATTGGCAGAGCTGCGCCAGAACACATCCGATCGCCCGTCGCCATCTAGATCGCGCTGCGCGGCACCCACAAACGGGACCACTGTCGTCCGGAAGCCGGCTACTACCGGAATCGTCTGATTAAGGCTCCTAGCGTTGTCCTCACTGTTGGCGACACCGCATGCCAAGTTGCCTGTGGCACCACAGGTGCTCTTGAGCGGAGTCGAGAAGATTCGGTGAGCGACCTGACCCGTATCGCCATACGCCATTACGGTATAGAAGTTGCCGGCTGCCGAGGCCGTCTTGTAGCCGAACGAATACGGGAAGCGGCCGTACTGCAGTCCCCCGCCCGTCGTCGTCGAGTTCGCGCGGTCATGCGCAGAGCCCATAAGGTGCGCCGCCTCGTGCACCAGCGTCTCCTCAGCGCAGTAGTACTCCTTGCCATCGGAACCCGTGTCGAAGCCGTCGCTGATCACGGCATAGCCCCAAGCAGCATCAGCCGAGGTAATGGCCGTCTGGTTCGCGCCGTTCAACCAGGCGATGCCGCAACCTTCATTCTCCGGCGTGTTGAACTTGCGCACCAGCACCGCGATGTCCGCACCGTACTGGTCACGCGCGGTACGCAGCGGCGCAAGACTGGCGGGAACGGTGACGGGAGAGTTGCCCGTACTGCCGGTCAGTTCCTGCAGCGCCGTCTGGTTAGTGTTGGTATTAGTATAGCTGACCTGAAGCGCATGGACGATGCGCAGATAACCGTTGACGTCGCTGTTGGCGAAAGCCTGGTTGCCGATCTGCACCAGGAAGACCAGGCGCGTGGCGGCACCCGACGCGCCGCCGTTCGCAGCGGCGAACTCCGGGGTGTAGCCGATCGCTACGTCGATCGTGTTCGCAGCGGTCGGCGGTGCAGCCTGCGCAACAGCCGTCGCGCCCTGACTGACTTGCGCGGATTGGCTCACCGCCGCACCCATCGACGAGCGCAACGTGGCGGCCTCGGGAATCATCACGTCCTCATGCCCCTTCGTCGCGGACACCACCTTGGACGGATCGGTCTGGACGGCGAACACGGTACCGTTGCGGGTCTGCAGGCTCAGTGCCGGCTTGCCGTTGGCCTGGGGAATCGAACCGAACACCGCCTTCTCGCCGAAGGTGATGATGGCTTCCTGCATCGGGTCGCCGCCGACCACACGACCGATCCAGGTCCAGTTGCCGTCGATCTCTTCAGCATGGCGCTCATAGCGCAGCTTGACCTGGCTACCGTCCGGCGACGGCACCGTCATTTCACCGGTCGCGACCGCCTTGAAGGCGTGTGCCTCGCTGATGGCGGTCGGGAACCACGTATAAGCGCCTTCCTGCTTCGCAGGCGTCGCCTTGTTTGGGAATGAAAGCAGCGTGCCGCGATCGGGCGCATTCGCGATGGACGCCCCAATCGCGCGGGCCAACGGCAGCGACGTCGGCAGGCTGCCGGTCGCCTTGCTAGCGGCCACGCCGCGCATCCCTGCCATGCCCGATTCGGGGCTTTCTCCACTGCACCCGGCCAAAACCAACATCAAGGCGCAAGCGCCGACCCGGAGTTTCATACGTACGCCTCTGAGAAAAACGGATAGAGCCCCTGAGCTAACACTATAGCCCAGCCGCTGGACCACAAATAGCCAACAGGTTCCCTTCTCCGCCTTATCGGCCGAAAAACGTACAGCTGAAAGTCAGACGTGCAGCATGACTCAAACCAATCGGACTTCGGTCACGACTTGGTGGGGTCAGACGGTCTTGAAGGGGACGCCCGTCTTGGTCGCCAGCTCCGTTTCGCTCACGCCCTCGGCCATTTCCACGAGCGCCAGCCCTTCAGGTGTGACATCGAAGACCGCCAGGTCCGTGATGATCCGGTCCACGACGCCTACGCCGGTCAGCGGCAGGTCGCACTGCGGCAGGATCTTGTGGCTGCCGTCCTTCGCCACGTGCTCCATCAGCACCACGATGCGCTTGACGCCGGCCACCAGGTCCATGGCGCCGCCCATGCCCTTGACCATCTTGCCGGGCACCATCCAGTTGGCCAGGTCGCCCTTGTCGGTGACCTGCATGGCGCCCAGCACGGCCAGGTCGATGTGGCCACCCCGGATCATCGCGAACGAATCGTGGCTGCCGAAATAGCTGGCACCGGCCCGGGCCGTGACGGTCTGCTTGCCGGCGTTGATCAGGTCGGCGTCGACCTCGTACTCGGCCGGGAACGGCCCGATGCCGAGCAGGCCGTTCTCGGACTGAAGCCACACGTCCATGCCAGCCGGGATGTGGTTGGCGACCAGGGTCGGCAGGCCGATGCCGAGGTTGACGTAGGCACCGTCGGTCAGTTCGCGGGCGGCGCGCTGCGCCATTTCATCGCGGGTCCAGGGCATCACTTGTCTCCTTGGCGGACGGTGCGCTGCTCGATGCGCTTCTCGGGGCTCGGGTTGTGGACGATGCGGTCCACGTAGATGCCCGGCAGGTGGACGTGGTCGGGATCGATTTCGCCCACCTCCACGACCTCCTCGACTTCGGCAATGCACACCTTGCCCGCCATGGCGCAGGCCGGGTTGAAGTTGCGCGCCGTCTTGCGGAACACCAGGTTGCCGGACTTGTCGGCCTTCCACGCCTTGACCAGCGACACGTCGGCGCTGAGCGCCGTTTCCATGACATACCAGTGTTCGCCGAACTGGCGGGTCTCCTTGCCTTCGGCCACCACCGTGCCGTAGCCGGTGCGGGTGAAGAAGGCCGGGATGCCGGCACCGCCGGCGCGCAGGCGTTCGGCCAGCGTGCCCTGCGGGTTGAACTCCAGTTCCAGCTCGCCGGACAGGAACTGCCGCTCGAACTCCTTGTTCTCGCCCACGTAGGACGAAATCATCTTGCTGATCTGGCGGGTCTCCAGCAGCAGGCCCAGGCCGAAGCCGTCCACACCGGCATTGTTGGAAATGGCCGTGAGCCCCTTCGCGCCGCTGTCGCGCAGGGCGGCGATCAACGCTTCCGGAATGCCGCACAGGCCGAAGCCGCCCACGGCGAGTGTCTGGCCGTCGGCCACGACGCCCTGCAGTGCCGCTGCGGCACTGGGATAGAGCTTCTGCTTGCCTCCGGAACCGGGGTTACCCGTCATGGCGCGATCCAATCGATGAAGAAAGTCTGCATTCTACCCAGCGCTCCCGGGCCGACACAGGTACTTTTGGGCAATGGGAGTCCAGCGCAGGACGTGCGCGTACACTTGCCGACGTATGAAGACCCTCGCCCTCGTTACCGCCGTGGCCGCCTCCGGTCACGACGACGACCTCGCGCCCCTGCTGGATGCCTGCGCGGACGCCGGCCTGCACGCCCGGGCAGTGGCCTGGGACGACCCGACGGTGAGCTGGTCCCGCTTCGATGCAGCGCTGCTGCGCTCGCCGTGGGACTACACGGAACGGCTGCCCGAGTTCCTGGCCTGGTGCGAACACGCGGACCGGGTGACACACCTGATGAATCCCCTGAACGTGGTGCGCTGGAACACCGACAAGCACTATCTCGCCGATCTGGCGACCGTGGGCATTCCGGTTGTTCCCACCCGGTTCGTCGAGCCCGACGCCGAGCCGATGGACGCATTGGCTGCCTTCCTGGATGAGTTCGATGCCGGGGAGTTCGTCGTCAAGCCCACGGTCAGCGCCGGCGCCCGCGACACCCAGCGCTACGCCCGCGACCAGCAGTTCGTGGCCGGCAACCACATCGGCCGCCTGCTGGAGCAGGAGCGCAGCGTCATGCTGCAGCCTTACGTGGCCTCGGTCGACCGGCACGGCGAAACCGCGCTGCTCTATTTCAACGGACGGTTCAGCCACGCCGCCCGCAAGGGTGCGCAACTGCCGCCCGGCGAAGGCGCGCGGCAGGCGCCCATGGCTCTGGGCGATATCGTCGCCACGACCGCCACGCCCGCGGAACAGGCGCTGGCCGAACGGATCCTTACCGCCGCCATGCGGCTGCGACAGCTCGAAGACCCCATCGCCTACGCGCGCGTCGATCTGCTGACCGGCGCCGATGGCCTGCCGCAGTTGCTCGAACTGGAACTGACCGAGCCCTCGCTGTTCTTCGCCCAGGCCCCCGGCAGCGCCGCTCGTTTCGCGGCCGTGCTGGCGTCCCGGCTGGCGGACGGTACCGTACGGGCTCGCATGGCCACCGCCTGACGGCTAAAATCCCGGGTCTGCCCTCGGCCAGCCGCCGCGGCCGGGCCTCACCGTCGCATACAGGAATTCCCGCAGGATGAAGATTCTCGTCGCCTACAAGCGCGTGGTGGACTACAACGTCCGCATCCAGGTCAAGCCGGACGGCTCCGGCGTGGTCACCGACGGCGTCAAGCTGTCCCCCAACCCCTTCGACGAGATCGCGCTGGAAGAAGCCCTGCGCCTGCGCGACAAGGGCATCGCCACCGACGTCGTGGTCGCCACCATCGCCCCCGCCGACGCCCAGGCCCACCTGCGCAACGGCCTGGCCATGGGTGCCAACCGCGCCATCCACGTGGTCACCGACCAGGCCATCCAGCCGCTGACCGCCGCCCGCACCCTGCTGAAGCTGGTCGAGAAGGAGGCGCCCGACCTGGTGATCCTCGGCAAGCAGGCCATCGACGACGACGCCAACCAGACCGGCCAGATGCTGGCCACGCTGTGGGGCCGCCCGCAGGCCACCTTCGCCGGCAAGCTCGACATCGCCGACGGCAAGGCTACGGTGGTGCGCGAAGTCGACGCCGGCCTGGAAACACTGGAAGTTGATCTGCCGGCCGTGGTCACCACCGACCTGCGCCTCAACGAGCCGCGCTTCATCAAGCTGCCGGACATCATGAAGGCCAAGAGCAAGCCGCTGGAGACCCTGCAGCTGGCCGACCTCGGCGTGGACGCCGCCGACACGCACAAGACCACCCACTACGCCCCGCCAGCCAAGCGCAGCAAGGGCGTGATGGTCAAGGACGCGGCCGAACTGGTCGCCGCACTCAAGCAGAAGGGGTTGCTGTAATGGCCAAGGTTCTCGTCATTGCCGAACACCTGGACGGCAAGCTCAACGCCTCCACCGCCAAGACCGTCAGCGCGGCGGCTGCCGTGAACGCCGACGCCATCGACGTGGTCGTGCTGGCCGCCGATCCGGCCGCTGTCGCCGCCGACGCCGCACAGATCGCCGGCGTCGCCAAGGTACTGACCGTCGCCAACGCCGCCAACGCGAACCCCATCGCGCAGGTGCTGGCGCCCCAGATCGCCCAGCTGGCGGCGGGCTATACGCACGTGTTCGCCCCATCCACCACCTTCGGCAAGGACCTGCTGCCGTGCGTGGCCGCCCTGCTGGGCGTCAACCAGGTCTCCGACCTGATGACTGTGGAAGGCCCGCATACCTTCAAGCGCCCGATCTACGCCGGCAATGCGATCATCACGGTCGAAACCCCGGCCGACCAGACCGTGGTCGCCACCGTGCGCACCGCCTCCTGGCCGGAAGCCGGCAGGGGCGGCAGCGCGACGATCGAGGCCGTCAGCGTGGACGCCGCCTTGCCGACGCATACCCGCTACCTCGGCCTGGCCGCCGGCAAGTCCGACCGCCCCGACCTGCAGAGCGCCAAGCGTGTCGTCTCCGGCGGCCGCGGCGTCGGTTCGGCCGAGAACTTCAAGGTCATTTACGCGCTGGCCGACAAGCTCGGCGCCGCCGTCGGCGCGTCGCGCGCCGCCGTCGACGCCGGCTACGTGCCGAACGAACTGCAGGTCGGCCAGACCGGCAAGATCATCGCCCCCGAGCTGTACGTCGCCGTCGGCATCTCCGGCGCCATCCAGCACCTGACCGGCATCAAGGACGCAGGTACGATCGTGGCGATCAACAAGGACCCGGAGTCCCCGATCTTCGAGATTGCGGATATTGGGTTGGTGGGGGATTTGTTTGCGCTGCTGCCGGAACTTGAGTCAGCGCTGAACTGATGGCCTGAGCCGTCGCAAACCTACTCTTGCAGCGCCCAGTGACCCCATACCGCGCCATTTAGCTTCCGACCTAGACGACAACGACTCCGCCACACCATGACCATACCCGCTGGCCCCTCAATTCCACCCCATTACTCCGTGGTGGTACCGGTTTATAGGGGCTCGAAATCCATAGGCGAACTGCGTCGACGCCTCTCTGTGGCGCTGGAGCCGCTGGGCAAATCCTACGAGATCATTTTTGTCGACGACCGTGGCAGCCCGGCAAACTGGGCCGCCATAGACCGTCTGTGTGCCGAAAATCCATCGAAGGTCCGTGGCATCCGGCTGAGTCGGAACTTCGGACAGCATGCCGCCACCCTGTGCGGCATCGCTCATGCGCGCGGTGAGTGGATCGTCACCATCGATGAAGATCTCGAACAGCCACCCGAGTCGGTTCCTGCGCTGCTGCAGAAGGCCGAGGAAGGGCACCAGGTGGTGTATGGCGTGAACGAAACGCGCAGCCATGCCTGGTGGCGAAACCTCACCTCGGAGGTGGGCCGCAGCCTGTTCAAGTTCGCGATACCCAGCTTGAACCGGGAATACACTTCGTTCCGCGTCATTCATCGCACCGTGGCGAACGGCCTTGAGCGATTCCAGTCGCCGTTCACTTTCATCGACGGCTACATCTCCTGGATCACGCACAACTATGCGACGGTAGTCGTACCGCACGACGCTCGATTTCACGGGAAAAGCAGTTACAGCGTGAGGATGCTGGTCGCTCACATGATCAACATCTTCGTGACGTTCTCCGATCTTCCACTGCGCATTGCGACGTGGCTAGGCCTCAGCGCTTCGCTCGGCGGAGCGGCATGGGGCGTTTCCATCCTGATTGCAAAACTGACGGGGGCGCTAAGCGTGAGCGGCTATGCGTCGATCATGGCCGGCATGACATTCCTGGGCGGCCTCCAATTGCTGATCCTCGGTATCTTCGGCGAGTACCTGGCGCGCATCAATTTCAAAACTGCGTCCATGCCATTGTTCCTGGTCGAAGAGGAGGTCGGCAATTGAAGCCTTTGGTGATCATCGGAGCATCGTCTTTCGGTCGCCTGGTCAGAGTGCTCGCCGAAGAATCTGGCCGCACGGTGATGGGGCACGTCGATGATTCCAATATTGGGGAAGACATCGTGGGGCGAACCGATGACCTGGGCTCGCGCATATCGACCGAGGACGCCGATCTTGCCATGGCGATCGGATATCGTCATATGGATGCCCGGATGACGATGTTTCGCCACTTGCTTTCACTGGGATTCGAGTTTCCATCAATCGTGCATCCCCGCGCACGCGTCAGCCCTCGCGCCTCACTCGGCGCCGGCTGTCTTGTGATGGCCAACGTGGACGTGGATGCCTTTGCAGGCATCGGCGACCTCTGCGTACTGTGGCCGCAGGCCACCATCAGTCACGACAACGCCATCGGAGAAGGTACTTTCATCAGCCCGGCTGCTACACTTTGCGGCTTCGTATCCGTTGGAGCACTGAGCTTCATCGGCGCCAACTGCACCATCGTTGACGGCTCCAAGCTTCCTCCCAGGTCATTCGTCAAAGCTGGGAGCCGCCACCACAACAGAGCCCTCAGCGCATGAGCAGCCAGAAGCGGGTTGCCGTACTGCAATCCAGCTATATCCCTTGGAAGGGATATTTCGACATCATTCACGACGTCGATACCTTCATTTTCTACGACGACGTCCAGTTCACCTACCAGGACTGGCGTTCGCGCAACCGTGTGATCGCGAATGGAACGCCGGTCTGGCTGACAGTACCGACAGGTGGCAACATCAAACGCCTGATCAATGAAGTGCAATTGCCCGACGCCGGCTGGCAGCGGAAGCACTGGTCGACGATCCGTCATGCTTATACCAAAGCCCGCCATTTCCGCGAGTATTCACCCCTCATCGAGGAGCTGTATACAGGCACCGCGTGGAACTCCCTGTCAGAGATGAATCAGGCCGTCACTCGGCGGATTGCACAGGAAGTATTGGGAATACGGACCGAGTTCCGCGACTCTCTGGAGTTCGATGCCACGGGTAGCAAGCTGGATCGTTTGATCGATTTGCTGGTGAAGGCGGGAGCCACCCATTACCTGTCCGGCCCGGCAGCCCGTTCGTACATCGACCCGCAAAGGTTCGAGGACGCCGGCATCCAGCTGGAATACAAGGACTATTCGGGATATCCGGAGTACAAGCAGCTTTCCGATGGATTCGAGCATGCGGTGAGTATCCTTGACTTGATATTCAACGCAGGCCCGGACGCGTCACATTATATCTGGGGATGGCGTGATCCGGAAAAGCTCGCGCCGGGCGCCTGACACACTGCGCGCGCCGCGGGCGCCCGACTTATTGAGCGAGTGGCTCTATGGCTTATGTCTTCATCACCTTAACCATCCTTCTGACCGTATACGGTCAGCTGATACTCAAGTGGCAGGTTGGCCTGCACTCGCATCTTCTCAATGGCCCACTGTCGGCCACTAACATTGTAACGCTACTGCTGAAGCCTTGGGTCATCTCCGGATTTGCAGCGGCATTCGGTGCATCCATTTGCTGGATGGCGGCGATCAATCGGCTGCCACTCAGTCGCGCCTATCCCTTCATGTCGATGAACTTCGTTATTGTCGTCCTTCTGGCGGCATGGCTTTTTCAGGAACGTCTGGATGCCTACAAGCTTGTCGGCACGCTGATTATCGTGGCCGGCGTCGTCGTCCTCTCGCGATCCACGGGCTGAAGAGCCTCTACAAGGAGTTCCACGCAATGATTCCCTTCAACAAGCCTTACATGACAGGCCGCGAGCTCGCGCATATTGCTCAAGCACACGCCAATGGGCATCTGTCGGGTGACGGAAGCTTCACCAAGCGCTGTCACGCATGGCTGGAGGAGCGAACCCAGGCCGGCCGCGCGCTGCTTGCACACAGTTGTACGGCAGCGCTTGAGATGGCGGCGTTGCTGCTGGATCTGCAGCCCGGTGATGAAGTCATTCTTCCTTCCTATACCTTCGTGTCCACCGCAAGCGCGTTTGCATTGCGCGGCGCAGTACCCGTCTTCGTCGATATCCGCGAGGATACGTTGAACATCGACGAACGCCTGATCGAAGCGGCCATAGGCCCGCGCACGAAGGCGATCTGCGTTGTCCACTACGCGGGTGTCGCCTGCGAGATGGACGCGATCATGGAAATCGCAGATCGCTACGGACTGAAGGTGGTCGAGGACGCTGCCCAGGCGATCATGTCCACCTACAAGGGACGGCCGCTTGGAACCATCGGCGACTACGGCGCTCTCAGCTTCCACGAGACAAAGAACATTATCTCCGGTGAAGGCGGCGCATTGTTGTGCCGCGACCGTGAGGCCGGCGAGCGCGCCGAGATCATTCGTGAGAAAGGCACCAACCGCAGCCGTTTCTTCCGCGGTCAGGTGGACAAGTACACGTGGGTGGACATCGGGTCGTCGTTCCTCCCAGGAGAAATTACCGCAGCGTTCCTGACAGCACAGATCGAAGACGCCGACGGCATCACGTCACGGCGACTCGCCATTTGGGACCGCTATCACGCATGGGCCGCGGCACATGAGGGCGCTGGGCGGCTGCGTCGCCCTATTGTCCCGTCAGACCGTACGCACAACGCGCACATGTACTACTTGTTGCTGCCCTCTCTGGAGCACAGGACGCATTTCATCCAAGCGATGAAGGAGCAGGGCGTGCAAACCGTGTTCCATTACATTCCGCTGCATTCTTCCCCCGCCGGCATCGCCCACTGCCGAACAGCGTCGGATATGAGCGTCACCGATTCGATCAGCGATCGCTTGGTGCGGATGCCGCTCTGGGTCGGTGTCGAGGACCATCTTGATCAGGTGATGGCTGCCGCAGACGCAGCACTCAATCGGACCTGAGCTTTGCGGCGTGCGGGACCGGCTGGGCTCGCCACCGCCCACCAACCAAACTCCAGCCGGCCGTCAACGACTGGCCAGAATCGGGATTGCGAAGAAGAGGAACGAGAACAGCGAAGCCAGATAGCTGGTCGCCAGTCCGGCGGACATCAAGCGTGAGCGCAGCAGGATCGGGTGCGCCAATGCCAGCACAGCAAGCAACGCCGCGATAGGCATCAGGTAGCGCCCCTGTGGCTGGAAGTCGTAGGCCCAGCTATGGACGATCGAGCTGAGCACCACTAGAGCCGCGATACAACACACTACGAAAGTATCGCGGCGGAATGTCCCGTCCCGGATGCCATGCCTGAACGCGCCTGCCAAGCACAGCAGAAGGCCGATGCTGACCAGCAAGTAAAGCCATTCCGGAGCGAACGCGTTCATGTACCCGTACACGCCCATCGAGCTGCGCCAGCTCTGGTAGAGCCAGTCATATGGATGGCCGAACAGTTGACCGATCGTCACGCCTTTCGCAGCGAGGTTACGCCCCGGGTAGCTGGCTGCAGGATTGTTGGCAAGGGTCGACGGTTTGAACCTGACCTCCCCGTACTTTTCGGCTGCGGCCAGCACCTTCGCCGTCTTCTCGGCGGAGCCGCCGTTGACGTCGCGGTCCAGCATTACGCGCGGGAAAGCCAGCATCGCAGCAAGCGAGAAGAGGGCCACCATCCGATAGAACTTGGGACGTAACTCTTTGCTCCCCAAGACGCGCCAGGTGCCCGCGAGCATGGCGGCCAACAACATCGCACTTCCCACCGGCACGAAGGACCCGCCGATGGATGGGAACATGTACTGCATTTGCGCGCCACCGATCAGACTGAAGCTCAACAGGCCAGCCCCGAAAGCCGCCAATCCCACGCACCAGGCAGGTAACGCCAGATGACGAACACACAGGAACAGACCCATGAACATCACGATCAGCAGATAATTCCGTTTGGATATCAGCAGCAGGCCAAGTACGAGGACGAACGCCAGCAACGGCAAGAACCTGGTTGCCTTGCCTTCCACGTAATCAGAAACGGCTGATGAGGCCGGCCCGTAAAGGAATGCCAGCATCAAAGAAAGGAACAGTGGGAGGGCATCCGCATTGAAATAGGAAAACAGATACCAAAGCTGCGAGGTCACCAGCAGCACTGCAGCACCCGTCCACGTATCCCTGCCCCGCCAGGCGACCACAAGAAGAATGGCCAGCAGGAGCACATTGAACAAACGCAGCGAAACGGTATCGTCGAGTCCGAAGCCCGACCAGAGATTGGATACCTTCGCGGCGATCAGATAACCGATGTCCAGTTCGTTGAGGTAACTGGTGCCATAGATAGTATAGGTATCTACGATAGCAGGGTCGTCGACGGCCGGCGGCTTCCAGTGACTGAAGTAATAGTGCGCCGCCGCGACATGGTTGTGCTCGTCCGGATGGATCGAGCGCGCGGTGGTCGAGACCAGTGCGAGTGCCGCGACCAGCACTACACCAGCCAATAGCAGAGCCGTCACCGGGATGCCGGAGGGACGTCGCGCCAGATGGAACACCGCTAGCGCAAAGATCAGGATTCCGAGCACGTACTTGGTCCAGACCGTCAGCACAGGCGCTTCCGTACCAGCTTCGGAAATGCTGTCGGCGTCCAGCATCAGCTGCGCATCCGTGCTGCCGGGAGCCATGGAGATCTGCATCCCTCCATCCGTTCTCGTCAATCCGGCGATTTCGTTCACCGGCTGCAGCGCACCTGCACTGATTGCCTCATAGCCGCCAGAGCGGGGTACTGTGATCGCCAGTTCCCGTACGAGAACGCTCTTGACGCCTGGAGCGGGGTCCAAGCGCAGTGCCTGGACCTTGCCGGATGGCAACGGCACCGCCAACTCGGAGCTGCCGGACTTGAAGTGGACGTGTTTGGACTCCGCCTCATTGAAGCCCGAACCCGTGTCGAAGAACGCCTGCAGACTTCCAGAATCCGGCGAACTCAGACCGATGCGCAGGAATCGTTCGGAACTCTCGTTGCGCTGTCCGGCAAGGAAGAGGATTGCCACGCACATGGCGACAAGCGCATAGGCTGCGTGGCGAAAATTGAACGATCTTGGCATCACAGGCTTGCTACCCGTATTCAGTAAAGCCTGCAGCACGCTGCAGGCTTGAGAGACGATTCGCGCTGGATCAGTCCGTAACCGTCAGCAATACGTTCAGCGGGCAACGACGCGCTGCCTCGCCGGTCACGACCACGGACAAGTCGTAGACGCCGGCGGGGACATCCCGCAACGACAGCGGCGACTCGAAACCTGCCTTCGAGAGCGCAGGATTCTTCATCGCGGCGGCGACGTCGGCGCGCTCTATACCGGTGGCAAGCGGCGCGGTGTAGCCCGCGACATCGTTGTGAATGACGAGCTGCGGCTGCGCCGGCACCACGCCTGCCTGATCGGCCGCCCACCCTCCGATCACTACCGGCTCGCCACGCTTGAGCTGGAGCTTGCCTTCCAAAACCGCACTGCCGTTCACAGCATCAAGCGAGCAGTTGCCACCTACCGTCATCGACAGCGCGCTCTCGGCGAACGGAGTCGCCAGACCCTCCGGGGCAGCAGGCTGTACCGTGGCCACCGGTGCCGGCGGCGTTGCAGCGGCACTGTCGGTCGCCGGATCGACACCGCCCGCTTGTTTGTTTCCAGAGTCGCAGGCAGTCAGCACGACGGTCGTGGACATACCAATCAACAACATTCCCAATAGTTTCTTCATGGTCTCACCGGGTTAATGAATTGGATCGCGATACTACTCAAACTAAAGAATGAAGCCTTTCGTGCACTCACCTGCAACAGATGCGCAACTCGCCTTGAAAGGCCAGTCCCGACCAGAGACGACCGGGTATCCGCTGCCCTGAATCTTCCGCTACGCCATGACGTTCGCAGCGCGGGCGCTGCGGCCGGTCCGGAGGACGCGGCCGGCATGCGTATCGCGATACTGCGCTCAGCGGGCTCGCCCTAAAAGAATAGCATCCGCGCGAAGTCGCACCGCCTCCACGAAAGGGGTGGCCCCGATCCGGGCGGCCGCTCCAGCCAGCACCCTCGACGCCAGTGCCGCGTCGCCACAGGCTCGCTCGATTGCCGTCGCCCACTGGACAGCATCGTTGTCCGCCTTGAAGCATTCCACGTCCGCCTGCATAGGCCGATAGGCTGCGACATCCGATGCCAGGGTGGGCATCCCCAGCGCGGCATAGTCCATCACCTTGATGCAGCTCTTGCAGTCGTTGAACGAAGACGCAAGCAGAGGCGCTACGCCCAACTGACGTGCTCCCTGTTGGCGTATCCAGTGCACGAATGCAGGATAGGAGGCGCCCACGTGGCCGGGAATCTGCAGCACCCGCATCCAGGGCCGCTCCGGATACTCGCTGGCGACGCCAACGATGTCGAGTTTGAACCGGCCTGGCTGGCGGTCTTCCAGCAAATCCATCGCCTGGCTCAACAGCCCGAGATCGGCGGCATGCGTGCGGGTGCCCATGTACATGAGGCAATGTACCCCCGCATCCGGCTCCGCTGACGCGGGCGCCTCCCCCCACAAGCCCGGGTCGAGTGCGTTGGCCATTACCTGAGGCCTATGGCGTGCGATGCCGCTCACGCGATCTGCCAACTCAACCGTCGAGCACCAGGCTTGATCCGCTACTTGCAACGACTTCTCGACCGCCTTCAACTTATCGGCATAGGCGAGCCGCTCTGCGGCGTCGTCCAGGTCGAACAGGTTGTCATCCAGATCGTAGATCGTGAGGGCTCCGGATCGCTTGGCCAAGTCGGCGATGGCGGTTACCTGGCGCTCGTCCATCGCGATGCGCTGCCAAACGATAACGTCCGGCCGGAACGCGGCCACTTCTTCCGGTATCAGATAACGGAACTCCCAGTCTTCCGCGCCCTCCTTCCGCATTGCGTCGAAGAACGCGGCGAGCCGGATACTGCCGCACGGCGAAAGGACCGAGCCCAGACGCTCGGGCACGATGGCGATCCGCAGGCTCATTCCACACCCCCTGTACCACGCATCGGCATCGCCAACAGCACATCGGCCAGCTCAGCGGGCGCGATGTCCGGCGCCACCAACTTGGTGTCGGGCAGGTCGGCCAGCCGCTCGATGAACGCACCGAGCCGCGTTGCGACGATCGGCAGGCCCGAACGGATGGCTGCGCTCAATGTGTACGAATAGGTCTCAGGTGCTTGGGAAGCGAACAGGAATATATCGCCGTCGGCATTCCGGATCTTGTCTTCCAGGTGCGCCTCTTCGTATCTCCCCGTCCAGGTGAAGGATGTCGACAATCGCTTGGGCACTTCTCCCTGAGGGTCCCCGATCAAATGGAACTCCAACGGCAATGATCGTCTGACGACCTCTTCCGCGGCGGCAAGCACAAGCAGCCTACCCTTGTGCGGCGCCAGTGCGCCCAGGATCAGTACGCGCCGCTTTCTGCCCTTGCGTTGGGAGACAGTCAACGGCATCGAGAGTACCGGCACTTCCTCATGCAAGCGCACGTCCGGCGTGCGTCCGAAGTAACGACCGATGCGCTGTGCGCAATCTAGGCTCGGCGCCGTCAGTTCCTGCGCACCCAGGACGAGCCATTCGTTGGCGATCCGCCAGTTGCGAATGTCGCGCGCGCCCTGGCTCGGTCGCAGAGCAATACACTGGTCGCACTGGCGCAACCCGCGTTCACCGCAGTACTGACCATTCGCATCAGTCAATGTCACCTGCGGACACGCGCTGTAGTAGTCGTGAACGACGAAATCGAATGCCAGATCGGCGAGTGCCAACGCTTGGCGCAGAATGTCGCTGAAACCGAGAGTGTGGTGAATCTCCACGTGGCGCGTACCCATGGCCAGTAGCAACGCAGCCAGATCCGCGGCATGTGCGACCTCCACTTCGGAATGAAAGCCGTCCTCTGCATGACACTCCAGCACCAAGCGCTGCAAATTCGCCTTCGCAGGCCGGATCACGACGGCACGCGCGGTCGCAGGCAACCCCGCCACCGCCTCCTGAACACGACGCTCGGTCCCCCCCCCCAGGGCGTGGGTGAACAGTACGCGTACATCCCGGCCATGGTCGCGCCAGCGCGCGAACGTCAATCGGAGGCGCGCATACAGACCGGGATCACTGCGGACAAAAGTCGCGACGTCGGTCGCATAGTCCGGGTAACGGGTTTTGATGATCTTCTCAGCGATCAGCTTGCCGGGCTTGCTCGAGCTGGCGAAGCTCACTTCACCGGCATGTTTGACATACACATCCATGGCAAGCAGGTTCTTCATACCCGCGCGGATCGCCCGCTGGCAGAAATCCACTTCCTCGCCATACCCCTTGCCGAAGGCCTCCTCGTCGAACAGTCCTATCAGCTCCAGCCCCCTGCGGGTGATAAGCATGCAGAAGCCCACGCCCGTGGGAAGCTCCACGCTGAGTCCACGATTCACGACCGCGGCCAAGGCATCGATGGCCGCGGGAGTCTCGTCCGCGGGCAATGGGTTGTCACCAAAGTGCGGATAGCTGCAGATCGTGGCGTTATTCGACATGGCAGTAACGCTCGCGACCGCTTCATCGCGCAGCGCGTGTGCATTTAGCCTACGCGCCCAATCCCCAGTGACCTCGGTGTCGCTGTTCAGCAGGATCACACTGTCGAAGTCGACGCGTTGCATCACCGCACGCATCGCGCGGTTGACCGTCCCGACGAAACCCAGGTTGGTTTCGTTCTCGACAAGACTGACTTTGCGGTCGGCGGCCGCAACCCGGCGCAGGTACTCGGTGATCGCCGGTTCGGGTGATTCGTCGTTGTAGATATGCAGCCGATACCTGTTCAATTCCGCGACAGCGAGCGCTGATTCGATGCAGGCCCTTGTCTCCTCCAGGCCGCGATACACCGGGACGATGACATCGACCACACGCGTCTCGCCGTCGGTAGCCGGCTCCGCGGTTGTCGTAAGCTGGGTCGCTCTGAGCGCACGCGTCGCCGGATGGATACCGGCATTCCGTCCCACTGTAAGGTAATGGGAAAGTGGATCGAGGAAACCGAGCGCTGCCTTGCCTACCTGCAGACGGTAGCCCAGGGCATCGAAATCGGGGCCCGGATTGCGTCCCTCGATCGCACCGTACATGGCGAAGTGCAACGCTGGCGGTATTCCCGCATTGGCCACGTCGGGATTAGTCTGTCGATACCACTGCGGATCGAAGTACGCATTCGGCTTTCGACCCTCGTCTTGCCCGTATAGGACGAAATGCAGCAGTGGGTTGTAGCCACCCGCATGGACGTCCTCATTCACGTGAAGATAGTAGGCCTGATCGAACAAGGGATGAGGCATCGCGACCGCTCGCCAGTCGGCCAGGTAGCGAGCCAGGATCGTCCGAAACGGGCCAGTGGATCGGATGGCGGACTGCCTCGCTACCCCTGCATCGAACCAGGGATGGGGCTTCAGGCCTAGGCGGTCTCCTATCCAAAGGTAGTGCAACAGGGCCTCTGCCGCAGTAGCGCGCAAACCGTATCTGGCCCGGTACCAGTTCAGGTCGAGTAGCGGAGATGCCACGGAGAGCGTATCGGCCATTAACAAGCGCACGACTTCCGATCTGCCGCCCTCTACCCCGTTTGCGGCCAGCCAACGCTCATCCACCAGCGAACTTCTGGCGATGAACCATCGTTGCAGCAATCGCGGCAAATACGCCGCAAAGTTCGTAAGCGACGCCTTGCGGGCGGCCTCGCGGAATCGGCTAGCCCTTGCCCGATCAATCAATCCTTTCATACCTACTACTGCGTCCCTTTCTTGAACTTTCTCTTTTCCCACCAACCCATTAGCGAGATTCGCCGCAATTCAGCCAGCGAACCAAGACTGTCTTGTACCTGCGCCACGTCCTTCGCTTGCCGCTCGGCAATGATGTGCTGCGCCTGATGCAGTTCTACAAGCCCGCGTTCAATCTCACCGATGCGCTCCACCAGAAGATGCTGCGACTCGTCCAAACGCAGGCTGTCGCTCGCCCGTTCCCGCGAGAACTCGGCTTGAGCCTCCTTCAAGCCGCGCACATCTTCGATGAGCACTCGCAGGGTGTCGCCATCGCGCGCATAGCTGGCGATCAGGCTCTCCTGCGACTGGCCCAGGCTTGTGATGCGGCCGAGCAACGGCTGCAGACCTGCGGTCTCGAGATCCGTCAAACGTGCCCCCACGCGCTCGCCATTCTGCAAGATCACATCGTGCAGGCTGGCTACGCATTCGACAGTACGATCATCGGATTGCGATATCCGTCGCTGCAGAACGCCGATTGCAAACTCCAACCGACGGTCGTCGAACAGTCGCCGTCCCACCTCCTCCGGCGTAATGCGCGAGATTCGCACCCTCAACACCGATGCCGGACCGTTGGGTGAACGGAAATAGATCCAAGGATCGCCGTGGTTCGCAATCAGGCCGATCGCCCCATCCGTCAACTCGTATGCCGCGCCGTTCGCACCGAGAAACGCCGACAATGGCGCAACCGCAACGCCGTCGATCGAGAGCGCATCGATCATGTACGCGCCCGGCGAGATGTTGACGTCAACCCGGAAATACTCTCCGCCAGGATCGGGAATCTCGATGACCACAGCCTCTTCCCAGTCCCGGCTCGGCCATGGGACAACAACCGAACGCTCCTCCGCGAAAACTTCCTGCTCCCGACGGTAGTAGACCTGCACAGGCCCTTGAACGAACGGGATGTGCTCGGTGGCCACCAATTCCAGCTGGGCCAATGCCTCACTTTCATCCGGAGGCGGGGTATCGCCCACGCCCGGCCGAAGGCCGAAGGTCCGCATGAGTCGACCCAGCTGCTCGTAGTCGGATGCAGAAACCGGTGCATCGTCGTCGCTACTGACATGCGCGTGCCAGTGAACCAGTTCGTCACGAAAGATCCGGCTGCACGCTGCGGATACTTCCTCGGACCCTACCGATGCGGTGACCGCCAAGGAACTGATCGCACCAGCGGCGCCTCCACGCAGATCCTCAAACTGTACCGTTTCATGTGCAATGTCACGCAGAAAGTAGCTCGCGGCGGCATCGGACAACATCGCGATGCGCTGCCCATACTCGATACCACGCTCCGGGCTGAGTCGAGCATTGGACAAAGCTACAGCGGAAGCGTTCCGGCGCGTTCGCAGTACGCGCGGCCGGATACCCAACCGCGACAGCAGTGCGATCCACAGCGGCAGCGTAAAGCAGAAGCGCGGATCCTTCAGCCCGAACGACGGAGCTTCGCTGAACCTTTCGATCAAGCGCGTCACCTCAGCCTCGAACTCGTCGGCAAGTGACGAGCTGAAATCGTCCTGCAACGGCAATGCATTGAAATCGCCGTAAGTCCAGCCCATCCGCGTCATCATGCGCTCGTTCAGATCATTCAGATCTACCAGTTCAAAAAAGACCGGATTGTGCGCGTTAACAGCCGGATCGACGAAATCCGCGGGATCGCCAAAGTCGACTCCGCATTCGTTGAGCACATGGCACACGGCCGAGGTGCCGCTTCGGGGCGGACCGACTACCAGGATCGCATTGCGGAACGGCATGGCGCTACTCCACACTCAATTCGACGAAGGGCGCGACCAGGACATTGAAGAAGCCTGCGGTTCGGCGCGGCTTGCCGGGCACCTCCACGCGGAAAGCGTACGCATCGACGATCCTGTGCAGAAAAGTTTCGCCGATATCGCGATCGACGACGCCATTGCATCCTGCATTGAGGAAATAGGTGCCCGGCAGTAGGTCGCAGGCCCAATGAAAGACAACCTGGGTACGCGCGCCGGCGGGAACAGCCTGCATCGCATCGTCGAAGAAATGGGAAGAAGCTCCGGATATCTCTACGCCGCTGACACTCTTGATCAGCATGCCGAAATGAACGAAGAAGGCGTCGAGGGAAAATTCGACATCGAACACATATCGATAGTCGCGCCCATGTTCTAGGACGTTGACGCGCTCCCCACTGACATCGACGATACGCGGGTCGATGATCCTCGCGCCATTCTGTTCGAATTCGAAGCGACTCCTAGAAACCAGCCCTTCGTCGAACCGCTCAAGCGTGATCTCCACCACTTCGGACTCATCGGCGGGGACCTCGACCTCCAAGGCCGCGGCGGCTTCCGCAGGCTGGGTCGACATGCCAACTCCGCGCGCATCCATGTCGCGAGCGTGCTCCAGCATGCTTCCGACTTTGTCCTTGGGCGCGTAGAGGATCCGCTGATAGATCGCGACCGCAGAATTGGGATCTCCGAGGTAGATGCGACTTCCTTCGTGCAAGACCATCGCACGATCGCAAAGCTGCAGAATACTGGCGACAGAATGGGAGACGAACAGGATCGTCGCTCCTGCGCGCTTGATCTCCTCAATGCGACTGAAGCATTTTCGCTGAAAGGCCTCGTCGCCGACCGACAGGGCTTCATCTACGATCAGAATTTCCGGCTCAACGTGAATCGCTACCGAAAACGCGAGCCGCACGTACATACCGCTGGAATAATGCTTGACTGGTTCATCGATAAAGTCGCCGATATCGGCGAACTCTAGGATCTCGGGCAAACGGCGATCCAGAGTCGCGGCGTCCATGCCAAGAAGGCCTCCGTAGAGACGCACGTTCTCCCGACCGGTGAACTCGGGATTGAAACCCGCACCCAGTTCCAGCAAGGCCGCGATGCGCCCGGCAACACGCACTTCACCAGTGGTGGGCTCCAGAATGCCGCTGATGACCTGCAGCAAGGTCGACTTGCCCGAGCCGTTCCGCCCGAGGATGCCGAACGTCTCGCCCTTCTTGATCTCGAAACCCACGTCGCTCAGCGCATGGAAGGATTTCCCCAGCCGCTCTCCATCCGCCGCAGGAAGGAACAGTTCGACTAACCGGTGGAACGGCTTGCGATAGGTGGTATAGACCTTGCCCAGGCCCATCGCGACGATGGCACTCTCAGATGACATCCGCGAACCCCCTGCGTGCCTGGCGGAACAATCCAACGGACAGGACCAACAATACAAGCGAGATCGCTAGGCGAACGGCCAGTCCCGTCCAGTCCAAGGATGTATCCCACAGCAGAAGATTGCGTGCTTGGTCGATGTAGAAAGTGATCGGGTTGAGATAAAACCATTTCTGGTGTTCGGGCGGCAAACTCGCGACGGGAACAATGGCGGACGAGATAAACAGCAGCACCGTATTGAGGCTCGGCACCAGAAGATTCAGATCCTTGAAGTACACGCCCAGGCACGCCAGGCAGTACGACATTGCGAGCGCGAGCAGGAACATCGGCATCAGCAGCACTGGGAAGAGCAGATATGACGCGCCTGGCCAATGTCCCATCACTGCGCGAACCAGTACGAACACCAGCAAGATAGCGCCGAGATTGAACAGCGCGACCATAGGCAGCGTGGCTGGCAAAACTCCTAGCGGGAACACCACCTTCTTGACGAAGCTCGGATTTGCCGTGATTACGGAAGGCGCCCGCATAAGGCATTCGGCGAAGAATCCGTGTACGGCGATTCCGATGAAGAGCAACTGGACGAAATCGCCGCTCGTATTACCATCCCCCCACTTCGCCTTGAAGACGTAGCCAAACGCCAATGCGTATACGGCGAGCAACAACAGCGGATTGAGCAACGTCCACAGCCAGCCGAGAGTGGAGCCACGATAACGGCTCGCGATGTCGCGCCACGAGAGCGCCCCCACCAGAGAGAGCAGTCGATGATAGTTTTCCAAACGCAATCGCACAGGCTCAGCTCCGCAACGCTTGCGAGACATCGGCCTGCAGGTCGGCCAGCGCTTCGACGCCGACGCTCAACCGCACCAACCCCTCACTGATCCCCAGCTTCTCCCGCCGCTCCACCGGCACCGACGCATGGGTCATCACCGCAGGGTGGTTGACCAGGCTCTCCACGCCACCCAGCGACTCGGCGAGCGTGAACAACTTCGTGTTCTCGCAGAATTTCTTCGCGGCCTCGAATCCACCCTTGAGCACTATGGAAATGATGCCGCCATACCCCTGCATCTGCTTTGCGGCAAGCGCATGCTGCGGATGCGAAGGGAGTCCGGGATAGATGACCTTCTCGATCGCCGAATGCGTCTCCAGCCACTGCGCCAGCGCCAGGGCATTCTCGCAGTGCGCCTTCATCCGCAGATGCAGGGTCTTCAGGCCGCGCAGCGCGAGGAAGCTGTCGAACGGTCCCTGCACCGCGCCGATGGAGTTCTGCAGGAAGGCCATCTGCTCGGCCAGTTCCGCGTCGTCGCCCACCACTACCATGCCGCCGACCATGTCGGAGTGGCCGTTGAGGTACTTGGTGGCCGAGTGCATCACGATGTCGGCACCCAGTTGCAGCGGGCGCTGCAGGATCGGGGAGGCGAAGGTGTTGTCGACCACCACGCGCAGGCCATGCTTGTGTGCGATCTCGCAGATGGCGGCAATGTCGACGATCTTCAGCATGGGATTGGTGGGCGTTTCCACCCACACCATCCGCGTTTCGGGGCGGATCGCGGCCTCGAACGCCGCCAGGTCAGTCAGGTCGACGAAGCTGAAATCCAGCGCGGCGGTGCGCTTGCGCACGCGCTCGAACAGGCGGTAGCTGCCGCCGTACAGGTCGTCCATGGCGATGACATGACTGCCGCTGTCCAGCAGTTCCAGCACGGTCGAGGTGGCGGCCATGCCGGAGGCGAAGGCGAAGCCGCGGGTGCCGCCTTCCAGCGCGGCGACGCAGCGCTCGTAGGCGAATCGGGTGGGATTGTGGGTGCGGGAATACTCGAAGCCCTGGTGCACGCCCGGGCTGCTCTGCGCGTACGTGGACGTCGCGTAGATCGGCGGCATCACCGCGCCGGTGCTGGGGTCCGGGGACTGCCCGCCATGGATGGCCAGCGTGCCCAGGGCAAGGTCGCCGGGCGCCCCGCTGGCGGGGTTGGAAGAGTGCGCCATGTTCATGTTCCTTCAAACAGCCGGGCATTCTACCAGCCGGGCCTTAACGTGCCGTCCATGCCATGCCGTCACCCGCGCCGGTAGCGCGGGCGCGCGGGCGCGCGGGCGCGCGGGGTCTACTGTGCGCGGCGTCGCAGATAGTTGAGCAGGTCGATGCGGGTGATCAGGCCGAGGAAGGCGTCCCCGTCGGTGATGATGGCCACTTGGCCCCGGTCGAATACCGGCAGCAAGGCCTCGATGGGCGAGCGCACGTCCAGGCGGTCCAGTTTACTGACCATGGCGGTGGAAACCGGGTCGCGGAAGCGGGCCTCGTCGCCGTAGACATGCAGCAGCACGTCGCTTTCGTCGACGATGCCGGCCAGCTTGTCGCCTTCCATCACCGGCAACTGTGAGACGTCGTACAGCTTCATGCGCTGGTAGGCGGTGGTGAGCAGATCGGTGGGACTGACCACGACCGTGTCGCGCTGGCTGTACGGACGCAGGATCAGGTCGCGCAGGTCGCCGTTCTGGGGACGCTCGATGAAGCCGTTGTCCAGCATCCAGTAGTCGTTGTACATCTTCGACAGGTACTTGTTGCCGGTGTCGCATACGAAGACCAGCACCCTCTTCGGTTCGGTCTGCTCGCGGCAGTACTTCAGCGCCGCGGCCAACAGGGTGCCGGTGGACGAGCCGCCCAGGATGCCCTCCTTCGCCAGCAGGTCGCGCGCGGTGTGGAAGCTCTCCGCGTCGCTGATCGCATAGGCCTTCTTCACCCGGCTGAAATCCGAGATCTGCGGCAGGAAGTCCTCGCCGATGCCCTCGACCAGCCAGCTGCCCGACTTAGTGCTCAGAACACCTTCGTTGATGTACTGGGTCAGGATCGAGCCGACCGGATCGGCCAGCACCAGCTCGGTCTGGGGTGAATGCTCGGCGAAGCAGCGCGACAGGCCGGTCATGGTGCCGGAGCTGCCGCAGCCGAAGACGATAGCGTCCAGTTGCCCGTCCATCTGCCGCAGGATCTCGGGACCGGTGCCGAATTCGTGCGCAGCCGGGTTGTCCGGGTTGCCGAACTGGTTGATGAAATAGGCGCCCGGCGTCTCGCGGGCGATCCGCTCGGCCAGGTCCTGGTAGTACTCGGGATGGCCCTTGGCCACATCGGAGCGGGTCAGGATCACCTCGGCGCCCATCGCCTTCAAGTTGAAGATCTTCTCCCGGCTCATCTTGTCCGGGACCACCAGCATCAGCTTGTAGCCCTTCTGCTGGGCCACCAGTGCCAGGCCGATGCCGGTGTTGCCGGCCGTGCCTTCCACCAGGGTCGCGCCGGGCTTGAGGTCGCCGCGCTTCTCGGCGGCCTCGATCATCGACATGCCGATGCGGTCCTTGATGGACCCGCCGGGGTTGGCGCTTTCGAGTTTCAGGTAGAGGGTGCAGAGCCCGGTGTCGAGGCGCCTGGCCTGGACGATCGGCGTGTCGCCGATCAGCTCGAGTACGGAAGAGTGGATCGCCATGCGGCCGTGCATCCGGTGCGGTACAGGCCGGGATTATCGCATTGGGTGACGCGGACGGCGACGGCCGACGAGGAGGCCGCCGCCGCCCGCGACAAGAAAGTCAGGGGAGGGTCAGTGGGGCTTGGCGTCGTAGATCCGGAGCAATCGCTCCTTGGCGTGCAGCTTTTCGCGCTTCATCTGGCCGAGCAGCGTGTCGTCGATGGGCAGCACGCCGAGTTCGGCGTCGGTGACCTTCTTGTCGAGCTCGCGATGGCGCTGGTACAGCTGCTTGAACTCCGGATCGGCCTTGATGAGTGCATCGATATCGGCCTGCGGTTGACCTTCGAACATGATCGTTACCTCCTTCAGCGGAAACACGAACGCCCCGGCCTTCACAGGCACGGGGCGTTGGCTTGGGAGCGGAGCATCTGGCCGGCGGCGGGTACACGTCCGGTCGGAATGTCCTCCGCAGGCGGCTTGCCGGCGGCGGTCTCCTGCGGGGTCGGTACGGGCGTCATCGGGTCGATTCTCCGGTGAGCCAAGCGGCGGGAGCCACTTGGGTATACGACCCTACTCCTCGACTTCCAGCCCGGCAAGGGCCGAGACAAGCGATTGATTTCCCCGGGAAAACCATCCTAGGCGGGCATTCAGGCAACCGGCCCGAAAACCGCCAAAATTCGTCCAACCCATTGATTCACATGACGAAATCAATGCGTGATGACGACTTCCAGCGCGCGCGCCTTGGTTCCGGTGCCCTTGCCGGCGCTCTGCAGGCGCGACCGGGGGATGCCCGACGCCGTCAGCGCATCACGCAGGGCGTCCGCGCGGCGCTGGCCGGGCGTCTGCTTGTCGCCATAGCCGTCGATCCTCGCCCGGGCCTTGGGGTTGGCCTGCAGGTAGGCCGCGAGCGCGCTCGCGCTGGCGGCACCGCCGCTCGACAACTTGGCGGAATTGCCGGCGAACACGTCCGCTCCCAGGGTGAACACCTCGCCTCGCGTCTCGAACTTCGAGACGGGCAGCTTGGCGCCGGAGACCAGTTCGGCCTCCTCGCGCGCCAGCTTCAGCTCGCGCTGGCGCGCCGCGCTCAGCCGGTTGGCCTGCTGGCCGGCCACCGTGTCGAGCGTGGTTTCCGCTTCCTGCCGCGCCAGCGCTTCGGCTTCGGCGGCCAGGCGCAGGCGTTCGGCCTCCTCGGCCTGGATCTGCGCCTGCACGCGCAGGCGCTCGGCCTCGCGACGGGCGCGCTCGGCTTCGCGCCGGCTCGCCTCCACCAGCAGCTCGCTGCGGGTGCGATCAAGCCGTTCCGCATCGCGACGGGCCGCCTGCGCGCGCGCAGCGGTCTCGGCGATCTCGACACGACGCTCCGCTACATACTGCGCGGTCTCGCGCTGGCTGCGGCGTGCCTTGTCGAACGCGGCGATCGCATGCTGGGCCTGCAGCTTCTCGTAGGCCGCCACGTCGGCCAGCACCGGATCCGCCTGCAGCGCGGCCAGGCGCTGGTTCCATTGCACGATGAGCGGGTTGTCGGCGGCACTGGCCGTCAACGACGCCATGGCCAAGGCGAGACCCAGAGCAACCGGGAGGATCCGCGGGCAGGACGTACTCATCGGCCACCCTCCGCACCCAACTTCTGCTGCAGGTCAGCGACTTCCGCCTTGCGCTGCGCCACTTCCGCCAAGGCGACCGCCTCCAGGCTGCGTGCGCGGGCCAGATCGGCATCCACCGCTGCCCGCTGCGCGAGATCCAATGCTTCCTTCTTGTCGCGTGCCGCATGCGCCGCCTGGGCCTGCGCCAGCGCCTGTCGTGCAGCGGCCAGCGGCTCGGGGGCGTACTGGTCGGCGTCGGCCTGGCCGGCACGCTGCACGGCCTGCACCGCCGCTTCCAGTTCCGGTGTCGGCGCACTCTGCGCAAAGGCGGGTGCACCCGACAGGGCCAATGCCGCTACTGCGGCGGCCATCACATGCAGGGGCCGTCGGAAGTGTGAGAAGCTAGCTGTCATTAGGGTGCCGTGTCGTTGAGGGGTGCGCGCGGCCATTGTCGGAAGCCTGTGGCGCCGTTGCAACGTGGCGCCGCGCATCTTGGGGAGCTTTGCACATGGACATCGGCTATTTCCTGAAGCTGATGACCGAGAAGAACGCCTCGGACATGTTTCTCACGACCGGGGCGCCGGTCTACATCAAGATCGAGGGCAAGCTCTACCCGCTGGGCAACACCGGGTTGCCGCCCGGCATGGTCAAGAAGATCGCCTACTCGCTGATGGACGAAGGCCAAGTGCCGGTGTTCGAGCGCGAACTCGAGCTCAACATGGCCATCGCCCTGCAGGACGCCGGCCGCTTCCGCGTCAACGTGTTCAAGCAGCGCGGCGAAGTGGGCATGGTCATCCGCGCCATCCGCAGCGTGATCCCGACCATCGAGGAACTGAACCTGCCGCCGGTGCTGAAGGACATCATCATGACCCCGCGCGGGCTGGTGCTGATCGTCGGCTCCACCGGATCGGGCAAGTCGACCTCGCTGGCGTCGATGATCGACTACCGCAACACCACCAGCACCGGCCACATCCTCACCATCGAGGATCCGATCGAGTACCTGCACAAGCACAAGCAGTCGATCGTCAACCAGCGCGAAGTGGGCCTGGACACCCATGCCTTCCACAACGCGCTGAAGAACGCGATGCGCGAGGCGCCGGACGTCATCCTGATCGGCGAAATCCTCGATGCCACCACGATGGAAGCCGCCATCGCCTTCGCCGAGACCGGCCACCTGTGCCTGGCCACGCTGCACTCGAACAATGCCGACCAGACCATCGAGCGCATCCTCAACTTCTTCCCCGAGAGCGCGCACAAGAACGTGCTGATGAACCTGGCGCTCAACCTGCGCGCGGTGGTGTCGCAGCGCCTGGTGAAGGGCACCGACGGGCGCCGCATGCCGGCCGCCGAAGTGCTGATCAACACGCCGATGATCCGCGACCTGCTGCGCCGCGGGCAGGTGCACGAGATCAAGGCGGCGATGGAGGAATCGCTGGAGGAAGGCATGGAGACCTTCGACCAGTGCCTGTTCCGCATGGTCAAGGAAGGCCAGATCGAGCAGGAGGAAGCGCTGCGCGCGGCCGACTCGCGAGACGGCCTGGCGCTGAAGTTCCGCCTGTCCGAGGGCAGCAAGGGCGAGCACGATCCGTACGCGGACTACGACAGCGGCAGCAGTTCACCGCGCATCACCCACGGCTTCGGCTGAGGGCCGGGCGCGGCATCGCGGGCCTGAGCGGGCGGAGAAATCCGCCCGTTTTCATGGGGTTCGCGCCACTCGGATCAGGCGTTGGCGTCGGGCTGGTTCTCGGGCCGCGCCAGGTCGAACGCCGGGAGCGCCAGGCAGGCCTGCTCGATGCGGACGATGGTCGGGAACGCCGTCATGTCCACGCCGAATCGGCGCGCGTTGAACACCTGAGGCACCAGGCAGCAGTCGGCCAAGCCCGGCGTCTGACCGTGGCAGAAGGCGCCCGTCGCGGCTTCGCTGGCGAGCAACGCTTCCATCGGTGCGAAGCCTTCGACGATCCAGTGCTTCACCCAGTCGTCGCGCTCGGCCTGCGGCACGTTCCAGGTGCCCTCGAAGTGCTGCAGCACGCGCAGGTTGTTCAGGGGATGGATGTCGCAGGCGACCATCAGCGCCAGCGCGCGCACGCGGGCGCGGTCGCGGGCCGTCATCGGCAGCAGGCGCGGTGACGGCCAGGCCTCGTCGAGGTATTCGAGGATCGCCAGCGATTGCCGGATCACGCGCGCGCCATGCTGCAGCGTGGGCACCATGTGCTGCGGATTCTTGGCGACGTACTCCGGCGCATGCTGCTGTCCGCCGTCGCGGACCAGATGCACGGGCACGGTCTCGTGGGCCAGGCCCTTGAGGTTCAGGCCGATGCGCACGCGGTACGCGGCGCTGGAGCGCCAGTAGGAATACAGCCTGAGTTGCTCAGCCATGCAAGCCGCTCCCCGCGGTTTGCGCCTTCGATTGCCCGGATTCCGCGTCCATGCCCTGCCCCCTGCTTCCTGCGGTCACACTGGGCCCGGGCGCGCCTTCAAGGCAAGGGTTGCGGCTCGATCCGTTGTTCGATCGCACCAAAAATGGAACGGCCGTCACGATTCATCATTTCGATGCGGACCACGTCGCCGAAGCTCATGAAGGGCGTGGACGGCTTGCCATCGCGCAGCGTCTCGACCGTACGCTGCTCGGCGAAGCACGACGCGCCCAGGGAGGTGTCCTCGTTGGCGATGGTGCCGGAGCCGACGATGGTACCGGCCGACAGCGGCCGCGTCCTGGCCGCGTGTGCGACCAGTTGGGCGAAGTCGAACTGCATGTCCACGCCCGCCTCCGGCGCGCCGAACCACGCGCCATTGATGTGGGTGACCAGCGGCAGGTGCACCTTGTTGTCGCGCCAGGCGTCGTCCAGCTCGTCCGGCGTCACGAACACCGGCGACAGCGCCGAGCGAGGCTTGGACTGCAGGAAGCCGAAACCCTTGGCCAGCTCGCCCGGGATCAGGTTGCGCAGCGACACGTCGTTGACCAGGCCGATCAGCTGGATGTGGCCGGCCGCCTGCGTGGGCGTCACCGCCATCGGCACATCGTCGGTGATCACCACGATTTCCGCTTCCAGGTCGATACCGTAGTCCTCGCTGACCACCTTCACCGGATCGCGCGGACCATAGAACGCGGCGCTGGTGGCCTGGTACATCAGCGGATCGGTATAGAAACTCTCCGGCACTTCGGCCCCGCGTGCGCGGCGAACGCGCTCCACGTGCGGCAGATAGGCACTGCCGTCGACAAACTCGTAGGCGCGCGGCAGCGGTGCGGCGAGCGCCTGCATGTCGAGATCGAACGCACCGTCGGCATCGTCGGCATCGTCGGCATTCAATGATTCGTACAGCGCATTGAGGCGCGGCGCGGTGTTGCTCCAGTCCTCCAGCGCGCGCTGCAGCGTCGGCGCGATGCCGGTGGCGCGCACACCACGGGCCAGATCACGCGACACCACGATCAACGTGCCGTCGCGACCACCTTCCTTCAGGGAACCCAGCTTCATCGGAACTCCAGATGCCGGCGCCCACGCGCCATGGTTTCAATTGTAATCAAATCGCCGGCGCGATCAGCCCGCCGTCGCATCGCCCTGGAAGCCATCCCTCCGGAACGTCAGCACCAGCGTATCGCGGTGGCCATGTCCGTCCAGCGGCTGGATGGGCGTGGACTCGTGGATCACCCGCTCGTCATCCAGGAACAGCAGCGACCACGGCGCCTCCAGCGTGAAGCGCTGGCCATCCGGTCCGGCCGCCGCGAACACCCGCGTCTCGCCGCCCTTGATGCCCGCGCGACCCAGCAGCAGTACGGCGACGAAATCCACGCCATCGCGATGCGCGCCTTCCGGCGTCGGCCGACCGATGCCGTCGGTGGTATCGATGCGGAACTGGTGCGCCTCGACGTACCAAGCCCGTTCGCCCTTCAGCGTGGAGCACCAGCGGCCGAGTCCCTGCAGCAGTTGCCGCCACGCCGGGGCACCAGCCACTCCGGCTTCGACCGGCTCGAACCAGCGCTGCATGCCGCCATGCAGGGCGTTGTAGTCCAGCGACTGCCAGTGCGCACGGTGCGGCGCCTGCTGCACGCGATCGGCCTCGACCACGAAGCAGGAATGCCGGCGTCGCCGGTAGCGTCCACCGTCCTTCAGATAGCCGTCCACGTCCAGCCGGTCCCAACTGGGCAACAGGGCATCCAGCGCTTCGAGTTCCACCTCCACCGCCTCGGCCATGGCGCGCGGCTCGAGGACGACGTAGCCCCGCTCCTGCATGCGGCGCAGCGCGTCATCGGGGGGACAGAACGGCGGTTGGAACATTGCGACCATGCAAACCCCTCAACGCAAAAACCCGCCAGAGGCGGGCTTTTGCGGATGTCCAAAGGACTTCGAGTTGGCAGCCCCGGATGGATTCGAACCACCGAATGCCTGAGTCAGAGTCAGGTGCCTTACCGCTTGGCGACGGGGCTGTGTAACCAGTGACGCGTAGTGTAGCGCGTCTGTTAGCGCTTGGAGAACTGCGTGGCGCGACGCGCCTTGTGCAGACCGACCTTCTTGCGCTCGACCTCACGGGCATCGCGGGTCACGAAGCCGGCCTTGCGCAGTTCCGGCTTCAGCGTTTCATCGTATTCCACCAGCGCGCGGGCGATGCCCAGGCGGATGGCGCCGGCCTGGCCGGTGATGCCGCCACCGGTGGTGGTCACGGTGATGTCGAAGGTCTCAGTGTTCTTGGTCAGCTCCAGCGGCTGGCGCACGATCATGCGGCCGGTTTCGCGGCCGAAGAACTCGTCCAGCGGACGACCATTGACCGTGATGTTGCCGGAACCCTTGCGCAGGAACACGCGGGCGGTGGAAGACTTGCGACGGCCGGTGCCGTAGTTCTGAGTGATAGCCATGATTAGATGTCCAGGACCTGCGGCTGCTGTGCGGCGTGCGGATGATTCGGGCCGGCGTAAACCTTGAGCTTGCGATACATGTCGCGACCCAGCGGGCCCTTCGGCAGCATGCCCTTCACGGCGGTTTCGATGACGCGTTCCGGGTGGCGCTCCAGCGCCTGCGCCAGGGTCTCGGTCTTCAGGTTGCCGATGTAGCCCGTGAAGCGGTGGTACTTCTTGTCGGCCAGCTTGTTGCCGGTGACGTGGATCTTCTCGGCGTTGATCACGACCAGATAGTCGCCGGTATCAACGTGAGGGGTATAGACGGGCTTGTGCTTGCCGCGGAGGCGGCGGGCCAGCTCGGTGGACAGGCGACCCAGGGTCTTGCCTGCTGCGTCGACGACGTACCAGTCACGCTGGACGGTCTCGGACTTGGCGGTAAAGGTGCTCATGTGAATCTCATTGTCTGGTCGGGCGGATTCCGCGGTTTCCCGGGCGGAACTTTGCCACGCGTTGTGAAGGGTGAAACGGAAGACGCGGGATTGTACGGGGCGTTGCTGCGGCGCGCAAGCCCGGCCAGACGGCGCCGGAAGGTCGCCGGGGCAGACGGGGATCCGGCCAGGCGGCACAATGGCGGCATGAACATGCGGACCTTCTCGCCCCTCGATCACTGGCTGGTGGAGGCCCAGCGCGGCCTGGACACCGTTTTCGGCAACCCGCCCGCCCAGCGCGCCAACCCGGCCGGGGACACCCCCGAAGTCGCCCTCGACCCCGCCGAGCAACGCCATGCCGCCGGCCTGATGCGCATCAACCACGTGGGCGAGGTCTGCGCCCAGGGCCTCTACTTCGGACAGGCCGCCGTGGCCCGTGACGACGCCACCCGCGCGCACCTGCTCGACGCCGCCCAGGAGGAAACCGACCACCTTGCATGGTGCGCGGATCGCCTGCGCGAGCTGGACAGCCGGCCCAGCCTGTTCAATCCGCTGTGGTACGCCGGCAGCTACGCGCTCGGCGCCCTCGCCGGCCTGCGCGGGGACGGCTGGAGCCTGGGCTTCGTCGTGGAAACCGAACGACAGGTCGAGGCCCACCTGGACGAACATCTGGAAATCCTGCCGCCGGCCGACCTGCGCAGCCGCGAAATCCTGACCGTCATGAAGGCCGACGAAGCCCGCCACGCCGAGCATGCCCAAGAAGCGGGCGCCCGCCTTCTGCCCGCACCGATCCCGACGCTGATGGCCGGCGCCTCCAAGCTGATGAAAGCGGTCACCTACCGGCTGTGATCCGTAGAGCGGAGCTTGCTCCGCTGCTTCTGGGGTTGGGCCTCACGCGCCCCACCATGCGGAGCCAAGCAAGCTTGGCTCTACTTGGAGACCAGGGACGGTGATGGACTCATGCGGTCGTGCGCGGGGCGCACGCTACGAGGCGAGTTTCAGGCCGATGATGCCAGCCACAATCAGGCCGATGCAGACCAGGCGCGCCGCCGTGGCCGGCTCGTGGAACAGCCACATGCCGACGAAGGCGGTGCCGACGGCTCCGATCCCCACCCAGATCACATAGCCGGTGCCCAGCGGGATGTGCTTGAGCGCTACCGCCAGCAACCAGAAGCTGGCCGCGGCCGCCACGGCCGTGATCAGGCTGGGCCACAGGCGAGTGAAACCCTCCGAATACTTCAGGCCGACGGCCCATACGACTTCAAGCAGTCCCGCCAACACCAGATAGACCCACGCCATACGTCACCTCCTCAGGTTGATTGCCCGGGCCAAAAAGCGAAACGGCCCGGAACTCGCGTTCCGGACCGCCGTCGGTCGTGGTGCGCGGCTTGCGCCGCTGGCGGGTCGTCCCGCCATGTGTGTGGACAGACTAGCGCAGGCCTTCCGAACCGGATGTAACCCGCGCGCGCCGCCAACCCGTCATTCCGGCAGGTTGCGCCCGTGGTACAGCTCCTCGATCTCCCGCTTCAGGCGCGCCTCGATCTTCATGCGCTCCTTGAACGACAGGTTCTTGGCCTTCTCCTCGAACAGGTAGTTGTCCAGGTCGAACTCCTTCAGGTGCATCTTCGTATGGAAGATGTTCTCCTGGTAGACGTTCACGTCGAGCATCTCGTAGCGCGACTTGATGTTCTTGGCCAGGAAGTCCTGGATCGAGTTGATCTTGTGGTCGATGTAGTGCTTCTTGCCCTTCACGTCGCGGGTGAAGCCGCGCACGCGGTAATCCATGATGACGATGTCGGATTCCAGGCTCTCGATCAGGTAGTTCAGCGCCTTCAGCGGCGAAATCACGCCGCAGGTGGCCACGTCGATGTCGGCGCGGAAGGTCGCGATGCCGTTGTCCGGATGGGTTTCCGGGTACGTATGCACCGTGATGTGCGACTTGTCCATGTGTGCCACCACCGCGTCGGAGATGATCTCCTTGCCCGCATCTTTCTTGTCGATCACCGGCTCCTCGGAGATGAGGATCGTCACCGACGCACCCTGCGGGTCGTAGTCCTGGCGGGCCACGTTCAGGATGTTGGCGCCGATGATTTCCGCCACATCCGTCAGGATCTGGGTCAGGCGATCGGCGTTGTATTCCTCGTCGATGTACTCGATGTAGCGGCGGCGCTCGTCCTCGGACGATGCGTAGCACACGTCGTAGATGTTGAAGCTCAGCGCCTTGGTCAGGTTGTTGAAGCCCTGCAGACGCAGGCGAGGCAGGGGTTTTACCACGGTGGTGGTCCCTCTTGGGGGAGGCGGATGAGGGGGCGGATTATGCGCCATACGGGGTGACAGTGAAATGTCCGCCACCCGCCCGTCGGTAGACTGTCACATATTGGCCCAGCGCTTGCATGGCCTGCGTTTGCCGTCGGCTACGTATTCGGACTAAGCTTCCTGAATTACACGCCGTGACCACCATGAGCCCAGGCATCCCCCTAGTAGCCCCCGCTCGCACCGCCGCCAGCCCGCTGACGCCGGACAACGCCACGCTTGAGCGCTTCCTGGCCCACAGCCATCGGCGCCGATATCCGGCGCGCGCCGATGTGTTCCGACCGGGCGACCCGGCGGGCACGCTCTATTACGTGGTCAGCGGCTCGGTCAGCATCATCACCGAGGAGGACGACGACCGCGAACTGGTCCTCGGCTACTTCGGTTCCGGCGAGTTCGTCGGCGAAATGGGCCTTTTCATAGAATCCGACCGCCGCGAGGTGATCCTGCGTACCCGCACCCAGTGCGAGCTCGCGGAAGTCAGCTACGAGCGCCTGCACCAGCTGTTCCTGGGCACGCTGTCCGCAGACGCCCCGAAGCTGCTGTACGCCATCGGCGCCCAGCTCTCCCGGCGCCTGCTGGACACCAGCCGCAAGGCCAGCCGCCTGGCCTTCCTGGATGTGACCGACCGCATCATCCGCACCCTGCACGACCTGGCCCGCGAGCCCGAGGCCATGAGCCACCCGCAGGGGACCCAACTGCGCGTATCCCGCCAGGAATTGGCGCGTCTGGTCGGCTGTTCGCGTGAAATGGCCGGTCGCGTGCTGAAGAAGCTGCAGGCCGACGGTGCCCTCCACGCACGCGGCAAGACCGTCGTCCTTTACGGCACCCGCTGACCGCATGGGCGAGCGGCTGGCCCTCTGAGGCCTGCCGCCGCCGATGCCTACGTCCGGGCCTTCTCGATATCCGCACCGGCCAGCCCGGTGACCCCGACGATCAGTGGCCTCGACGATATGGCCGCCCTGCTGAGCCCATGCGGGCTACGCCTGCACACCCGCCAGCGCCGCAGAGCGCATCTGACCTGCCCCGTCACGCAAGCCAAGTCGCGCGTGGATCGTGGCGAAAAGCGCGGGCCGGCTGGGCCGACCCGCGCCTTTCCTCGCAGGGTCAGCGGGATGGACCGGCCTGGTCGCGTTGCTGCGCGACCTGCTGATCCACGGCGACCTGCTCTTTCTGCCAGCCTTGGCCGGCCGGCGTCTTAAGGTAATCGTCCAGCGCCTGGCGCATTGCCCGGTCGTCGCCTCCGTGCATGGCGGAGAACATCCGATCGACGAACGAACGCTGCGCATCCTCACTACGCACCTGCTGCGGCGTGGTGTCTGCAGGGGCGGCGTCGCGTACCGTGTCGCGGGTGGCAGTCGCCAGCGCATCGCGCGAGCGGTCGCCGTAAACACCATCCACCTTCAGCCCGCGATCGGCCTGGAAGGCGCGCAGCGCGTGCTCGGTCTGAGGCCCGAACATACCCGACGCCGTTTCCAGCGGCTTGCCATCGGCGCCCCGATACCCCAGCTGGTTGAGTTGCTGCTGCAACTCGCGCACCGGGGCGCCCGAAGCGCCGTCCCGCAACACTTCGGGCGCTGCAGTGCGGGCCGGCAGCGACGCGTCCCGCTCGGCTCCGCGCAACAGCGGCAACGGATCGACCTGGCGGCCATCGCGCCACATCTCGAAGTGCAGGTGCGTGTCGCCCTGTGCCGGCGTGTTGCCGGTCCGCCCCATGGTGCCGATCTGTTGCCCGGCCTCCACGCGCTGGCCGTTGCGTACGCTGAATTCATCCAGATGGAAGTATTTGGTGAGAGACCCGTCGTCGTGCCGCACGTGCACCGTATTGCCTGCCGCGCCATTGTTCGGGCGCACCACCACCGTCCCGCCGGCGACCGCCACCACCGGATCGCCGACATCGCCCTGGATGTCGATGCCGCCATGCCGCCGACCACCGCTGCGCGCCGTACCGAATTCGCCTCGCCCTTCGCGCGGCTTGTCGGCCTCGTTGATGTCGCGATTGCCCGGCGTCGGCCACGCCAGTCCGCCTTCGCGCGGCTGCGCTTCCTCAAGCTGGGCGCGGTTGCGCTGCTGTTCGGGCAACGCGAGCTGCTGCGCGATGGCATCGCGCGTGCGCGCATCGGCGTTACCGGTGGCTTCCAGCTGATTCGCTGTCTGGAAAGCGCGGACGGCCTCCTGCGTCCTGCCGCCGTAGATGCCCGAGCGCGTCTCCAGCTCTGCGCCCTGGCCATCACGGAACCCAAGCTGGTTCAGCGACGTCTGCAAGGCGCGCACCTCTTCGCCCCTCTCGCCGTTCTGCAGCACGCCATCGGCCAGCGGTGACGTGCGCTCGCGCACGGCCGCATCGGGCTGGCTGGCATGGATACCGCGATCGGGGATGCTGATAGCGGCGTACTTGGTGTTCCAGTACTGCGAGAACGTGGTGGCCAACGCGCGATCGTCGAGTCCACGCAGTTCGGCAGCCGAATGGCCGGTCAGACGCTCGACATCGCGCGCACTGATGTTGTTGAGGATGTTGCGTCGCGTGTCGTCGCGGGTGAACTCGCCGTTCGCGATCGCGCTCTGGATGGACGCATAGCCTGCGGCACCCTGCTGGTGGGCGAGATACAGATCCAGACCGCTGGGGGTTTCCTGCCCGGAGAGGAAATCATGTCCGCTGCGCGACTGCCGGCGGGCGATGTCCGCCAGGTTGTCGCCGTAGAGCTCGGCGGCGGCACGCGTGCTGGCTGCCGGATCGAACTCGCGCCCGGCAATGCCGTACTGCTCGGCCGTCCTCGGCATGAACTGGAAAAGTCCCTTCGCGCCGCTAGGGTTGCTGGCATCGGGATTGAAGCGTCCACCGGTCTCGATATAGGCGAACCGGAGGAAATCCTCGCGGGGAATGCCGCTGGCCTGCGCCTGGCGTTCGATGATGTCGAGGATCTGGTCACGCGTGTACTCACTGGCCATCGTTGGCTCCTTTGCTGATGTACGCGACCCGTGGGTCGCAGGACGTCAACCGGGCCCCTCCATGGGCCTGATGCAAGTCGGTCAACTGGAAAAGGTTTACTGGCGGTAGTGCTCGCTCGCTTCGTCGAAGGTGTAGGTCACCGCATCCGCGGCCGTCATTTCGCGGACCTTGCCCGGAGACGCGATGGTGGTCCCCTTGGAGGACACTTTCAGTCTGGGGAGACCCTCGCCGGCAGGCTCGAACGTCAGGCTGCCGGTACTGGCGACGCACGGCATCACCTGACTGTCGTCGCACGCAGCGCTGTTCTCCCTGCTGACGGGGACGCTTCCCACGTATCCCCATTGCCGGAAACGCAGCTTGTCGACGTTGTCGGGATCGAACAGGAACAGCGCAAACGACTGCACCTCCTCGCCATTCGTGAAGTCCCGGGTCGGCACAGCCAGCAGATAGCGCCCGTCGCCCGTCGCGTGGCTCTGCGCCTTGCGTGACGTATCGATTTCTTCCGGCCGCGCCATCCTGCCGAACTCACCGACGTAACCATCGGTATCCGGCTTCGACCACTCCACCTTGCCGTCCTTCTCGATGCGTGTGAACGTTGCCTGCGAAATCGCGACGTGCTCAGGATCCATCATGCCGTCGTCGCCTTCGGGACCCTCGCCCTGGCTCTTGGCACCGAAACCGGTGAAGTAGTGCTTTCCGTTGAGGTCGAACGCATGGCCGTACCAGTAGCTGACGGTGGCGCCGCCGTCGACCTGGTAGCTGACCGCACCATCGCCGTCGCGCTGGTAGATGAAATACAACACGCTGTCCGCGGAGGGCGGTTTCAGCTCCGACATGTCTTCTTCCTTCTTCTGGGGGGAGGCCGCCTGCTCTGCGGTATTCGCACTTCGTGGTGCCGGCGCATCGCAACCGCCGATGAGGACCACCATCGCGGCCAGTAGCAGAGGGGAAAGGACCTTCATGCGCTGCAACCTCATGTGGACGACTCCATGACAAGGGCGTTCATTCGCAAGCAACCGGCCGCCTCAATGGCGGATGGGCGTGTTTTCGGGTCGACCGCCACCTTCCCAGCGACCCGAGTCGATCGCCTTCGGGCAGACCGACTTGTATTGGGCCAAGGAGAGTGTGTCGTCCTGCGTCCAGGGTTTTCCGTAGGGGTTTGGCGGATCGCAGTACGGCATCTGCACGTAAGCGCCGGTGAAAGGCGGCATGGGCTTCCAGCACGGCATCGGATTCTTCCTGACGTCCTGGCCCTGCGTGCAGAACACGAACGGGTCGTCCATGCGGTAGTAGAGGCGCTGGTAGTAGCCATCGGACTGGGCGCTGAGATCGAACAGCACCAGCATGCCCAGCGGGATGAGAAGTTTGATGCTCCGTTTCATGGCTGCATTCCTCTTGATACGGGATACGGTTGTCAGCGTGCAATGTCCATCTGCGCCGGCATCCGTTGCTCGGTCTGGAAGTCCGGCGCGCGCTCGTGGGCTGCCAGATCCCGCTGGTGCGCCTCGACCCGCTCACGCCACGCCTGGCCCGTCGGCGACGCGTGCAGATCGTGCTGTGCACGTTGCAGCGCCGCGGGATCGCGCTCGCCCGCCGCCGCCAGCAATCGCTCCACTTCGGGGCTCGGGCGCCATGACATCTGCGGTGCGTCGAGCGTCGCGTCGATGCGGTGCGGCGTGTCGGCTTGCGACGTGCGATCCTGGCGTTCGCGCTCATCGCGTACTGCTGGCTCGCCTGCCGGCACGGGACCACGGATGCGATCGATTCCATCCAGCACCAGACCGACAGGGCCGCGGGCCGTCACGGTGACGCCACGACGCAGGTCACCGACATCGTCGCGGTAATCGGCGATGATGCCGCGGTGCTCCTCCGCGAGGCGTCGCGCGGCCGGATCGTCCAGCGCGGAACGGTCGGGGCGGCCTTCGCCATCCACGGGAAGGAAGTTGTGCATGCTGTGCGAGCCGCCGGACAGGACGGACGCGGTCAGCGGCATGTCCCGCTGCAGCAGGTCGCGCACGATGTTGTCGTGGTACCCGGTGCGATGCAGAGTCTCGATCTCCGCCGGTGTAGCGTAGATGCGCAGCTGCCCGTAATGCGGACTGGCGGAGCTGACCGCATCGACCGCCATCACGTGGTTGGTCACGCGACCGCCCCCTTCCGGGATGCGCCGGCCCAGGCTGGCGGCACCGTAGGCGTTGAATGTCTCGCCACGCAGGTCGAAATGGTGCGCCGACACCTGCGCCAGCGTTCCGCCCAGCGAATGCCCCGTGACCGTGACCTCGGGCGCGGTCCTGCCGGGCTCGCGCCCTTGGCGTTCCGCATACTCGACCGCACGACGGGTCAGTTCGACCGCGTCCGCCGCCTGGCTGTTGGTGCGCGTGAACACCATGCCGGCATCGGCGATCACGCCGTCACGGAAGGCTTCGCGGCCGAACTCGGTGCCGCGATGCGCAGCCACCACGGCGCCGGTGGCCTCGTGCTGGTAGATGGTGCCCTGGTAACCGGTCCGGGGATTGTCGACATAGTCGATTACCCGGTAGCGCTCTCCGCCGATCACCACATCCTTGTTGAGCAGGTCCTGCATCTGCCCGCCACGGTCGTAGCTGTGGTCGGCCAGATGCGCGTATTGCTGCGAGGTAAGTCCCATGCTCAGGCCTCCTTGACGGTCAGCACCACGCCGAAGAAGTCATCGCGCTGATCCGCCGGCACCTTCTGCAGGTCGGGCTGGCCGTAATCCCGGTAGCCCTCCGATCCCGATTCCTTCGGATAGCGTGCTTTCCAGTAGTGGAACGCCTTCGGCGTTCCCTGCGGCAGTTCGTCGCCATTGAGCTTGGCGATGAAGTGGGTGTCTCCCTGGTGTCCCGGCGCACGCAGCTGTACCTGCGCCTGGATCAGCTCCCACCGACAGACGCCGCGACCGTGGTACTCGGCATCGACCATGCCGTCCGTATAGAAGACGCCTGCGTACTCGCTGTCGGATACGCGCTCCAGACGGAACGGAATGTCGTGGGTGGGGACCGGCGAGGTATGTCCCCCCGGATTGTCCTTCGGCGGCGGCAGGCACTCGTGATTGACCACGTCGTACTGCGCGGCGCTGGACACGACCTCCAACGGGCCGGGCGCACCTTCGATGCGCAGCGTCAGCCGATAGGCCTGGCGCGGAGTGGGATTCTCAGTGAACTGGGGGCTGGCTTGATTGTTCATGGCACCACTGCAGGCTGTCTGGGAAAGGAGAAGGAGAACGACGGCCGCCTTCGCTGGTCGACTTCGCCCCATGGGTCTCTCATCCATCGCCAACTCCTTTGCTGATAACAACGACGGCTGGGAATCTCAAATCCCATGCCCGTCACAACCACCTGCCATCGCTGGACCGATGCCCGCCACCGGCTTCGGGCGGGCATCCACCACGGTGTCGCCCTCGCTCACGAGGGTCAGGTCGCAGGAGAACTTGACCCGCCTGATGCCCTGCGTCGCGTAAAGCGTGGGCCGTCCGCCAGCATCCCTGCCAAGGACGTTCCCGGTCGGGACAACCTCGTCCACATAGCGCTCGAAACGCCACACGTTCCTCGTCCTTCCATCAGGTTGCGTCTGCGTCTCTCGAGGCGGGCCAAAAGAGGAGAGTGCATCGTTCATCGTCTTTCCAACCCATTTGTTCGCCGCCAGGTTTGCCGGTATGGAGGCACAAGCAGCGACCGATAAAACTCCAAGAATAAGTAGTGAAATTCTGCTCATGGAAGGTCCTTCTTCTTTTAATGATCCTTGTTTGCCCGCCAAGGTGACGGCATCGGTCTCAGGCTGCGTAGCAATCGACCCGGTCGGCAGACACCTGTGAACTTCCCTGGATGGCGCCTTGCGGGCACGCAGTCTCGACCTGCGCTCCCGAACAAAATCCAGGTAGAGATAAAAGCACTAGTGAGAACGAAAATTTCATGACTTGGCTTGAAACTATCTGATCCTTATGGGAGTCGTGCAGTTCGAGTAGATGGGCTTGCACCTTCCCGCATTATTTCTTCTTTCACACTCCTGCACCGCCATATCGACTGCTTCTTGAGAGGAAAGACCAACCTTGTATGAAGCAATCATCGTTCCGATGTCTGCTACAGGCTCCGCGATCGCAGCACATTGATTCTCGTAGTAGAGAATGATCCTGCACTCTTTCCCACCGATTGACTCGCACTTTCTTGTCGCTTCTTTCACCGCAGCTCGACGCGATGCCTGTCCTGTAGCCGTCCCAATCGAGACAGTCTTGTCATCAAGGGAAATCGCACCCCAGGTCAGTTTCCAACGTGGAGTCGCCTCCTGGACTACCTGATTTCCGCCTTGAGGACTAGGCAGGCACTGCGAACTGCCTGGCGTAACGCCCTGAGGGCACGCTGTCTGAGCGAGTACGGCTGGCGAACGCAGTGTGCCGGCGACCACCAGAATGACGGCTACCGAGAAGTTCTCCAAAAACTCTCTGCTCATGCGATTGTCCCCCGATGACTGTGCACCGCAGCACTATTCGGATTACTCGCCTCTCCTCCGGCTGCGGGAACATACCCCCCACCCGGCCGCGTCGGCTGCATCGCCTGCCCCTGCCCAAACGCGTTGTACGCCATGAATTGTCCGACAGTGCCCTGGAAGAAGGCGGCGGCCATGGGCGGCACGGTAACGAGGAACAGGGTCATCAGCAGTCCCAGACCGCCCTGTTGCATGGCCATGCTGCTGACGCCCTGGGGAGAAGTGTTCGCCGCGAGCGTAGCCAGGTACTGGGCGACATAAGAAACCGCTACGGCGCCGAGCAGCTTCGAGATCATCGACACGGTGAAGCTCAACACCGCCAGCGAGAACATGGTGCCGATACCGTACCAGACCCATTTCTGGAACATGCCCTTGGTCTGCTCGAAGCCCAGGCACAGGATGAAGAAGGGTCCCAGACCGATGAACAGCGCCATCGCCATCTTGTACATCAGCAGGATCGCTCCTCCCATCAACGAAGGTCCGGCCACCCCCACGCCTGTGAACCACATCGTCCGCGTCTTGGCGGCCTGCAGCGTCTCGTCGAAGCTGGTATAGAGCGCATCGATGGCGACCATCGCGGCTTCCATCGTCTGCAGGTTGTCGTCGATGGAGTCCTCGGGGCCCTCGTCTTCACCTGTCACCATCTGGTTGATGGTGGTCGGCATATCGTCGGTGAGCAGCCGATGGATGTCGCTGCTCCCCAACGAGAACGTCGTGGCGACCGTGATGATCAGCACCCACTTCAGCGACTTCACCACGAGTTCCATCATGAACTGGCGCGACTGGCCGGTGACGATGCGATAACCCTGCAGCAGCACCCAGAGCGTCAGCAGGACGAAGGCGATGCCGCCGACCCACTCGGCCATCGCGCCGAGCAGGTTGTCGCGGAAGATGTTGATCTCCTCGTCCACCCAGTCGAACACCAGACGGAAGAAGGCCCAGCGTTCCACGGCGCCGATCGCCGCCTCCATGCCGCGCAGCAGGGCCGCGAGTCCGTTATCCAATGAAGGCAAGTGCACCATGTTCATTCCTTCGTGCCGCCACAACGCGTCCTGCGTTGCGGCACAGGTTACGGTCGGGGATCAGTTGCGCCGCCTGGACTGCGCGACTTCCAGTGCCGCCTTAAGGGTGGCGATGCCGACCGCCCCGCCGATGGCGCCGCCCAGTCCACCGCCGCCCGAATCGCCCTTGCCTTCCAGCGCCTGCTGGGCGAGCGTCTTGCTGGCTTCCTGCAGGAAGCCGATGCGGGCAACATAGGCGTCCATGTAGGTCTGCTGCTGTTGCCGATCGATCTCCATCTGCGACATCAACAGCAGGATGCGGTTGGTGTTGTCCTGGAGCTTGCCGACTTCGTGGCTCTGTATGCTGCCACGCTGGCGCTTCAGCTCGTCGAGGTAGCGCTGGCGCTGCGTGGTCACTTCGTACATCTTCAGCGAGTAGTTGTACTTTGCCAGTTCGGTGTTCACGATTTCGCGGCACAGCTGGTACTGCTGCTGGGCGATACCGCTGGCGGCCTGCTTGCAGCGGTTGTCAGCATTCATGTTGACGCCACTCTGAGTGGGCTGAGCATGCTGCAGCTTTTCCTCAGGCTCCGGCGCCGCCTTGCTGTCCTCGTTGTTGCCGTTGAACGATTCGAACACCTGCTGCTGGTAAAGCTCACGCAGGTTGCCGTTCACCGTGCCGTTGCCGTTGCCGGTCGCGCTGGTCGTACCGATGCGGCCATTCATGTCCTGGAGCTTGCTATTCGCGTCCCGGTCGATCACCCGCCATTGCGCCTGGGCGCTGGAGGCCGCTCCCAGTCCCATGACAAGCAGGGCGATGACGATGTGGCGGTGTGTCAACGGATTCATGGTGATGTCCTCTACGCTCGGTCAGCGCTGGATGCTGGAGTAAGTGGGCCGCGTGGAGCGCGGGCCGTTGGAACGGTCTTCCCGATTTGGCGATGTGGTGGGCGTCTCCCGACGGCTGCGCGACCCCTTCCGCTCCTCCTGGAAGCGCGGTAGCCACTGCTCGGGCAGGAGGTCGGCCTTGTCGATCCCGAGGCGCTCGGCCTCTTCGTCGACGATCCGATGCATGATCTCGATGTTGTCGGTGCTGGCCGAGATGACCGCCAGTGCGTCGTCCATGCCGCGCAGATTGAGCTGGCATACGGTCGATGCGTGGCCCTGCTTGACCAGGAAGCAGCGCGAGCGTTCGTCCAGGCTCTTGATGACCTGGAACTCCGCGTCGGTCAGTTTCAGGCCCTCGATGTAGTCCTCTCGTGCCGCGTTCGGATTGGGCAACAGGATCAACGTGGCGGTCTGTTCGATCAGGGCCGCCGAAATGTCACTGGCCAGCGCGTCCTCCGGACTCTGGGTGGCGAAGATGCCCAGGCCGTTCTGCTTGCGGATGGTCTTCTGCTTGTTCTTGGCGAAGTCCTTGAGCGCACCGCCGCCGTCGAGGATCTTCCAGAACTCGTCCATCACGTAGATCAGCGGCCTGCCGTCGATCAGTTCCTCCAGCCGGTGCAGCAGATAATTGATCACCGGCACGCGGATCTCGGCGTTCTCGATGACGTCGGTGTAATCGAACCCGATGATGCTGGCCCGGCCCAGATCGATGGTGTCCACCGGGTTGTCGAAGACCCAGCCCAGCGCGTTGCCGGCGGTCCACTTGCGCAGGCGCGCGTACAGGCCGTCGTCGCCCATGTTGGGCAGGCTCTTCTGGAAGTTGGTCATCGACCGCAGGTGCAGTGGCATGTCGAGCATGGATTCCACCGCACGGAAGATGTCCTCGTCCTCGCGTGCGGTGTAATGGGTCTTCGCCGCCAGCACCTTGATCAGCCCGGCGAGGAACTGCACGTTGCCGTCCGTGCGCTCGCACTGGAACGGGTTGAAGCCGGTGGGCTGCCCATTCTCCAGCGCCAGGTAGTTGCCGCCACAGGCGCGCACGAAGATCTCCGCGCCACGGTCCTTGTCGAAGAAGAAGATGGTCGGCACCGGATCGAACTTCTGTACCTGGCTGAGCAGGAAGTTGATCAGCGCCGTCTTGCCGGTACCGGACTTGCCGATCACCATGGTGTTGGCGATGGCCTTCTCGCCCAGCGAGTTCTCGGCCGGGTGCGTGGCGTGGAAGTTGAAGTAGTAGGGCTGGCCGTTGGTGGTCTGCAGCACCGTGACGCTGTCGCCCCACGGATTGTTGTCGCGCTTGCCGGTGGCGAAGTTGTGCAGCGGCGACAGGCCCAGGAAGTTCAGCGAGCTGACATTGGCCAGCCGTGTCCGGTAGCGCCAGTTCGCCGGCAACTGGGAATAGAACGACGAGCAGACGGCCAGGTCTTCCTTGGCGGACACGAAGCCGGCGTTGGACAGTTCCGCCCGGGCCACCGCCACGTTCTGCGAGAGGCGCTGCTGGTCTTCCGCGTACAGGGTCATGATGAAGTGGTACTCGCCCAGCACGAAGTTGCCCGAGGCGACCTGGTCCATGGCACCGTCGAGCTCGACGATCTGGCTGACCGCCTTGTCGCCGGACGAGATCATCATGCCCTTGGTGCGGTCCAGCACCTTGAGCGCGTCCTGGCGGCCCATCGGACTGAACGAATGCGTGATGACGTACTCGAAGTCGAGGTACTTCAGTCCATTGAGGATGCCGGGCCAGGTGCCATCCGTGTATTCCTTGATGTTGAGGATGGCGCCGAAGTGGTTCTTTCCGTCCGGCGTGCTGACCACGAAGTCGCCGGTCTTGGACGAGAACATGTGCCGGCTCACCGCGAGGTAGTCGTAGAGCGGCGCGCGCAGCACCGGCACCGGCTCGGAAATCCGGTTGAGCACGAAGCCGAAGAACTCCAGCGTCTCGGAGAACACCCCGCCGGCGTCCGACTCGTACATCCCCAGCCGCACCGGCGCGTAGTCCTTCAGCACCGCCTCCACGTTGCCGGCCAACTCCATCAGCTTGTCCACCGCCTGTTCCTGCTCGGCCTGCAGGCGGGGCACGTTGGCAGACTTCTCGACAAACTTCTTCCCCATCACGATGGGCCGGTAGATCATGGTCAGGTACAGCTCGTTCTGCATGATCTTCTGCGCGGTCAGCGCATCGAAGTACTCGTCCGACAGCGTCTGGTTGAAGGCCTGGGCGAACCGCGCGCCGGAGCGGATCCGCCCGCGACGGCGCAGGTCGTGCACCCAGAACGCCACGTTGACGAAATCCGGCGCGCGTAGCGTCTGCAGCATGCGGTTGAAGCTGTTGTGGCGATGCTCCAGTTCCCATTCCTCGCGCCCGACGAAGGGCAGCCCGTCCAGCCGCCACGTCAGCAGGAAGTCGCCACCCGTCGTCTTGATCACGTGCGGCGACACGTGGGCGGACAAGGGAATGAACTCGGCGATGGACAGGTCGGGCGCGAGCATGGGGTCAGTCCGGAATCGAGTCGTCGAAGCGCTTGCGGTACGTATTGGGCGTGAACACCCACATGCCTTCGTGGTGGCGAAGATTCCGGACGCGGGTCCGGAACTGCCACCGCAGCCCGAGCAGCCGGAAGATCATCTCGTCGCGGCGCGCCATCTGCCGCATGATGAAGATGACCACCGGCAGCAGGGCCAGGAAGAACATGTTGAAGTAGAACGTGAGCAGCAGGCAGCCACCCGCCGCGATCGTGAAGGGCACGTACGGCACCCCCATGAACATCGGCGGGCGCGTGCACCCCCTGAACAGCACGTTCTTATGCATAGTTGACCAGCATCTGGCCCAGGGCCATGGCCGTCGATGTCACGTCTTCGGGCAACAGCATTTTGGCGATCTGCGCCGCCGCACCGATCAGGAAGCCACCGATCAGTACCGGCGCCACGTCCCCGACGCGCTTATGGTTGAAGGCGATCTGGTAGCCCGCGAAGATGACGGCGATCGTGACGATCGCGATCGATGCCACGTTCAGCAGGCCATTGAGGTTAGTGAAGAACGTGGTGACGCTGGTCTTGGCGCCGGACCCGTCCTGGGCGAAGGCCAGTTCCGGAAACGCCAGTGCGGCGACGGCAACGGCCGCGATGGCCAGGGCGGTGAAGACCTGCTTTGCTTGGATGATAGACGTGTTGTTCATGGTAGACCCCAAGTGGTGATTGCAACGGTGGTTGGCACTTTCGCGTGCCGTTGAGCCATCCCTGGCGGGTGCTGCTAGAAGACGAAAGCGTCATCCCTCCCGGATGCCTGCACGACCTGCGGCGCTTGCGGCGCCGAGGTGGTGTTCTGGTGATAAGGCTGCACCGTGACCGGCGCCTCGGCGGATGCCTGGGCGATGGCGGGCGCGGCCACGGGCGCAGCGGACGGCGGCACCGCGCGCACCGCTGCTGGCGCCGGCCGAACGTCGGCCGCCGCGAGACTGGCCGTGCGCTGCGCGGTGGCCCGTTCGGTCTTTGCCTCTTCGATGCGGCGCGCAACGAGGGACGACGCTGCGCCGGTGGCCACAGCGCGCACGCCCGAAGGACGCCGCTTGGCCGCGCCATGCCGGTCGATCACCGGAATGGCCGCCGCCGTGTCGCTGCCCGCCTGCCGCTGCCAGGACGCGAACACCTTCTGGACGTAGCCATGCCGGTACCCGGTGGTGAAATTGCCGGAGTAATAGCAACTGAAGGCCTTGCCCCAGTCGCTGCCGGAACGCGAGTAGCACTCCGCCAGGATGCGCGAGCCCGCCTGCAGGTTGGGGCAGACAGCGAATGCCTTCTCGTAGCTGTCCAACCCCTGCCGTGCCAGGTTGTGGCGGTTCACCTGCGCCAGCCCCAGCGAGAAGTTGTAGCCGCGCTCCTCCAGCATGCGCGCGGTCGACAGTGCTTCCGGCAGATTGCGCGGCTGCCGGGCCAGCCGTCCGCCCACCACGCCGATCGCATAGGGATTGAACGAGGACTCGACCTTCACGACGTGCTCCATCACCGTCGGCGGAACCGCCAGTCCGGTGCAGCCCATCAGTTCCATGCCCGGCAGCATCAGCGGATCCTCCGCGAACAAGGAGATGTGCGATGGCCCTGGGACGGATGTGTGATGTTCATGTGCTTCCCTCCCTGTCAGGACGCGAGCGCGCGCGCGGGATCGAAATCGATGCCGGTGATGTAACGACGACCCGCATGCGCCTTGATATGCACGACGATGTCGATGGTCATCTTGAGCAGGCGCTTGATGACCTCGAATTCCAGCCCCGCGCCTTCGGCTGAGGCCTTCACCATCAGGGCCAGCTGGTCCCAGGTCTGTGCCGTGCTGCCGGCATGGCAACTGGTGATGGAGCCGGGATGGCCGGAGGCGCAGTTGCGGATGAAATAGAAGGACTCGTCGCCGCGCAGCTCGGCCAGAATGATGCGGTCCGGCTTCATGCGCAGGCAGGCTTCCATGCAGTTCTTCGCGGTGATGTTGCTGGCGCTCTGGCCGCCCTTGGAATACAGCAGGTGCACCACATTGGGCTGCCGGATGAACAGTTCGCGGGCGTCCTCGATCGTCACCAGGCGCTCCTGGTCCGGAATGTGGTTGACCAGCGACTTCATGAAAGTGGTCTTGCCGCTGCCCGTCGCACCGGCTACCACGATGTTCTTGTGGTAGTGCACCGCCTTGCGGAAGAACTCGGCGTAGTTGCGGCTGCGGCGCAGTTCCAGCAGTTCCTGGTCGTGGTCGCCGAGCACCTGCTGCTGCTCGAGGATCTCGTCGAAGAAACCGTCCTGCTCGTATTGTTCCAGCGACTTGCTGAATTTCGCCGGCAGCCGGATGGTGATGGACACCTTGCCGGCATCGCAGGCCGGCGGAATCACGAACTGGGCGCGCTGGCCGGTGGGGAACGTCAGCGAGACCATCGGATCGATGTCGGTGATGCGCTGCCCGGTATTGCTCTCATTGACTACCGAAGTGCAGAACTGGCGGGCGCGCTCGAAGGTGAGCGACGGCACATCGGCCTTCAACCAGCCTTCGCGCGCCGTTTCGAGATAGAGCTCACCCGGGCGGTTGATGCAGATCTCGGTGACCTCCGAGGAGTGCATGTGCTCGCCGATCCCGAGCACCTGGTACTGGTAGTCCAGGAACTCGTTGGAGACGCGGGCAAGGGGCTCGTTCTGCGTGTCCATGCCTGCCCGCCTGTCAGCGCATCACCGCGGAGAAGTCGACATCGCGTGCGACGTAGACATTGACGATGGTGCCCTGGTTGATCGTCACCGTCGGCGGCCGCGCCATGTTGCGATCCAGCGCCATGTTGGCCAGACGCTCCATGGTGCGTGCGGTATTGCTCTCGTAGGGATTCTGGTAGATCGCCCCATTGACGATGGCTGTCTCCTGCGGACCGTTCTTCGCGCCTGCGTACTTGAACGCATCGCTCAGCATGCTGATCAGTAGCGCCGACGAGATGCGCTGGGCCCAGTGCGCGGAGTAGTGCCCCGGATTGCCGGCCGCTCCGAGCATGTCGGTGCCAGGACTGCGCATGTTGACGTCCATGCCCGTGGGCGTAGTGATCCGGTCCCACACGATGGCGGCGCGCTCGCCGATGATGGCGTCGGAGTTGTAACTGCCCATGACCTTCGAGCCCCGTGGCAGCAACAGACGCTTGCCATTGACCGAATAGACCGGCTCGGTCACCACGCACGAGGTGTAGCCCGGCACGTCGGTTATCACACGCGATTCGAGCACGCAGCGGATGTAAGTGCCGCGCAGCAGCAGCGTGTTGGGGTTGTAGAGCGGCTTGGCGCTGGTCATGCCGTCGGGCGGTTCGCGCGGCGCGGCAGGCGCCTGTCCCTGCCCCATCAACGCGGCGTACTGCGCCATGCCGGCATCCTCCATGCCGGCGCCCGCAGCGGCCTCCGGATCGCCGCCTTCGCCGAACGTGGTGGCCATGTCGAGCATGCGGCGCTCGCGCAGTGACGGCTCCTGTCGGCCCGGCATGCCGGAGGGCATGGCCATCATGGATGCCGTCGACGGGCCCGTCTCATCGACGACCGGCAGCGGCGGCAGGTCCGGCTGGACGGGCACGGGGGGCGCCTCGGGCGGCAGCTCGGGCAGATCGCGCGGGGCGGCGGGAATGACGACCTGCTCACCCGGGGCCTTGGTGGGCGCGTCGCCCTGCTTCGACGACAGGCCGCCACTGAAGATCCAGAACACCACCAGCAGCATCAGCGCGATGATGCCTGCCAGGAAGACCAGCGCCTTGCGGTTGAGCCGCTGCACATCGGCCGAGCGCAGGTAGGGCGCGTTCGCGTCCAGGTCCGGATCGGCCTCAGGTGCCGCCCGCTGGTAAGGATTCTGCGGAACGACCCGCTCGGGGCCCGCATCCGGATGGTCGTTGGGCGTCTGGTTCGTCATTCCGGGCTCCTGCGCAGGCCCACCACGTTGTCGCCGTGGCGGATGACCAAGTAGGGATAGGTGCCGTGCACCACGATGGTGTCGTCCTGCACCGTCGAGTTGACGACGAATTCGTCACCGTCCTCGCTGTCCCGCGCGAACACCACCGGGAAGTTGCCGCTGGGGAAGCGCGTGCGGTCGCCCATGCGGATATAGGTGAAGCGGCGGTCGTCGTAGACCGTCGCCGGCACCAGCCATGTCGGGCCCCGCTTGCGCTGGGCGTATTCGTAGTTGAAGTGGTACGCCCGCCCCGGCTCGACCTCGGTGCTCAGCTCGGACGCGACTTCCTGCGGTGCGCTGGCGGTGGCGCCGGCGAAGCTGGTGTCGCCGGGATAGGCGAAGGTGATGCGGTACTGCACGCCGGCCGCACGCGCCTGGTCGAGCACGCGCCAGTCCGTGGCAACGACTTTGAGTTCGAAGATGTACGAGTGCGCGGCGGTGCGTACCAGCAGATTGGTATCCACGTCGACGTTGCGGGGCTTCAGGTAGAACACGTTGCCGCGACGGCTGATGTCCCAGCCGCCACTGAAGCCGGTGCTGAAGTCCAGGATCTCCTCGTGCGGCGAGAGCTCGATCTGGGTGGTGATGCCAAGGCCGGTGCGTACCGGATACACCTTGTCCGGCGCGTAGGTGTACTCCTCGATCACCTGCGCGAACGCAGGCAGTGTCATGAGCAGCAAGCCAAGGGCAGCCAAACGCAGCAGGGTGTCCTTCAACCTCATTGTGGCGGCACTCCAGGTCGAGTCTCTGTTTCCGATTGCTCCGCCGGCAGCGGCGCTGTCGATACTTCGTTGTCGCCGGGCACGCTCGCCGGCGCTGCAGCCGCTGCCGCTGCGGGATCCACCGCCTGTGGTGCCGCCGACGACGTTGCGGGACCCGGCGCGGCCGGCGGCACGGGGAACTCGCGCTCGGGCAAGGCTGCCGCTGCGAAGTCATCGTCCACGCGGTAGTTGGTCACGCGGAATCCGAGCGGATTGAGCAGCCGGTCCTCTTCACCCAGGCGGAGGTCGGGGTTGTAGGTGAACTCCATCGTCGCGATCTTGCTGTCCAGCGCCTGCGAGCTTCCGCGTCCCTTGTCGTAGACGCTGCGCTGGAAGCGCACGGTCGCTCCCGTCGGGCGCTGTCCGCCGGTGCCCCCGATCAGCACGATGCTGAGGATGCGGACGCGGACTGCGCGGCCGCCGCCATACAGGCGGAACGGCCGATCCGGATTGCTCTCGGAATGGAGTGCTGTGTAGGCCGGCGCCACCGCAGGCCCGGCCATCGACAACGTGGTGCGCCAGTTGCGCTGACCGATCAGGCCGGAGTCGTAGGACTCGCGGGCAAGGACGAACTGCGCCACGTTGCTCTTGTTGATGGCTTCCTCGGTGGTGACATCGCGGTCCTGGAAGTTGCCCGACAGGCGCGCCACGCTGGCGGTCCCGGTGTAGGGATCGGCCATCACCAGATACGGCACCTTCTCCTTCAGCGGCAGGAACAGGAAGTAGCCGCCTGCCAGGATCAGCGACATCACGATGGCCGACCACGCGACCAGCCAGGCGCGCCGTTCACTCTTGCGCGCGCGCTCGGCCAGCGTCAGTTCGAAGCTCACGCCCTGCGCCACGGCGCGATCGATATCGGGGGAAGAGGTCTTTTTCCTGAACATGCGCGGGCCGTCGCCTTCAGTCGCCGAGCGGCGCGGTCGGCGCCACGTCCGCCGACGGCGGCAGCGCCTGGCTCACGATGATCCGGGGGCGCTCGACGGACACCTGCACGCCCTGCTCCGCATACGCCGCCGACAGCGCGGCGGCGGCGTCCTCCAGGCTTCCCGTGCGGATGTTCGCGATGGGCGCGTGCAGCGTGTAGTCGTTCGGGTGCAGGTACGCCAGCGTGAGACGGGCGTCCTTGGCCCAGCGGCCCAGCATGGTCTTGAGCGTGCCGTCCGCGGGAGAGGCCTGGTAGATGTAGACCTGCTGCAGCGGGATGGCCTGCGGCGCCTCCGCAAACCGGTTCACCGGCCGCCAGCGCCCGTTGATATCGGCAGCCTGTGGCGTGGCGCATCCCGCGACCACCATCGGCACCATCACGACACACGACAACATCATCTTGCGAAGAACGACGTTCGGGATCACGAATCCACCTTTCTGCAATCGCCAGCAACACACGTCCGATGCGCGTTCCCGTTGGAATGCGTCACGGCACTGATGAATGTCAGCGGGTGGCAATGCACGCCTGCGCGCCGGGATCCACGACAATCCCGCGGCTATCGCCTCGCGCAGGCTACCTTCCTGCGCACTGCCCCCTGTATTCGCATCCATGCGTCAACGCTCCTTCGACACTCGTGCGACCTTTAACGCGGGTCGCACGTTCCATTCGCGTACTGCATCACGACAGTCGAGCCGAACATATCCACGCGCTTTTGCGGCGTCAACAGAATTGAAAAAGTAAACATGTGTATGTCGATCTTCAGCTACATCAAGAAACCTTGCGAAACCCTATAAAACAAGGGACTTGTTGCAATAGGATTAAATCGACACAGCAGGTTCGATCAGGAATGTGAAGGTGCGCGTGAAAACACGAACGACGTCACATCCAATGTGAAATCAATCTTCACTGCGATGAATGAAGGTGCATGCGCGCGTGTGATAACGCGCAAGAATCTATGCCATGTAGGAAATTTCCTACGCCATCGTCCGAACCGATCGCCATCGCTTGAATGAAAAACATCTGTTGCATCATGCTGGTATCGAAGTGGCGATCACGCATAGCGTGACAAGGAGCGATATGGAACCGTCGAAGATGGAGGAGTTCGTCGCCAACGCGGCATTGCTGGCGGCGCACCTGACAGACCAGTGCAACAAGGCCGCCGCCGCACAGCAGGCGGCGGCGAAGGAACTGCAGGCGTCGGCCATCGCGGTCGGCAAGACCATCGACGATGGCAGGCGCGAGATCGGTGAGCAGACACGTGGCGCCATCCACGACGCGCTGGCACAGGAGATACCCGCCGCCACCCACAGCATCGGCGAGACGGCAGCGCGATTACGCCAGGTCGCCGATCACCTGCAACAGGAGCAGGCGCAGCTCACGCAGCGCGCGCGCTTCCTCGGCTGGAAATCGCTGGGCGTGCTGTCCGTCGCCTGCCTGCTGCTGGTGGCAGGCAGCGGTTACGCGGCACGGCACAACCTGCAACGCGCGGCGCAGGCGAAGGTGGATGCGGAAGTGCTGGAAGCGCTGCAGCAGGTCACCATCACCTCCTGCAGCGGGCAGCCGTGCATCCGGCTGCAGGAGGGACTTCCCCGCTGGCAGAAGAACGATCAGTACGTACTGATCGATACGTCGGGCGAACAGGAAGCGCGCAGCACTAGCGGACGCTGAGATCGCGAGCATCGTCATGGAACAAGCGTCCGCGGGTGGCGGACGGGGAAACAGGGGGCAACGTGGGCAGTACGCGTATTCTGATCATCCTGGCACTGGCGGCCCTGGCGGCCGTCGGCGCGCTTTATCTCTCCGGCTATCTGGCCCTGCTGTTCCTCGGCCTGGATGGGGGCCTGGTCGGATGGGGCACCTACGTCGACTACCTCAGGCACCTCGACCACCCCCGCGTGCAACCGTACGCGTGGCGCATCAAGACGGCGGGCGCGCTCGGCGGCGGCATCATGCTGCTGGTCTGGGCCGCACTGTCGGTGATGGTCTACAAGTTGCGCAGCTATCGGAACCTGCACGGACGTGCGCGCTTCGCGGGCATGATCGACCTGGCCAACAAGGGCTTCCT